>NZ_JBKAHK010000002.1:0-909548 GCF_046298265.1 Gillisia xinjiangensis | reverse complement strand
AAGGAGCATTCCGGGAATAGGGGGTATTGTAGCAGTTGGTATTCTATCAGAACTCGGAGATCTAAGACGTTTCAGTAGCTTAAAACACCTGGCAGGCTATGTTGGACTAGCACCCGGAATCCATCAAAGCGGAGCTACTTCCAAATCGATGGGAATGAACCCCCGATGCCACCGACTAATTCGCTCTTATTTTGTGGAAGCATCATGGCAGGCAATAAGAACAGATCCGGTTATCCAGTCCTATTACAGGAAACACCTGGGCAAGGATGTCAAGAAAATAATCGTCAAAGTGGCCCACAAATTATTAAGTCGGACTTTGGCCGTAATCAAAACTGAAATCCCTTACGAAGTTGGGGTTGTAGCATAAAATATAAATCAATGACTAAGCTCAAAATATTAAAAGCCCATACCACAAAACAACATAGGTGGCCATTCTGGATCACATTTTTTAGCAAGTGGATGGGTTTATTTAACCAATCATAGCGATGCTGGTGGCGCTTCTTTAAGTCAAGTGACCACAAATAGGATGCTGAGCGGGTTATTTTTGCATTAAATTCTCACTGAAGCAAAGCTTCATTAAGAATTTAACGCTCTAAAAATTTATAAGGAATGAAATAAGAGAAAATAAAATATTAATTTTGAGAGACAAGATTATTGCTTTTCATAGGATATGTTGTTGTGCGTAGTGCTAATTTCCTTTCAGGGATTCGAAAATTTTGACTACCAAATCCTGTTTATTTGCCGTAAGATTTTCACTCCACATTTTTAAGGGCGCTTTTGAAAATATATTTTCGGCATCTTGATCAATTAAGGCTATATGAACTGATGTATTATTTATCTCAGGATTGTTAGCGATTAATAATTGTTTAGAATATCCATCAAATATATCATCGCGCACCTCATAATCCTCATCTGAAATATTTTCCTCTTTGCGTGTGTAAATTCCATAGTCAAAAGAAATTATTATTCCTGAGCCTTGAATTTTTCCAACATAGGAATCATAACCTTGTTCTTCTATTAATTTAAAATTGTCTGGGACTTCTATAGTATAGTTTCTTATTTCTATAATTTTATTTTCACTGGAAAAAGATTCATCATTTCCACTACAGCTTATCAAAAATGTGATAGAAAACAAGATTAAAATTCTAAAAATTTTCATAGTATATAAGTTTTTCATTAATTATTAATTTGCATTACGCACAACGTCCCGAATAAAAACTGTGCGAGCTGGCCAGCGTGATTGTCCGCAGGACAATTCGCTAAGCAAGTGAGCACGGATTTTCGATTCGAGACAGGTTTGAGCATTGTTTTTATATGTTGTTACCCAACGTTATTTTAAAGCGTAATTTATTTGGAACAAAAAAGCACTGGTTCTCAAATTATACCCATCCGACTTATATAAATCAGTTAGAGTTGTTTGATAATTATATCCAATCCCTGCAATTAAGTTTTCTGTAAATTCATAATTTATTGAAGCTTCTATGAAAGCTTCTAAAAAATACCCTTTACTTTTTCCCTGCGCATTATTCTGTATTTCAAAATTATTTTTAAATCCGCTTTCTAAAATTGGTTTTAGTTTGCCTGGCAGCAAGGAATAAAAAATTGAAACAGGAACAACCAAAAACCTTTGCTCGATAATTTCCGGAGTGGGCGAAGTAAATGCATTACACACTACGCAAGTGTAGGCTCCTGTAAAGTCCTTATTAGAATATAAAATTCCAGAGGATATACCCAATTTCTCTCCAAAGAAGTGTCTGGTGGTGAGGCCTAAAGTGTAATTGTTTTGGTTATAATCTATCCCTTCATATCCAGTAGAAGAGCCTTCCGTGAGAATATAATCTTTTCCATCTATATCATCTGAAAAGGATATGTTATCAATAGAAAATTCAATTCCAATATTCCAGTGTGAAGTATTTTGAGAATATAAGCTGAATTGAAGAAGTAAAAATGTCATTAATAGTATTTTCTTCATATTACGGTTTTTTAAATGTTGGGTAACGTACTGATAAATGCACTATTGCATTTATTTCTTTTATATGTGAATAATGAATTTACCTATTTTTAAATTTAAGCAATTTTATTGGCAAATAATGATTCTAATTTATGAGTTCGCTTGATCCAATTTCATTTCCGCAAGATACTGAATATCAATTGAATAAAAGCTTTTGTAGATGTCGCTTGACCCAATATTGACCCGGGTAAATACATAAAAATGCCGAAACCCCCAGTGTTTACTGAGGGTTTCGGCTTCTTAGTAGCGGGAACAGGACTCGAACCTGTGACCTTCGGGTTATGAGCCCGACGAGCTACCTACTGCTCTATCCCGCGATATATCTTTAATCTAAATTGTCAAGTTTACAAATAACCTTACTCGCTTAAAAGCTTTCTTCGTTATTGGAGTGCAAATATACAATAGAATTCCTCTTTTGCAAAGGAAAATTTCAAAAAATTAATTTTTTATTAGCTGGATACTTTTATCAGCCACTTAGAAAAAATGCATCCAAATCGATCCTGCAAACACGGCTTTGATTTTCAAATTATTAGGTGACGGTTCTCTATAAATTTGAAATTTCTGAACTGTTCAAAAATATGATTCAGCATAAAAAATTACTGTTCGATGCTGTTTGCTGAAAACTCTATCACCTCATTTCCCTCAAATCGCACATAAACCTCTATGGGATTACAACAAACCTCGCAATCTTCAATGTAGGCTTGCGAGCTTACCGATGCATCCAGCAGCATTGAAATTTCTTCCCAGCAATACGGGCATTGGAATACATGTTCATTCATCTGTTCTTAGATTAGGTAAACCTATCAAAATTCAACGTTAAGAAGTTGCCCTGTAAGCTGCAGCAATTGTATTTCGGCTAATTTCGCATCGTATTTAGCAAGATTTTTACTGGTTCTGGCATTGAGTAAATTGATTTGTGCCTGCCGGAATTCTATGGAGGTTATCTGACCTATTTTAAACTGCTCCTCTGTGCGTTCAAAGTTGTTTTGATTGGTTACCACATTATTTTCCTGCACTTCAAAGATATAACGCTTGTTTTCATAATTCCCCAAAGCGTTGGCGATATCCCTGTTCACCTCGAGAATTATTTGCTTTTTAATATATTCCTCGTTTTCAAGCCTCACCTTAGAATTTCTTACGTTGGTAATTGAAGCTCCTCCATCAAAAATATCCCAGCTCAAACTCAAGCCTGCGGCATAACCTAAAGTGGTGCTAGTTTGTGCAAAGGAAGTGGAAGGTAAACTTGCTGTATTCCATCCATACGAACCGTTGAGATTTACAGTAGGCAAATATCCGGATTTACTTACTTTCAAAGCATATTCTGATATTGAGATCGTACTTTCTGCACGAAGCAGGGAAACATTATTCATTTTTGCTTCTGAAAGATAGGATTCCAGCTGTAGCTTAGGTATAAATGCTACGGTTGTATCTACCAGGAATGCATCCAGGGGAATTTCCTGATCATTGACAATTACATTCAGATCCCGTCTGGCATTATCCAGTTGCTGTTGCACGTTTAAAAGATTAATACTGTCATTATTAACATCAACCTCTGCATTTAATACGGCAAGCCTGTTGCTTTGTCCAAATTCAAATTGATACTGCGCCCGGATTATCCGGTCCCTGGAAATTTCAAGAGTTTCTTCCAGAACATCTACATTTTCTGTAAGCCGTGCCACCTCAAAATAAACCGTTAGCAATTGCAGGATCGTATTTTCTATGGTTTCCCTTGCATCCAGAGTTGTGAGATTGTACTGCTCCTTAAGTTGTTTAAAGTTATACCATCTCCCCAAACCGTCAAACAAGGTATAATTTAGGTTTATAGAAGCATTGTATCGGTTTGTTTTAGCTCCCTCAACATCTCTTTCATCTCCTCCCTGTAAAGTGGCATTAATATCTTCAATATTGTAATTCGCGCCAGCCACTCCAGTTATAGAAGGAAGATATCCCGAATTTAAAATATCCTGATTATTATCGGCGATCTCGACATTATTTTGAGAAATCTTGATTCCGTAATTGTTTTCAAGTGTTTTTACGATTGCTTCTTCCTTACTTATAATTCTTGTTTGTGCAAAGCTGCCTCCCAGGTAAAAAAGGAAGAGGAAAAGTAAGGATTTATGTATTATCTGCATGAGCTTCTTCTTCTTTTTGTTCTTTAATCGCTCTTTCTACATTTTCATTTTCCACTTTTTTTCCGGTAGCAAGCCAAATGGCCCCCACCTTGAAATAATTGCTTAATGCAAGAAATAAAGGTAGCAGCAACAGAGTTAAAACTGTGGCAATTCCTATTCCATAAGCAATCGAAATCGCCATAGGTTTAAGGAATTGTGCCTGCCTGCTTTTTTCGAATATAAGGGGTGCAAGTCCGGCAATGGTTGTAAGGGATGTAAGGAAAATCGCTCTAAATCTGGACCTTCCTGCTTCATAAAGCGCGTTTTCAAATTTCATACCTTCCACAAGGTAATTATTAAATTTCCCAATCAATACCAGTCCGTCATTCACCATAATTCCAATGAGAGCAATGATTCCCAGGGCCGAAAGAAAATTGATGGGAAATCCATGGATCCAGTGTCCCCAGGCTACCCCAATTATACTGAATGGAATTAAAAGCATTAGCAACAAAGGCTGACTATAACTTCTGAAAGTAAACGCAATTGTAGCGTAAATTAAGAACAACACAATAGGAAGTACTTTTTTAGCTGAATTCGAAAGTTTTTCTCCTTCCCTGTTTTGTCCTTCATAAGAAACAGAAAGCGATGGATATTTATTCAGAAGGTTCGGCATTATATTATTTTGCACATCAAAAAGAATATCAGTAGCACTTCCGTTGGGATCTTCCATATCTGCACTTACTCTAATTTCACGTAATCCGTTCAGGTGGCTTATTGATTCAGTTCCTCTTATAATTTCATAATCTGCAATCTCCCTGAAGGGAACCCGTGTTCCGGAAGGTGTAACGATCCTGTAATCATCCAGTTTGGTGATAGAAGATCGCTCTTCAAGATTATAACGTACCCAAACTCTAACTTCATCCTGCCCACGCTGGAAACGTTGTGCCTGGGTTCCAAAAAAGGCATTTCTAATTTGTCGCATCACATTGCTAAGGTCCAGCCCCAAAGCGTATGCGTTTTGCTTTAATTTGATATCTATTTCCTTGATGCCTTTAGGGTCATTATCTGTAACATCTTTGAGCAGGGTATTATTTTCAAATATCACCTTTAATTCTTCCTTTGCCGCTTCCAGTTCTTTTATATTATTACCCAAAAGAGAGACTGAAACAGGACTTCCTCCAAAATTCCCTCCAGATCCGAAGGTGAGACTTTCAACTCCAAAGACAGGCCCTACCTCTTCCCGGATCGCATTGGTAATATCTGGGGATGCAAAATCCCTTTCTTCACCGGGGAGTAAATTCACCTGCAGGGAAGCTTTATTATTCCCGGGACCTACGCGTTTAATAATGTTTTCAACCACAGCTTTATTTCCTGTTTGTCGCTCTGTAAAGTCATCATTTACTCTCCAGGCTGCTGCTTCCACAAGGCTAATAATAGAATCGGTTTTAGCCGGATTGGTTCCCTCTGCCATCAATAAATCAATAGAAACCCTGTCACTGGCAATACTGGGAAATAAGGTAACACGTATCCATCCCCCTCCTATTGCTCCTACGGTGAGGATTAGCAGTACCAATATAATGGAAAGACTCATTACAGGCTGTCTCAAAATAAACCTTAAGGCCGGACTGTATGTTTTATCCCGCATATAGACCATAATTTTATCTCCGGTCCTGTTAAATCCTCTCAGTTTTTCAAAAACCTTATCTGTCCTGCTTTTCTTTTTAACTTTCGAATCGCGCACCAAAGCTTTGGAGTGCGCGATATGTGCCGGAAGAATAATAAATGCCTCTATTAAGGAAACAATTAAGGTTAAAATAACCACCGTAGAAACTTCAGCAAAGAATTCTCCTATCCGGCTGTCCAGAAACAAAAATGTACCAAAAGCCAAAACGGTGGTTATTATAGCTGAAATAACCGGCGGCACAACTTCCATAGTACCGTCGATAGCCGCACGAACCGGATTTTTACCCTTCTCGTAATGCTGGTAAATATTTTCTGAAATTACTATCCCGTCATCTACCAGGATCCCAATAACGATGATCATACCAAATAATGACAGCACATTAATAGTCACACCGAATTGCGCTGCAAAAATGAACATTCCAAGGAAAGCTACCGGCAAACCGAAAGCAACCCAGAAGGCAAGACGGGTATTCAAAAAGAAGGAAAGGAACAGCAATACCAACAAAATCCCAATAAATCCGTTTTCCAGAAGCAGTTGTGTACGCTGATTTAATGTAATTGAAGAATCACTCACCACATCCAACCGGATATTGGAATTCTTTTCATTGAAAGAGGTAATATACTCATTAACCTTATCGGCTGTAGAAAGCAGATCTTCATTATTGGTATTGCTTATTTGAACATTTACCGCCATATTCCCGTTAAAGAATAAGGCATTTGGAGTTTCAGAAAAACGATCTCTAACCACAGCAATATCCCTTAACCTGATAGTTTGTCCGGAAGGATTTGCCCGCACAACAAGATCGTTTAAAGCATCACCAAAATAAGCACGGTTATTGGCCCTTATGAGATAATCTTCAGCATAGGTTTTTATAGTTCCTCCAGTGGTGAGGATATTTGCATTAGAAACTGTCGCGGCCACCTCTTCAAAGGTGAGGTTAAAGGCAAGTAGATCATCCTGTCTAACCGCTATCTCAATTTCTTCTTCAGGATAACCAGAAATTTCAATTTGAGAAACCCCATCTATGGCCCGCATATCATTCTCAATTTGCTGGCTTATTTGTTTTAGCGTTGTAAGGGGTATATTTTCTCCACTTACAGCAAAGCTAATTGTAGGGCGCACAAACTCCTGCTTAGCGACTACAAGCGGCTCCATCCCTGTAGGGAAATTGGGAACCCGGTCTACCGCATTTTTTACTTCAGAAAGAATCACATCGATATTTTCTCCCTGCTCAATTTCAACGGTTATGGAGCCTCCGCTTTCACGCGCTACAGAAGTTACCCTGTCTATTCCAATTAAACCCTTTAAATTGTCTTCAATTTTAAGGATAATACCCTCTTCAATTTCTTCGGGGGAAGACCCCGGGTAGGCTACATTTATATTTATGATACGGGAATCTTCCAGGGGAAAAAAGGAAGACTTCATATTGAATATCCCAACGACTCCAAAGATAACAAAAGCAAAAACCACAACATTTACCGCAACTTCATACTTTATAAAATAACTTATTATTTTTCTCAATTTTTCCGGGATTTAACTGAATTTGGACTTTCGCTTATCGCCACCTCCATTCCCGGATAAGCTCCCGGAACCGGAGATGAAACCAATTTAGCACCATCTTCAAGCCCCTGAATAACTACTTTTTCTGAAGCGAAATAAACCGGAGTAACCGGAACAAGATTAAGCAAACCTTCATTCACTACGTAAACTTTAGATTGATCTACCAACAACTCCCGCGGGATTTCAATGGCATTTTCCACACTTCGTGCTTCAAGCCTGGCTTCCAGGTACATTCCTTCCTTTACTTCCGGGTCTTTAACATTTATAAAAACCTGAATGGTTTGTGAAGCCTGATCTATACGACTGTTTACACGACTTACAGTTCCTTTGAATGTTTGAGTATTTTCAAGGTTGGACAACGTCACCTTTTCACCTATTTTAAGCAAATCACTGAAGGATTTTCGGATTGCTACCTCCAGCTCAAATTCTGATGGGTCTATAAATTCTCCCAGTTTTTGTCCGGGACGAACCAAGGAACCTTCTGTTACCAAAGCTTCCGTTAAAACCCCGTTATAAGGCGCAATAATTGAAAACTTATTTAACCGGGCCTCCAGGTTTTTTATATTGTAATAAGCCGAAACAATCCCCCTGCCAGCGATAAAATATTTTTCCTGATTGGATTCGGTTTCCGGCAATGGTGCCAGATTACGGTTTACATCAAAATTATTGAGATATTTCTCCCATTTCGGGTATAATTCAGGATAGTCAAGCCTCAGATCGGGCATAATGGCCGTAATGCTATTATAAAGTTCACTCCTGGCCGCACGTACATTGGCAGCAAATTCTGAACCATCTATATTCAAAAGAACCTGACCGCGCCTGTATGTTTGCCCTGCCCTGAATGGTTTACTGCTATTTCTAAAAATGCCTTCTACTTCTGAAAAAAGTTCTGTTTTATTTAGGGCCGTAACGGCACCATTTGCAGGAATAATTATAGGTACTGTTCGATTTTGAACTGTATCTACAAAAACAGTTTTAACTGTTTTGTTTATAGGTGGTCGTTCTACGGTATTGCTGTCTATGATGGCCTTGGCTCCAAAAACAGCAGCTATTACAAGTAAAACTCCAAGTATGGAGAGAATTATTTTACGCATGAATTGTTTTTAATTAAACTTTAGACTCCAATAAACAGAAAACGTTTAATCAACAATGAAAAAACATGAACAAATAAAAATCTAACCCATTGTTTCCAATTCTTCCTGCAAAATTTCCCAGGATTTCATTAGCTGTTCCAACTCCTTTTTTTTCTTTTTATAATTCTCCAGAAAATGAGGTTTCGCAATGGCTTTGTTATAATTCTGGGCCATCTCGAGGTCCTTCTCTTTCAATTCCTTCTCCAGCTTCCCAATCTTAGCCTCTGTATTGCTTAGTTTATTGTTCAGGGATTTAGATTTTTTCTGATCGTTATAGGCCTGCTTATTATCGGTATTCTTAGTATCCTCTTTTGCGACTTTATCTCGTTTCTCGATAGCCCGCATGTTTTCCACATTCCGCTGATCCAGGTAATAATCTATATCTCCAAGATATTCCCTTATTTTTTTGTTTTTAAACTCATAAACGGTCGAGGTAAGATTCTGAAGAAAATCCCTGTCATGGGAAACCAGGATCAAGGTACCTTCAAAAGTTTTAAGAGCTTCTTTTAATACGTTTTTCGATTTAATGTCCAAATGGTTTGTAGGCTCATCCATTATAAGCACATTAAATGGCTGAAGCAAAAGCTTACAAAGCGCCAAACGGTTTCTTTCGCCACCTGAAAGCACTTTTACCTTTTTACTTACTTCATCTCCCCTAAACAAAAATGAACCCAACATATCCCTTACTTTGCTGCGGGTTTTTTCTGTAGCAGCATCAATCATAATATCCAATACAGTTTTTTCACCATCCAGATATTCTGCCTGGTTTTGTGCGAAATACCCAATTTGAACATTATGTCCCAGCTTCATCTTTCCTGAATGGGAAATTTCATCAACCAGAATTTTAGCAAGTGTAGATTTTCCCTGCCCGTTTTGTCCTACAAATGCGATCTTACTCCCCCGCTCTATTAAAAGATCGATATTTTCAAGAACATTGAGTTCTCCGTAAGTTTTTCCTATATTCTCTCCTTCAACAATAATTTTCCCAGGTTGAATAGAAATCGGGAACCTAACATTCATCACCGCATTATCATCTTCATCTACCTCAATCCTGTCTATTTTATCCAATTTTTTAATCAGCGACTGGGCCATGGAAGCTTTGGAAGCTTTAGCCCTGAATTTTTCGATGAGTTTTTCAGTTTGCTCAATTTGTTTTTCCTGATTCTTTTGAGAAGCAAGCTGTTGTGTTCTTAATTCCTCCCGTAGCACAAGATATTTTGAGTAGGATTTTTTATAATCATAAATCTGACCTAAAGAGATCTCGATCGTCCTGTTGGTGACATTGTCAAGAAACATTTTATCGTGAGAAACTATAATCACACATCCCGGGTAATTGGAAAGGAATGATTCCAGCCAGATAATAGATTCAATATCCAGGTGGTTTGTTGGCTCATCCAGCAACAAAATATCATTGCTCTGTAAAAGCAGTTTCGCGAGTTCTATCCGCATTCTCCAACCTCCGGAAAAAGTTTCCGTAAGCTTATCGAAGGTATTTCTTTCAAAACCAAGTCCTGTTAAAACCTTTTCTGTTTCCCCCTGGTAATTATATCCTCCAATAATTTCGTACTGATGCGTGATTTCGCTGAGGTCATGAATAAGATCCATATAAGCCTCACTTTCGTAATCGGTTCTGGTAGTGAGTTGTTCATTGATAAATTCCATCTTTTTTTCAATGGCTTTTATCTCTTCAAAGGCCTGTTGCGCCTCTTCCTGAACAGTTCTCCCCTGTATGAAATCTATATCCTGTTTTAAAAATCCTATTTTAAGTTCCTTATCTTTGGCTATCTGGCCAGTAGTTGCTTCCTGTTCTCCTGAAAGAATTTTAAGCATAGTAGATTTTCCGGCTCCGTTCTTACCAATAAGACCTACGCGGTCTCCCGCCCCTAATCTAAAGGTGATTTCGTCAAACAAAGTCTCTCCGCCGAAGGAAATAGATAAATTATGAATGTTAAGCATTGTATTGTTCTAATATTTTTGCAAAGATGCCTATTTTTGTGATGCTAAAAAAATAGAAATGAGTTTCTTAAAGGGTACCAAATTATACAGCATTTTTACCGGGACCTGTCCGGTTTGTCATCAGGAAAGCATGTATAAGGAATCAAACCCTTATAAAATGACCAAAATTTTCCAGATGCACGAACGTTGTTTCCACTGTGGAACCAAGTATAAGATAGAACCTTCCTTTTTCTTTGGAGCAATGTATGTGAGCTATGCTCTTGGGATTGCATTTGCGGTGGCAGCTTTTATTATTACTTATTTTTTATTTGGAGGGGGACTTATGACGACTTTCATTGCCATAACTGGTACGCTGGTGGTTTTTATGCCTGTTATTATAAGGCTTTCAAGAAATATATGGATTAATGTGTTTCTTCATTATAAAAAACCGGATTAATCCCTCATTGAGGGTTTAATCCCCGGAGGCTTGCCTCGATTTTTTTAAAGTATTTTCTAATTCATACCTCGTGGGCTTGCCCCGAGGTTTTTTGATTCTTTTTTAACAAACCTCCTGATATCGATATCTTTGGGTATAGCAGTCTCATTTTCAATAGAATCTATCAATTTCCTTGCCACGGTGGGAGCTATTAAAACACCACGGCTACCAAAACCATTACAGCAAAACATCCCTTTATATTCAGAGTGTTCTCCAACGAGTGGTTTTCTATCGGCAGTTGCAGGGCGAATTCCGGCAACCTGCCCTACCATTTCGAAACCACAGGTAATTAATGCGTGTAGCTTTTCCAGCAAGTATTCCTTTGCCTCTGCTGTTGGAACTGAAGTCTTATCTTTATTGTTATAGGTTGCACCAACCTTATAAAGGTCATTTCCTAACGGAAGTATAAAAACCGATGATTTAACCGCCACATCAAGCTTAAGAACTTCAGATTTGATTATTAAATATTCCCCTTTATTGCCATTCAGCGGAAGATTATTGAAAAATGGATTTCTGGTCATACCAAAACCATCACAAAAAATTATTCTCTTTGCCTGAAATCCCTTGTAATTAAATTGACCATTTTTAAGCTGAAGCATATCATACTGAAAATCTTCAGATATGAAAACACCTAAATCCTTCAAATACTTCCTGTACGCCTTCAGAAGTAATTCTGTATTAATAACTCCTGTATCCTTTACCATACCGAAGGAAAAATCAGAGGGAATGTTTGGATTTAATTCTGAAAGAAGGTTCGGGGAAAGAAATGCAGCTACCGAAGGTTTATCCATGGCCTCAAACCAATTATTCTGTTCTTCCACCGAATGAAATTTTCTATAAATGGGCATTTCCCGGATTATCGAAATTTTCAGTTTTTCTTCCAAAGAATGATAGAAAGGAATGGCGGTTTTCAGCTGTTCATCTGCTTCCCACGCAAGGGTAAATCTTTTTAAAATAACCGGATTATAAATTCCTCCTGCAACGGTAGATGAAGACTGGGAGTTATTTTCAAAAACCCGGATATTTTTACCTGAATCTATCAATTTTTCAGAAACTGCAATCCCACTTAATCCCGCACCAACAATAATATAATCCAACATAGGTTTCAATTAAAAAACGCTCCGTTACAACGGAGCGTTTAAAGGTTATTTTTAAAAAATTCATTAACTAATAAAACCGGCTCCCTTTACGGGACAGGAAATTAGTAATTCCACATGTCCTGTTCAAAGTTTCTGATTTGTTCTTTTATCCTTTGAGATTCCAGAAGTTGCATAAATGCATTTTCTGTAATATAATCATTAACCCCCCTATCTCCCTGCACATTATCTTCTTTGTAAATAACCGCATTGAATCTTCGTGCATTCAATAAATGATCGTAGGTAATAGATTGGGATGAATTCCCACCATTAAAAGCCTCATTCTCAAATAATATTTCCCGTGCATCCGGGAACCATACCCAAAAAAGTTCAACCAGATCTGGCTCTTCATCATCCAGGAAATTCACATCAGGAGCAACCGGAGCTATTCCCAATAATCTATATTTCATTTCCGCCTGGCGTTTATCAAAATACCACATACCACGAATATGATATTCAGCTATATCAGCAGAGGTAATATCCCTTCTGTTAATATACTGCTGATCTATTTGCTCTCCCGCGTTGTATTGTTCAACACCAAGATCGGTTGTATCAATTTTGGAAATAGCGGCACTAATACCTTCCAGTGTTCTCTTTTCATTGAAATAGGCGTCTGCATAAATATTCTTTATTTTTCCACTCTTTATTCCTGTCATCAAGACATCGTAAAGAGATCTTCGGTTGGAACCGATATTATTGGTGTCTATAGGATAATAAAGCGGAAAATTTACTCTTTCATCCAAATCGATGATCTCCCAGATATTTTTAGACCATAAGATATCTCTTTCATCAACATACCCATATTCCAATGGCTTGCTTTCCTTTTTTACCACCATTTGGGTATCAGATAGTTTTCCGATATCATCTGGAGATTTTGCATTCAGCATGTTTGTTTGCCCATACGATGAAAGACAAAAAAACAATCCGAACACCCCTATCAAAAATTGATTCCACTTCATTGTACTGAATTTTTTAATTTGTTAACTCTACAAATACAGGCGATACCTTTTTAAGCTTATATCCTGTATTTGAAGCCAATTGTGCTTCTATGTCAAAAATTTGCACGGTCTCTCCTCTTGATGCACGTCTTAATGCAGCTTTTGCCGGTCCATCCAATTGATTCCCCCTAACATTTATGGTTGGCTGTCCTGAAACTTTAAAACTGAAACCGGTAATACGAAGGCCAATATCAAAATCAAAATCCTGAAGCGCTGCCCCAACGGTTGCAATTTCAAGATTGTTACGCGGCATTTTAACCGATCCGTCTTCACCTCTTATAGTTCCTACCGGACTTGGAATATCCTTCACCCTAAAAGATTTACTGTCTGAAACAGTTTCACCTCCAGGCAATTTCCCGCTTACATTAATAGTTACCTCACGGGCTTGCAGCGTAGTTACATCCATTACATAGTTTCCGGCTCCACCTGCGGGAGATAATCCCGGGGCATTGGCTGTAACATTACCAACTCCAGGTATGGAAATGGTCATTGGATTTTTCACCCCTCTGTATACCACGTTCATTTTATCTGCCGAAATGACCGCAGAATTAGGCTTAGGTATTACTGCGTAAGAACTGGTAATTGGAATACTTACCACAGAATCACCTTCCTTAAACTGAATTTCACCTTTTATGGCTTGCTCTCCAACATTCCCCGCAGGAAAACTTAGAGATACCTGTCCGGCTTCATTGCTTTCAACTTTATTTCCATTCACAACAACATTGTCAAACTTCAGGGTTTTATCAACACGTCCTAAAACAATTTTACCGGTAAAGTTTTCACCGGAAAAGAAAGCTGTTTTGGTTGGAACAACAATTGCCTCATAATTGGTTAACGATACTTCACTTTGCAATTGCCCTGAAAGCATGGCCGAAAGAATTTCACTTTCTGTTGTTTTAACGTCTGCCTGTAATTGAGTTAGTTTTGTAAGTGAAGCAATCAATGGATATCCCTGATAATGATATTCCAACCAAGGCTTGGTAATCCCATTCCTGTTTTTAACTGGCTCTGTAGCGAATTCATTTTTTACCTTTGAAGCAATCGCGGCAAAGTCATCCTCAATTAAAGAGGCTACACCTTCACGATATGCTGCGATTTTTTGAACAAACTCCTCTCCTTTAACAGTATTTCTGCCTCCCGTGAAGAACATCTCATCCAACTGATCTGGGCGATCCATCGTTTCATAATCTGTTCTGTCAATTTCTTCAACCCTGTCTTTGGTCAATTCGGCCTTAATATTTTCAATGTAAGTATTAAGATTTGTTGAAAGCTGGTCAATTTTATCGGCTTTTTCTTTAAGAGGAGCATACTTTGCAGGCTGCTCACTTACTTTTTCTTCGAGACCCGCCATAAAGGCAATGTTTCGTTGAGTGGTAGTTTCGTTAGATTCTGCCAGTTTTTCATTCATTAATCCAAAAGCGGTAAGAACCTCTTTAGACATATTTAAAGCCAACATTGCAATGAAAACCAAATACATCAGGTTTATCATCTTCTGTCTTGGTGATTGTTTTCCAGACGCCATGTATAATTAGTTTAGTATTGTATTAATATTGATAGTCTTTACAACTAATTAATTAAGCTCTTCCATTCATAGCGGTTAACATATTCCCATAAACTCCATTCAAGGAAGAAAGATTGTTCGCCAGCGATCCCATTTGATCTTTAAGTTTAGATGCATTTTCTGCAACTTCCTGATTGATCTCCGATTGTCTTGCAGAAGATTCCACCTGTACTTTATATAAATTGTTCAAGGTTTCCATTTGAGCAGCAGCCATTGTTAACTCTTCGCTGTATTTTCTTTGAGAAGCCATCGCATCTACGGTAGGAGATATGGATTTTGCAGCTCCCTCAAAATTACGGATACTGTCTCCAAGACTATTCATTAAGTTAGCGTCAATTTTAGCCTCCCTAAGCATATCGTCCAGTTTTTTGGAAAGAGAAATATCGGTTTCTTTATTTTCTTCTATCAAAGATTGTCTTTCTGCTGCAACCCCTCCAGCCAATTCCGGATAAACAAGAGACCAATCCAGGCTATCATCCACAGGTTCAAATGCTGAAACAGCAAAAACGATGGCTTCGGTTACAAGCCCAAGTATTAGCATTTCGTTACCATAAGGCCAGTGCATAATTTTAAAAAGTGCTCCCAGAATTACAACGGATGCACCTAAACCATACACCATATTCATTATTTTCATTTTATTCTTTGCATTAGCCATAGTAAAAAGATATTAGTTGATTTTTTGGTTATTGTATAAATAGGTTAAAGTAAAAGGTTCTAATTTTTTGGAGGTTGGTTTAAGGTAATATCTGTTCCTAGATAATCCTGAACAGTCCTGAAACCTATATAACTTCTCGCTGTATCCGCAAATTCGTAATCCCGGGTGCTCACTTGTAAAAAGTATGCAACATCTTTCCAGGAACCTCCACGAACAACTTTTCGGAAATCATCATCATTATTCACATTCGGGTTCATAGAAGACATATATTCATAGGAAGAGGGGTCGTAGGAAGAATTCACCCATTCCGAAACATTTCCTGCCATATTATATAGATTATAATCATTGGGCTCATAGGACTTTGCTTCTACAGTATACAAAGCCTGATCTGCAGCATAATCCCCTCTTAAAGGCTTAAAATTGGCCATAAAACAACCGCGATCATTTTTGGCATAAGGGCCTCCCCATGGATACGTAGCCGATTGCAACCCGCCACGTGCAGCATATTCCCATTCTGCTTCTGTAGGTAATCTATAGGTGGGAACATCTTGTTCTCCTTTTTTCTTTCTGAATGCATTATGATATAATGTTCTCCATTGAGTAAAGGCCTTAGCCTGCTCCCAGGTTACCCCAACAACCGGATAATCATCAAAGGCTGTATGCCAGTAGTAATCATTATGCATAGGTTCGTTATAGGAATAATTGAAATCTTTGATCCAAACTGCTGTATCCGGATAAACCAATACTTCTTCCGTTCGTATAAAATCGCTTCGTTTTTGAGCTTTAGATCTTGCCGCCGCCTGGATATCCATCCAACGGTACTTAAACTTTAATTTCTTGACATCAATGGTGCGTTGGCCGTTGTATGATTCTTCCAAAGGAATGTACATGGTATCCATGACCCTAGCATAAGCTTCATCCGGATAATCCCGGGTATCCCAAATAATATCAATATCCTTGTTAAGCTTTCTTCCCTGGTAATCTTCAGAAAATGATGTGTAATTATCAAACATATACTTTTCATAAACAGTCATGTTCTCAGTGTCACTGTCTAAAAAGGCGAATTCCCCAATTCCATCATCACCGGCAACCTTTCCTTCAAAATCCGCTTCAATAGCCAATCTCATTCTAACGATAGAATCCCGAACCCAATTGGTAAACTGACGATATTCTGCATTGGTTATTTCCGTTTCATCCATATAAAAAGAACGTACAGTTACTGTTTTAGGTGGAGCATTTTTCATGTCTGCAATGTCATCATCAGCCTTACCCATGATAAAGGCACCTCCCGGCACCAATGTCATCCCATAAGGTTTCTCCGGATTCCACTTTTTTCCTTGTGCACCAACCAGCTGACCACGATCTCCACGGCTACAACCAGCAAGAATCGCAAGAATGGCAATAAGCGAAATGATTTTCTTCATAATATCTTTCAGGGTTACGGCAAATTTTATTTAGGTGGTAAACCTATCCAATTATTTTATAAAAAACAATAGGAAGGGTAAAAATACAACTAAATCTTAATAAGCCATTTTTTTATAATTCGTTCTTTCTCTTTGTTTTGTACCATCTTTCAGGAATTACTTGATTACAGGCTTCCAAATAATCCTCCTCACTGCAAGGTAATAACGTATGCCTTTTTAATTTAGTATTGGAATTGGAAATAAATGGTATTTCTATCCACCATCTTCCGCTTACCGGGCTTTTAAAAAACACAAGTACCTCATCATCAATAGGCACCTGATATTTTATAAAATCCTTTTTTGCTGAAAGAGTATCTTCATCAGTTCTGTAATTCACTCCTTCAATAAAATACCAAAGCATTTGAGCGATGAGCATATTTCCGGTTTCAGAAATATCTGAAGAATATTCATATACTCCAAAAGAGCTTACCTTATCGCTAATCCCTGCATAACGGGAAAGTGCACAAATTTCTTTTCCGTCAAAACCATTGGGGGAATTTTGATGATTCCTTCCTATAACCGAAGAATTCACTGCGCCCAAATCTATTCCAACCAAATTGGCATCCCGCATAACAGGTTCAATGCTGGTTATGTTTTTTGACACTTCCCCCAACCTGTAGGCATCAAAGAATAAGCGCTCCATCAATCCTATTTCATCCTGTGAATTGAAATAGGTTTGATACCCCACATTTGAATAATTGAACAAATTATAAGGTTTATTCACAACAATCTTCCCAATGTAAGACCGGTTGCTTATAGGTTTCTCTGCATCGCCCAAATCAAAACGGCTGTCTATATTTACAAGGTTCACCATTTGGGAAATCGTATCATAGGCGCGGTATTGGGCATATATCAAATCCTGACTCCCCCCTAAAATAACCGGAATAATCTTTTGCTTAACAAGCTCTTTAACCAGGGTTTGTACCGCAAAATATGTGTCTTCTACGGTTTCTCCCTTTTCTATATCTCCAAGATCTGCGATATTCAAATACCAGTTTCCCGGAAATAAACTATAAAATGATCTACGAATTCCATTGAAGTTCAGGAATTCATTTTCATTTTTAATTGCAAGTCGATTTTCCTTAACTCCAAAAACAGCAATTCTAATTCCCTCCAATTCCGGAACTCCGGATTTTTCAGAATGCATTTTTATTTGCCCTTTTAGGGTGTTGGATTCAAAAGAATTAATTTCTTCCAGAAATTCCTCTTCCAGGGGATTTAAAAATTCAAAATCCATTAATTACTTCTTTTTTGTGGTGGTTTTTTTAGACGTGGCTGCTTTCTTCTTCGCAGCCGGCTTCTTTTTGGCAGGTTTCTTGGTTTTTTTATCCAGGATCTCTTTGACTTCCTCTAAAGTTAATTTTGAAGCATCCACTGTTTTTGGCAATTCTATTTTGGTTTTTCCCTTTAGGATGTTGGAACGGCCCCAGCGTGCTTTTTCAACTCTGATTCCTTCCTCTTCCCAATTATGGATAACCTTATCAATTTCTTTTTGCTTCTTGTTTTCGACCAATTCCTCGATCTCTGCATCGCTTAAATTATCGAAATCATACTTTTTATTAACGTTGATAAAGATATCATTCCACTTTAAAAATGGACCGAATCTCCCTACCCCCTTTTGGACAGGTTTTCCTTCATAAACATATATGGGCGCATCTGCTTTTTCCTTGGCTTTAATCAATTCCAAAGCCCTTTCCATATCCACAATCATTGGATCTTCTCCTTTATCAAGAGAAACAAAGGTTTTACCATAGCGTACATAAGGACCAAAACGTCCATTATTCACCTCTACTGTTTCGCCTTCATATTCCCCAATTTCCTTGGGAAGTTTGAACAAATCCATAGCTTCCTCATAGGTAATCGAGCCTAAAGATTGATCTGGCATCAGGCCGGCAAAACGGGGTTTTTCATCATCCTCTACAGAACCAATTTGTACCATAGGCCCAAATTTACCCAACCGCACACTCACCGGTTTTCCGGTTTCAGGATCTTCCCCAAGAATTCGTTCCCCTACTTCTCTTTCTGCATTTTCGGCAACATCCAGAACCTGAGGATGAAATTCTGAGTAGAAATCCCGCATCATTTTGGTCCATTCTTCATTTCCTTCAGCAATATCATCAAAACTCTGCTCCACTTTGGCAGTGAAATTATAATCCAGAATGTTTGAGAAATGATTTACCAAAAAGTCATTTACAACAGTTCCAACCGCGGTAGGAACCAATTTACCTTTATCACTGCCTACCGTCTCCGATAGCTGTTTTTCATTGAATTTATCATTCTTAAGAATCAATTGGGCATAATTTCGTTCCATCCCTTCTACCGAACCTTTTTCGATATAATTTCTGTTTTGAATGGTGGAAATAGTTGGCGCATAAGTGGAAGGACGGCCAATTCCAAGTTCTTCCAGTTTTTTCACCAAAGAAGCTTCCGTATATCGATATGGCGGCCTTGTAAATCTTTCGGTAGCGGTTATATAATTGTTTTCCAGCCTTTCATTTATCTTTAGTGCAGGCAACATTCCCTCCTGCTCCTCTTCTTCATCATCGCTTCCTTCCAGATAAACTTTTAAAAAGCCGTCAAAAATTAAGACTTCCCCGTTGGCTGTAAACTGATTTTTGTGTTTATCGGCATCGATCTTTACATTGGTTCGCTCCAACTCTGCTTCACTCATTTGAGACGCAACAGTACGCTTCCAAATCAGTTCGTACAGGCGTTCCTCATCGCGATCGGCTTTTACTGTATGATTTTCAAAGTTGGTGGGACGAATAGCCTCGTGTGCTTCCTGAGCCCCTTTTGATTTCCCTTTGAATTGCCTGGTTTTTGAATATTTCTCTCCGTAGGATTTAAGGATCTCCTGTTTAGCGCCTTTCCTGGCATCTTCAGAAAGATTCACACTATCGGTTCTCATATAGGTAATATGACCAGCCTCATATAAACGTTGAGCCATTGTCATGGTCTTACTTACTGAAAAATATAATTTCCTGGCAGCCTCCTGTTGCAACGTAGAAGTTGTAAATGGTGCTGCCGGTGATTTTTTTGCAGGCTTGGTAGAAAGATCGGCTACTTTAAATTTGGCTTCTATATTTTTCTTCAGAAAATCTTCTGCTTCTTTTTTAGTGTCAAAATTCTTCGGAAGCTTCGCCTTGAAGGTTTTTCCTTCTTCCGTAGTAAACTCGGCATCGATTCTGAAAGAGGCTTCTGCTTTAAAATCTTCTATCTCCCGCTCTCGTTCTACAATCAATCTTACCGAAACAGATTGCACTCTTCCAGCTGAAAGTCCGCCTTTTACCTTTCTCCATAATATAGGAGAAAGTTCATATCCCACCAATCTGTCCAGCACTCTTCTTGCCTGTTGCGCATTTACCAGGTTATAATCTATACTTCTTGGATTGTCGATCGCTTTTAAAATAGCGGTTTTGGTAATCTCATGAAATACGATCCGTCTTGTTTTATCTTTATCCAGCTTTAACTCTTCTGCCAGGTGCCATGCGATGGCTTCTCCCTCCCGGTCTTCATCACTCGCCAGCCAAACAATTTCAGCGGTCTTGGCCAGTTTCCTGAGTTTAGCCACCACATCCTTCTTATCTTTATTAACGATATATTTAGGTTTAAAATCTCCCTCCGTATCTACGCCCAATTCCTTGGTTGGTAAATCGGCGATATGACCAAAACTGGAGGCTACGGTATAATCCTTGCCTAAAAATTTCTCAATGGTTTTTGCCTTGGCCGGAGATTCCACAATCACTAAATTCTTTGCCATAAATCTTTATTTTCTAGGTGCAAAAGTAGGGCAATTTTTAAATATGCTGTTCTTTTACTAAAAAATCCGCTTTACTTTCTTAAAATTACCGGTTAAATTTCTATGCTGTCACTTTGTCACAACTTAACTAAAAGCTATCTTTGCGAGCTAAACAAACGAAAGCTTGAGAAGGAGTTATGGAGAAGATCATAGATGAAGAATTGCAGGGAAATTCCCTGATACTGGAGCCTAAAACAAAAAATAACCGAAAACTTTTTATTGAAAGTTACGGATGCCAGATGAACTTTAGCGATAGCGAGGTGGTGGCTTCCATTCTTCAGAAAGAAGGATTTAACACCACCCAAAATTTAGAAGAGGCAGATCTTGTTTTGGTAAACACCTGTTCCATTAGGGATAAAGCAGAACAAACCGTACGTAAACGTCTGGAAAAATATAATGCCGTCAAAAAAATAAATCCAAAGATGAAAGTGGGCGTCTTAGGCTGTATGGCCGAACGTTTGAAAAGCAAATTTTTGGAAGAGGAAAAAATCGTTGATCTTGTGGTTGGACCAGATGCCTATAAAGATTTACCAAATTTAATAAAAGAAGTTGAAGAAGGACGGAACGCGGTAAATGTGATCCTCTCGAAAGAGGAAACCTATGGCGACATTTCTCCGGTGCGGTTACAAAGCAACGGCGTTTCTGCGTTTGTTTCCATAACAAGAGGTTGTGATAATATGTGTACTTTTTGCGTTGTACCATTCACACGAGGTCGCGAAAGAAGTCGGGATCCTCAAAGCATTCTTGAGGAAGTGAGGGATCTTGCTGTAAAAGGCTACAAGGAAATCACCCTGCTGGGTCAAAATGTTGATAGTTATTTATGGTATGGAGGCGGACTCAAGAAAGATTTTAAAACCGCTTCTGAAATCCAGAAGGCTACTGCAACCGGTTTTACCAATCTTTTGAAGATGGTTGCTGAAGACCAGCCTGATATGAGAATACGGTTTTCTACTTCGAATCCGCAGGATATGACCCTGGATGTGATCAAGCTGATGTCCCAATATAAAAATATTTGCAACCACATTCATTTACCTGTTCAAAGTGGAAGCGATCGCATTTTAAAAGAGATGAATCGTTTGCATACACGTGAAGAATATTTCACGCTTATTGACAATATCCGAAAGATCCTGCCGGATTGTTCCATTTCTTCAGATCTGATCATAGGTTTCCCAACAGAAACTGAAGAGGATCATATTGATACTTTATCTTTAATGGATTATGTGAAATACGATTTTGAATACATGTACAGCTATTCAGACAGACCTGGCACCATGGCCTCCAGAAAACTGGAGGATGATGTCCCGGAAGAAGTGAAAAGCCAACGTTTAGCAGAAATTGTAGCCCTTCAAAGAAAACACAGTTTATACAGGACGCAGGAATTTCTTGGTAAAACAGTGGAAGTTCTCATCGAAAAAGAGTCAAAAAAATCGGAACTTGAATGGAGTGGCAGGACACAACAAAATACCGTTGCTGTTTTTCCGAAAGAACATTATAAAATAGGAGATTTTGTAATGGTGGAAATACTGGATTGTACCAGTGCAACCTTAAAGGGAAAAGCTGTTAAATAGCCCCCCGACCCCCGAAAGGGATAGGAACCAGCTGATGTGAAAACTAAGAACATATTTTGAAAATAGCATGAAAATTTTAAAAACAAATAAAAATAATAACGGCTCAAACTCACCCTACCGGGGCTGGGTGGCTTTTAATTCTCCTTTTGGGGATTAGCGAATCAACATATGGAATCTATACAGGCAATAAAACAGCGTTTTGAGATTATAGGGAATGACCCTAAACTCAATCGGGCAGTGGAGAAAGCTATGCAGGTAGCTCCCACAGATATTTCGGTGTTGGTTACCGGGGAAAGCGGAGTAGGGAAAGAAAGCATTCCCAAGATCATACACGCCCTGTCTCACAGAAAGCATGGAAAATACATCGCGGTAAATTGTGGCGCAATCCCAGAGGGAACTATAGACAGCGAACTGTTTGGCCATGAAAAAGGATCATTTACAGGCGCTAACCAAGCCAGAAACGGCTATTTTGAAGTTGCCGATGGCGGAACGATTTTTCTGGATGAAGTTGGCGAACTTCCGCTAACCACCCAGGTAAGACTTTTAAGGGTTTTGGAGAACGGGGAATTTATCAAGGTTGGTTCCTCAAAAGTTCAACAAACCGATGTTCGGATTGTGGCAGCCACAAATTTAAATATGTTTGAAGCCATTAAAAAGGAAAGATTCCGCGAGGACCTTTATTACAGGTTAAGTACCATAGAAATCAATTTACCGCCACTACGGGACAGAAAGGAAGATATTCACTTATTATTCCGGAAATTTGCTGCAGATTTTGCCCTGAAATATAAAATGCCCACCGTGCGGCTTGAAGATGATGCCGTGGAGGTACTTTTGAGTTATAAATGGGGAGGAAACATCCGGCAATTGCGAAACATCGCCGAACAAATTTCTGTTTTAGAACAAAAACGAAGCATCAACGCAAAAGACCTGAAATCCTATCTCCCGGATATTGGAAGTAATTTACCTGCAGTTATTGCCGACAAGAAAAAAGCGGCCGATTTCAGCAATGAAAGGGAGATCCTCTACAAGGTTCTTTTCGATATGAAAAATGACTTGAATGACCTTAAAAAGCTCACCATGGAATTGATGGAAAGCGGTAACCACAAAAAAGTTCAGGAAGAACAGGAAGGACTTATTCAGAAGATCTATGGTGATGAAGAGGATATAGAATCTGAAGACATGGAGGACGAGGAAATGGAAGTACTACAAATTGCACAAAATCAGCAGGAAAATAAAAAAGATAAGTATTATTTTGCTGAAGAAATTGAAGAGGAAGAAACACTTTCCCTTCAGGATAAGGAACTGGAGCTTATAAAAAAATCTTTGGAAAGACATAGCGGAAAACGAAAAACCGCTGCGGAAGAACTCGGTATCAGCGAACGGACCTTATACCGAAAAATAAAACAATATAATCTATAATAAATCTCACACCGGGCAGAAATTCGGTGTCATTGGATGAAAAAAATCAAGATCATAATTTTCTCAATAAGCCTTTTAACGATGGCCTCCTGTGGCATCTATTCCTTTACAGGAGCCGATACCGGAGGTGCTACCACGTTTCAGGTTAATTATTTTCAAAATGCGGCAAATCTTGTAGAACCTGGAATTGAGCGAACTTTTACACTGGAGCTTCAGGATCTTATACAAAACCAAACAAATTTAAGCCTTACAAATTCGGGTGGGGATTTGATCTATGAAGGAGAAATTGTAGATTATTATATTGCTCCTATCACTGCAACAGCACAAAATACAGCTGCCCAAAACAGGATCACTATTTCGGTAAATGTTAGGTTTTATAACTCCCTGGATCCTAAAAGGGATTTTGAAAGACGTTTTTCATTTTATTATGATTATCCCGCTAATTCACAATTAACAGGCCCCGTACTTGAAACAGCGCTGGATGAAATTTACAGCAGGATCACTCAGGATATATTTAATGCTTCACTTACAAACTGGTAATGACTGCAAAGGAACTGACATATTTATTCGAAAATTCGGCTTCCATATCCAGTGAAGATACCGCAAGACTGGAAAGTATACTTCAGGAACACCCCTGTTTTCAGGCGGTACACGCAATTCATCTTAAAGGTCTGTATACACAAAACAGCCTTAATTACAATTCAGCTTTAAAAAAAACGGCAGCCTATACCCTTGACAGAAGTGTACTTTTTGAATTTATTACATCCAGGGATTTCATTCAGGATAAGGTGGCACTTCAAATTAAAAAACAGGAGGAGAATTTAAGGAATATCACTGTTTTTGAACCCACGGAAGTTTTTGGGACCAGGAGTATCATGATTGATGATGCCATCAAAATGAAGAAGAATGAATCTGAAAGGGTCATGGATCCCGGATTGTTTGAAAGGCCGGCAATCCAACCCTTAGAAGAAGAAATACCGGAAAAAAGTAGTTCCGAAGATTTTCCGGAAGTCGGAAGTCCATTGGATTTCAATGCTTCCGAAACACATTCCTTTTCAGAATGGCTTTCGCTAACGAGGGCGAAACCTATTGAGAGAGAAAATGAAAACACCAATAGTACTTCAGATTCCAAATCGCGACAATTTGAATTAATAGATCATTTTATATCCAAAAGTCCGAAGATAAAACCCAATACCCAATTTACATCCAACAACCTGGCGGCAGACAGAGGTGTGCCACCGGAGGCCCTGATGACAGAGACTCTGGCCCGGGTTTACCTGGAACAAAAAAACTATAAAAAGGCTATACAGGCCTATAAAATTTTAATTTTGAAAAATCCCGAAAAAAGTGGTTCCTTTGCAGACCAAATTCGGGCAATTAAGAAATTACAAGAAAATAACACAGTACAAGAATGAGCACATTCACTATCTTTTTAGCATTAATAATTATTGTAGCATTTTTACTGGTAATAGTAATCATGGTTCAAAACCCTAAAGGCGGCGGACTCTCTTCCTCATTTGGAGGTGGCGGTGGTCAACAATTGGGAGGAGTAAAGAAGACAACCGACTTTTTAGACAAAAGCACTTGGACTCTTGCAACTTTATTGCTGGCATTGATTTTATTATCCAACGTAACGATAATGGATGGAAATTCTCCATCTGAATCCAGAGTTATTGACGGAAAACCACAAGTTGAAACCAATGTTCCTGCTCCTGTGCAGTCTCCCGTTCAAAATCCTGAAGAAGACAACAACTAAGAAATACTATACTCTAAATAGGTTTAAATGCCAGCTTATGACAAGCTGGCATTTTTTATTTAATAATGTCAGGATTGTGGTAGTGGCATACTTTTGGTCAATTCAAGCATCATACAAGATAAATTAATTAACTAAAATAAATTACACAAATGGCTTTAAAAATTAAACCACTTTCAGACAGGGTACTCATAGAGCCTGCTGCTGCCGAGACAAAAACTGCCTCGGGAATTTACATCCCGGAAACCGCTAAAGAAAAACCTCAAAAGGGTAAAGTTGTCGCGGTTGGAAAAGGATCCAAAAAACACGAAATGACCGTTAAAGTTGGTGATGAAGTGCTTTATGGAAAATATGCAGGCACAGAACTTAAGTTAGAAGGTAAAGACTATCTTATTATGCGGGAAGAAGACATCCTCGCTATTGTATAAACTACACACCTGTAATTGTATTATGAAAGGATTTTCACGAACATAATCAAAATTACAAAATCAACTATTTTAAATTTAACCAAACCTTTCTGAAGAAGCAGTTTTCATTCAGAAATAAATTAAAAGTATAAAAAATGGCAAAAGATATAAAATACAATATTGCAGCTCGTGACGGAATTAAACGCGGGGTGGATGCATTGGCCAATGCAGTAAAGGTAACATTAGGTCCAAAAGGACGTAATGTGATTATAAGTAAATCATTTGGCGCACCAACAGTAACAAAAGATGGTGTTACCGTTGCAAAAGAAATAGAGTTGGAAGATCCATTGGAAAATATGGGAGCTCAAATGGTGAAGGAAGTGGCTTCCAGAACCAATGACCTTGCCGGAGATGGTACTACCACTGCTACAGTTTTGGCACAGGCAATCGTAAAAGAAGGCTTAAAAAATGTTGCTGCAGGTGCAAATCCAATGGATTTGAAACGCGGAATCGATAAAGCAGTTATTGCACTTACCGAAAATCTTGCAAAACAAACCAAAGAAGTTGGAAACTCTTCTGAAAAAATAAAGCAGGTAGCTTCTATTTCTGCAAATAATGATGACCATATTGGGGAGTTGATCGCTGAAGCCTTTTCAAAAGTTGGAAAAGATGGAGTTATCACTGTTGAAGAAGCAAAAGGAACTGAAACTCATGTAGATGTTGTTGAAGGAATGCAGTTTGATCGCGGATATCTATCTCCATACTTTGTTACAAACAGTGAGAAAATGACTTCAGATCTTGAAGATCCTTACATCCTGTTGTATGACAAAAAGATCTCTTCAATGAAGGATCTTTTACCAGTTTTGGAGCCAGTAGCACAATCTGGAAAACCATTATTGATCATCGCCGAAGATGTAGATGGCGAGGCTCTTGCTACCCTGGTAGTGAATAAACTTAGAGGTTCTTTAAAAATCGCTGCTGTTAAAGCTCCGGGATTTGGAGATCGCAGAAAGGCGATGTTGGAAGATATTGCCATCTTAACAGGCGGTACAGTAATTTCTGAAGAAAGAGGTTTTTCTCTGGAAAATGCTACCCTGGACATGCTTGGTAGCGCAGAGAAAATTGCTATCGATAAAGATAACACAACCATAGTAAATGGAGCCGGAGATAACAACGCGATCAAAGAACGTGTTAACCAGATAAAATCTCAGATTGAATCTACCACTTCAGACTATGACAAAGAAAAACTTCAGGAACGTCTTGCTAAATTGGCAGGTGGAGTTGCCGTACTATATGTAGGTGCTGCTTCAGAAGTTGAAATGAAAGAGAAAAAAGACCGCGTAGACGATGCGCTTAATGCAACCCGTGCAGCTATTGAAGAAGGCATTGTTGCCGGAGGTGGTGTTGCTTTGGTTCGCGCCAAGAAAGCTTTGGAATCTTTAAAAGGCGAAAATCCCGACGAAGAAACCGGAATTCAAATCGTGAATAGGGCTATTGAGTCTCCTTTACGCACCATTGTGGAGAATGCAGGTGGTGAAGGTTCGGTTGTGATCAATAAGGTATTGGAAGGCAAAAACAACTACGGTTATGATGCAAAAACCAACACCTATGTAGATATGATGAAAGCCGGTATTATAGATCCTAAAAAAGTTACCAGAATCGCACTTGAAAATGCAGCTTCTGTAGCCGGAATGATCTTAACTACCGAATGTGCTTTAATCGATATTAAAGAAGATAACTCCGGTGGCGGAATGCCAGGAGGAGGAATGGGTGGTGGAATGCCCGGAATGATGTAGTGATTAGATTTGAGACTTGAGACTTGACACTTGAGATTTTAAATTATAAACTTGAAACCCGCTTTGAAAGAAGCGGGTTTTTTATGTTAATAATTTAATTTGACAATTTATAGGTAAAAATCCTAAATTGGTAAAATACTATATTCATTATATGGAAATCTACATCGTTATCTGGCAATCGTTTATCTTTTTAAGCATTATATTGCTCCTTATCTCGGCTATTAGTATCCTTAGAAGCAACACCGATACAAATAAGAAAATATTGTGGATGTTAACGAGTCTGTTTATACCGTTTTTTGGCCCTGCTTATTATCTTTTAATTGGCAGAAAATAGTTCGTATAAGTATAAAGCATTTTGCTACATTTCTGCTCCTCTGAATTCAAATGCCCCTTTTCTAAGGTTAATTCCGTGTTCCATATATGCTTTAAGGCAGGCAAGAAAATTTGCCCAACCTTCGGTATTTCCGCCAAACCATTGAATCCCTGCTTTGTCATTTGCCATCTTTCCTTCGGTTACCTTTACCAGGGTACTTTTATCGGGCATTTCGGTAAGACTGATACTTACCAATAATTTCTTGTCCTTTGCTCCTTCCCATTCAAAAGAGATTAACTCATCGGGAATCAGCCTTTTTACTTCTATGAGCACCTCTCCTTCAAACTCCGGAAATTTCCATGTCACAGATTGCCCCTCTACCATTTCCCCGGTACTTTCGGAAATAAAATAATTATACATTTTTTCAGGATCTGTAATGGCTTCAAAGACCTCAGCTTTTGATTTGGAAATTTGAATTGCTGTTTTGATTTCTAACTGATCCATATTTTAAGTTTTAACTCTCTAATATATTTTTTTGATAGAACATGTCCCGGCCCAAACACCATTTTTAACAATGATTCATCACTAATAAATTTAATATCTTGCCGGAGGTTCTGATTAATTCCAACTTCATGAATAATGTTTTAAGATCTCTTATTTTGGTTGCCGGCCCATTATTATTTACAATCATGCAACTCATTGGCAAACCGGATTCCATGCCAGAGGCTGCTTTTGATGTGCTTTGTGTTACCCTCTGGATGGCACTCTGGTGGGTTACCGAAGTAGTTCCTATTGCCATTACTGCCTTGCTGCCAATAATCTTATTTCCTCTTACAGGTGCATTAAGCATTGAAACCACTACGGCTGCCTTCGGTCATAAATATGTCTTTTTATACCTGGGTGGTTTTATGCTGGCTGTGGCTATAGAAAAATGGAATCTCCATAAACGTATTGCCCTTTCCATAATAAATTTTATAGGAAGTGATATAAAAATGATCATTTTAGGATTTATGGCAGCAACCGCATTTCTGTCTATGTGGATCTCCAATACTGCAACTTCTGTGATGATGTTGCCTATAGGAACTGCAATTATTAGTCAGCTGCAAAACAATCCCGATACAAAAAAGGATGAAAATGCACTCTTCGGAAAAGCGCTCATGCTGGCAATTGCCTACAGCGCATCCATTGGAGGAATTGCTACCCTAATTGGAACTCCCCCAAACCTTGTATTTGCAGGAATTGTAGAAGAAATATATGGAATTGAGATCAGTTTTACAGCATGGATCATTTTAGGATTGCCTATTTCAATAGTCCTTCTAATCATTTGCTGGAAATATCTTACCGGAATTGCTTTTAAATTTGAACAACAGCAATTCCCCGGAGGAGAAGAGGAGATCAACCGTCATTTAAAAGATTTAGGGAAAATCAGCAAACAGGAAAAACGGGTACTGATTGTTTTTGGATTGACAGCCTTTTGCTGGATAAGCAGGTCATTTTTACTTCAGCCATTCTTTCCATTTTTAGACGATACCATAATTGCAATTATAGCGGCGATTTGTTTGTTTATAATTCCGGCGGGAATCAATGGAGACCGATTGATAAACTGGGAAGAAGCCGTACAAATTCCCTGGGGAATAATCCTTTTGTTTGGGGGTGGAATGGCTCTTGCGAAGGCCTTTGGGGATAGCGGTCTTGCCGTCTGGATTGGGGAGCAACTGGTAAACCTTGAAAATTTACCCCTTTTTGTGATAATTTTAATCCTGGTGATCGCTGTAAATTTTTTAACCGAAGTCACTTCCAATCTGGCAACAACGGCTATGTTATTACCTATACTGGCCACCATGGCCCTGGCTCTTGAAGTTCATCCTTTTATGTTGATGATAAGCGCTACCCTTGCCGCTTCATGTGCCTTTATGCTGCCGGTTGCAACTCCGCCCAATGCAGTTGTTTTTGGATCTGGGCATCTCCGAATCCCCGATATGATAAGATCCGGAATATGGATGAACCTGCTATCTATTGTTCTAATAACATTGGCAGTGTACTTCCTTTTACCGCTAATTTGGGATTTTAACCCAAAAATTATCCCGGATGGATTTCTTATTTCAAAATAAAAATCCTTTTAAAAGCAAAAAACCATCCCGGATAGGATGGCTTTGCCAGTACTTATAAATAACTCCTTTTAAGAAACCTTTTTAAGTTTCGTAATTCCAGATTTATCCAATTTATCTTCTACATACTCCCGGGTAACTTTCAGCTTTTTGACATTGCTCTCTGGCAATTCAAACATCGCATCGGTTAAAATAGCTTCACAAAGCGACCTTAGGCCTCGCGCACCAAGTTTGTATTCTATGGCCTGGGTCACGATATGATCCAGCGCCTCGTCTGTAATTTCGAATTTGATATTATCCATTTCAAACAATTTCTTGTATTGTTTGATGATCGCATTTTTTGGTTCGGTTAAAATAGCCCTAAGGGTTTCCTTGTCCAGTGGATTCATATAGGTGAGTGCCGGCAAACGACCAATTATTTCAGGGATCAAACCATAATCTTTTAAATCCTTTGGTATGATATACCTCAACAAATTGGTACGTTCAATATTATCCTCACTTTTGGAAGCGCTAAATCCTACCGCCTGCATATTCAATCTTTTACTGATATTGCGCTCAATTCCATCGAAAGCGCCACCTGCTATAAACAAAATATTCTCGGTATCGATTTCAATGAATTTTTGATCCGGGTGTTTTCTTCCACCTTTAGGCGGAACATTTACTGTCGTTCCTTCCAGTAATTTCAAAAGAGCTTGCTGAACACCTTCACCCGAAACATCCCGGGTAATAGAGGGATTATCACTTTTACGTGCTATTTTATCTATTTCATCTATAAAAACAATTCCGTGTTGGGCTTTCTCCACATTATAATCTGCGGCCTGCAATAACTTTGTCAAAATACCTTCTACATCCTCACCTACGTATCCTGCTTCTGTGAGCACCGTGGCATCCACAATTGCAAGAGGAACATTCAACATTTTAGAGATAGTTTTTGCCATAAGGGTCTTCCCTGTTCCGGTTTCCCCAACCATGATAATATTGCTCTTTTGAATTTCAATATCATCATCATTTTTTGGCTGCAACAATCTTTTGTAATGATTATAAACCGCTACAGACATCACCTTTTTGGTGTCTTCCTGTCCTATGATATAATCATCTAAAAATGCTTTTATTTTTTTTGGCTTGCTCAACATCAAATCTGCTGAAAGCTCCCCGTCCTGCCCCTGTTTTGATTCTTCTAATACAATTCCATGCGCCTGCTCGATACACTTGTCGCAAATATGCGCATCCAGCCCTGCAATCAACAAATTGGTTTCGGGTTTTTTCCTTCCGCAGAAGGAACATTCTAAATCATCTTTCGCCATTGGTTATCCTTTCAATTTTCAATTCTTCTGCTATGGAATTAAAATAATTCCGCAGAAAAACAAAAATAATTTATTTATCTCTTGTTAAAACTTCATCGATCATTCCGTACTCCTTGGCTTTATCTGCCTTCATCCAAAAGTCCCTGTCACTGTCCTCTACCAACTTATCATATGGCTGGCCGGAATGTTTGGAGATTATATCATACAATTCTTTTTTAAGGGTCATAATTTCACGTGCCGTGATCTCAATATCACTCGCCTGACCCTGTGCACCGCCCAAAGGCTGGTGAATCATAACTCTTGCATGCGGAAGTCCGCTTCGCTTGCCTTTTGCACCTGCACAAAGCAGTACTGCACCCATAGATGCTGCCATTCCTGTGCAAATTGTAGCAACATCGGGCTTGATAAACTGCATGGTGTCATAGATACCCATTCCAGCATACACACCTCCACCTGGGGAATTGATGTAAATTTGAATATCCTTGGAAGCATCTGTGCTTTCAAGAAACAACAATTGCGCCTGAATTATATTTGCGATTTGATCGTTAATTTGTGTTCCTAAAAAGATGATTCTGTCCATCATCAAACGTGAAAAAACATCCATTGCAACAGCATTCATTTGTCGCTCTTCAATAATGTTGGGTGTCATCCCCATTGGAGGGGTAACACTACTGATTATTTTTTCGTAATAATTGCTATTTATGCCTCTATCCTTGATGGCAAATTTTTCGAATTCTTTTCCGTAATCCATAGCTGTATATATTCTTTTTTTAAGTAAATAAGGCGTTATCCCAATTGGTTTAACGCCTTAAAGATATGTATAAAAATCAAGAAAGACTATTTGTAAATCTCTTTAACAAAGTCATCATAAGTCACTTCTTTTTCTTTCATTTTAATGTTTTCCTTGTAAAAAGCAAGCAGTTTTTCGTTGAGCAATTGCTCTGATAATCGCTTTACTTCTTCCTGATTTGAAAGCACTCTGGCTGCAATATCATCCAGTTCTTTTTCTGAAGGATCCATCTGGCCAAACTGTGCCATTTGCTCTTTTATTCTTGCAGTTGCAAACGCCTTAAGATCTTCAAATTTCACCTGAAGATCATTATCCTGAATCAGTTTTCCTTCAATTAGCTGAAAACGCAAACCTTGTTCACTTTTATCATATTCTTCCTTAGCTTCATCCACGGTTAAAGGTTTTTCACCTACGGTTTGTATCCATTTCTGAAGGAATGCTTTCGGAAGTTCAAATGTATTATTTTCGATAAGAGATTCTGTAACATCATTCAACAATTGCTGATCACTTTGCTGTGTGAATTGCTTTGCCGCATCTTCTTTGATCTTTTCTTTAAGTTCGTCTTCCGACTTCACTTCATCTTTTCCGAAAAGTTTATCGAAAAACTCCTGATTCAATTCAGCCAATTCCTGTTTGTTGATCTCAGAAATAGTGAAATCCACATCGATATCAAGATCGTGCGCATTATCGTGATCAATTTTAAGAAATTCTATCAACTGATGATCATCTTCAAAAAGACCTTTTGTTTTCAGGCTGATGGTATCTCCTACTTTCGCTCCAACAAATTTATTCAGATTTTTTTTCCCTTTCAGTTTTTCCAAAGGAAGCGAGATTGCGCTATCTATACCTTCTTCTTCATTTTTAAAAGTTCCTGCAACAACATCTCCCTCTTCAACAACATTTTTAGAGATAAGTTTCCCGTATTGCTTTTGAAGATGCTTGATTTGATTCTGGATCATTTCTTCACCGGCTACAATTTTGTAGTGTGTGATAGGCTTTTTGGTCTCAAAATCAACTTCAAACTGGGGAGAAAGTCCCAACTCAAATTCGAAGCTATAATTATCCTGATCCCAGTCAAAATTTTCCTGTTCTTTAGGAAGTGGATTTCCAAGAACATCCAGTTTTTCTTCGGTTAAATATTTATTAAGGGCATCCTGCAACATTTTGTTCACTTCATCTACCAAAACGGCTTTACCGTATTGCTTTTTAACAATCCCCATAGGAACATGGCCTTTTCTAAAACCAGGGATATTGGCATTTTTCCGATAATCCTTTAAGATTTTATCAACTTTTTGGCTATAGTCTTCCTTTGCGATATCTACTTTAACTACCGCATTCAATTCATCAATATTCTCTCTGGTAATATTCATCTTAACTTGTTATAAAAATTGGTGTGCAAAAGTACACAATTTTCGCCTTTTTACAAAGTATCAAAACACTGAATTTCAGCAGGCTTCTAATCTGATCCCAATAAAGAAAACAGGATAGATTGAAAAATGGAGAGCAAAAGGCTAAACAGCAAAGCGATCCAGAATCCATCTACTCCAAAACCGGAAATAAAAGCATCTGCCAGTAAAATAATAACAGCATTGATAATAAGCAGGAAAAGCCCCAAAGTTAAAATAGTAACCGGGAGCGTAAGCAATACCAAAATTGGTTTTACAATCAGGTTTAAAACTGCAAGAACAAGTGCCACAATAATAGCGGTTACATATTCGGCTACAGAAACACCGGGCAGAAATTCTGCCAATAAAAATACCGCCACAGCGGTTAATAGAATTCGGATAATGAAGCTCATTTTAAGTTGGTTTGGTTATTTTAACAAAAATGCAAAAAAAACGCCGGAGAATTTCCGGCGCTTTACATTTTGTGATTTAATTAATACATTTAAAACTTTCCAGCAGAAAGGCTATTGAACATCATTGCTTAAAGTAACTGTATTGTAATTTCCAACATTCACCATAGGAACAGTTGAGCCATAGGTTATATTAATACTTTCCATTATTTCATTGGCTATTGCAGCATATCCACGTGGAGTAGGATGAACTCCATCTAAAGAAAAAGCACCACCGGTTACAAACGTGGAGGTAAGTGTACCTGAATCAAAAGCAACTCCACCATTTGCAAGTTGGTTAAGCAAAGCCTTTATATCAACAAAGGCTAATCCGTTAGCCTGAGCCAGACCTTTAATTGTTGTATTATAGGCTGCGGTAGCAACAGCAATATTTTCAATTTCTTCCTTATCTAATACATCTTTATCATCAATACCACTCACGGCATTAAGTACAAGCTGTGCCTGTTCCATAGTTGGTTGTCCACCTTGTTGTAAAAGCCCTAATACCTGCATAACCTCCGGGGTTAAAACCACTGAACCATACCCTTCACCCAATGCCTGTTGATCTATTGTTAAAACCAACAATTCCTCTTCTGTCATTTGCCTGAATCCAAGTGGATTCATTTGAGACACGGGAACGTCTATTAAAAAGCGGTTTGGACCAGCATTAAAGGTTATAGCGTACTGTGCTGCTAAGGCTTGAGCCTGTTCAGGCGAAGCTCCCTGTTGAATTGCACCCTGGGCGAATATTCCGGCTACAGCCCGGAAAAATCCCGTTAGACTGGCTGCTGTTGCGGCATCAAGCGCAAGCGCATTGTTTGGAATAGTGGTAAAGTAAGGCACAGAAGTTACATCCGGAATATTCATTAGCACTCCGCCGGCCCCATTGGCTGTTAAGCCGGTCACCATTTGAGAATAAACAGATGCAAACACATTAGGATCTGTAATATCATTGGCACCATATGTACTTGGATCGAAATTTCCGGTTTGGTCTTCTCCTGCCCCTCCATTGGTAGCATATCCTAAAACATCATTATTTCCAATCCAAAGAGAGAAAAAAGTTGGATTTTGAGCCAGGGCATCCCCAATAATAGTTGCTTGGGGAGAAGAGGCAAAACGCACAAAATATGGATTTGCAGTTCCTATAGGAACACCCGCTATATTTCCATAGCCAGGGGCTACTAAATGATAACTTTTTGCTCCCGGAGCACCCATATTATTAAAAGGACCAGACAGTACGTTAGTGATATCGGTAGTTGGTGCCATTCCTGTATAAATTCGTGGAGATGGACCACTTGCACCAACCGCCAGCACTCTTCTATTATTAAAACCAGGTATTTGATTTCCTCCCATAAGAAGTCCTCCGGCATTATCGGCCATTAAAGGCTGGGTAAAACCATTGGTAACCTGCACCTTGGCAAATTGTTGCGCCATAATATTAGGAAAGGAATTTTCCTGTCCAGTAATATAAAGCGCTCCATCGGCATAACCCGAGGTAAGCGAATTTCCAAGTGCTACATAATTTGAAAAATCTGCTTCCCCAGCGGTATAAAAACCAGCCTGGTCTATTGGATTGTCTAACTCCGGCTCACAGGATAAAAAGCCCATTGCCAAAAACGGTAAAAATTTTATATAGTTTTTCATCTGTTTATTTTATTGTTTTTTATCGGTCATATATAACATCCATAATAATTATCCAGCTGTGGATCGACTTGCCGCTATGGATGTTTCATGTGTCTCAACTTCTTAAAATTATAATTTATAAGTAACTCCTAAGCCCAGAGTAATTGCACTATTTTTATAGGTCCCTTCAAAAGGAGCAGCTTGCCCATTCTCAAAGTAAAAATCATAGGAAGCATCTATTTCATCAAATCTTGAATAAAGAACTGCTGCATCAATAGCAAAACGGTCATTTACGTTAAAAGAAAGTCCTCCTGTAAAATTATTGGAATCATTTCGCGGGGTTTCCGGCGCGAAGTATCCAGCCTGAACCGGAGACTCATCAAAGTAGTAACCACCTCTAAGGGTAAACCTGTCGGTAGCGTCAAATTGCAAACCAAATCTGTAAACAGAAGAGCTTTGGTAGTTTCTGGCATTTTCAGAATCGGGAATACTTGGGTTTTCAAAATCCAGATCCAAGGATTCGTAAACGCTCCATAAAGTTTGGTTATAATCAAATGCAAACAACCATTTATCAAGGAACTGATAAGAAAGACCAACGGTTAATTCTGCCGGCAGCGGCAGGGAAGCATCAAATTTTGTATTTGTAAAAGGAGTTAAAGGAGAATTAGGAATGTTGCTAAAGGTTGCACCCCCATCTTCGGCCTCAATTATAATTTCTGAACGATAATTGAATCCAACCCGTAGTTTCTCGGTTGGAGTAAACATTGCAGATGCAGACCATCCCCAGGCAGCGACTCCACTTGCATCTACGGTAACATTACTTCTGTTTCCTTCAATATCGGTTAAAGTTCGGTTTAAGTTCCTGTTAAAGTTAACGCTTCCGTTTACGTAAATTGGCCCTCCACCTACGCTTAAATATTTTGAAAGCTTAATTGAAGCAAGGGCTTGTACATAAATGGCCTGTAATTCTATGTTGTTCACCAAATGCGATCCGGCCCAATCGTCTTCCCAGGCTACAGAACTTCCGTAAGGAGTATAAGCGCTTAATCCCAGTGCTAACCAGTCGGCAACTTTATAGGAGGCGTATAAATAGAATGGAGTTCCTACAGCGCTATCTGTTCTGGCCATTTGGCCAAATTCATCATTTTGCCATACTACATCAGAAAATACAGCACTTACCCCGGCCGATATATTTAATTTGTTTTCAAGATAAACCAACCCAGATGGGTTAAAAAAGCCCAATTCGGCACTGTTCACCACGGCAACACCGGTATGTCCCATACCCAAAGCGCGTTGACCCTGTAAACTCACCCGATACCCTCCGGCGTAAGTCACCGCAGCAGCTAACGTAAATACCGTTAGAAATAAAAGTTTTTTCATAATAAATTCAGGTTATATGTTTTAATTAAAATGTATAGCCCAAAATTACCATAAAATCCATATCTCGCAAGAAATAAGGACATTTTATTATGCATACATAATAATTTGATACTGCTATTCCATAAATCGCATAACTTCAGAATAAAACTCAGGCATCTTTTCGGCATGCACCCAGTGCCCTGCTCCCGGGATAGAAACAATTTCAGCATTTGGGAAATGATGCAGGATCAGGTTTTCATCCTCTTTGGTAATATAACCGGATTTTTCACCCTTAATAAACAAGGCAGGTTTTTCAAAATGGGCTTTAGAGGGTAAGGCTTTGCCCACCTCTTCAATCTTATCATTCAAAACTTCCAGATTTAATCTTAAGGCCAGTTTCCCCTTTGTTTTCCAGTATAGATTCTTCAGAAGAAATAACCGCGTGCCATCATCCTTAATAAAACTCTCCAGAAGTTTTTCAGCCTCACTTCGTGAAGTTAGTTTGGCTTCCTTCAAAGTAGCCAGACCCTCCATGATTTGCTTATGGTGGGGAGCATAATACTTAGGACTTATATCGACTATAATTAGCTTCTCAACCAAATCCGGAAATGTTCCGGCTGCCTGCATAGCTACTTTTCCTCCCATGGAATGCCCTAATAGCCCAATATTTTTCAGGCTATATCGGGTACAATATTCATTGATATCCTGAGCCATGACTTCATAGTTCATCTCTCCGGAATGCGGGCTTCTCCCGTGATTTCTAAGATCGAGAAGATGAACCTGAAAACCGGCCTCGGCAAATTTATTGCCAAGGGTTTTCCAGTTATCACCCATTCCTAAAAATCCGTGAAGAATCAAAAGAGGTTTTCCTTCGCCCAGAATAGTCGAATGTAAATCGATCATTACTTTAATAATTTTAAATATTTTTTAATAGTGGATTCCAGCCCAAGGTATAACGCCTCTGTAATTAAAGCATGGCCAATGGAAACTTCCAGAAGTTCCGGGACTTGTTCTTTAAAATACCGAATATTTTCCAGGGAAAGGTCATGACCTGCATTTACTCCTAATCCCATCTCTGTAGCTATCCTGGCACAATCGGCATAGATTTCCACAGCATTTTTATCTCCCAGCGCATAACGCTTGGCATATTCCTCAGTATAAAGTTCAATCCTGTCGGCTCCGGTTGCATGGGCGTTTTTTACCATTTCGGTATTTGGATCTACAAAGATGGAAGTTCGAATTTTATTTCTTTTAAATTCAGTGATCACTTCTTGCAAAAAATCCTTGTGGGCTATGGTATCCCATCCCGCATTGGATGTGATCGCATTTTCCGCATCCGGAACTAAAGTTACCTGCTCCGGCTGTATTTTTAATACCAGATCTATAAATTTTTTAACAGGATTACCTTCAATATTGAATTCGGTTGTTAGAACTGTTTTTAAATCCAGCACATCCTGGTACCGTATATGCCGCTCATCTGGCCTTGGGTGCACTGTTATTCCCTGTGCTCCAAATATTTCAATATCTTTGGCAAATTGAAGAAGATTTGGAACATCTCCACCCCTGGCATTCCGCAAAGTGGCTATCTTATTGATATTTACGCTTAGTTGAGTCATTATTTTATGCTTTTGATGAACAAAAATACAAAGATGAGGAAGCCTAATTGATCTTTATTTTAATTAATTTGCAAAAAAATGAAGCTGAATCATGAGCCTTGAAAACTATATAATCAACGATTTTGAAATTCGTAATCCGGAGGAAAAAATAAGAGACCTTCAAAAATTGCTGAAGGATTTAAATTACACCCATATCCCAATGGGTAAAGACGGGGTATATCTTGGCTCTTTTTCTATTAATGACATTCGTACTTTTGAAGCAGATAAAACATTGGGAGAGCACCCATATGCCCTGGAAGGATTTTTTGTTAGAAACACGGTTTACTGGCTGGAAACCCTTGATGTTTTTGCGCGAAATCAAACCAACATCCTACCGGTTTTAAGCCTGGATAACACTTATTTGGGTTACCTGGAACTCGCCGATATTATCAACCATTTTAATACTACCCCATTTCTAAATGAACCGGGAGGTATCATTGTAATTGAAAAAGGATCCAAGGATTATTCTTTTAGTGAAATTGCCCAAATAATAGAATCCCATAACGCGGTTCTTTTTGGACTCTTTATTTCTGAAAAAACCGACGGGTTAACCAAAATCACTGCAAAACTGAGCTCTACCGGTTTAAATGAAATACTCCAAACCCTGAGAAGATATGGGTACACCGTTATTTCCGAACATCAGGAAGATAGTTTCAACCAAAGTATGGACGATCGTTCAGAATACCTGGACAAATACCTTAAAATTTAAGCATGAAAGTAGCCATCTATGGTCAGTTTTATCATTCCAACTCAGGAAAGTATATAGAAGAGCTCTTACACGCTCTGGAACAGGACAATATTGAGGTTTTTATAGAAAAGAATTTTTTAAACCTTATTCATCTCAATAAAACAGTTACCAGGGAATATAATCACTTTAGCACTTTTGATGAACTTGACGCATCCTACGATTTGTTTTTTAGTATTGGCGGAGATGGAACGATCTTAAAATCCATCAATTTCATCCGGGACCTGAACATTCCCATTTTAGGAATCAATACCGGGAGGCTTGGGTTTTTAGCTACAATTCAGAAAGAGGAAATCAAACAAACAATTTCAACAATTCTGGAAAAAAAATATTCTATTTCTGAAAGAACGGTTCTTTGCATAAAAACAGATCCTGAGAACGATGAGATCAAGGACACCAACTTCGCATTAAATGAGATTGCCGTAAGCCGAAAAAACACCACCTCCATGATCACCATAGAAACCTGGTTAAATGGCAATTATCTCACTAGCTATTGGGCAGATGGATTAATAATTTCTACCCCTACTGGATCCACAGGCTATTCCCTTAGTTGTGGTGGGCCTGTAATTATGCCAAATACAGATGCCTTAGCAATCACTCCAATAGCACCTCATAACCTCAACGCACGGCCCTTGATTATTAAAGATGACACTACTATTACCTTAAAAGTTTCAGGAAGAGAGGATTTTTATCTGGCTTCTATGGATTCGCGCCTGGCTTCTCTAAACAATAAAACGATTATTACCATTACCAAGGCGCCGTTCAAAATCCATATGGTAGAACTTCACCCCGACAGTTTCGTAAAAACATTACGTCATAAATTATTATGGGGTGAAGACCGCAGAAATTAAACAATAAAAACGTTCAAAACTTGTTTATTAAGTGTACCTGACCCCTCAATTTGTTATAGGGCAAACATTATTGTTATATTTGCAAACTTTTTAAACTTTATGAAGCACCTTATATCACTACTATTTATGTTTGCTTTTTTCACATCTTCCTTTGCCCAAACCTACGAAGTAGGTGCTTTTATTGGTGGTGCAAATTATATAGGTGATGTTGGCAGCACTGCATACATAAATCCCAACAGCCTTGTCGCCGGTGGAATGGGGAAATGGAATATAAGTGAGCGGTATGCATTTAGACTAACACTTCTTTATGCTGAAATAAATGCCGATGATTCCAAATCAAGCGACGTTAGAAGACAGCAAAGGGCTTACAGTTTTTCAAACAATATAGCAGAAGCATCCCTGGGGATAGAGTTTAATTACTGGGATTTTGATTTAACAAAAGCAGATGCCCAACAACAAAGCACACCTTATTTATATACAGGGATTGTTTATTTTAATTCAAAACATCAATATTTAAGTGCAAACCCACCTGCGGGAAGGCTTCAACCTCAAGGCGATAACTGGGAATTCGCAATTCCAGTAATACTGGGTTATAAACAAACCCTAACCGAAAATGTTATAGCCGGAATTGAATTTGGTGCACGCTACACTTTTACAGATAATATTGATGGGAGCACCCCTTCTGAATTGTTAGGAAGACGCGACCCGCCAAGAGAATTTGGAAACAGGAATACGAATGATTGGTATATTTTTTCAGGGATAAGCCTTACGTTTACATTTGGAAAAAAACCATGTTATTGTCATTTAAATTAGAATGTTTAAAGAAAAAATCGATTTAAATAAGCTACCTAAACACATTTCAATTATAATGGATGGGAATGGGCGCTGGGCCAAACAAAAAGGCCTTCTTCGGGCACTGGGCCACGAAGAAGGAACCCAGGCGGTTCGCGACGTGGTTGAAGGCAGCGCTGAATTGGGGATAAAACACCTTACACTTTATGCTTTTTCTACTGAAAACTGGAACCGGCCAAAAAGGGAAGTAGATACCCTGATGCGATTGCTCGTTTCTTCCTTAAAAAAAGAAATTAAAACCCTGCAAAAAAACGACATCCGGTTAAATGCTATTGGAAACCTTGAAAATTTACCTAAAAAAGCTCAAAGGGAGCTTGATGAGGTAATTGAAAAAACCAGGGATAATTCCCGTATGGTCCTTACCCTGGCGCTTAGTTACGGTTCAAGGGAAGAATTGATACACGTTGTTAAGGAACTAAGCAAAAAAGTAAAAAATGAGGAAATATCCCCTGATGCTATTGATGAATCAATTATAAATCAGCATCTTTACACCCGAAATTTACCAGACGTAGATTTGCTTATTAGAACCAGTGGAGAACAAAGAATAAGCAACTTTTTGCTGTGGCAGATAGCCTACGCCGAATTATATTTCACAAATATCTTATGGCCGGATTTTCGAAGGGAAAATCTATATGAAGCCATTTATAATTATCAAACCAGAGAACGAAGATTTGGAAAAACCAGTGAGCAGATTAGTTAGTACAGGTACATCAATAAAGTGGTTCAGCCTTTTTGCCTGTTTTTTTATGTATACTTTATCATTTCAGGCGCAGGATCTACCTTTAGGTGAAGGGAAAAAATATACCATAGGAAATATAGAAGTTACCGGAACAGTTAGTTATAACGAACAAACCGTGATTGCCTACACCGGGCTCAAACCCGGAGAAGAAATATTCATTCCCGGCGACCGTATAAGCAAGGTCCTTAAGAAATTGTGGGATCTTGATCTTTTTAGCGATATCAATATCTACATCACCAATATTGAAGGGGATGTTGCAGATCTTGAACTGGAAATTGTAGAAGTACCAGAACTGGCTGAAATAAGGCTACAAGGCATAAAGAAAAAATCGGCACAGGAAGAACTCATAAAAGAAAACAACTTAACCCCAGGGGTTAAAGTGACCGAGAACCTTATCACAACCACCAAAAATTATATTGAAAATAAATATAAAAAGGATGGTTACTTCAACACGAAAGTGGCAATTAATACTTCTCCTGTTGTAGATACTGCTGGAGTAGGCAGGATAAACATGGTGGTCAATGTAGACCAGGGTGAAAAGGTTAAAATTGACGAAATCGATTTTATTGGCAACGAGCAATTTACCGATTCAAAACTTAAAAGTGCGATGAAAAACACCAAGGAAAAAAATTTCTTCAGGGTTTGGAAACGTTCAAAGTATGTGGAAAAAGATTTTGAAGAAGATAAAACCAAGATAATAAACAAATACAAGGAAAAAGGATTCAGGGATGCCAGAATTATTTCGGACACACTTATTATAAAGGATCCTAAAACTATTGCACTTAAAATTAAACTTGAAGAAGGATCCAAGCATTATATTGGAAATATTGATTTCATAGGTAATACTGTTTATACAGATGAGCAGTTAACCAGAGCTTTAGGAATAAATAAAGGAGATGTCTATAACGGAGTATTGCTTAAAAAACAAATAGAAGACGATTCCAGTCCGGATTCCCAGGATTTAACTAATCTTTATAAGAACAACGGTTACCTGTTTTCACAAATAAACCCAGTTGAAACACGTGTTTATAATGATACCATAGATTTTGAAATAAGGATCATTGAAGGCAAAGAAGCGTATTTTAATGAAATTAGCGTGGTAGGGAATGATAAAACCAAAGACCATGTAATTTTCCGGGAACTTAGAACAAAACCGGGTCAGAAGTACAATCAGCAGGATGTTATAAGAACTATTAGAGAACTTGGACAACTTGGATTTTTTGATGCCGAATCCATAAGTCCCAATTTCAAAAATGTAGATCCCAACAGCGGTACTTTAGACATCGAATATGGTGTTGTTGAAGCCGGAGCCAGCCAGATAGAACTTCAGGGAGGTTATGGTGGAGGTGGTTTCATTGGTACTCTTGGATTATCCTTTAATAACTTTTCCATCGCCGGAATATTTGATAAGGAAGCTTACAAGCCATTACCAATGGGTGATGGTCAAAAATTATCCCTAAGGGCGCAGGCCAGTATTTTTTACCAGACTTACAGCCTTTCTTTTGTAGAACCATGGCTTGGAGGAAAAAAACCGGTAAGTTTATCTACTTCTTTTTCCTATACCAGACAATTCTTATTTGACCCCAGGTCAAGAAAGGCAGATAAATCCAGAAGTTTTGATATCCTGGGAGTGAATGTAGGTTTGGCAAAAAGATTACAATGGCCGGATGATTTCTTCACATTGTCACAGGCAGTTGGATTCCAGCGCTATGATTTAAACAATTACAATACCGGACTGTTTACTTTCGGGGATGGATTTTCAAATAACCTAACTTATACCCTTGGACTTAGCAGAAACAGTTTAAGAGTAAATCCTATCTTCCCTACGGGCGGGTCTGATTTTAGTGTAACCGCAAAATTTACACCTCCATACTCCCTATGGAATGGAATTGATTATGCGAATTTAGCCGATCAAAGAGAGTTTCAGCTGGAAGATGGAAATGGCAACTTAATAAATCGCGACGGAACCAGGTTAAGGCCGGGACAAACCCCAATTGGGGATGCATCCAAAATCGATCAGGAAAAATTTAATTGGCTGGAATTTTACAAGATTAAATTTAAAGCCGATTGGTACACCACTTTATTCAGCTTTAGCCCCAGTAAAAACCTTGTTTTAAAATCGGGGGTTGAATATGGATTTTTAGGAGCCTATAATAACGACCGGGGAATTCCTCCTTTTGAACGGTTTTACCTTGGAGGGGACGGTCTTGGTGCTTTTAGCCTGGACGGAAGAGAAACCATTGCATTAAGAGGTTACCCTAATCAATCGGTGGTTCCATTGGACAGAACAAGTTTAAGCGCAGCAACAGATCAGGATGGAGCCACAATTTTCAATAAATACTCCCTGGAATTAAGGTTCCCTATCACTTTAAAACCAATGGCATCCATTTATGCCTTAACATTTATTGAAGCAGGGGCTTCTTATGACAATTTCAGGGACTTTAATCCGTTTCAGTTAAGCAGATCTGCCGGTGCAGGACTGCGTATATTTATGCCCCAATTTGGATTGCTTGGAATTGACTTTGGGTACGGTTTTGACCCTGTTCCAGGGCAAACAGGGCCTAATGGTTGGGAAACCCATTTTATAATTGGACAGCAATTCTAGTTTTGGCACGATTATTTCTAACACTCTATAGTATGAAACACCAAATTCTTTTTTCGCTTGTTTTTTTAGTTGGTTTTGGGTGGCAAATCCAGGCACAAAAACCTAACAGGATCGCTTACATCGATATGGAATATATTTTGGCTAATGTTCCCGATTATAAAGAAGCTTCTGTGCAGCTGGAGAGTAGGATTCAACAGTGGAAAACAGAACTGGAAAAAGATTTGAAAAAGGTGGAGGAAATGAAAATCGCACTTGAACAGGAGCGGGCCTTACTCACCAAAGAATTAATTGAAGAACGCGAAGCTACCTTAGGTTTTGAAGAATCAAAAATTGCGGAATATCAGCAAAAAAGATTTGGCCCTAATGGAGATTTGATAATTCAAAAGAAGGCATTGATACAACCAATACAAGATCAGGTTTTCAATGCTTTACAAGAAATAGGAGTTCAAAGAAATTATGATTTTATTTTTGACAGAACTTCCAATGTTGGCTTGGTATTTTCTGCAGAGAGACATAATATAAGTGATCAGGTTTTAAGAATTATTACCCGTGCAGCAGGAAGGGAACAATTGAGTTCCAAAGATGAAATTGCCAAAATGGAGGTAGAAGAAAACCGAACTGTGGAAGAAGATGCTGCAATCACTGAAAAGAAAGAAGCTATTGAAAAGGTGAAAACAGAAAGAGAAGCTTTCATAGAGGAACGTCAGCGCGAGCGAGATTCCTTAAGGGCGGTGAAACAAAAAGAATTTGAGGAACGAAGAGCAAAAGTTCTTGAAGAGCGGCAACGCAAAAAAGACTCGATAGACAACCTACGCAAAAAAAGAATAGAAGAAAATAATAAACCCAAGAATAACAATTAGAATGAAAACCATTAACACTTTAACCCTTAATATTTTAAAAATGAAACAATTCAAAACCTTACTTATAGCCGTGGCTTTAACCCTTGGAGCCACTGCTTTTACAAATGCACAATCAAAAATTGCGCATGTTGCTTCTCAGGAGCTGGTACAAACACTTCCGGCTTATAAAGACGCAATGGCTCAATTGGAAAAATTGCAAAAAACCTATGATGCAGAGATTCGAGATATGATGACGGAAGCTCAAAAAACAATGCAGCGTTATGAGTCTGAAGCTCCAACAAAAACGGAAGAAGAAAACTCAAAAAGAGCTCAGGAATTACAAAGCACTCAAAGAAGGATCCAGGAACACGGTCAAAATGCACAACAGGATCTTCAAAAGAAAGAACTCGATTTACTTAAACCAGTGTATGAAAAAGCACGTGTTGCAATTCAAAAAGTTGCAAGAGCAAAAGGTTATGATTACGTATTGGACTCTTCAAATGGTTCAGGAGTGATTATGGCCGATGGTTATGACCTGATGGCAGATGTTAAAAAAGAATTGGGAATGTAATATTTTCTAAATATAATTTATAAAACTGCGCTCTATCCGGGCGCAGTTTTTATTTTTGTATCAAATGAACAACACAGCTCCTATAGGTTTTTTTGATTCTGGCGTAGGCGGAACTTCCATATGGAAAGAAGTCGTACAGCTTCTTCCCAACGAGAACAGCATCTATCTTGCCGATAGCAGGAATGCTCCCTATGGTGAAAAATCACCAAATGAGATAATTGCGTTAAGCCGGAAAAATACGGAGAAATTAATTGAAATGGGAGCCAAACTTATCGTGGTTGCCTGTAATACTGCCACAACAAATGCTATAGATTTTCTAAGATCCAGCTATCCAGTTCCATTTATAGGAATAGAACCCGCGCTTAAACCCGCGGCAACAAATTCCATTGGAAAATCTATTGGAATACTGGCAACAAAAGGCACTCTATCCAGTGAACTCTTTGCTAAAACTTCAGGATTATATGCCAGCAATATCCATATAATTGAAGTAGTTGGGGAAGGATTGGTGAAATTAATAGAGGAAGGAAAAAAAGATTCTTCAGAAATGGAAACCCTTTTACGTAATCTTTTAGCCCCAATGCTTAAAGCTGAAATAGACTACCTGGTGTTAGGATGCAGTCATTATCCCTATCTCACTCCAAAACTGAAGGAGATCCTTCCTGAGAGCGTTAAAATAATAGATTCAGGTGAAGCTGTAGCCAGACAAACCAAAAGAATTTTAGAGAAATTCGATCTCTTTAATATTTCCGGGCAAGTTTCAAAACACAAATTATTCAGCAACAGTAATTCGGAAGTGCTTGCAAACCTTGTAGGAGAAGCTTTGAACCCTTCCATAGAGGTTTCTTACCTGGAGTTTTGATTAATTCGAATTGATCGCCGGGCATTTACAATCATAACGCGCACGGTTTTGCCCAAAATTATACCCTAGGGTAATTTGATGAAACCCGGCATTGCTCAAAACAAGCGAATTTATTTGATGGGAATAGGTATATGCAACAAGAAATTGCTTGTAATCCAGTCCAACAAAACCGGTAAAATATTGCAACTGCTGATTTTGAATCTCAACTCCATCCGTGGTATATTCAGCGCCTTCAAAACTTCTTCTAAAGGATAATCCACCCCATAGTCCGCCCAGTTCAAGACTTTTATAAACCTTCAAATTTGCATCTATATTTTTTTCTGAAGTTTGTTCTCTCAATTGAAATAACACTGAAGGCTCATAACTCCAGTCACTATTTGCCTGGCCAAAAACATATCCCGCAGAAAAGAGATATTTCCGCTGATTGCTGGGCACCGCATCTGAATAGAAAAATTCCCTGTTTACTGAAAGAATATTCTTTGCCGTAAGATGTGCAAAAAAATCAAGATAGTAGTACGACATTCCTACATCTACATTCCCATAAATATCTGCAGAATTTCCATCCCCAATAAGAGGATCAAAAGTTGTAAAACCGCTTTGATCGAGACTATGCTGCACAACTCCACCGCTTAGACCAAAAGACAATTGATTTAAATCCAGCTCACTTCGGGAGAAAAGCAGGTGATAGGCAAAGGTGGCATACATACCACGTTTTGAATAATTTCCGTTTTGGTCGTTAAAAACAATACCACCCACACCTATTTTCTCCCCCACCCTGCCATGGACGCTCAGGGTTTGTAATGCCGGTGCATTATCTACATCAAACCACTGTTGTCTAGCGGTTAGGCGGATTTTGTTAAAATTTGAAGCGCCAGCCATAGAAGGGTGCAGCAAATAAAGATTATCGGTCAAATAATCAGAATAAGTTGGTATTACTTCCTGTGCTGTTATTTTTATAGAAAAGAAAAAAACAAGCGTGAAAAATATAGCGAAAAATGATTTCATTTAAAATATTTAATGTCCGTGAGAAGAAAAAGATCCTCCAATAAAGCGTGACAAGGCCAAAAATAAGAAAAGCCTATAAACATAAATTTAATATCAATTGTAAATATATAGATTAGCCTAGTTTGTTTTAGTAATTTTGCATAAAATTTTATAGTAGGAAATGAGCATAGCGGAAACTTGACAAAAACATGAATGAAGATATGCTAATTACACCCGATAGCTATCGGGAGATCATTTAAAAAAACAATAAATATCTATATATGAATCCATATACCATACATATACACCCTACCACAAATCCCGCAATTCTAAAATTTGAGACCAACCAGTTTTTGACCCGTCATGAAAGTTTTGAATTCGGAAATATAGAAGAAGCCTCAAAATCACCATTGGCCCAACAATTATTTCATTTACCTTTTGTGAAAACAGTTTTTATCGCACAAAATTTCATCGCTATTGAAAAGTACAATATCATAGAATGGGATGATGTACAGGAAGAAGTGGCAACCCAGCTTAAGGATTTTCTAAATGACGGAGGCGTTATTCTTAACATTGAAAGTGAGCCGTCCAAAAAAGTGGTTCCGGTAACTGTTTATGCAGAAAGCACACCCAATCCTTCGGTAATGAAATTTGTAGCCAATAAAAAATTGGTTATAGCTCCTGCCGAGTTTAAAAATATAGATTCTACCGAAAATGCCCCTTTAGCAAAAGCTTTGTTCCATCTGCCCTTTGTTAAAGAGGTTTTCATGGACGAAAATTATATTTCCGTCAATAAATATGACATGGCCGAATGGAATGACATCACCATGGAATTAAGAGAATTTATCAGAAATTATCTTCAGGAAGGCAAGGAAGTTTTATTAAAGGAAGAATCGGTAGAAACAGAAAACAAAACTTCCCAAAAGACAGCATCGAATTCCAGGGATTTGGATGAAGTGTCTTTGCAGGTTATAGACATTTTAGATGAATACATTAAGCCGGCAGTAGCCAGCGATGGTGGAAATATCACCTTCGATTCCTACAACCCGGAAACTAAAACAGTAAAGGTAATATTACAGGGAGCCTGTAGCGGATGCCCTTCCTCCACTGCAACCTTAAAAAATGGGATCGAAACCATGATGCGCGATATGCTTCAGGGGAAAGTGGATTACGTTGAAGCGGTTAATGGATAATTAATTTCAGGAAATTATTTACTCGGAAATCTCCGGTATAGTTTCCATCCGATAGAGATTTAAAAAATCAATAGATTGTTTGCTTCGCTTCTTTATGAAATTCCTGAAAAAGCTGAAGCAAACTCATCGTAGAGCTAATCAAATCTTTTGTTTCCAGCAATAACCCGAAATATAATTTAGAGTTTTTCGGGCTGGTTTCCGTAGTCCGGATTCGCTCTATTTGCCGCTCAATTAACTCTGAAATATTTTCAAGCAATACTCGTTTTTCAGCAATTACCTTATCAATATTGCTGAATCTGTGAGAATCAAAAATAAGTTTAATATCATCAAACAACATCTGCATTTTGTTGTTTATAGCTTTAAGATCGCGGGTTTGATTGAATTTCAGGTTTTTGTGATTGTTGTGGACATGATTATAACTGTTTCGTGTTATAAAACCAATGGATTGCACCATATCCTGTAAATGGTCTAAAATAAGGATGTAGAATTTACCTGCTTCCACAGACTCATCGTCCAGAGATTTGATAAAATAAAAAATATTCCCCTTTAACTCATCAATCTCTGCTTCCAGTTTTTCTATTCCTTTATTGTTCTTTTTTAGTTTATTTAAATCGTGTAATCCAAGGCTATCAACGGTTTTGGTGTACATTTTATTAATTCCGCCTATCACACTGGAAATATTTTGAGAAGATTCAATAGTGATCTCGTTAATCGTGACTATATCGCTATGTTTAAAACGCTTTTGTTTCTTTTGTTGTTTCAGTTTCCTGGAATGCACTACATAACTCCGAACAATCAGGATCACTGCAAGCAATACAAGGAAAGCAATGGCTATAATCCCCCCAAAGTAAATGATGGCGGCAAAAAGTGCTGCCACTAAAAATGCGCTAAAGGCGGTAACAAACCACCCACCTATTACATTTAAAACACCCGCTACCCTAAACACAGCGCTATCCCTGTCCCAGGCACCATCGGCAAAAGAAGTCCCCATAGCTACCATAAAAGTAACATAGGTGGTAGATAATGGTAATTTTAAATTTGTTGCCAGGGAAATCAAAACACTGGCCACAACAAGATTTACGGACGCCCGCACAAGATCAAAGGATGGTATTTCAAGACCTCTTTCACCGACAAGTATCTCTTCTTTTTTAAATTTGGAACTCATTTTATGCGATAAAGAATCCGGGATAAGGAATTCGAAAACATTGCCAATAACAATAAAGTACCGAACGATGCCACGGGAAAAAAAATTGGGCGCAAAACGTTCATCTCCAAACTCCTGCCTGCCAAGTTTTATTTCGGTTTGTGTAACCCGCATAGCTTTTTTAGAAAACCAAAGGGTTGTAACCATAACCAGACCTGCAAGAATTAAAAACAGGATGGGGGTACTTACCTCTTCAGATAATCCGCTCATCAATAACTGCGATGGCAATTCTCCGGTAGCCAAATAAGCAGCATGCCAGATTTCATAGGACTGCCAGGCCGCAATAGGCACACCAATAAAATTTACCAGATCATTTCCAGCAAATGCTAGTGCCAGGGCAAAAGTTCCAATTACAACAATTGTTTTAAGGATATTTACCTTAAAAGTTGCAATTGCTAAATGGCATATCCCTGTAAAAAGGAAAAAACCGGAGATCACAATAACAAGGGAATTATTTTTTACATCATTCAGAAAACCTGGAGGAATGAAAGAAATACTTGAAATCCCTTTCATTAAAATAAAATAAAACAAGGCAGTAAATGAAAGCCCTCCAAATATGGCTCCAGCATATTTTATTTTTTTTTCGTATTGGAAAGTAAAGATCAACCTGGAAAAATATTGAACCATTGACCCAAGCGCAAAAGCAATAACGATAGAGAGCATTATACCAAAAATTATTTGGGTTGCTTTTGAAGTGTTTATAAATGTAAATAAGGTTTCATAATCTCCGGTAGAATAATATATTTTTATAAGCGCAACAAATACCGCAGCTCCAAGCAATTCAAAAACAATTGAAACCGTTGTTGATGTTGGAAGACCCAACGAATTGAAAAAATCCAATAGAATAACATCTGCGATCATAACCGCCAGAAAGATGATCATGATCTCCTCAAAGTGAAATTTCCCAGGGATAAATATTCCTTCCCGGGCAACCTCCATAAGTCCGCTGGAGAAAACCGCTCCTACCGCCACCCCTATGCTGGCAATGATAAGAATTGTTCGAAGAGGTACAACTTTGGAGCCTATGGCAGAATTTAAAAAGTTTACTGCATCATTGCTTACACCTACCACCAGGTCAATAATTGCCAGGGCAAATAAAGCAATCAACATCAAGATATAAATGTTTTCCATAATGCCTTTACATGCCTACAAAAGTTCTTATTTAAATTATAAAAAAAGACTTTCCAAAGTTATTAAAACTTTAAGAAGAAAGATCATTTAACAGAGCCTATTAAAGCCCCCCAAATCAAACCTTTTGACTTTATCAAGCGACCTATTTTAAAGGAATCAATTTCAAGAATATTGATGAAATCCTGCCCGAACGGGACGGGCGGGCCAGAAAGAAAAGACGGGTAGGCTATTTCAAAATTAATAGCACTGGAGAAATTAAAATTTTCGTATCTTACTATTGAAATTTTTAATACTCACAAAAACAAAAAATTAATATGTCCATATTTAAAGTAATTGAAGTTATTGCAACTTCTGAAGATAGTTGGGAAGAAGCCACTAGAAATGCTGTAAAAAGCGCTTCCAAAACCATAAAAAATATTAAATCGGTTTATGTAAAGGAACAAAAGGCGATGGTTACCGGTGAAAACATCACCGAGTTTAGAGTAATCCTCAAAATCACCTTTGAGTTAACTTAATTTTTTTCACGAAGCAAATCCAAGGCTCTCTCTATAAAAGGGAGTCTTTTTATTTCAAAAAAATCAATGAATTTTCAGGGATTCAATTCTTTGGTGGGATTCAGATTTCTCGTCCCAAATATCCTAATTTTTTTTGACTACATTGTACTCTTAAAAATAATTATTTAACAAAATTTAAACAAAATTTATTCCGATATTTTTACTAAAAATCTTCCCTTTGTGAAAATTTAAAAATTATGGATCAAATAGACAATTGGAGTGAACTTGCCAATAATTATCTTTCAAAACTTATAGACTATTTACCCAGCCTTATTGCTGCCATTTTAATATTAGTATTTGGTCTTTGGATCATTAAACTCATATTGCGTTATACCCGTAAAATTTTTCAGAAAAAAGATTATGATATAACTCTGGAAAACTTCATTCTCACTTTGATAAACTGGACTTTAAAAGTCCTCTTATTTATTGTCGTTATCGGGAAGCTTGGGGTACAAACAACCTCGCTTATCGCAGTTGTTGGTGCCGCCGGACTTGCAATTGGACTTGCCTTACAGGGTTCATTAGCCAACTTTGCCGGGGGTGTACTAATTATAATATTAAAGCCCTTTAAAATAGGCGACTGGATTGAAGTTGGAGATGTATCGGGAACGGTAAAAGAAACTTCTCTTTTTTACACTTATCTCAATACCTTTGGAAACCAACTTGCCATTATCCCAAATGGAGATTTAACCAATAATGAAATTATAAATTATACGGTTGAAGGGAAACGTAAAGATTCTATTACCATTGGAATATCCTATGACAGCAATATTAAGCAAGCTAAAGAGATCTTAATAAACCTGATGAAAGAACAGGAAGGAATCATGGAAGATCCGGAACCACAGGTTGTAGTAGCCGAACTTGCGGACAGCTCTGTAAATCTTTCGTTAAGATTCTGGGCTTTAAATGAAAACTACTGGGGATGCCACTGGTTTACTATTGAAGAAGCAAAATTCAGGCTGGAAGCCGCCGGAATTGGAATTCCTTTCCCTCAACGGGATGTGCATTTTTTTAATCATTCTAAAGATGCAAAAGAAATCAATGAAAATACGGGGAAATAAACATAAACCTATCCGGCCATAAAATCTTTTAAATAGTAAGGTTCAAAATAAGCGACATCTTCAAAGTCGCTTATTTTGTATTTATATATAGCCAAATCAACCATTTCTTTTGCCGATGGAAGTTTTCCTTCAACAAAAATAGCGTTGGGATGCTTGCATATCTCGTTGAATTTTGTCACTCCACTCCCTATAAAATACACAGGTCCTTTTTCTAAATATTCAAAATAGGAATTTTCGTCAAGGATCATTGCGCTCGTTTTCAATATCTGTTCCCGTTCATTATCAAAAACAGCGGTATACACTTCCATTCTCCTGGCATCGAGCATAGGAATAACCAAAACTTTTTCCTTTACCTGATAGGCCAACGCTGTTAAAGTGGAAACTGAGATAAGTGGGATCCCAAGAGAGAAGCATAATCCTTTGGCTGCAGATACTCCAATTCTCAGTCCTGTATAGGAACCCGGGCCTTTACTAACAGCAATTGCATCAAGGTTTGATAGTTGCATATCATTTTCGGCCAAAATATCCCGAATGAAAATATGAAGCCTTTCCGCATGGGAGAACCCATTGCTGTAATCTTCCTTTAAGGCAAACAAGTTTCCATTCTTAGCAAGTGCAACAGAACAATTCGTGGAGGCGGTTTCTATACAAAGTATATTCAAATCTTTTTTATTTTATTCTGAAGGGGGTGTTTTTTCCGTACCAACCTGTACTTCATCCCCGTCTTTTAAACTCTTGGTTACGGTGTTATAGGGTCCGGTGATCACGGTTTCCCCTTCTTTTAAACCGGATACTATTTCTATATTTCTATTATCCTGGATCCCAGTGGTAACAACCCGCAATTTAGCCTGATTTCCATCCTTTACAAAAACTGTTTCAAATTTTTTATCGGTCAAAGCATCTGCCGGTTTCTTTCCGGGAGTTGAAGTTGTGTCATTCTTAATCACAATAGCACTAATAGGTACACCAATAACATTGTCCTTTTTTCTGGTAATTATATCCACTGTTGCAGTCATTCCTGGCCTGAAGGGTGAATAATTTTCCGGCTTTCCTTCCAGTAGATCTTCATAGGAACTTTTAAGGATTTTCACCTTCACCTTGAAGTTTGTAACCTGATCTGCAGTTAATCCTTCTATGGCAGAATTAGAGATTTCGGTAACAACTCCTTTGAATTCTCTTTTTAAATAGGCATCTACTTCCACAATGGTAGAATCGTTTACAGATACTTTTACAATGTCATTTTCATTTACATCCACTTCCACTTCCATATTGGCTAAATTCGCCACCCTCATGATCTCGGTTCCTGCCATTTGTTGGGTCCCTACCACTCTTTCGCCTAATTCTACTGCCAGTTTTGAAATAGTCCCACGCATAGGTGAGAAAATACTGGTTCGGGCAAGATTATCGGTAGCTTCAGTCACGGTGGCTGAGGCACTTTGCATACTGTAAAATGCTGCATTTTTAGCAGCCTCGGCAACTTCAAAAGCTGCAACAGCACGATCCCATTCTGCCTTCGAGATCACTCCTCTTTCAAAAAGGGTTTTATTCCGGTCATAATTGGCCTTTGCTTCCTTTAAATTCGCTTCCGACTGAGCATAATTTGCACGAACATTTTGCAATCCAGCCCGGGAACGAAGTAAACTGGACTGGTAAATATCAGGATTGATGCGCACCAGTAAATCTCCCTTTTCAACCAACTGACCTTCCACCACAGGAAGCTCAATAATCTCTCCGGAAACTTCAGAAGAAAGTTTAACCTCAAGCTCTGGCTGAATCTTTCCGGTAGCCGAAACGGTTTCAACAATTTGGATGGGTTCAATCTTAGTGATCTCTACGTCCTTAATATTTCCAGATGCTCCAAACCATCCTGCTTTTTTTCCTGCTATAAGTACTACAATAAGCGCAACTGCGATAACACCAATAATAATGAGTGTTTTTTTCTTCATGTCCTAAAATTTAAGATCGGTTACCGGAATCCCGAAGTATAACTCGATCACTTTTAATTTAAATATATAATCGTATTTGGTTCTTACCACCTCTGTTTGTGCATTTTCAAGCCTTAATTTTGCCTGACTAAATTCGAAAGCATTGGTTAAACCCACGTCAAATCTTTCTGTAGCATAGGAATTAGCCTGCTCCTGGGCATTCAATGCCACCAGGGCAGCTTCGTAAGACCTGAAAGCTCCCTGAGCATCTACGTAAGCCTGATAAACATTAGCCTCGAGATCCAGTTCTGCCTGTTCCAAACGATATTCGGCACGTTCAACATTAATCTTATTTCGTTTTACCTGATTTCTAACAGCAAATCCGTTTAAAACAGGAATATTCAATTGCAAACCATAAGTAGTTCCATCATTCTCATATAACTGGGTGGTGAAATCCCGGCTGAACGGATCATTATCAGCATACCTGGTATTGTAATTAAAAAATGCGTTAATTGTCGGCCAATATGCACCTTTGGCTATTTCAACATCTTTTACGGCAATCTTTTTGTTTTCCTCTGCTACTTTTATTTCAAAGCGTTCTTCCTTTGCTCTTTCAATTATTTCTGAAGGAGTTCTTGTAAGGATTTCTGCTCCAAAAACATCATAATCATCTTCAGCGATATCAAAGTTTTCATAATCCTTTATCAGAAGCGTTTGCGCTAAACTGATCAGGGATATTTTTATATTGTTTTCAGCTACCACGATACGTTGCAACTCATTGGCACTGGTGGCTTCAATTTCCAGAAGATCTCCGGATGGAAGTACACCTGCGTCTACAAGCTCCCTTGTTCTTTCCAGCTGTTCATTGGTAACCATATTTTGAGAGATCAAAACTACCAGGCTTTGTTTATTAAAAAGCACCTGTAAATAGGAGTTTGCAACAAAAAGGGCAATATCATCCTTCATCAACTCCAGGGAATACTCACTTGCCAGTTGGGCAAGTTTAGATCGCTGAAACTGCCTGTAATTCCTAAGCCCGTCAAAAACAGTTAAGGCTGTGGTGGCACTACCTGAAAAAGAGGTAAAACGAGTACTTTCAAAACGGTTAGTGGTTGGATTGATACTTAAACCGCTGTTGCTGGTAAGACTCATTTGGGAGCTCAGGGATGGTATAAAATTACCAATAGCATCAGATCTGTCAATTGCTGAAGCTTCCACATCCAGTTCCGATTGTTTTACCGAAATATTATTTTCCAGGGCATAAGCAACACATTCCTGAAGTGTCCATCGCTTTTCCTGAGCTTGGGTATAAATACCTATAAAAAGAAAACAGGCTAAAAATATTATTTTTTTCATAATTGTGCTTGTAAAATACATGTCTAACAAATTGGGAAGTTGTTACAGATTAGTTTGCAGAAAAAGATGGAGAAGGCTTAATCTGGTTCCAGATTTTGATTTTATCATCCTCAGAAATTCCTTCCAAAACCTGAACATAAATACCATCACTTACTCCCAGCTTAATTTCTTTTCTAACAAACTCCTGGTTTCCTGATTCTACTTCCACAAAAGGTTTTTGAGTTTTGGGATCAAACTGTACCAAGGCTTCTTTAATTGCCAGGGCATCATTTACCCTCTCAAGAATAATAGAAGCATTCGCGCTTAACCCGGCACGGATAAAAGTAGTATCCGATTTATTTAAAGTGCCTTTAATATCAAACTGAATAGCGCCATTTTCACTTACCCCTTTTGGCGCGATGTAATCTAAAACCGCATTAAAGGTCTTATTTTCTATAGCGCCAACGGTAATTTCCAACGGAAGGTCTTCCCGTATCTTCCCAACTTCGCTTTCATCAACTTTTCCTTCAAAGATCATTTTATTGACATCGGCGAGAGTAGCTATGGTGGTACCATCATTAAAGTTATTGCTTTCAATTACCTGATTTCCTGTTTTCACCGGAACATCCAACACCATTCCATCAATAGTAGAACGAATTAACGTATTTGCGGCAGTTCCCAGTCCACTTGTTGTCCCCGTGCGTACAATTTCAAAATTTTGTTGCGCCGATTTGTAATTTTGCTGAGCCCTCTGGTAGGATACCTGAACATTATCAAAATCATTTACAGAAATAACCCCCTTGTCAAATAAGGTTTTTTGACGATCAAACATCTTCTTCTCATTATCAAGATTTATTTTTGCAGTGGCAACGGCATCCTTTGCACTTTGTAGGGTAGAAACATTCGGAATTACCCGTATTTTTGCAATAAGATCCCCTGCCTTTATCTTTTGCCCCGCTTCGATATAGATCTCATCTATAATTCCTGAAATATTCGGTTTAATCAATACCTCTTCCCTGGGAACTATGCTTCCTGTAGCTACGGTTTTCTTGATTATGGTTTGCCTTGAAGGAGTTTCTGTTGCATATACAACAGGATTTTCCTGATTTTTCTGATAGAGGTAATACAACGCCCCCACGAAGGTTATCGCAATTACCAAAAGTATGACGACAGTGACAGTTTTTTTCATCTTTGAATTGAGTTAATCTATTTATTTATTCCGTTCTTAAAGCATCTACCGGCTGGATCTTTATAGCATTTTGTGCCGGTATTAATCCTGCCAGTAAACCCGATATTATTAAAATTGTAAGTGCGGTAATTACCACTCCCAGATCTACACTGGGATTTGCAAACATCATTTCTGAAGTATCCATTCCATCTAATTGATTATTGATTAGCGCTATTATTCCTGTTGCAAGGGCAATTCCCGCCATCCCTGAAATTATGGTCAGGAAGATAGATTCCATCAAAATTTGTCCGCGAATTGCCCACGGAGTTGCTCCCAGCGCCCGCCGTATTCCTATCTCATTGGTGCGCTCCTTTACCACGATAAGCATGATGTTGCTAATTCCAATTATTCCTGAAAGCAATACCAGAATCCCAACGAAATAAGCCACTGCTTTTAAAGCGACGAACAAACCGTTTATTTTACTGTACTCTTCATGTAAATCAAAATTACCAATGGCACGGTCATCCTCAGGATGAATGGAATGATTTGATTTGATAATATCAAAAACCTGACTTTTAAGCTCCGTTATAGTCGATTCATCATTGGCGGTAATCGCCATCCACCCCACGTTATCCCCTCTATTAAATGCCTGGGAAAAGGCTGTAAAGGGAACGAATATCTGTTTTTGGGCTTCTTCCGCATCTCCGTTATTATTGCCTTTCTTTTTATAGGTTCCTATCACCATAAAGTTCACCCCATTAATTTTGAGATAACTTCCTATTACCTCTTCTCCGGGTTGATACATGTCATTTCGAACACCTTCTCCAATAATCGCCACTTTCCGCTTATCCTTGATATCTGAATAATTGATGAACCTACCTGAAGTTATGTCCATGGGTTCCTGCTGAATGATCTCCGGGTAATCCCCATATACGTTGAATGCTCCTGTTTTTAATCCCCGCACCACATTATTTGCTCCACCAAAACCACCCAGTTGATTTCTTGGAGATACAAATCTTAGGTTGGGAACATTTTGTCGAATTGCTGCAACATCCCCGGTTTTGAAATTATAACGTCTTCCCTTTGGCAAACCTTTATAGGGTTTTGAAGGGGTTTGTGACCACATGAACATCGAATTCGTGGCCATACCTCCAAAACCTTGCTTCACACCGTTCTCAAGCCCTTTTCCTGCCGCCAAAAGAATAACCAGAATAAATATTCCCCATAGCACTCCAAAGGAAGTGAGCAGTGTCCTAAACCAATTTGTGGTCAGGGCTTCTATTATTTCGCTCCAGTTATCTCTGTTAAACATGTTATTCGTCTCTTAAAGCTTCAATTGCTTTAATTCGTGCTGCTCTCCAGGCCGGGAAAAATCCAGCTATTGCACCGGCTATTATCAATATAAAAACAGTGGAAATAGCGACACTAAAATTGATGGAGGGGTTAGTTATATATTCGGTTTCTATCATGGGCCCTACAAACTCCAGAAGTGCAAGACTAAAAATAAGGCCAGTAAATCCGGCTATTGTCGTTATAAAAATAGATTCATGAAGAATCATAATTATAATAGCAAGAGGTTCGGCCCCAAGGGCTTTTCTAATTCCAATCTCTTTGGTTCGTTCCTTGACTATAATCAGCATAATATTGCTAACTCCAACCACTCCCGCGATGATCGTACAAATACCTACGCCCCAAAAAAAGAACTTGATCATATTTATAAGATCATAAAATCTTTTGGCATCTTCCAGTGTATTATTGATATTTATGGCACTAGTATCATCCGGAGCTATAATGTGTTTTTCTTTTAGGTAAGAAGAAACTTCTTCCGTAAACCGTTCAGATTCTGCAAGGGCTTCTTCAAAATTGTCTTTTTTTTCTAAGGTGAAGGATAGGTTTCTAATATTATTAGCTCCGCCAAATACACGCTGAGCAGTAGATATGGGTAAAAATACCCGGGTTTCTTCCCGTTCTCCTCCCGGATCTGTATAAACACCAATTACCTTAAAGTTGATATTGCTAATTCGGATATATTCTCCAATTGGGTTTTCCCCGTTTTTAAACAGATCTGATTTTATTTTTTTACTAATGACAACAACCTTTTCAAAATTTTCCTGATCTTTATAATTGATATATCTCCCTTCCGTCATTCCAGCATTTTCCAAAAACTGATAGTCTGGCCATACCCCTTCTACCCTGTATGCACCAGATTCGTTTTTAAAAGTTATGAGTCCGCTCCAGATCCTGAAGATAGAAGATTTATATTCGAGCTCATCCTGATATTTAGAACTGATGTAGCTATAATCGTCATTTTTCATCACGATCTGCCTGCCGGGATTAAGTCCTTTGTATTCCTTGGAAGTAACTCCTGTAAAAACATACAGGATATTGGCAGCATTCCGTTCAAACTGTTTGGAAATCCCATTTTGCATTCCTTCTCCTATTCCCAGAAGGATTACCAAAATAAAAATACCTGAAGCAACGGATAAACCGGTTAGAAAAGTCCTCAGCTTATTCTTGCTGATGGTTTCAAAAATCTCCTGCCAGCGTTCTATATCAAACATTGCTTAAAGCTCTTACTTGATTTACCTTTGCGTCATCTATAATTAAACCATCCTTGAGATTTACAATGCGTTTGGTCATTTGGGCAATATCGTGTTCATGGGTTACCACAAGAACCGTTCTCCCCTCATCATTAATTCCCTGGATCAAATCCATCACTTCATAGGAAGTTTTGGTGTCCAAGGCTCCTGTAGGCTCATCGGCAAGTAAAACTTTTGGGTTTGATGCCAGCGCCCGGGCAATCGCAACTCTTTGTTTCTGACCTCCGGAAAGCTCGTTAGGCAAATGGGAAGCCCAGTTTGCAAGTCCAACTTTTTCAAGATAACTCATTGCTATATCCATTCGCTCTCCACGCTTTACGCCCTGATAATAAAGGGGTAAAGCCACATTATCCAATGCGCTTTTGTAATTGATTAAATTAAAAGACTGAAATACAAAGCCCAGAAATTTGTTCCGATAGCGGGCTGCAATTTTTTCATTCAAATTCTTAATAGGAAGTCCGTCCAGGGTATAAGAACCTTGATCGGCCTCATCCAGCATACCCAATATATTGAGCAAGGTTGATTTACCTGAACCTGAAGAACCCATAATAGCAACCAGCTCACCCTCGGCCACACTGAAATTTATGCCTTTCAAAACATAAATGGAATTGCTTCCCATTTTATAGGATTTGTGCAGGTCTTTAATTTCGATCATAATGCAAAAATTATAGCTATTCTAAATTATGAAATTTCAGAACAGCATAGACATAAGACCTATGAAATCAAAAATTGTTACAGAATAACATGTTAGAAAAAAGTTAAAATTTAACTGAATATTAAGAAACATTCAGGGTTTACTATAAGTTCAGGGGAAAAACAGGAAAATAATTTGAGTAGTTTTAAAAGATCCTATCAAAGCGATCAACCATATTATCAAGTTAATAATGGTATTTTTTTAAGAATTGGAAGGTTTTTTCTTTTTAAAGGAACGATATATAAAAAATGCAATTCCCCCAATAAGCACGTATGGAAATATCATTAAATATACAATCCCATCATTAATCCCCTGGGCAGTAGCTTCAGAACCTTCGCTTTCCAGCACTGCGCGGCACATCGCGCACTGGGCGGTTACCAATGCGGGCAGTAAGATCAAAGCTATGCTAATAAAAATTATTTTCAATTTCATATAACTCATAAATCAAATTCCTTCCTTTCTTCAAATTTAGCCAATTTTCAGAAGAAGAAAAACATGCTTTTTAATAATATGGCAACATAAATAAATAAACCAGCACTCCGGTAACGGCAACATATAACCAAATTGGGAAGGTCCATCGGGCTATTTTTGCGTGTTTTTCATATTGCGCGGTTAAACCGTGATACATAGTAAACAAGACCAGGGGAACAATAATAGCGGAAAGAGCGATATGTGTGATTAAAATAAAGAAATAAATATATCTCAAAGCTCCTTCTCCTCCATAGGGAACGGGCTCATTGCTTATTTTTGAAATCACATAACTCACCAGAAATATAGCAGAAAGCAGAAAGGCCGTGATCATAAAATTCCGATGCCACTTGTACTCCTCTATAGACTGGAAAAAATATCCAAATAAAAGTAATAATGCTGTTGAACCATTTAAAACCGCGTGGAAAAACGGAAACGTGCCGGACTGAGTTCCAAAAATATTATAACGCTCAGGAAGATACATCAATATCAAAACCAGGACAGGAACTACCACGGAAATGGTAATTATTGCCGGGATGGCAATTTTATCAATTTTTGCTACACCCATGTTGCTTAAAGTAGTTTATTAATATCCTCGATAAGAATATCTATTTCCGGCTCCTCTTCTCCTTCCACTATAGACTTGTTACGCTCAACAGATCCACGATAATAGATTATTGGATTTCCAAACTTATCAAGTCTGGAACGCACATAACCTTCTTTGTCAATAAGAGCGAAAAGCCCGGAGTGTGCAAAGCCACCGGGAACGGTTTCATCTTCATCGGCAAAAATGCCAAATCCGCTATTCGCCATTTCATAAATTTTGTTTCTATCCCCGGTAAGGAAATTCCAATTGGGATTTGTCACCCCGTAATTTTCAGCATATTCCTTTAAAACTTCAGGAGTGTCATGTTCTGGATCAATAGTAATGGAAACAATTCCAAAATCTTCCTCATTATCGATTTCATTTTGAACCGAGATAAGATTCTCATTCATAATTGGACAAATGGAAGGACAGGTTGTAAAAAAGAACTCTATCACATATACCTTTCCTAAATAATCCTTATCTGTGATAGTATCGCCATCCTGATTTATAAATTCGAATTCTGGAACCTGCTTTTTTTCTTCATACTGAATAATATATGCAACTTCTGAAGGATCTCCTTTTTTGGTTTGCACATTAAGCCTGTCAGATTTTATGATCTCCTCGCTTCCTATACGGTCAAGTATTTTTGGAATAAAAATAATTCCAAAAATAAGTATGATTAGCGAAATCCCTATATAGGATGAATTTTTCATAGCTACTCTTCCTCTTCTTTATTATACTTTTTAAGGGCTAACCTATACTCTGCCAGGATAACCTTTACATCATCATTCATTTTATTATTGAGTTCAGAAACAGACCTGGAATCATACCCATAAAGCATTCCTTTATCTTCATCATCATCACGTCCCCGAAGGTTTTTATCTTTATCAATTATAAAAACATATGGGGTCTGGAGATTTTTATCCAGCTGAAGATCAGTTTTAAAACTATTAAAAACCTCACTCACCTGTGAAGGAGTTCCATATACCATTTTCCAGTAATCGGAGTTGGTAACCGCAGAAAAATCACTTATAAACTTTTGAGTCTGTGGCCGGGCATCTTCAGGTAAAACAATTACAAATTGGAAATCTTTGAATTGATAGAACTTCTCAAGGATCTTTTGATCAAGATTAAAAGTATTCCCTTTTAGATCCTCCGGGTCATTTCCAAAAAAAGCAACGATACTGATTTTATCCTGAAAGGAAACAGCGGAATCCTGATTGGTATTAAATTGATTTACATCTTTAACCTGATTGGTTAAAATAGGGAGTTTAGCAAAGTGATTTACACCGGAAGAAAAAAACAGATAAGCAAAAATTGGCAGTAAAAACAATACGCCAAGCACAAGAAACTTCTTCATGGGGACACCGTAATTATGAATTACAAAAGTAAAAAGACGGTTTTTAAAAACCGTCTTTTCAAGAATTTTTAACTTTTAAAAGTCCCAGGCTACATGATTGTTTTTAAAAACCTCGAAAATGTAATCACCTTCTGTTAATAAGATAAACATAAGGTAACTAATTAAGAATACTGAGGTCCATACAATTGAACGTCTAAGGCCTTTAGTTTCACCTTCCAGGTGCATAAAGGACCATGCGATATAATATGCCTTATATAATGTTAGGATTATAAAGATCCAGTTAAGCAATTTCATGCTTAAAAAATCATTTTCTATTAAAAAAGCAGGTCTTATAATCCCCAGGATAACCTCTACAAGGGTAACTACTGATAGCAATATAAAAACATACCAAATTTTTTTGGTATTAGATTCGTGAGTTTGTGTAGTACTATGTGCCATTTTTTAATTTTTCAGAATTATACCAGATAAAAGAAAGTAAATACGAATACCCACACCAAATCTACAAAGTGCCAGTATAATCCAACTTTTTCCACCATTTCATAATTTCCTCTTCGCTCATAAGTTCCAAGGATAATATTAAAGAATATTATAATATTTATAAGTACGCCCGTTAATACGTGAAAACCGTGAAAACCAGTAATAAAGAAAAAGAAATCGGCAAATAATGGAACTCCATATTCATTTTGTCTCAGGTTTGCACCTTCCACAATTCCTTTCCCTTCAAGGTTTAATTTCTGAATGGATTCCTCCCTGGAAAGAATTGTTTTATGACCGTTCTCATCAAGTAATTGGGTACGGACCAACAGGTTATCATTTGCAAGAAAACCTGATTTTACTTCCTCCAGAGAAACGGTGGGCAAAGACGCTCCTTCACTAAACCAGATTCCAGAGCTACTTCCCATTGCAACCCTATCTGATGCTATTGGAACAGCAACATCGCTAATCGATACCCGTTCTCCTTCCGCATTTACAAATTGAAGAATATTACCTCCTGTTGTTGTAACTGCACCATATTCACCTTTTATGAAATTTTTCCACTCCCAGGCCTGTGAACCAAGGAATATCAATCCTCCTATAATTGTTAGCCCCATATAAAAAGTAACTTTTCCTTTCTGCATCTGATGCCCTGCATCTACTGCCAACACCATGGTTACAGAAGAGAAAATAAGAACAAATGTCATTAAAGCTACATAATACATTGGAGCATCTACTCCATGTAAAAACGGGAAGTGATTAAAGACTTCATCGGCGATAGGCCAGGAGTCCACAAACTTAAACCTTGAAAAACCGTAGGCCGCCAGGAATCCGGAAAATGTAAGTGCATCGGAAACGATGAAAAACCACATCATCATTTTGCCGTAACTGGCTTTTAACGGTTCATTTCCACCGCCCCAGGTTTTACCCTCGGTACCTGTTCTAATAACAGAAGCTTCCATATGGAGATATTGAATTTATTTGATGGCCAAAAATACGTAAATTTATTATCTAAAGAAATATAAAAACACAAACAGGTAAACCCAGAGTACATCAAGAAAGTGCCAAAAGGTCGCACCCAGCTCTATTCCAAGCATTTGCCCCGGTTTGTAGTGTTGTTTAAAATGGTTATAAATTACAACCAAAAGAACGATTAGACCAGCTGCCAAATGGGCAAGGTGAGCCAAAACCAGCACATAAATAAAGGATGTGGTGACCGTACTTTCACTTCCTGTAAAATAATATCCTGATGAAATTATTTCAGAAAAACCTTCCAACTGCAAAATCACAAAAGCTATCCCCAATCCAAGCGTTGCGAGCAATGAGAATGTTGCATTCTTTCTATTTCCTTCTGCAATGCTTTTTTTGGCAAGAATGAAAGTCAAGCTACTTATTACAATTACCAAAGTACTCCAATATAAGGATGCCGGAAGTTGAAAATCTGTAATCCAGTCTGGCCTACTTTTACTTACAACATAAGCACTGGTTAAACCCGCAAACATCATCACCATACTTGCTATCCCAAACCAAAGCATCATTTTTTTTGCCCGTCCTATTTTTTCCTCTGTTGTTCCTTGTGTTAAATCCATCCTCTTATAAATTTATCTAATACATATATTATTTGAAGCAGCGTGATATAAGATACGCTGGCAAACATCAATTTTTTTGCCGCTTTGGCATCCCGCTTTTTATACAAATCGAAAGCATAATACAACATCCCTAATCCAAGAATTAAAATAATAACTCCGGAGACAGGGGTTAGATAAAGCTTCCCGGTAACTCCAAAAACAGGAATAAGGGAAACCAAAATTGTCCAGATGCTGTAAAGGATAATCTGTATGGCGGTTCCTTTATCCCTTTTTCCTGTAGGAAGCATAAAGAATCCACCTTTTTTGTAATCGTCATACAGCCACCATCCTATAGCCCAAAAATGCGGGAATTGCCAGAAGAATTGGATCATAAACAAAGTTCCAGCCTCTATGTTAAATTCATTGGTAGCTGCTACCCACCCCAGCATAAATGGAATTGCTCCGGGAAAAGCCCCCACAAAAACAGATAAGGGTGTTCTGGTCTTTAATGGAGTATAAACACTTACATAAATAAAAATGCTTATTGCCCCAAACATCGCTGTTTTCGGATTTATGATATAAAGAACTATCAATCCCAGAATAGTAAAAACGCTGGCGATTGTAAATGCTGTATTCACAGACATTCTTCCCGCAGGAATAGGACGGTTCTTTGTTCGATCCATCAAGACATCCAAATCCCGCTCAATTATCTGGTTATAAGCATTGGAAGCTCCAACCATAAAATATCCACCTATTGCAAGCAATAAAACCGTAACAAAATTAACAACTTCAGCACCCAGAAAATATCCGGCTACGGAAGAAAAAACCACACTTATTGCAAGTCGCATTTTAGTGAGTTCCTTAAAATCTGAAAGTATTGATACAGAAGGGATATGTACGCTTGTATTACTCAAAAAAGCATTTCTTTTAATTGGCGCAAAGATACTTTATAATTAGGTTTTAACAAGAAGCTAAAATGGTTAATTTAAAGGCTGAAATCCTTCTTTTTAACTTTAAAATATTGCTGAATGTCGCTCTAATAAGTATTTGTTTAGAAATCAAAAAAATATATTTTCCCAAATTACTATCAATACACCTAAAGTTTTTTGATAAAATACCTACTTTACATCAAAAGAAGAAAGAACAAAACAATAGCTTCACAACAAGCACAGAAGGTAGGCAAAAGCGAGAATTTCAATATTTTTTTGGGATTATATCAAATGCTGGGGTTAATTATCAAAGTACCAGTTAAAAATATCGGTTCTCAAACCTATATTCAACCAAAGGGTATTGCTTTTAAAATTTTGAGAGGTGTTTTCCATAGGGTCGAAATTTCTGAAAATCAAACTACTGAATACTTTTAAGTTCGTTACCGGGTTAACAATATATCCTGCTTCGGCTTCTGTAAATATTGAAGTGGTTGTATTTCCCTGTCCTATTTTAACTCCATTTTCAAATGGCCTGTCCCGTTCGCTTCTGTAAATTCCGCCGCCGTAATAGGCATCATCTTTTTCAGTATTAAAATCAAACCCTCTTTCGCCCAATATAAATTTTGTGCTTCCGTACCATCGGTTGTGCCGGTATCTCGCGATTGCTATAAACTCCCTGAAATTTGAACCCCATAGATGAGCCATAGACTGATTGTTGTGCCCATAATTAAGCACTACAGAATTGTGGGAATAAGTGTAAGGACGCACCTGATTGTACTCTGCCTGTAGATAAAGATCTGGAATATTAAATGCATCAAAATATTTCACACCTAACTGAAAACCAAGTTTATTTTTCCAACTTTGGTCTCCTCCAAAAACATCCCCGGAAGAAAATTCATCGATGATCCATTGTCCATAAATATTTACAGGATCGCTAAGTTTATACTTTCCGGTAATCCCAATGAGTGCATTTCCACCCCTGGCTCCTGTAGAAAATTCTATGGAACGGTAAAAAATAACAGGATTGAGGTAATTAACATCAAATCCACGGCCATTATCATTTTGCCAAATTACTGATTCAAACACCCCAATATTTAGTCGTTTGGTTAGATTAAGGCTCAGGTAATGGTTTGCCATATATTTTGTGCGGTATGAACCTTCTGCAGCTACTTCTTCCCTAACATCCCTAAGGGACATCCAGGTATTGGTATACTTTAATTTCCAAAAAGATGTATTCAACTTTAAATAAGGATACGGGCTGGCCGCATCGCTGAAAAGAAGCGAACGGTATCCATCGCCAATAAAATTTTTCCCGTGTCCAAATTGAATATTAAAAAATTTCACCGGACTGTAAGATAAATAACCTTCCGCCACCGGATAATCATAGCCGTTGTTCATGAATTCCTTGGCGATTCCCCTACCCGGAATTATAGCCGGATTCCCTCCAAAAGGGGCTACACTTTCTGCATATTGGTTAAAATAATCGGCGAAGCGTCCCTGACTTTCAAAAACAACGGTGTAAAAGTTGAAATTATCACCCAATCCTCCCTGAAAAATTGCTCCCCGGGTATTGTTGTAAGTAAAATCAAAATCACTTTGAAAATCTTTTCCAATTTGCAAATCCAGCACAAGATCCCCCGTAAACCAGTAGTTTTCTCCCTGAAACGTCACCAGGTGCTCATTCCATATTTTTTTACCCAGCCAGGAAGCAGTATTCTTCCGAAGTTCTTGTTGCTCCCGGTCGAAATCATAATATTTTGCAACATCGCTGTATAAAAAAGGTTTTGTCGCAGTGTGGCTGTTCGTTCCAATTCTGTTCATCTCCGCATCAAACCTGCTGTATCTTTCGTGCGATAATGGAATATTTAAATTACTGGAATTCACATTGCTCCTAAAAGGCTTAGAAACAATTGCATCATATTCCTCCAGAACATTCCTATTTTTAGGCATTTCCACCAAACTATCATTGCCACCTGGTAAAACAGGGCTTTCCGGACTCACTTCTATCGCTGTATTTAGATTCATTGAGATCTTTAGCGGCATCCGGAATTGCACAAAGGTTGGCTTTGTATTGTAAGTAGCAGGTGTAATTTTTGGTAACATTCCAAAAACCCGTTCAATTTCTTCTTTTAATTCTGAATAGATTGCGTCAATAAAAAGCACTTTGAAGTTTCCTTCCCGGGTAACTTCGAAAAGAACATAAATTTCTCCTTTATAATTTTCTTCTGAAACCTTTTCAGGGACTTGAAAATTTTGAAGTATAAAAGTTCGGAGTGTATTTTTAAAGCAAGATTCTGCATCCTGAAATTCAGCAGATTGACATTCATAAAAAACAGGGTAGGTTTCAAATTTGGACATTTCCTCCTGAGACCAGGCCGCAAAAAATATTAAAAACAAAAGGAAGCTTCCAATATACTTCATAGATGGAGGGGTAATGCAATTGGGTTCATCAAGCGGAAAGATACCAATTTTTTTGATGTTTCATAAAAAAGACCAAAAAGAAAAATTCCCAAACCGACCGGCGATTTGGGAATTTCAATATTATTTATTTGTGTTAATCCTGTACCTGAAATACAATAGGTAAGGAGTACATAACCCCTACCGGTTTTCCACGCTGCTTACCTGGTTGCATTTTTGGCAAGGCGTTGATCACTCTTGCAGCTTCCTGCTCTAATCTTGGGTGAGGAGCACGGGAACGAACATCGGTTATATTTCCGTTTTTATCTATTTTAAATTGAACGATGATCCTGTTAACACCACTTAGGCCTAACTGGCTTCCAAGATCTGTGTTAAATTTTCTATTCACAAAATCCTGAACTTTCTCGCTCATACACTTTTTACGTGCATCATTGTTTGGAAGGTTTTCACATCCTGGAAAAATTGGCACATTTTCAATAACGGCAAAAGGAACATCAGCAATTTCTTCTTCAACTGGAGCCTCAACTACCTCACGTACTTCCACGATCTCATCCTGATTGGTCTCTGTAGATTCAATAATAGTTTCTTCTACTTCTTCCTCATCCTCTACAACCTCAATAATTTCGGGCGCAGGTGGTGGTGGCGGTGGTGGTGGTGGAGTATTAAGCAATTCCGTAATTGGGATTTCTTCATCATCCAGATCTCCCAGATCTAATTGGCCTTGATCTATTGCTTCTCTATCATAGGTTTTCCACTCAATAGCGAAATAGGTTATTAAAAGGACTAAAATTAGACCCAACTGCAGAAAGAGGACACTTCTTTTCGTTAAATCGGCTTTTGGATTTTTCTTGGGTTCCATAATTCTTTAATGATTAATAAGGGTTGCTAATGTAAAAATTTTTTTGATAAAAATAAATTAAACTTGTGTTTTAGCTTAATTAAGAATTTCTGAAAGAAAATACTTAACAATAAAGCCATCAAAACACCAATGCTATTTGCCAAAACATCTGCCCAATCTGCTTGACGATACGTTGTTAAGGCTCCTTGTAAAACCTCAATTAACATACCAAAAAATATAACTAAAACAGAAATTACAATAAATGCGGAAATATAATTCTGTTTTTGTTCCATTTTCAGCAAATAAAACAACATCCAAACCAAGGCCAGAACGAAATTAGCTCCCAAATGAAGCATTTTATCTGTAGGACTAAATGCGCCCACAGATAAATCGCCCAGTTGAATTAGAGATGCTAAGGTTAACACAATTGTATAAACAATCGCTAAAAGTAAAGCTATTCTAGCCGCCAATTAGATCTTTATAATCCTCCGGACTCATAAGCCCTGAGATTTCACTTTCATCAGCTATTTTAATTTTCACCATCCAGCCTTCACCATAGGGATCAGAATTTACTTTTTCAGGGGTATCTTCAAGACTGTTGTTAAACTCAATCACTTCTCCTGAAAGGGGTAAAAACAGATCGGAAACGGTTTTTACCGCCTCAACGGTACCAAAAACCTCTTCACGGTCAAGGGTTTCCCCTACGGTTTCTACTTCAACGTAAACGATATCGCCAAGTTCTCCCTGGGCAAAATCTGTAACTCCAACGGTAGCTACATCACCGTCAATTTTCACCCACTCGTGATCTTTGGTATACTTTAATTCTTGTGGAATATTCATATGCAGATATTTATTGTTTTTTATTGGTCTCCAGAGCTATCGGGTGTAATTCGCATATCCCCATCGCTGCTTGCATCGAGTTTTGCTCATTTCCTGATTTTATTTTATAAGATGACAAAGTTAATTTATTATTGGTTTTTGTCAAGCAGTCTGACATTAATTTCCAAAATTATATCTAAGGGTAACTCCAGACCTGATGGTGGTTTGAGGAAATGCTGTAGATATTGCATATTCAGAGAAGGTATGGTCATAATAAACCAATGCTGTAAGATTCTTGGACAAGGCATAATCTGCCGTGAAATTGATCGCCCAAAGATCCTGCCCAGCTATAACCTGACTGCTTTCAAGATCGAGATATCTTATAATGTTAATATTTTTTCGGTAAGCAACATCGGCTTTAAAGTTTAAGTCACTGCTCATAACCCGGCTCCGACCTCCAAAATTGGTGACGATCTTCAAATCTTTTAAGCGATATCCCAAACCTAAAATATATTCATTTCCTTTAATTTCGGTTAGTAAATTATTATCAAAACTAAGCGATAATGCCCTGTCTTTCCTAATTTCGGCTAAAACCCGTATCGCATCATTGGTTTCCAGATCAATTCGCATTAACGGGCTGAACATTTCGGTTAAATTGATATTGGAAAAAAGCATACGGTTTTTAAAATTGTTGGACTGATTCAATTCCAATGGATTTTGAGGATTATAATCCAGATTGGTTTGAAATTGATTGATTGTATATCCTGCCCTGTACCCATGACTTAACGAAAATCTTCTGAAATTCTTTTTAAACCAGTCCATTCTCATGAATCCTGTATATTTTATTTCCCAGTTAGGAAGCGGAAAATCTCGGAAAGCTCCAAGTTTTACCGAAGAAACATTCTGCCCGGAATAAGCCGCTAAAAACGCTGGTAATAATACCGCCTGATTGCTTTTTCCATACCCAATTGGGTAACCTTCTTCATCTACAATATTTGGATCCCTTCCATTCTCAGTTGCAAGCCTGCGGGCAACCTCCAACCTATTTCCCCTGAAATTCTCAAAGGTTTCTGAAAACTCCTGGTCATTGGTATCAAACGCAGAACGTATAAGAATAGTGGAAATATTGAAATTCCCAAAAGTATAAGGACTTAGTGATTGATACTGAAGGGAAGTAGGATCTACCTTATAATTTTCAGAATAAGTTTCTGAATAAATTCTTCCTGCTGTAAGATCTATAGTTAGATCTGGAATAAAACTCATAGAGGCCTGAAAATCCAGTTGCTTGTTCTGCACAGCGGTATACTGTTGATTAAATTCCTGGTAAAGAGTTAACCAGCCATTTCGAGCGGCAAGAGAACGAACATCCTGCTGTCTTCCCAATGTAAATCCGGCTGTAGGACGCAAAGTGCCCATAAACCCGATACTCTGGGTATATCCAGGCAAAAAGATCCCCTTGTTTTCCCTGTAATTCACCTGAAGTCTTTTAATTCCGGTAACAATTCCAATCATGGTATTGTAGCTTTTATCTCCACGACTTACTTCTGGTTCTGTTTTAGGTTTTTCAGGAGTTTTTGGATCAAGTGTTGGCACTGCTGCGCTGCGTTGCTTAATGCCGGATGGAGTGTTTTTTCTGGGAACAAGTTTCAAATAATCATACAACTTTTGCATATCCATTCCAGCATTGATTTGGTGAACACTGGAGTTTTGAACAGAATTCCCAAGATCAGGAATACCTTCCAGGCTATTAAAAACTTCCGATCCCCGTTGCCATTGAAAATCTCCTGTGTAGGAATAGGTCGCTTTCACAAACTCAAGGACCGGGATCTTTGAAAGCGGCAATTCATAATTTACCTGTAAGGTTTGAAAATGCTGATTGGGAGTTCCAATCTCAAAAAACTCATCCCAAATCCCAATGCTGTTATCTACAAAATTATCCTCGTCGATATAATTTCGAATCACCCGATTATTTGAAGCATTGAAACTGAACTGAAGTGATTTTGTTAAATTATAATTCACCCGGTATTGCCAATCAAACAAGAAATTGCGCTGATATAAGGTAGGAATTCCCAGGTCATTCTCGGTTAAATCCAGTTCCCTGAATTTTTGCTCATTATATTGTCTGAAAATATTAGAACCAAAAGAAATATTACTTGGCAATGGGTTGATATTGATGTCCTGGAATATTTGATAATACAAACTGCTGTCCAATGCCGCAACATTTTTTAAAGGCTCTATGGAAAGTGGTGCAAAATTATAATCATACGTTGCTCCCACCCGAACATTCTGACTTAAAGATTCATCAATCTCAAAATCGCGATGATCTATTTGATTGTAGGAAGTAGAAATCGTGAAATTCTCAATATCGTAAGGCATCGGTTTATTATCGCCGGTGCGTTCTTTTCTCAGGCCTATAACATTCACGCTTTGCCTTTTGGTGTAAATCTCCGATTGTTCTTTTACTTTGGCTTTTTCTGCAGCATCTGTAATTCCATCAAGCCTGGCTTGTAATTCCAGATCCAGGTATTGCTGATCGTATTTTGGAGTAACCAGCTCTTCTCCCCTGCTGTAATTAAACGGTATTTTAATTCCCCATTTTTGAGGCAACAACTGCCCTGCATTTATATTGGTAACCACATCATATTGCTGAAAATCTTCCCTGCTGCGCTGGTTAGGTCCCTGCTCCAAACTTCCGAAACCAATCGTGCTAATTCTTCCTGTTCCGGAAACCGTAGCAAAATCGGCAACATTGGCATCCATATTTAAAATAGAGGCCCAGCCACCTTCATTATCAAGATCGGTTAAGCGAAGTTCATTGAACCAAACCTCTCCACAAATATCGGAAGCGGTATTAGATGGGGAGCCATTTTTTACCCCCAGCATCAATAAACGGATATTCCCAAAACTAGGGTTCCCTTTTACACCTATGCGCAACTGGCCTATTTGATATGGATCATCGGGATCTGCAGGGTTTAGTTCTGAATCAAAATAATTCACCTCAGTTGGTCTGAAAGCGGGATCCCCTAAAACCTTAGTTTTTACTTTTTGCAAAAGGTCAAGGGACAACAACAATCTGTTGGAATCTGGCCATATCTCTTCTGGAGAAGTCGCTCCAAACATAGTAGCGGTAAGCGGGATCTCAATTTGATAATAATTCTCGGTAAAATCGGTTCCCATTCGAATAAAAGCGATCAATTGTCCATCTTTAAGCTGAATTTGATTCAGCAAAGATTCGGCATGAAGGAACATTTCGAGGTTTTTATATTGACGCATATCCACCTGAAAATTCTTATAGACGGCACGTGCATCCTGTGGCTCCAGCCCGCAAACTCTTAAAGAAAGAGATTGCTCGTTCTGCCTGATATTTGTATTGTTATTAAACAACTCTTCCCTATTTACCCCCGGAGGAAGCACATAAGGTATTGGTTCACGGTTCTCATTCTCTTCTATATTCACTGCAGAAACTTCAAATAAAGTTCCCTCCTGCACAGGCTGTCCCGGATTTTCGGGATCCAGGCTTCGGTTATACCTCCGGTAATCCCCTCTAACAAGATCCATGGTCCCAAATCTCAAAACTGTACGTTTTTCAAAATCACTCAATACCAAACGCATGAATCGAATTGACCTGAAATCGGCTATTCCTCCCTTGGATCCGGTAGGCTCAAAAATAGGCACTTTAAATTGCACCCATCTCACGGGGATTTCCTGGCCATTTGGAAGCGGAGCCATACTCTCTTTTACATCTGTAATGTAAGGGCTGTTATCGATATTCATACCGGGAAAAATATCAATATCGTATTCAAAATAGCTGTTTACGGTATTCATCGTATTATCCCTGTTAAGATCTTCAGTGGTTGGAAGGGTACTGTTACCACGGTTTGTAGCACCCAATTCCGGAGGAGAGTTACCATCGGTGCCATTATAATTCCGGTAACGGTCCACAATACTTCCGGTAGCATTTAAAAAGTATTGATAATTATCTGCGGAAGGATCATTCTGGTTTGCAAAATCAGGAAATTGCTGCGCCTCATCAGCATCACTTAATCCATCAAATCCCACATCCTGATTAATTCTTTCCTGTCCATCCGAATTAAACGCATAAATCAAAGACTGGTCTGCCGGCACGCGTCCAAAAGCAGTACTAATTGTATTTAATGTAGATCCATCCTGTGGAAGACCGTTTTCATATTGCTTCCTCCCATCTTTTAAAACATCTTCAGAAATATTCCCAAGGTTAAAGGTGATTTTCCCCCCGGAATTTCCGGCATTTTCCGGATAGATATAAGGATCCATCACCCAAAACTGAATAAATTCCACATTGGATTGTTCAAAATTGGTGGAACTGATCGCTCTTGATATTCCCCCGAAATTCTCCTTCGGATTATTTAAGGAATTTCCTCCTGCTGCGGAAGGATTGTAATTATAGGTGCCTCTTTCGGTTGGATCATAGGTGACATCCATAGTAAAAACCACCTGTGGTTGGCCCTGAACAACATCTGTATTGGGGAATATTTCATCAAGAAAAACCCTTCTGGAGGCATAACTTGAGAGGTCTGAATCTGAAATTCCATCCGGTCGCCGGCTGCTGTAAAAAATAGGGTCTATGGTGTACCACCACATTTTTGCGCGTTTATAACCGGTTGCCAAATCGCCGTTGGCAAGCTCTCCTCCAAAGCCCAGCGGCACACTTGAAAGCTCCCAGCCTAAAGGGTTATTAATAGAAATTGATGTTTGGGAAGATTCAAAATCATCAATATATGTGGTAGCTTTTTGGCCAAAATCACTCACCTGCGGAGTTCCCGGTTGCAAATAAGCAAATTCACCTCTCACTGATATATTTGAAGGAACATCTGTATCTATATTTGGAAGTTTGTTTACAAGCCGTGTTAGAAATGGAACTTCCGTATTATAAGACGCATTGACTCCATATATGGAATTATTTACAGGCTCGTACCCATAATTTGCTTTTTGGGTGAGCGGTCGCTCCTTAAGACTTAAAAAGGTACCTCCTACCAGGAATTTATCACTGAATAAATGTTCAACGTTAACCCCCATAAACCTCTTAGATTGCTGCCCGAACAATGCATTGTTCTCTGTATTGATCTGTATTGGAATATCGGAAGCTAAAAGTGCATCATCTATAATTTGCACCCTCCCCAGTTGATAATTCACGACATAATCTACCCCTTCTTGTAAAACCCTTCCTCCTGCAGTAACGGTTACCGAACCCTGCGGAAGGTTGAACCCAATAGGAATCCCTTCTACATTGGCAGATTTATATCTTCCCTTTAACTGAAATTTATTTTTTTCGGCTGCTTCCTGTTCAGCCTGAATTTTGGTGGTTGTGTATAATTCCCTGAACACATATTTTGCCTGATTGGGATTATAGGTTTCCGGAAGGTTGTAATCTTCACCTCCGGTATTAGGTGTATTATCAAGTTTTTCGAATAAATGCTCGCCAAAAGGCTCCACAGTGGTGAAAATTACAAGTCCGTTTTGTGGATCTATCGTTACTCCCGGAACATAATCAAAGAAACCATCCCCTCCATTAACCGGATCATTATTGGTGTTGAGCCTATCCAGATTAAATACCCTGAGCAAGGTGGTTTGTTCAACATCTTCAGGCAATGGAAGATTGCCACCTTCAGCAGCAGTGATGTAATTTAAGGGTTGCGGATCTGTATAAAGAATATTCAGCCTGAAATCATCGCGCTCCAACTGGAATGCACCCAGCCCGTAAATATTTTTCATCATCAAATCCCAAATAGGCTCATTGACATTGGTTACCGTGCTTTTTAATAACTTAACAACCAGGTTCTGGTTTACCCTAACACCATCAATTCCCCCGTCTGTATTGGCATCTACCCCATCATTGGCAAATTCTCCTACCTGATACACCCGCCCGTTAAGGGTATATTGAAAAGCTACCGCCAGTACTTCATCATTGCTCAATCGCTGATTTAAACTTAAATAGCCTAAGCGGGAATTAAGAGTGAATTCATTAGATTTAAGCTGACGTGCATTTTCCAGTTTGGCATAGTCAGTTCCCTCTGAAACCGGTAAACCACCGAATCCACTTTGAACTGTAGAAATATCCCGTATCGCCGGAGTTAAAATAGATTCCCCGGGACCATTGATACCAAAGGGGTTAAAATCGTTGTTCGTATTATTGGGGAAAGCTCCGGGAGGACTGTTAAAAAATCCGGCAGGAGGATTATTAAGGCCTATATTCCCTGGCGTATTTGATTCTCCAAGATCCTGGATCCCTACAATATTTCGGGTGTCGTTTAAATTCTGAATATTATTGGTGCGATTTGTAACCCATACCTGAATACGTTGTATTTGAATATTAGAGTTTACAAAAGGATAATTTTTCAAAGACTTGTCATAGGTATCGCGGAAATAATGAGCGAGGAAAAAGTGGCGATCCTGATCATAATCTATCGCGAACTTTTCAAATTCTTCAACAGTGGCTCCTCCTTCCACATTCACAGTTCTTCGCTGGGATTTTTGTTCAGAAAAAACACCAGTAATCCTTGTTTTTCCGAATTGCAATTCGGTTTTAAAACCAAAAAGGCTTTGAGCACCCTGAATTAGGGCGCTATTCAGCGGCATATTTACATTTCCAACCTCTATTTTCTGGATAATATCATCTTCATTTGGGGTATATTCCAACCTCAACTGGTTCTGAAAATCGAAAGTGGATTCGGTATCGTAATTTGCGATCACCTTTAATTTTGTTCCTACATTCCCTAGCAAGCTAAGCTGAATACGCTGGTCAAAATCAAATGTAAGATTTCTTCTGTTCCTGGGTGAAAATGCAGGGTTATCCTGTTTTGTATAAAGCAACCCAAGATCCATGGCGACGCTACCCTGGGGCACAACTTCAATCTCCCTACCGCCAAAAATATTTTCGAAAAAACTGGAATTTACGTAATAGCCGGGCAGTGCATCACGTTGTGCATCAGGATCCGGCTCCCTGTTCGCTGCAATAGCATTGTTTTTTTGTTTAAAATAATTCCGGATCTCTTCTTCAATCACCAATTCCTGATATTCTTCCGGGGTTAAAATAAGCGGAATGGAAAGGTTATAGGTGCCAAGAGTTTCGGTATAAATATATCTGTCTAAAACCGGATCGTATTCATAAGAAGCAACAATGCTGTTTGGATTTGGCAAAGAAAGCGTACCCGTAGCATAATCGGTCCGGATTGAGTCCTGTGCTACGGGCTGATCCTGGGCAAATGAAATAGAAGGAAAAGCTAATAAACAGAAGACACAAAGCCGAAAAAAGTGACGGAGTTTCAAGTCTTTATTCCTCAAGGTTGTTTAAAATGAAATTATAAATTTTTTAAAGCCAGCTTGATAATAGTTTCCACGGTAGGGTCTGTGGTCTCTTTCATTATTCGGTCAATAACTTTCTCAGCCGGTTTACGCGCAAAACCTAAGGTCTCTAAAGCTGATAACGCTTCTTCTTTATTTGTATTGCTTTGAGAAACAAAAACTTCCCCTTCCCCAAAAACTTTTAAAATTTTGTCTTTTAAATCCAGAATTATCCTTTGAGCGGTTTTGGTTCCAATTCCTTTAATACTTTGCACCTTGGCAGTATCGCCAGAGGCAATTGCCTCCATGATTTGCCTTGGTTCTATGGAAGAAAGCATGGTACGCGCAGTGCTTGCCCCGACACCCGATACAGATATCAATAACCTGAACAATTCCCTTTCAGATTTTTCCATGAATCCGAAAAGGGTTTGAGAATCTTCCTTAACCTGTAAGTGAGTAAAAATACTTATAGCTTCTGAAGCTGATGAAAGCAACGAGAAGGTATGCAAGGAAATATGAACAAAATATCCTACCCCATTGCAATCTATTACAATATTGGTAGGATTTTTTTCAATAAGTTGCCCTTTTAAGTGATGAATCATAGATTAATTGACTGGTTGATTTCAAATGTAGTAAAATTAACCAAAGACCCAATAATATTCCTGCTTTCCATCAAATCTTATTTTTCCGGCGTGGCACGTTTTTCCTTTTCCTGGGCATCTACAACTGCAACTGCAGCCATATTAACCATCTCCTCTACACTTGCCCCCAATTGAAGTATATGAACAGGCTTCTTCATTCCCATCATGATTGGACCGATAGAGTCTGATTTGTTGAGTTCCTTAATTAATTTATAAGTTCCGTTGGCAGCTTCAAGATTTGGATAAATAAGCGTGTTCACCTTTTTACCCACGAGTTTGGAAAAAGGGAATTTTGTTTGAAGCATCTCCTTATTCAGCGCAAAATCAATTTGAAGTTCTCCATCAACGATCAACTCCGGATGCGATCTATGCAAAATTGCTACAGCTTCTTTAACTTTGCGTGCTCTTTCATTTTTTGAAGAGCCAAAGTTGGCATAGGAGATCATTCCTATTACCGGTTCCATCCCAAATAATCTCACGGTTTTAGCAGTCATTACCGCAATTTTTGCAAGATCTGTTGCAGAAGGATCTATATTTATGGAAGTATCACTAATAAATAATGGCCCCCGGGAAGTATTCATCAGGTTTGTTGCCGCAACCCGGTCTATTCCTTTTGCCATCCCAATAAGCTCCAGCATTGGCTTCACCACACTTGGGTACGCCCTTGAGTACCCGGATAATAAAGCGTCTGCATCCCCTTCATTAACCATCATTGCAGCAAAATAATTTCGCTCGCGCATCAATTTTTCCGCATCGAATTTAGTGACCCCTTTCCGGTTTCTGGAAAGCCAGTAAACTTCTGCGTAGGCATCGCGTTTTATTTTCTCTTCATCCGATTTGGGATCTATTATAGTGACATGTTCAGGATCAAAATCAATTTCCTGCATCAATTCCATGATCACATCCCTTCTTCCCAGTAATATTGGTACTCCTATACCTTCTTCCTGAACTATCTGTGCAGCTTTTAACACATCCAAATGATCTGCTTCAGCAAAAACAATACGTTTTGGGCTCATTTTTGCCCTGTTCATTAGAAGTCGGGAAATTTTATTATCATTCCCCATTCTTTCCATCAATTCCTCTTCATATCGATCCCAGTCTGTTATCTGTATCCTGGCAACCCCACTTTCCATAGCAGCTTTTGCCACCGCGGGAGGAACTGTAGATATCAACCTTGGATCAAAAGGCTTGGGAATAATATATTCTGGCCCATAATTAAGTTTGGTTTCACCGTACGCGATATTTACCTGTTCCGGAACATGTTCCTTTGCCAAAGAAGCCAGGGCTTTAACGGCAGCCATCTTCATCTCTTCATTGATCTTTGTTGCCCTAACATCTAAAGCTCCTCTGAATATATACGGAAAACCCAGCACATTGTTAACCTGGTTAGGATGATCACTTCTCCCGGTAGCCATAATTATATCCTTTCTGGTAGAAATTGCCAGGTTGTAATCAATCTCAGGATCTGGATTGGCCATTGCAAAAACAATAGGCCTTTTGGCCATACTTACAAGCATTTCAGGGGTAACGATGTCAGCTATGGAAAGTCCTAAAAACACATCGGCATCCACCATTGCTTCTTCCAAAGTGTCTATTTTTCTGTCGGTAGCAAATTCCAGTTTTTCCAGGGAAAGGTTTGGCCGGTCTGAACGGATTACACCTTTACTATCCAACATTACAATATTCTCTGTTTTGGCGCCAAAAGCCTTATATAATTTAGTGCATGAGATTGCGGCTGCACCCGCACCACTTATAACGATCTTTACTTTTTCAATCTTTTTCTTAGCAATTTCAAGTGCATTTAATAAGGCCGCAGCAGAAATTATAGCAGTTCCGTGCTGATCATCATGCATTACAGGAATATCAAGCTCCTCCTTTAAACGACGCTCGATTTCAAATGCCTCCGGAGCTTTTATATCTTCCAGATTAATTCCTCCAAAAGTTGGAGCTATATTTTTCACAGTAGCTATAAAAGCATCTATATCCTTGGTGTCCACCTCGATATCAAACACATCAATATCTGCAAAGATCTTGAACAATAATCCCTTCCCTTCCATCACCGGTTTTGAAGCCAGCGGCCCAATATCACCCAGTCCCAAAACGGCTGTACCATTGGAAATAACAGCTACCAAATTTCCCTTTGCCGTATATTTATAAACGTTCTCTTTATCTTTTTCTATCTCCAGACATGGAATTGCAACTCCGGGGGAATAAGCCAGGGATAAATCCCGTTGGGTTGCATATTTTTTGGTAGGTACAACTTCTATTTTCCCCGGTTTTGGTTTAGCGTGATACACCAGGGCTTCTCTTCTTTTACTTTCATTACTCATGATACTTATTTTGGCTAAGCAACAAAGATAAGATTCTCGCAGTGCACAGGAACTTAATTTTTTGAAAATCATAAACAAAAATGGAGGAAAAATGTATTGGATTTATGAGATCTATGTTCCAAGAAACTCAATATTCCTTTTTAATCCCTCGGATTTTGTTCTCTTTACCGCCGATTTCCTGAAAATCTCATCAAATGTCTCTTTGGTAAGCTCCTGCCAGTCCTTTTTATCCATTTCCATCAATTCCGGGAATGCGTTGCTAAACTGGCATTATTTGATAGCTAAATATTCCTTTGCTGTTAAAACTGGTAATTTCGAATTTTTAAAATCCTTTTTGTTTCTTGTAATAATAATGTCAACTTCATTTTCGATTGCCGAATAGTATTGTAACCCGTCCTCAAAATCATGAAAACTTTCATCGCTCAATGCAAGTTCTGTTATTTTATTATCTAAACTCAATATCTCAACGAGTACCTTGAATTTTCTTAATATCTCTCTCGCTTCTTTCGCTGATTTTAATTTTGAAAGGATATAATTGGTATTTGCAAAAGTTAATGATGAAATTTTCAGGCTTAGTTCTTTTCTATCAGCTTGAGAAAATAAATCGGCCGCATCATCATAAAAATCCTTTCTTTTTGAAAGTAAATCTATCACAATGTTTGTATCAATCAATATCCGTTTCATCTGTTTATAATATTGTTTTTGCGGTTATATATAACATCCATATAATCATATTTATGTATGAGAAATTTTATTCTCATGGATGTTTCATTTATATTTCTCCATTAGATATTGAGTATACGAATCTTTAACATCAAAATCATCCTCTATGGAAATCACTCCGCTAAGGCTTTCTACCAGTGGTGTAATTTCTGGTTCTTTTTTTTCCCTTTTTGTCAAAGTGCTTAAATACGATTCTATTAGTTTGGATAAACTTACATTATTCGATTTCGCATAATGTTTTGCCCTTTCAATAATTTTTTCATTTAAGCTTAATGTGAGTTTTTTATCCATCGTATTTAATTTTACGTACAAATATATTATTTATTCACGTAACTTTAAATGTCTTTTTCGTTTTTTTGCTTGTAATTCCACCGCCGGAAAAATTCCTTTTCTTTATTTTTTTCACTCCGGCTAAAAAAAAATCAAAGATTCACGTCATTCCTCCAAAAAGCGAAGATTTCTCTTTAAACCCTCAAATTTTGTTCTCTTTACCGCCGATTTCTGAAAGATCTCATCAAAGGTTTCTTTGGTAAGTTCTTGCCATGCTTTTTTATCTATTTCCAACAATTCCGGATGTGGATTGAACAAAGGCTCGTTATGCGGTTTTGAAAATTTATTCCAGGGACACACATCCTGACAGATATCACATCCAAACATCCAGTCATCAAATTGGCCTTTTAAAGAACCTGGCAATTCTTCTTTGAGTTCAATAGTGAAATACGAAATGCATTTACTGCCATCAACTTTATAAGGCTCTACAATAGCCTGGGTAGGACAGGCATCGATGCATGCTGTACAATTTCCACAGTGATCTGTCACCGCAGAATCAGTTTCAAGCTCCAGATCCACGATCAATTCAGCGATAAAATAAAATGAACCTACTTGTTTGGTAAGTAAGTTGGAATTTTTGCCAATCCAGCCCAAGCCGCTTTTTGCGGCCCAGGCTTTGTCTAAAACCGGAGCAGAGTCTACAAATGCGCGACCATCTATATCCCCGATTTCATTTTTCATGAATTGCAATAACTCTTTCAGTTTGTCTTTTATCACAAAATGATAATCGGTGCCGTAGGCGTATTTGCTTATTTTATAGGAATCTTCTCTTTGAGTTTCTTGGGGAAAATAATTCAGCAACAGCGAAATAACGCTTTTTGAGCCTTCAACTAGTTTTGTGGGATCCAGGCGCTTATCAAAATGGTTTTCCATATACTGCATTTCGCCGTGCATATTTTTGGCCAACCAATTTTCCAGTCTGGGAGCTTCTTCTTCAAGGAATCCGGCCCGGGATATTCCACAAGACATAAAACCCAGGCGTTTGGCCTCGGCTTTAATGATTTGCGCATATCTTGAAGGATTGTCAAACAAAATCTATTTGAGTTTAAATTCCAAAATAGCATTTTTTGGCTTTAGTGTGATCAATGGATGAATCTCAATTTCTTTTTTTTCTGAAGTAATTTTATATTTTTTTATCAATGCAGCAATTGCAAGAATCATCTCGTACATCGCGAAATTATTCCCAATACACATCCTGGGACCGGCGCCAAATGGAAAATAATATGCAGAATGTTTTTGTGCATTACCTTCTGCAAAACGCTCCGGCATAAAACGATCCGGATCCTCCCACAAATCGGCATGCCTATGGATCTCGTGCATGGAAAATAACAAATTGGAACCTTTTGGGATAAACATTCCATTAAATTCATCGTCTTCTAAATTCACCCTGTCTATAAAATAAGCCGGCGGATAAAGACGCAAAGCTTCTTCAATAACGTTTTTTGTGTACGGACAGGCCTGAATAAATTCAAATAAACCGGTGGTTTCCTGAGATGCCTTTGCGACTTCCTCTGCAATTTTATCCTGAGCATCAGGATCTCTGGCCAGAAGTTCCGCAGTAAAAGTTAAGGCATTTGAGGTTGTTTCGTGTCCGGCTGTAAAGAGGATAAGAATTTCATCTATAAGCTGCTCTTCTTCCATCGCACTTCCATCTTCATACCTGGCATCCAAAAGCATATCCAGAAGGTCCTCTTCCCTCACTCCGCTATTTTTTCGCTTTGCAACCAGTGTTTTTAAAATTTCCCTGGCTTCCTGAGTCAATCCTACGTGATGTTTTATGCTTCCGCCAAGCTTAAACCACCAGCCAAAATAAGGTTGACGCAGTTCTTTTACCAGCATTTTTTGTCCAGCTTCGGTAATATACTGAAGGCGGGAAATCTCCTTTTCTCCCACTGCGCTGCTGAAAAGAGATTTCACAACGGTTTGAAAAGCAAGATCGTTAAAAACGGGGAAAATATCCATTGGGCTACCAGTTTCAATTTTCCCGAGTTCGGTAAGGATCGCTGCCTGAATAGTATCCAATAACTGGATTAATTGCTTTTTATGAAAAGCGGGTTGAATAAGTTTACGCTGTTTCCGCCAGTGTTCACCTTCTGAGGTCAACAATCCTTTTCCAACGTATTTCGCAAGGTCAACAGTTTGAATAGTGGACTTTTTATAATTCTTTTGATTTTTCTGAAGCGCATATTGTGCAAATCCGGCATCACGGGAAAAAATAACAGATTTCCCGGGTCCAATATTTAATTGAAAAGTATCCCCTAGTTTCTCGAAATTATCGTGGTGAAAGGGTAATGGGTTTTTCAGAATATTGACGGAATTCGCAAAAAACCGAAACATAGAAACCGAAGGAATATTTTTATTTGCCATTACATTTTGTCGTTTACATCAGAAGTAAATCATCTGATATTGCGCCTAAACCTACAGGTTTTTGAAACTGTTAGGTTTTAACATGTTAATTTAAAACAAACCGCTCTGGGTATTGCCCTTAACCCTGCCTAAATGTTTATAGGCAGCTTCGGTCACTTCACGGCCACGCGGTGTTCGGTAAATAAATCCCTGCTGGATCAGGAAAGGCTCATATACCTCCTCGATGGTTTCTGCATTTTCACTTACCGCGGTTGCAAGGGTAGAAAGGCCTACAGGTCCTCCCTTGAATTTATCTATAATCGTGGTGAGGATCTTATTATCCATTTCATCCAGTCCATGGGCATCAACATTCAGGGCTTTAAGACCATATTTTGCAATCTCCATATCAATCTTCCCATTTCCCTTAATTTGAGCAAAATCCCGAACTCTGCGTAATAATGCGTTTGCAATTCTGGGTGTCCCCCTGCTTCTGCCGGCAATTTCTATCGCGGCATCTAGCGAAATGGGAACTTTCAGGATATCAGAACTTCGCTGAACGATATCTGATAACAATTCAGTGGTATAGTATGAAAGTCGGCTGGAAATACCAAACCTTGCCCGCATTGGAGCGGTTAATAATCCTGAACGGGTTGTGGCACCTATAAGGGTAAAAGGATTTAAATTGATTTGAACGGTGCGGGCATTAGGCCCGGACTCGATCATGATATCTATTTTATAATCTTCCATCGCAGAATAGAGATACTCTTCCACAATTGGACTTAAACGGTGAATTTCATCTATAAAAAGCACATCCCGTTCTTCCAGATTGGTAAGAAGCCCCGCAAGATCCCCTGGTTTATCCACTACAGGACCGGAGGTGACTTTAATTCCAACATTCAACTCGTTGGCAAGAATGTAAGCCAGCGTAGTTTTACCTAGTCCGGGAGGGCCGTGAAACAAGGTGTGATCTAAAGCTTCTCCACGTAGGTTTGCTGCTTTCACAAAAACCTTCAGATTTTCCAGCACCTGATCCTGTCCTGCAAAATCGTCGAAACTAAGCGGGCGTAAAGCTCTTTCTATATCGAGTTCTTCAGGGGTGAAATTTTCTCCGGTTGGATCCAGGTTTTCGTTCATACTTCATGTTCATTATTAAAGGGTTTTCAAAATTCTAAGGAATCATGAAAATTTATTCTGCCGGCTTTCAAAAACCAACGGACTCAAACAAAGATAAAAGAAAAAAGCCTTTTCCATCTGAATGTTTCAGAAGAAAAGGCTCTCTTAAAATATAGTATAAAATGCGGTTAGTGGTTCATCTCCTCTTCACCTTCCTGAAGTGGCACATTTTGCGGAATAAAATCCTGCCCAGCGATTACATATTCCCCATTTTCATTGGTTTTGCTATAGTCATAGGGCCATCTGTAAACCGATGGAATTTCACCAGGCCAGTTTCCATGAATATGTTCCACCGGAGCAGTCCATTCCAGAGAGTTTGCTCTCCATGGATTTTGAGTTGCTTTTTTTCCGAAGAAAATAGAATGAAAAAAGTTATAAAGGAAAACCACCTGAATAGCTGCTGTTATCAAGGCAAAAACCGTGATTAAAACATTGGTATCAGCAAGATCGTCAAAATATGGAAATGCGGTATTGGTATAATATCTTCTTGGTAATCCTGCCAACCCAATAAAGTGCATTGGGAAGAACACTCCGTACGCTCCAATTGCCGTAATCCAGAAATGTACATAACCAAGGTTTTTGTTCATCATTCTACCAAACATTTTTGGGAACCAATGATAAACCCCGGCCAACAATCCGTACAATGCAGATATACCCATTACCAGGTGAAAGTGAGCAATTACGAAATAAGTATCGTGCACGTTTATATCCAGTGTACTATCTCCTAAAATAATACCGGTTAAACCTCCGGTAATAAATGTGGAAACAAACCCAATAGAGAATAACATCGCGGGATTAAGCTGGAGGTTTCCTTTCCATAGGGTAGTAATCCAGTTAAAAGCTTTCACTGCCGAAGGGATCGCGATTAACAATGTGGTAAAGGTAAATACAGATCCTAAAAATGGGTTCATCCCAGACACAAACATATGGTGACCCCAAACGATGGTTGATAAAAATGCGATTGCAAGGATTGAAGCAATCATCGCACGATATCCAAAAATAGGTTTACGGGCATTGGTCGCCAAGATTTCTGAGACAAGACCCATTGCGGGAAGTATAACAATATAAACTTCCGGGTGACCCAGGAACCAGAATAAATGTTCAAATAGCACCGGGGAACCACCCTGATGACTTAACACTTCTCCCTGTAAAAAAATATCACTAAGGAAAAAGGATGTTCCAAAACTTCTGTCCATTATAAGTAAAAGGGCAGCTGCAAGCAAGACCGGGAAGGAAACCACCCCAATAATTGCAGTAACAAAAAATGCCCATATGGTAAGTGGAAGTCTTGTCATAGACATTCCTTTTGTCCTCAAATTTATGGTTGTAACTATATAATTTAAGGATCCCATCAAAGAAGAAGCAATAAAAATTGCCATTGAAACAAGCCAAAGCGTCATCCCCATACCTGAACCTCCAATCGCCTGTGGCAATGCACTAAGCGGAGGATAAATTGTCCAACCGGCAGATGCCGGCCCTGCTTCTACAAATAAAGAACTTAACATGATAACACTGGAAAGAAAAAATAACCAGTATGAAATCATATTTAAAAACCCAGATGCCATATCCCTTGCGCCAATTTGGAGTGGAATTAAAAGGTTACTAAAAGTACCACTAAGCCCTGCGGTAAGCACGAAGAAAACCATTATTGTTCCGTGAATGGTAACAAGAGCCAGATAGATTTCTGGAGACATTACCCCATCTGGAGCCCATTTTCCAAGAAAAAATTCAAACAAGGCAAAGGACTCTCCCGGCCATGCAAGTTGCATACGGAAAAGCACCGACATTAATATACCAACAATTCCCATTAACAAACCTGTGATAAGGTATTGCTTGGCAATCATCTTATGATCTGTACTAAATATATATTTTGTTATAAAGGTTTGTTTATGATGATGCCCATGATCATCATGCGCATGATCCAACGTTTCCTGTCCTAGTGCTGACATATCTTTAAATCTTTAACTTTTAATTTTTCTGTTTTCAATACGTACTATTTTAGAATCTTCCTACAGCTATTGAGCTGTCATGGATGCACCAAATGTTTTCTGACCTGCAATCCAGGCATCATAATCCTCCTGACTTTCCACTATAATTTTCATTTGCATATTGTAATGCGCCTGCCCACAAATCTTGTTACACAATAAGAAGTAATCGAACTCATAAGTATCTAATGGAGTTTCTCCCTGGGCCATTAATTCAATAGAATTTTCTTTTCTTATTTCGTTAATGGTTTGAACCTTATCGACCATATACTCACTTGCTCTCATTTCCTCTGTAGTGATACTTGGGGTAAATCCAAATTGGGTGATCATTCCTGGAACAACATTCATTTGAGCTCTGAAATGAGGAAAGTAAGCGGAATGTAAAACATCCTGTGAACGAAATTTAAACACAACTGGTTTTCCAACAGGAAGATGAAGTTCTGTGGTTATAACATCATCATTTGCATAGGGATCACTTTCATCTACTCCCAATTGATTTATACCTTCGATAAAGCGCACATTGGCCTTCCCCAGTGTGTTATCTTCTCCAGAATATCTGGCTCTCCACGCAAATTGGTACGCATATAATTCTACAACCATAGGATCATCATCCTCATTGATATTCATAATATCAGACCAGGTAAACAATCCATAAATGATTAAACCTGCCAATACAATTACAGGAATAATCGTCCAGATAAATTCCAGTTTATCGTTATCGGCATAAAAGAGCGCTTTCTTACCTTTCTCACCCCGATACTTAAAGGTAAACCAGTGCAGCAAGGCCTGTGTGATAACCTGAACTATCATGATGATAACAATGGTAATAAACATAAGGGTATCTACTTCACTACCGTGTTCTGAAGCTGCCTCAGGTAAGTATAACTTACTTAAGAACCAGAAAGAATAGATCATAATACCATAAAGGAAAACCACAAACCCCATCATGATATACGCCTGGGTTTTGTTATCCTTGTCAGTCGCAATTTGTGAGGAATCTTCCTCACTACTCCTTGACAGATCAAATATTTTTGACATCTGCCATATAGTTACGGCAAACAACGCTATTACTATGATTACTAAAAATACAGTCATTTTTTATTGCTTCTTTATAAGTCCTTTATTAATAATGGAAATGTTTGCTTTCTTTGATGAAAGGATTACCTTTTTGTAACAATGGCACTTTAGTAAGGGCATTGAATACCACGAACACAAACAATCCGCCAAACAATAACATTGCACTAATCTCAGGAATTCCAATAAACCAGGACTCCCCAACCGTTGCCGGCATAACCATTACAAAAATATCTAAATAATGCCCAAGTAGCACAATTATTCCGGCCATTATAACAAATAAATTAACCCGTTTATAATCACTATTCATAAGTAATAAAATAGGGAAAACAAAATTCATAACCACCATTCCAAAGAAAGGCAAACCATAATCTTCGATTCGGGTTACAAAATAAGTAACCTCTTCCGGAATATTTGAATACCATATCAACATATATTGTGAAAACCACAGGTACGTCCAGAAAATACTGAAACCGAACATGAATTTTGCAAGATCATGGATATGCGAATCATTCACATATTCCAGGTAACCTCTTGATTTAAGATATATGGAAACCAATGCAATTACTGTAATTGCAGATACTATCATACTTGACAACACGTACCATCCAAACAAGGTGCTAAACCAGTGTGGATCCAAACTCATGATCCAGTCCCAGCTCATCATAGATTCTGTCACCATAAAGAACACTAAAAATCCAGCTGAAAGTTTAAAGTTTTGTTTAAACCATCTATTGTTTGTAGAATCCTCATCAATTCTAAGCGAGTTTCTACGAAGCAGGTATCTGAATAAATTCCATCCAACTAAATAGATCAATGCTCTAATCAAAAAGAACGTCACATTAAGATATCCGGATTTAGCCTGAATGATTTCATCGTGCGCAACAATTTCCGGATCCATCCAGATGAACAGATGATTTAGATGAAGTCCTGACAGTAATAATATTATGAATATAATGATACTTCCCGGTAATAAATAAGCCGTGATACCTTCCATTACCCGAAAAAGAACCGGAGACCAACCTGCCTGCGCTGCGTATTGCAATGCATAAAAAACAAGCGTTCCCAGTGCGATCATGAAAAAGAAGAAAGCTGCTATATACAATGCGGCCCAAGGCTTATTTTGCAATTGGTGCAAAAGGTGTTCATAATGTTCATTATCGTGATCATCAACCAAAATATGTTCTGCTTCTGCGTGATCCGGGTCGGCTATTTGAACATCCTGATCTACGATTTCCATTTCGGAAGATCCATGAGAGGCATCATCAGCCATCATTTCCTTTACCTCCTCAATTGTGGACGGAGCAGCTATAAAGGCGTAGATGAGTCCAATGGCACCAACAATCATAAATATAATTGCCGTTAATTTTAATTTACTGGATAGCGTGTACATATGAATATATCTAAATACAGTTATTTTTAATTTGTACTTTCTGGTTGATCAGAGGTAAGGGGTTCGTCAGATTCCTGGATTGCAGTACTATCTGCATTAATTGCAGGAATAAGGTTTTCTTCTGTTTCAGCAACGAATTCCCTTTCAGGATTGCCTTCCAAAGCAGCTTTTAATTTCATTACATAATGATCTATTTGCCAACGCTCTTCAATGGAAGTTTGAGAAGCATACGATCCCATTGCATTAAGACCAAAATACATTACGTGATATACACTACCCTCTGTGATAGCTCTACCTGCATCGTCATAGCTTGGAATACCAAGAATTTTTTCTCGTTGTACCAAAATCCCCTGGCCATCACCCTGATCTCCATGGCACACTGCACAATATATGCTATAAAGCGCCTTACCTTTAGTAAGATTTTCTTCAGTGTAAGGTAGAGTGTTCTTCAGTTCCGCTTTTGCCTGGGTGTACCCTTCATTAGAATTCTCGTATTCGTATGGCATCCAACCCCGGGCAATGGTTCCTTCAACCGGTAACTTGGCTTCCTGCTCGTTCACAAAAATATCGTATTCTCCAAAAGTGTCATAAGGAACAGACTCATACATATCTGGGAAATACTGATAATTAGGGCTGTTCTTATCGAAACAAGAGGTAACTGTTGCTGCAATAAGAAAGAATACTATGGATCTTTGAAATAAACTTTTCATTCTGTTTATTTATTTTCTATTAAATTAATTTCGAGTGCACCTGTATTGTATAAAAATTTTGAAAGTTGGTTCACATCGTGATTTTCTACATCAATTTCCATAAGAAAATGATCATCTGTGGTTCTTACATCAGGATTTTCAGCTTCCTTAAAAGGCCATAATTTACTCCTCATATAAAAGGTAATCACCATAAGGTGAGCTGCAAAAAACACTGTCAATTCAAATATAATAGGCACAAAAGCAGGAAGATTTGACATAAAGCTAAAACTCGGTTTTCCACCAATATCCTGAGGCCAATCTTCTATCATCATGTAATTCATCATTACAATAGATACCGCGAACCCTACCACACCATAAAGAAATGAGGTAATGGCAAGTCTTGTTGGTTCCAACCCCATCGCTTTGTCTAGCCCATGAACGGGAAAGGGGGTGTAAATCTCTGCAATATGATACCTTCCTGCCCTTACTTGCTTTACCGCTTGCAAGAGTATATCGTCATCGGTATAAATAGCGTGTATAACTTTTGATGCCATCTTTTACTTATTATTAAGTTTTATTGCCTGGGCTACCCAGTCTTCCCGTTCTCCTTCTCCGGGGAAGTTTTCAATAATTTCGTTTAACAATTCAAAATCTATTGCTCCCAGTTTGCTAACCTGACTGAAAGTGTAAATTCCTAACTGATGCAAACGCTGTTGCATCAATGGCCCAACGGATTTCAATTTAGTGAGGTCATCTGCTTTTTGGGTTGATGGACTAAAAGTTCCAATTCGTTCCAGCATTTCATCGATTCTGTCTTTTTGAACTTCAGAAGTAACAAGACCATCCGCATTTACCGTTGGATTATGATCATCCTCTTCCAGGGTATCTTCTCCACTGGTATCCTCCATTTGCTTATGAACACCTTCTGCGGTATTTGCGCTTGGCTCTCTAACAAGTGGTGAATAGTGATCTACATCGTCTCCATGTTCTGCCCGTAATTTTTTATACTTTGCACTGGAGGCCTTTAAAATAGTTTTCACCTCTGCCTGTGCAATTACTGGGAAACTTCTTGCATATAAAAGGAATAATACAAAGAAGAAACCTATAGTTCCAATGAAAATTCCAATATCTACAAAAGTTGGTGAAAACATAGTCCAGGAGGATGGTAAGTAATCCCTGTGAAGTGAAGTAACGATAATTACAAATCGTTCAAACCACATCCCAATATTCACTACAATAGATATAAAGAAAGAGAACATGATACTGGTACGCAGTTTCTTGAACCACATAAACTGTGGAGAGAAAACATTACATGTCATCATGGCCCAGTAAGCCCACCAATAAGGCCCTGTCGCTCTGTTAAGGAACGCATATTGTTCATATTCCACCCCGGAATACCAGGCCACGAATAATTCTGTAATATATGCAACCCCTACAATAGAACCTGTTACCATTATTACAATATTCATTAATTCTATATGCTGAATTGTAATATAATCCTCAAGATTAGAAACTTTTCGCATAATGATAAGCAAGGTGTTTACCATTGCAAATCCGGAGAAAACAGCTCCTGCAACAAAATAAGGAGGAAAAATGGTTGTATGCCATCCAGGGATAACCGAGGTAGCAAAGTCAAAGGATACAATAGTATGTACCGAAAGCACCAATGGGGTTGCCAAACCTGCAAGCACCAAAGATACCTCTTCAAAACGTTGCCAGTCTTTTGCCCTACCGCTCCATCCGAAGCTTAATATTCCATATATTTTTTTCTGAAAAGGCTTTACGGCCCTGTCACGTATCATCGCAAAATCCGGAAGCAAACCAGTCCACCAGAAAACCAGCGAAACAGAAAGATATGTGGAAATCGCAAATACATCCCAAAGTAAAGGGGAGTTAAAGTTTACCCATAATGACCCAAACTGGTTTGGGATTGGAAGCACCCAATATGCCAGCCAGGGACGTCCCATGTGGATAATTGGAAATAATCCGGCCTGCATTACAGAGAAAATTGTCATCGCCTCTGCAGAACGGTTAATCGCCATCCTCCATTTTTGACGGAATAATAATAATACCGCCGAAATAAGTGTACCGGCGTGGCCAATACCTACCCACCAAACAAAATTTGTGATATCCCAGGCCCAGCCTACGGTTTTATTTAATCCCCAGGTTCCAATTCCTGTAGAGACTGTATAGATTATACAGCCTAAACCCCAGAGAAAAGCGATCAGGGCGATAGAAAATACTATCCACCAGGATTTATTCGCCCTTCCTTCAACCGGTGCCGCCACATCAATGGTTACGTCGTGATAGGTTTTATCTCCGGTAACTAAAGGCTTTCTAATAGGTGCTTCGTAATGAGACATATCCTTTTATAATTGATTCTTTAATTGTTTTTATTAAGCTTCTGAAGTATTCCTTACTTTTGTTTGATACATCACATTGGGTTTTGTTCCAACATATTCCAGCAAGTGATACATTCTTTTATTTTCTTTCATCTGAACAATTTTAGCATCTTTATCATTAATATCTCCAAAATGCATTGCACCCTTATCACAAGCCGCAGAACACGCAGTATGGAATTCTCCATCTTCGATAGCCCTGCCATCTCGTTTTGCATCCAAGATAGTTTTTTGAGTCTTTTGCATACACATTGAACACTTCTCCATCACCCCTCTTGATCGTACGGTTACATCTGGATTTAAAACCATCCGACCAAGATCATTATTCATATGATAATCAAATTCATCATTTTTCGCATAGCTAAACCAGTTAAAACGACGAACTTTATATGGACAGTTGTTCCCGCAATACCTTGTTCCCACACACCTGTTATAAACCATTTGATTCTGACCCTGACGCCCGTGAACGGTAGCGGCTACAGGACAAACAGTTTCACAAGGAGCATGATTACAATGCTGACACATTACAGGCTGAAATACTACCTGTGGATTATCTGCCGCAAGTTCAAGTTCTGCAAACTGAGAAAGTGAATCTCCTAATCCGGACATACCTTCTTTCTTATCAATATCTCCGGTAAAAGTATCTTCTGAAGAATAATAACGGTCTATTCTCAACCAGTGCATATCACGGGATCTCCTAACTTCGGTCTTCCCTACTACCGGCACATTGTTTTCAGAATGACAGGCTATAACACAAGCACCACATCCGGTACAGGCATTTAAGTCTATAGAAAGGTTGAAATGGTGTCCAATGGATCTGTCAAAGCTTTCCCAAAGGTCAACTTCCGGAGATGTTACAGGAGTTTCAATATGATTAAGGGAAACTTCAGGAACCTTATTCCAAAAACGAGCTTCTTTAGTATTGAAAATTTCAAGAGTGGTTTCCTTGATAATATCACCACGACCCATCAATGTGTTTTGTAATTGAACACAGGCAAATTCATGCATTCCTGAAACTTTTTCCAGGGATACATTCTGCACAGATTTAAAATCTTTATATAAAGGATAAGCATTAACACCTACCTGCATTTCTTCTTTTAAACTTTCTTTTTTTCCATAACCCAGCGCCAAACCAATTGTTCCTTTAGCTTGCCCGGGCTGAATAAAGACCGGCACATTTTCAAGAACCACATCATCCATTTTAAGATTGACATAACTTCCATTAAGCGCACCGTTGGCAACATTCTCATTGATCAACTCATACCTATCAGCATCTTCCTGAGAAATTGTAAGGTAATTGTCCCAGGATGCTCTGGTCAAGGGATCAGGCATTTCCTGCAACCACGGGTTGTTGGCCTGCTGCCCGTCACCCATTGCGACTTTAGTGTAGAGGATTAGTTCAAGACCACTGTTTTCAGAACTTTGATTAAGATTTCTTAAAGAAGAGGCATTGTTGAGGGTAGCTGTATTTTGATTATCAGCTTCTTCCACGACAGGTGAAGTCCCCTCAAAAACACCATCGTGAAGCGCTTCATTCCAGGTTACCGAACCTAAAGATCCATTCCAGGTTTCCTTGATATATTCGTAATATGAAGTGGAATTATCGCTCCATTTCAATAAACACTCCTGAAACTGTCTGGTATCAAACAAAGGATTGATTGTAGGCTGCATCAAACTGAAACTATTCCTGGTGAACTGAACATCACCCCAGCTTTCCAAATAATGAGGAGTGGCTGCTATATATTTACAAAGCTTGGCTGTTTCATCTTCTTTCATAGAAAATGCAACCGAAACTTCTACTTTTTTCAATGCTTCAACAAATTCTGCGGAATTAGGCAAACTATACACAGGATTAACTCCTGCAATAAGAATGGCGCCAACACTTCCGCTATTCATTTCCCCCACCAGCTTTAGTACTTCTTCAGCATTCCCCTGACGGATCATTCGTGGATTAGCAGTATCTATTACCGTACTTCCAAGACTCTCATTAATAGCAAGCGCTATGGATTGAGCATCAAAATCAGGCAAGCCGGTTACTACAACCGCTTTATTTCCGGATTTTCTTAAATTATTAGCTGCTTTTACCACAGCATCATCAATATTCGCAGGCAAAGCACTGGTAGAAGAGCCGCCGGAAATGTAATTATATAAGGCAGCTAAAACCGTTCTTTGCTGAGACGGAGTTACCGGCACTCGTTTATCGGCATTTGCTCCGGTTAAAGACATATTTGACTCAAACTGAATATGGCGGGACATCGCTCCGTTATCCGGCACCCTCGTTTTAGCATAGGCAGCATCAAATCCACCACCTTGCCAGTCGCCAAGGAAATCGGCACCTACAGAAACAATAGTTTCCACATTGGCCATATCATAATTTGGCAAAGCACGAAAACCATACTTTGCCTCAAAAGCATTTAGCGCAGCATCTTCTGAAACAGTATCGTAAACTACGTGACGTACATTACCGAATTTACCCGAAAATTCATTTATAAGCTTTGTAGTAGATGGACTTGCAAAAGTTTGTGTAAGAAGAACGATCTCCCCCTGCACACTTTGCAACGAATTCATCATTTCCTGATCAAATTTATCCCAGGAAACATTTTGTCCATCCATCATAGGCCGCTTCACCCGCTGACTGTCATACATAGACAATACCGATGCGTGAACTCTGGCATTCACTCCTGCTTTTGCAGTAGCCGAAGCATTGTTCTCGATCTTAATAGGGCGACCTTCCCGTGTTCTCACCAATACGCTGGCAAAATCAAACCCATCGGCCATTGTAGTTGCATAAAAATTGGCTACACCGGGAACAATCTGTTCGGGTTGCACTACATAAGGAATAGACTTAATAACAGGACCTTCACACGCAGCCAAAGAAGCTGCAGCTGTACTGAAACCAACATATTTCAAGAAATCACGACGAGTGGTGGAAGATCCGGATAAAGACTCCTTATCACCCAAAAACTCATCGGTTGGGATTTCTTCTGTAAATTCTTTTTGTTGGAGCGTCTCAACAATGGAGCTGTTTTCCTTAAGCTCCTCAACACTTTTCCAGTATTTCTTGTTTGATGACATATGTATAAATATTATTAACTTCTTAATTAAATACCCGATTTATCAGGGATACTACTAGTAGTGACATTTTGCGCATTCCAATCCACCTAACTGCGCGGCGGTTAACTCTTCAACCCCATACTTATTGGATAATTCTTCGTGAATTTTCTCATAGTATTCATTTCCTTCCATTTTCACATTGGTTTCGCGGTGACAATTAATACACCAACCCATTGTTAACGGAGCATCCTGATAAACGATTTCCATCTCCTGGATAGGTCCATGACAGGTTTGACAGTCGATTTGGCCTACAGAAACATGCTGGGAATGATTAAAATATGCGAAATCCGGTAAATTATGAATTCTCACCCATTTCACTGGCTTGGTTTCACCGGTATAGGATTGAGATTCTGGATCCCAACCTACCGCATCGTATAATTTAGTGATCTCATTATCATAAAATTCTTTTGAATATTCCTCAGTAGCTGTTTCAGCAGCTACCTCTCCAATGGATATGTGGCAATTCATACATACATTTAAAGAAGGTATCCCCGAATGTTTGGAAACCCTTGCGGAAGAATGGCAAAATTTACAATCTATCTGGTTATCACCTGCATGAATTTTATGAGAATAGTGAATAGGCTGAATAGGCTGATAACCCTGATCTATACCTACCTGCATAAAAAATCCATACACAAAATATCCGGCTGCCAATAAAACAATGACAGAAGTAACCAATACTAAAAATTGGTTTTGAACAAATGCTTTCCAAATTGGCGTACCACGCTCTTTCTTAGCAGGTAACTCAACCCCACTTGCCACAGCAAATTTTCTTAGGGTTTTATTTACAAGAAAAAGAATTAATAAGAGCATTAGAAGTACAAATGCCAGGATAACCAGAATAATATTATTTGAAACACCGCCAACCCCGGCACCTGTTTCGCCGGCAGCAGCAGGACCTGCAGCAGCTACAGGTTCCGGTTTAGGCGTCTCAACATAGGCAAGCATATCCCCGATTTCTACATCGGTTAATGCAGGGAATGCAGGCATTGGAGTTTTGTTATACTCTTCGTAAATAGCTATAGCCTGTGCATCTCCGGAAGCTATCATCGCTGATGAATTACGAATCCAGGAATTTAACCATTCACGGCTATATTTATCTGTTACCCCGTGCAAAGCAGGACCTATACCTTTTGAATAAGGCTTATGACAGGCTGCACAAAGTGTGTTGAACAATGATTTCCCGTTAACAGGATCTCCTAAATCTGATTCCGGAGCAGTTGCTGCCTCTTCCTGTGCCTGCGCTTCAGCTGGAGCCACATCGCCTTCCTGAGAAAAAGCAAAATCGGAAAATGAAAACAGAAATATTGCTGATAAAATCAGCAGGCGTGTGGTTGAATGGCGGAATTTCACCTTTTTCATATTGTAAGTTGAATTAACGTCTTATTGTTTGGCACGATTTTTCATAATTATTATAATCAATGAATATAAGCAATCGAACCCTAAAATTCACGGACAAAAGTAATACTTAAAGTCGATTTTAGAAATCTTATAGAAGTGTTAACTTGCAATTTATAACAGTTCTAAATAAAAATTTAACCCCCGTTTAAGTTATTAATATATACTTTTACACCAAACCTTTTTATAATGAGAATATTAAAAATACAAGACTGTTTTTTCATTGGCATGTTTATGCTTGGAATTTGTTTCACCATGAGTGCACAAACCGGGCAAATCAATATTCAGCAAAATGAGCTTATTCCAAAATTACTGGAACTAAAATCGGAGATGACAAAAGACGGGAAGCTGGGAGAACGCTATACAATCCAGCTATATTACGGAGATAACAACGCTGCGAGTAATGTGATCAAGGAATTTAGGGCAAAATATAATTCCCTGCCTTCTTCCGTTATTTACGAAACCCCAAACTATAAAGTTTGGGTTGGAAATTTCAGAAACAGACTGGAAGCAGACAGAGCATTATTAAAAATAAAACCCGATTTCCCTTCTGCATTTATCCCAAAACCTCAAAGGGGATAAACAAAATAAACCTAATAATAAAAAACTCCGTTGAGAAATGTTCCTATCGGAGTTTTTTTTATGCCAAATCTTTTATTGAATGCCTCGCGTTTTAATTACCGGATTCCATTCTCTATAAGGACCATATTCAGCAGTAAATGTCACTATAAAACACTCTGACAGCTTTATATCATCAAACGAATTTGCTGAGCCAGCTGGCAAACAAAATAGGCTAAAGGCCATAAACCTCTTTAAAAACAAAAAGCTGTGCAGAAATATCTGCACAGCTTTTAATATAATTTACCTGTTAAGGGTTATTTCATTTTTTTCTTAACAGCTACTTCCTGGTATCCTTCAACAACATCACCTTCTCTAATATCGTTGTAATTCTTGATTTGCATACCACAGTCATATCCTTTAGAAACTTCTTTCACATCATCTTTAAAGCGTTTCAGCGAAGAAAGGTCTCCGGTATAAACTACTACTCCATCCCGTATCAATCTGATTCCGTTATTTTTGATGATTTTTCCTGAAGTTACCATACATCCTGCAATAGTTCCAATCTTGGAAATTTTGAAGGTTTCCCTAATTTCAGCAGTACCGGTAATCTCTTCTTTCATCACAGGAGACAACATTCCCTCCATAGCATCTTTAAGATCATTGATAGCATCATAGATAATAGAATACATTCTAATATCGATCTCTTCCTTATCTGCCAACATTCTGGCATTTCCGGCAGGACGCACATTAAATCCAATAATCACCGCATCGGAAGCCGAAGCTAACAATACATCACTTTCAGTAATTGGACCAACTCCTTTGTGTATAATATTCACCTGAATTTCTTCAGTGGAGAGTTTTTGGAAACTGTCCGTCAATGCTTCTACAGACCCATCTACATCCCCTTTAAGAATTATATTGATCTCTTTGAAATCTCCAAGCGCAATACGCCTACCTATTTCATCAAGTGTAATATGACGTTGAGTTCGTACCGATTGTTCTCTTTGTAACTGGGTTCTTCTTGCAGCAAGATCTTTTGCTTCCCGCTCATCCAGCATTACCCTGAACTTATCTCCAGCCTGCGGAGCTCCATCCAATCCCAAAATTGAAACGGGTGTGGCTGGCCCTGCTACTTCTACATCTTTACCCCGTTCATCCTGCATCGCCTTGATTTTACCGCTGTGCTTACCGGCCAGAACATAATCCCCAATTCTTAGTGAACCTTCCTGAACAAGTATAGTGGAAACATATCCTCTACCTTTATCCATAAAAGCCTCCACTACGGTTCCTTTACCTGGTTTATTTGGGTTCGCTTTAAGCTCAAGGATCTCGGCTTCAAGTAACACTTTTTCAAGTAATTCCTTAACTCCCAAACCAGTTTTAGCTGAAATATCGTGTGACTGGATCTTACCTCCCCAGTCCTCTACAAGCAGGTTCATCGCTGCCAGTTTTTCTTTAATTTTTTCCGGATTTGAATGAGGCAAATCGACCTTATTAATCGCAAAAATTATTGGGACACCTGCAGCCTGAGCGTGAGAGATGGCCTCTTTTGTTTGCGGCATCACATCATCATCTGCTGCTATTACAATAATTGCAATATCGGTTACCTGGGCACCCCTTGCACGCATGGCGGTAAAGGCCTCGTGACCGGGAGTATCCAGAAAGGCTATTTTCTCACCATTCTCCAACTCCACCCCGTAAGCACCAATATGCTGTGTAATACCACCGCTTTCACCGGCTATTACATTCTCTTCACGTATATGATCCAATAAGGATGTTTTCCCGTGATCTACGTGTCCCATCACGGTCACAATTGGAGCGCGTGGTTTTAAATCTTCCTCATTATCTTTATCTGTTTCTGAAACCTCTTCAATATCTGCTGAAACAAATTCTACTTCGTAATCAAATTCGTTTGCTACAATAGAAAGCGTTTCGGCATCAAGACGCTGGTTCATCGTTACCATCATTCCAAGTGACATACAAGCTGAAATAATTTTGGTAACCGGAACATCCATCATAGTAGCCACCTCATTTGCAGTTACGTATTCGGTTACTTTTAAAATTTTACTTTCTATTTCTGCCTGAGCAAGATCATCTGCCGAACGTTGACGGTGGGTATCTCTTTTGTCCCTTCTAAATTTAGCTCCTTTTCCTTTTGAAGATTTTCCCTGTAATTTTTCAAGGGTCTCCCTAACTTGTTTTTGTACTTCTTCTTCGCTTGGTTCTTCCCTTGCAATAGCTGGCCTGGCCGGTCTTTTACCTGCCGGTTTATTCGGCCCTCTTGCAGCTGCGGCTCCTGGCGCTGGAGTCCCCTTAACATCTTTGGTTATTCTGCGACGACGTTTTTTAGCCTTATTCTTGTCATCTGCAGCTTTCTTCTCGTCTTTCTTTTTAACCGGTTTTTTAAACTGGGAAAGATCGATTTTCTCCCCGGTAAAATTGGGGCCGTTAAGCTTGGTATAATTCGTTTTTAAAGTTTCCGATTCAGGAGTCTTTTCAGGATCTTCTTCAGCTGGTTTTGCTGCTGCATCTTCTTTTTTGGAACCTATTTTATGCTCCTCCTTTTTAGGCTGAATATCCTCTTTCTTAGCTATAACTTCTTCAGTAGGAACTTCTTCAGTAGGAACTTCTTTTTCCTTGGCTGAAGTTTCTTTTGAAACAACCTTCTCTTCTGAAACAACCTTCTCTTCCGGTTTTTCAGCTTCAACTACCTTCGGCTTTTCAGCTTCTTTTTCCTTTTCTTTTGGTGCGGGTTCTGAAACAGCCTTTACAGGCTTCTCTTCAACTTCAGCTTCTTTAGGTTTTTCTTCCGCTTTTTCAGACTTTTTATCCAGGTCGATTTTACCCACCTGTTTTGGGCCTTCAAGCTTGGTTCTGGCACTTATGATATCTTGCTGCTTCTGCTCTTCCTTCCGCTTCTCCTCCTGCTCCTTTTCACGAGCTAAACGAAGTTCCTCCTTCTCCTTGCGCTTCTCCTCGCCAACTTCCTTGGATGCCACCTTCTTACTTTTATCTGTTTGAAACTGATTGAAAAGTACCTGGTAAACCTCTTCAGAAATTTTTGTGGTAGGACGCGCTTCTATTTCGTGACCTTTGGAATTTAAAAATTCCACAGCACGATCTAGCGAAATATTGAATTCACGTAGTACCTTGTTTAATCGCATTGTTTTTGCTTCAGCCATAAATTGCCTATAAATTAACCTCTTATTATTATTGTATGCTTATATAAAAAGAACGGCTTATTGTTCTTCAAATTCTTCTTTTAATACATTGATCACTTCGCGGATGGTTTCCTCTTCAAGATCGGTTCTGCGAACCAAATCATCTACATCCTGTTCCAAAATACTTTTCGCGGTATCCAGTCCAATTTTCGCAAACTCGGCGATTACCCAGTCTTCTATTACATCTGAAAATTCTCTTAATTCAACATCTTCCTCTCCTCCATCTCTAAACACATCAATCTCATAACCGGTAAGCTGACTTGCCAGTCTGATATTGTGTCCTCCACGGCCAATTGCCTTGGAAACCTCCTCAGGTTTTAACATCACCTCTGCCCGCTTATTCTCTTCATCCATTTTGATGGAGGTTATTTTTGCCGGACTCAATGCTCTTGTAATAAAGAGTTGATCATTGCTCGTGTAATTAATAACATCGATATTCTCGTTGCCTAATTCACGAACAATACTGTGAATACGTGATCCTTTCATCCCAACACAGGCTCCAACAGGATCTATTCTGTCATCATAGGAATCTACCGCCACTTTTGCTTTTTCTCCAGGAATACGAACCACTTTTTTAACCGTGATAAGCCCGTCGAAAACCTCAGGAATTTCCTGTTCAAACAATTTTTCAAGGAAAACGGGAGCAGTTCGCGACATAATAATTTGGGGTTTGCTTCCTTTTAACTCAACACTTTCAATAATCCCTCGTACGTTTTCTCCTTTTCTGAAGAAATCTGAAGGTATTTGTCGGTCTTTTGGTAAAATTATTTCATTCCCTTCATCATCCAGTAAAATAATTGCGCGGTGACGAATATGATGAACCTCAGCAGTATAAATCTCTCCTTCAAGATCTTTAAAGTGCTTGTAAATATTGGTGTTATCGTGTTCGTGTATCTTGGCGATCAAATTTTGACGCAAGGCCAGAATTGAACGACGTCCAAGGTCTATTAATTTCACTTCTTCAGAAACGTCTTCTCCTACCTCAAAATCAGGCTCTATCTTTCTGGCTTCAGTTAACGAAATCTCCTGGTTTGGATCTTCCACTTCACCATCGGCCACTACCACACGGTTTCTCCAAATCTCTAAATCCCCCTTATCAGGGTTTACAATGATATCAAAGTTGTCATCCTCCCCATACTTCCTCTTCAAAGCACTCCTGAACACATCTTCCAGAATTGCCATTAGGGTAACTCTGTCTATTAATTTATCGTCTTTAAATTCTGAAAAAGACTCTATTAATGCGATATTCTCCATATCAGTTTAATTATTAAAATGTTATTAAAACCTTAGCTTTCACGATTTCCTGAAATGCCAATGTCGCCTCTTTATCTACTGTTACCTTACCTTTCCCTACCGGCTTGGGTTCTCGTGCCGTCCAGGTAAGTTTAATTCCCTCTTCATCTACTGCGACCAATTCGCCTTCAAATTTATTGGAATTTGTTTGGACTTCAAGCCTCCTTCCGATATTTTTCTTGTATTGCCTTGGTAATTTCAATGGTTCTGAGACTCCGGCCGAGGCAACTTCCAACGAAAAATCCTCTTCCTCGCGGTCAAGATTGTGTTCTATTTTCCGACTTACCGAAATACAATCGTTGACTGAAACCCCCGAATCCCCATCTACCACTATAAGAATGTGATTTTTGTCACTAATATTCAAGGATATTAAAAATAATGAATTATTCTCTTCAAAGGCCTCCTCCAGCAAATTTTTTACTCGCTCCTGCAACATAATTTTTATAAAAAGAGGGGACATTTCGTCCCCTCGCTGTACATTTTTGATTCAACGCTGCAAAGATAACATTTTTTTCGAAAAAATAAAACCACAGATTAAATGAAATATTCTTTGTAGTTTTAATAAAACAATCATTTTAAAGCATTTATAGTAATAAGTGGCACAACCCATACACATTTCACGTATAATTAGGCCTACCCCTGGCAGGACATCATAACATTCGGGATATTCATTATTAAATAATGACACTAAAATTTCAGCTATGAACTAAGCGCACCAGGACCTCTAGCAAACATCAATAAGCCTGTCAGCAGTCAGGGATAAATAAATTACTCCCGATAGTTATCGGCTAAAAATTAAACACAAATAAACAAATTATGAAAAGAATTCTTGTTCCTACCGATTTTTCTCCCCAGGCCGAAAACGCCCTGAAAGTTGCCGCTCAATTCGCTAAACGTTATAACGGCGAGATTTTCCTACTACATATGCTTGAGCTCCCTATGCAGCTCGTGCAACCGGTAAGCGGCAGCGCAGTGGCAGGAAGCAATGACAACCTTCCGGAAGCCTTGTTTTTTATGAAACTTGCAAAAAAACGCTTTGCCGAATTGATGAAAAAGCCTTATTTGCAGAACATTAAAGTTCACGAAACGGTAGAATTCCATCAGGCGTTTGAAGGGATAATGGAAATAAGTAAGGGTTGCGATTGCGATATTATAATCATGGGATCTCACGGAGCGAGTGGTTTTCAGGAAATGTTTATAGGTTCAAATACCGAAAAAGTAGTAAGAAATTCCAATATTCCGGTGTTGGTGATCAAGAACGATTATCCAGAATTTGATGTTCAAAACTTTGTTTTTTCAACAGATTGTAATTTAAAAAACAAACACACTCTTGAAAAAGCAAAACGCTTTGCCGATAAGATCGAAGCTAAACTTCACGTTGTTTATATCAATACCGCAAATAATTTTATGACCTCCATAGATGCAGAAAAAGCCCTTCTGGATTTTACTGAAGGAACCGAACTTGAAAATCACAGCCTGAATATCTATAATGATGTTACTGTTGAAAAAGGAATCATGAATTTTGCTAAAAGCGTAGATGCCGGGTTAATTGGAATTGGCACACACGGACGAAAAGGTCTTGCTCATTTCTTTAATGGCAGCATAAGCGAGGATTTAGTAAATCACTCCAACAGGCCCGTAATAACTTTTAAAATTTAGAGAAAACTCTTGAGGGAACCATTGCGTAAAAACAACCACAGGTAATTCCAGAAAGATTTTGTCTTATCTCTTTCTGCCTTGATATCCTTACGCTCCAGCTTTTCGCTATTGTCGTTATTGCGAATAATAATATTTGCAAGATCAGATAAAAAACTATTTTTTTTTGATCCATCTTTTTTTAGCACTTCAACCTTAAAATCCCTGTATTGCATACGCATATCTCCGGAAGCCAAATTATTGTCCCCGCGGAAATTATAAAACAGGGACTGAATTCTTCCTTCCACCTCAATATTCATAATTGGCCTTAAAAAAGAATTCATTGCGTCTGCAGAAATTCCTTCCATATCTCCAGAAATCGTGAATTCATCCTGCGGATCGCGCACATCAAATTTCCAGTTAAGGTTTAGCGGGGATTTCCCCATTAAAAGGGCCGAAATCTTAATTTTTGTCTCAGGAAAATCTGGGGAACTCAAACCAATATTGGTTAAATTCTTTAAGTTGGCATTTACATTACTAAAATTTAATTCTCCCGGAGGACGCGAAGCATTCGTTTTTTCTTCATATACTATTCGCGAATTCTTTAACACAACAGAATCGAATTTTATCTTCATACCCATTTCCCTTAACATACGGCTGTAAAGCGGTTTTATACTGGTATCATCGGGCAACAATTTGTTTCGGTAAACTTTTAGATAGGCCTTATTTATCTCTATAAAGGGACTTTTAAGCTGAATTCTTTCCTGCCCGAAATCCCAGCTTAAACCCGAAATATCAACCGTCTCAACCTCCAGTTCAAACCTGTCTTTTTCTACCCTAATCCTTCTGTCGAATTCAGATTTACTGAAATTCGGGATAATTCGAAGATCTTTGAAAGTGATATCCCCATCTTTTATTTCCAGGTTTTTAATTGCCAAATGGTGCTCTTCATTGATCGAATAAAAAACCGAATCGCCGAAAATTTCCATGCGCTCATATTCAAAAGGAAGAAAAGCCTGGAGGGTTTTATCACTGATTTGGACATTATAAAGATCAAATTCATTTAAAGAAACAAAGATTTTATTATGGATCGAATCATTTTCAAGAAAACGAAGATTTCCGCCCTTTATATGAATATTCTTGATCACTACATCCTTGCTTAGGTTTGGCCTTTCTTTTTTATCCCGGGCTTTGACCAAGGTGTCCTTTTTATAAATTGCCACATTGGGATTCTTGATCTCTATTGCACCAATTACAATTTTACCGCTTAAGAAATAGTTGGTATAACTCAGTTTTTTCACCTCAAGAACATCGGCTTCCATCAAAATATTATCAAGCTGAAGTTTTGGTTTTGAAACCGAAGAGCTGCGATCCAAAATACTCACGTTAACCTCTTCATATTCAATCTGCGAATTGGAAAGCTGATTCTCGATGGCCGATTTAATCTCTGCCCGTAAATAGTAATTTAGACCTATTACAATTCCAAAAATCATCATTAACCCTAAAACAATACCCAATATAATCTTATAAGCTTTTTTCAAATTCAATGATTAAGTCTGGAAATTTACAACTATGAAAACAGGAGGTAGTAAGATTTAGGAATTTTTAACTTAGCTCCTCTAAGTATTTGAGAATGGGTTCGTTAAATTTAAGTCAAAAAGAATATATGGTGATAATAGTCATAATTTTAGCACGTATCTTTGAAGATAATTTAGCCTACTAAACAATGATATTCAAGTTGATTTTTAAAATAGCAATACTGGCAATTGAGTTATTCCTTGCCTTTTACAGTTTACTTATTACAGATAGCCTGCTGGTTAAGTTCCTGTTTTTCGCCTTTACTGCGGTAATAATTGCATTTTTGGTCACCAAAATTACCGATAAGCTTTTACCATCAGATAAAGATCATGTGTCCGATATGGATTTTATTAAGGAAATGGAATCTAAAGATCGCTCTAATGAATAGATTGTGGCAGGAGATGTTGAATATTGTTTGAAAAAACAATAGCTGCAATCCGGAAATCCGATGAATAACCTTCATCGGATTTCTTTTTTGGTAGATTTTGGATTTAAATTCCAGCCAGTTTTATAATAGCCTCCCTTAAATGAAAATAGTTTGCATTGCCGATACTCACAATAAACACAGGGAACTCATCATTCCCTCCGGAGATGTAATTATTCACGCGGGAGATTGCACCGAATCTGGTACCCGGGGAGAAACTCTGGATTTCCTAAAATGGTTTGCAGCATTACCGCATCCACATAAGTTACTAATCGCAGGAAATCATGATTTTTTTCTGGAAAAAAATCATGATAATCTTCATACTATTATTCCGGAAAAAATACACTTTTTAATGGATAGTGGGGTGTGCATAAATAATGTGAATTTCTGGGGATCTCCGGTAACACCAAGTGATAGAAGCTGGGCTTATAACAAAAAAAGGGGAAGCGAACTTTTAGAGCACTGGAACAAGATCCCCGAAAACACCGATTTCCTTATCACTCACAGTCCGCCCTATGGATTACTTGATGAGCTTGACAATAAAAACCACATTGGCTGTGAAGAACTACTTAAAAAAATTAAAAATTTGAAAATCCCTTATCATATTTTTGGTCATGTTCATAATGATTATGGAATTGTACGTACTAAAAACACTATTTTCATCAATTCCGCATCCCTGGATGGCCGACACCGTCAGATTAACGCACCTTTAACGCTTAACCACCCGGCTTCTTAAGCTAATCTTATTTTTTCTGCAATTGCGTTAATTAATTATTAATCCTTTGAACCTTTGGATTTTATTAACATTATGAAGTTTAATTTAGCCGTCTTGTTAGAAATATGGATTGAATAATATTAAATTAAAAACCTAAGTATCATGAACTTTACCCCCCTTGTTTCAGAAAGTATTACGGATGAAGTAAAAAATTTAATTTTATACAGCATGAACAATCCAGAAGAGGATAAATCTGGATTTGAAAATTTTCATAAAAGCATTGTAGAAATATATTTTACCGCCAAAAACATCAGTATAGATTATACAGCGCAAACCATCGATTTGCAACTCCCTACATCTAATAAAGAATATACCGGGATTACCTTCGAGTGCCTTGATTTATGTGGGTTCCTAAAATCTTGTATTAAATGTGACGAGAAAAGCCTGTCATTTTATAATGAATTATTAACACAGCATAACATCGTTATCGCAGCGTAATAATTTTGATTAACAAATGACTTTTCCCAAGGCATCAAAAAAGCAATAAAACTACAATTGATTTTTTTCATTACCAGCACACAAAAGTTCCAAACCCCATGAATAACTTTAAGAATAAACCTTTTTTCTCGGGTATATTCTCAGCGAATTCATCGCTATTTAGTCTCTTTTTATAATAGGTAAGACTATCAAATTTTATGACTTCCTTTCCTTCTTCAGTAAGATTATAATTCCCTTCTGTTTCAAATATAAAATTTGAAGATATCAAGTTCACCAGCGCTTCCTGCTTCCAGTGATCGTAATCATTATTCACAGAAATTCCACTATTATCGTGAATTTCATATAAAACATTGTCCATCTTATAAAGAGATGATCTGGGGATGTTATCTAAGCTTGTTTCAAACATAATCAGGTAGGGCTAAAAATGAAAGTTAATAGAGTTAATAAAAATTCAATTTAACAAAATATTTAGATTCTCAGGCAATTATGAAAGAAATAATTTTAATGTTTTCTTTCTAGAACCAAATAAAGATTAAAAACCCGGGAATTATCTGAATTTCCTTTGCATAGCCCTTGGGAATATCCCGTTAATATCCAATTTGTTAACTTTATTATGACCTTATTGTTTTTAAACCGTGAACTTTTATGGCCAGAAAACAATCTAAGTACAAATTGATTATTTTTTAATATAGACCGCCTGCTAAGGTCGCTAAAAGCTCTTCAAAGACCAGAAAACTTGAAGCTTTTGCTCCAAATAATCAAAAACCTGATGCCTGTCATAAATTACCTTCCATTCCTTATGCAACTTTGTATCAAATTAAAAACAAAATCATGAACACGCTAAAAAATTTAAAACTGTTACTTGGAAGCATAATGATGTTGGTGGTGACTACACAAATTTCTGTAGCGCAAACCTTCAATGTAAATAATACAGCTTCAAGTTTAATTATAGAAGGAACCTCCAATATTCACGATTGGGAGATAGAAGCAAAAGACCAGCAAGGAAAATTAACTGCCGAATTAAATGATGGTCAATTGGTGAAATTAACCCAACTGGATTTTGTTATAAAAGCCGAAAGTCTTAAAAGCGGGAAAGGTGGAATGGACAAAAACACTTATAAGGCGTTAAATACCGATAAGCACAAAACAATCACGTATAAACTGACAGAAGTAAAAAGCATTGATTGCACCACCACCGGAAACTGTAAAGTGACTGCTATGGGAAATCTTACTATCGCAGGTGCCACAAAACCTTTAGAGATCATTTTTGATGCTAAAATAAACGGCAATATGATCGTGTTATCCGGGAGCAAAAGCCTTAAAATGACCGACTTCAAGATTGATCCTCCAAAAGCAATGTTTGGCACAATTACCACTGGCGATGAGGTGATAATAAAATTTAAAACTGTATTCACTAAATAAATTAAGCAATACTAAATTTTTTAACCAATCACAAATTAATCAAAAATGAAAAACACTATTAAATATTTCGGAATCGCGCTTATAGCACTGTTCGGATTACAGTCTCAGGCACAAGAAGCTGCAACATCACAAGAGACTGAAAAGGTCGGAAAAACAATATGGGACCGTGATATTCCGAACTTCAGACAACCTGATAAACGCGGAATTAATGATTTTGAAGCACCAAAAGACACTGAGACCTATTTTGACGGAGTACAGGTAAGAATAGGTGGAGCTTCCACAATTCAATTACAGGGACTACGCCAGGAAAATTCTTCAGGGGAGGATGATCTTGCTGAACTTGGAACTAATTTCAACCTTGCTACCGCCAACCTTGATCTTGATGTTCTTTTAGCTCCGGGATTGAGAATGCACTTGAGAACATATCTTTCTTCTTTACACCACAATGAAGCCTATGTTAAGGGTGGATACATCCAAATCGACGGGCTTGAATGGATCAGTGAAGACCTGGCAGGCGCTATGGATAATTGGAGAGTGAAAATTGGTCACATGGAAAACAATTACGGTGATGCGCATTTCAGAAGAACAGACAACGCGATGGCTCTTTACAACCCATTTGTAGGTAACTATTTAATGGATAGCTTTACTACTGAAGTTGGTGCAGAGGTTTACTATATGAACGGTCCATGGTTAGCAATGGTTGGCTTTACCAACAGTACTATCAACCAAAGTTCCAAGAAAAGTGAGAGAGATCCTTCTTACCTTGCCAAAATTGGTTATGACAAGCAAATAAGTGAAGATTTCAGATTTAGATTAACCGGATCTGTATTTCACTCTGGATTCAGACCTATTGGTTCAAGAGGATCTACACAATACCTTTACAGTGGTGACCGTGCAGGAACAAGGTACTACAATGTAATAGAAGGTGATTTCAGAGCTGGTAGAATTAACCCTGCCACTGGAGCAGAACTTACTTCTTTCATGATCAACCCATTCATCAAAGTAGGCGGATTAGAGTTCTTTGGAATCTATGAAAATGCATCAACTGAAAATGATGATTGGGATCAGTTTGCAGGTGAGCTTCTATACAGATTTGGTGCAACTGAAGACTTTTACGTAGGCGCACGTTACAACACTGCAAGCAACGATGATGTTTCAGTGAACCGTTTCAACGTAGGTGGCGGATGGTTCTTGACCAAAAACGTTCTTGCAAAAGTGGAGTATGTGAACCAGCAGTATAATGACTATCCTGCCGGAACAGTTTATGACGATGCACAATTTAACGGATTCAACCTTGAAGCAATAATCAGCTTCTAATCATAAGAATTGTTTGAATTAGCCAAAAAAAGGGAGGACATAATGTTCTCCCTTTTTTTTTAATAAAAATTAAAAACACCTTTAAATGAACTTTTTCACGCTGGTTTGGAACAGATTATGCAATATATACATATACCAAACCGATTAAATTCTCTTTGCAAAAAACACCTTATTTTTGAGAATTATAATAACAACCGCAATGAAAACTATACTATTTTTTCCGCTTTTATTATTATTCACCATGATGGGATTCTCCCAGAATGGCACTAATAACCGGACAATAAAGATCAAGCCAGACAGCAAACTCACCATTACCGGGGATACCAACATAAGCAAATTCCTATGCGAATTTGATTCAGAAATGATCCCCTCCACCAGGAAGATAGCGGTCTCAGGGAACCAGGAGGAATTGCATTTCCAAAATGCGATCCTTATCCTTGATAATACTGGGTTTGATTGCGGTAGCAAAGGGATCAATAAAGATTTTCACGCGTTGATCCAAACAGAAAAATATCCTGAAATTTCGCTCGAATTAAAAAAATTATGCATCAATACTCCTACCCAGGCAATTGCAGATCTTATTATAACTATTGCAGGAGAAACGAAAGCTTATAAAGTCCCGGTAAAAATCGTTGCCGGGGAGACACCTCAATACCGCGGAGATCTCACCCTTAATATCCATGATTTTAATTTGGAGCCGCCAAAGAAAATGTTCGGTTTGATCGTTGTAAAAGAGAATATTGAGATCAAATTCAATTTAAAAGTAGAGAAATAAAATCCGATGTAACATCCATGAGAATAAACTTTCTCACACAGGGAAATGTTTATGTAAATGTTACCAATGATCTCTAAAACAATAAAATAAACATATCAAATGAGCATAACGGAAATTCGATGCAAACACCGATGAAGATATGCGAATTACTCCCAATAGCTACGGGAGACCATTAAAAAACAATAAATATCTACATATGAAAGATTCCTTAAATATCGTTTCCGCTCAGGAAGCTGTATCACAAATAAAATCCGGCGATCGGGTATTTTTACAAGGATCAGCCATGACTCCTCATGTTTTAATCAATACCTTATGCCAGCGATATAACGATCTTAAAAATGTAGAATTTTTTCAAATCCATACCGAAGGGGATGCCCCTTATACAAAAGCACCTTACAACGAAGCTTTTATAACCAACAGTTGTTTTGTTGGAGGAAATGTTAGAAAGGCCGTGAACTCTAATCTTGGAGCGTATATTCCAATATTTTTAAGTGAGATACATTTACTCTTTCGAAAAAATATACTTCCCATTGATGTTGCTTTTATCCAGGTTTCTCCACCAGATAAACATGGATATTGTTCTTTAGGAGTTTCGGTAGATATTACCCTACCGGCCATACAAACCGCAAAAAGGGTGATTGCACAAATAAATCCGAAGGTTCCAAGAACCCACGGGGACGGGATAATTCACATAGACCGGATTCATGCGGCCATCGAGGTAGATGAACCTATCCACCAAACTTACCTCGCCACTCCTACCGAAATTGAACTTCGAATAGGAAAGCATGTAGCCGGGCTGGTAGAAGACGGCGCCACTTTACAAATGGGAATTGGTGGAATCCCAAATGTAGTTCTTGCCAATTTAATTCATCACAAACGCCTGGGCATCCATACTGAAATGTTTTCTGATGGAATTCTCCCATTGATTGAAAAAGGAGTGATTACAGGTGAGGAAAAGGTTATAAAAACAGGGAAATTGGTCACCTGTTTTGCCTTGGGATCTCAAAAATTATATGATTTTGTGGATGACAATCCCGTAGTTCATTTTAAAGAAGCAGCTTATACCAATGATACTGCTATTATCCGGCAAAATCCGAAGGTAACCGCAATTAACAGCGCGATAGAAATCGATATTACCGGGCAGGTTTGTGCAGATACCATAGGGAAATATCAGTATTCCGGGGTTGGTGGACAAATGGATTTTATAAGAGGTGCATCCCTATCTGAAGGCGGAAAAGCCATTATCGCCATGCCTTCGGTTACCAGTAAAGGTGTCTCCAAGATCGTTCCTTATCTAAAAGAAGGTGCGGGAGTTACCACTACACGCGCTCATGTGCACTATATCGCAACAGAATATGGAATCGTGAACCTATATGGTAAAAATTTAAAACAACGTGCAAAAGCCCTAATCTCCATCGCGCATCCGGATCATAGGGAACAACTCGAAATGGATTCATTCGAGAGGATCAACCATTTCATTTAAAATTTTAACTGAAAAACTTCAGGTAAACAGACGGCTTTAATTTTATTCGATACGAAGATTATTTAGCTGGTTTTTTCGTAATTTTAAGCAAGATCGCTTTATAAAATCCCTCCCGAAATGGAAAATAAATTACATATGAACAATAAAAAAACAAATAATGAAAAGTAGTTTTAGTGAAATTATAAAAGACAGCACGCCGGTATTGGTAGATTTCCATGCCGATTGGTGCGGCCCATGTAAGATGTTGGCACCAATATTAAAAGAGGTAAAAGCCAGCCTGGGAGATGCCGTTAAAATAGTTAAAATAGATGTAGACAAGAATGAAGCTCTTGCTTCAAAATATCAGGTAAGAGGAGTTCCTACACTAATTTTATTTAAAAACGGAGAACAGCTATGGCGACAATCCGGAGTTGTACAAAAGGATGAAATCATTAAAATAATTCAATCGCACTCCTAAACTTAATTGATCTTATATTTTCTTAATCGGATAAATTTGTCTTAATTTGTATCAGAACTGATAATCATCCTATTTCCTGAAGCTCCCAGTGGATAATTTTGCAGTATTAATTTAAAGAAAAATTATCATGAAACTATACAAAAAATTATTTACAGATTTTGACGAAATGTATTTGGCCCATGCTTCTCTTGGTATTATTGCCTCCAGTTGCATAGGTTCCATTGCCGCAATGCTCATATTGATGAAAGGACACGCATTTATCAATATGTTTGAACTTTTCCTGGTGGTAGTGGTTTGTATGGGATTTAATGCTGCAGTCCTGGCTCAAATGAAATCTAAATTTGTTTTTAACTCGCTAATTGTAAGCCTTGGGGTAAGTATTCTTCTTATTATAATCAATTTAATCTAGATTTTTTCGGAAACCGGATTCCTTTCAAAACAATTCCGTGTCTTATAAAAATTATCTGAATTAAGAATATATTAAAGAATCCAGCTTATGAAGAATGATCTCCAAAATCGGGAAGATGTACACCTTTTAGTATCCCGGTTTTATGATAAAGTACGGACTAATGCCGAAATAGGTCCTTTTTTCAATAACAGTATAAAAAATTGGGAAGAACATCTGGAAACACTTACCGATTTTTGGGAGAGCAATCTTTTTTTCGTTTCTAAATATTCAGGTAACCCACAGAAAGCACATATTAAGGTAGATGCTCAAAGTCATCATCAAATAAACGAAAAACATTTTGGAGCCTGGCTTAACCTTTGGCTCGAGACAATTAATGAGAATTTTGAAGGAGAACTTGCAGAAAGGGCAAAATTCAGTGCTCGAAAAATGGCATCTCACCTGCATCTTAAAATGTTTCAGGCACGGCAATAATCCTTATCCGTGAAGCACCAGGATTGGGAGTTTATTCGTTACATCGGCACATACACCGCATTTTACATCGAGAAACCGCTCACATACATTTAGATTTTTGCCCAAAATCACGATCATATCATATTTTTTTTGCACATCCTGAAGAAGTCTTCTGTTATGAATATATTTCTCGTCGATTTCAACAAATTTTACATTTTCACTCTTCAGGTAGTCAACAACAAGTTTTCTTGGATTTTGATGATGTGTACGGGCTAAGGAATTATCGGCTATTTCCATAACGGTTATCTCAGCATTATTTGTTATACCGGGATGCTCAAAGAATTTAAACAGGCCATTATCATAAGAAGCAGAATAATCTATGGGTAGAATAAGTTTCTCTGGCATTATATATAAACACTCTTCCGGAACGGCCAGCAAATTGCATTTTATCTTCCTGATGATCTCAAAAGTATGATTTCCTAAAATGGTGTTTTTAATACTATCCTTTCCGGCAGCACCCATTACGATAAGATCTATCCTCTTTTCAGCAACAAATTTACGGGTGGCATTTACAAGATTGTCCTCAGAAAAAACAGCTTTAAAGCTATGCTCTTTATTGGTGGAATAACTTTGTAGTTCCTTAAAATGTTTATAAAGATTTTCCACCGCTTCTGTTTGATTATCAGTGGAATTGAGAACAACATCTTCTCCCGGATCAAACTTATCAAAATTGAACAAATAAAAATTGGCTGGCATATCCTTAAAAAGGTGTATTCCATATTTAGCCGCATTTGTCGCAACCTGGGAAAAATCAGTAAGTATTAAAACATTCATTCGCGTCAGTTACCTTATACAATGCGAATTTAGACTACTAATACCTTGGTAAAAATGACCAAAATCAGTTCTGAAGCTATTAAAATTTTAATTATCTCTATAAATTTTAAAAAAAAAGATCCTACCCCACTTTATAGAGGTAGAATCCTTTTTAGTTTGAATAGTTAGCCTGGTATGCTCTTATCAGGAAATGCTTTTAAGTCCTTGTGGATCCAGCAATTTAATGTTTCTGCCTTCAATCTCTATAAGACCTTCCTTTTTAAAATCTGATAAAGTTCTTATAAGACTTTCAGGCGCCATACCTGCTACACCGGCGAGGTCTGCACGGGAAATCCGAATGCTTTTAAGCGGATGCTTTTTAATTTTTTCGGCAAAGAGCAGAATGGTATTGGCGGTTTTCTTCCTAACAGATCCATAGGCCATTTCCATAAGTTGCTGTTTAAGCCCTTTCAAATTGTTGCTAAGGATTTCCACCAGCTCAAGGGTTACACGTCCGTTGCTGGCTAATATTTTATGTAATTCTTCCTTGGAGACGGTATACAACTGGGAATCTTCTATAGCAGTTGCAAATTCCTGATAGGATTCCCCGGTATTAAAGGCTGCATTACCAAAAAAATCGTCTTCTTTGTAAAGTTCAGTGATCAATTCCTTTCCTCTGCTATCAACACGATGTGCTTTTATAACTCCGCGTTTGATCAGGTAGAAGAAATTTGATTGTTTTCCGGCTTCATAAATAGTATCACCCGCCTGAAAAGTTTCAAGTGCATAGGTACTCATCAAACTTTTCAAATCCCCAAGGGTTTTCAGGGAAGGCTCTGCTAACTTTGGCTGTTCATTCCGGTTTCTGGAATTAAGAATCGCTACTTTGGCCAGCCTGCTTTCCAAAGCGCTTAAAAGATCTTCTTCCTCAAAAGGTTTGGTTAGATAATCATCGGCACCAAGGTCCATTCCTTTTCTTATGTCTTTATGTTCTGTTTTGGCAGAAAGAAATATAAAAGGAACATTTACGGTTTGAAGTTCCTTTGAAAGCTCCTGCAAAACGCCGTAACCGTCCATTTCCGGCATCATGATGTCACAAACAATAATGTCAGGATTACATTCATGAGCCTTTTCTACCCCCTGTTTCCCATTGGATGCGGTGATTACCTCATAGCCTGAAAGTTCCAGCAATTCTGCTGTATTTTCTCTAACGGTAACATCGTCTTCAATTAGCAATATTTTATTCATTCTATTAAAATTGGAATTTCTACAGTAAATTTTGTTCCCACATTCTCTTTGCTGGCAAATTTTATATTTCCTCCTAAATTTTCCAAATGGGTTTTTGCAATATTAAGTCCTATTCCTGTTCCCTGGTTTAAAATAGCATTTTCTGCCCGGAAATACCGTTCAAAAATATGTTTTTGATCCTTCTTCGGAATTCCCATTCCCTGATCTTCCACCTCAAAAACAATCGATTTCTTTTGAAGGGAGACATTAAATTTTATCAAGGTATCTTCAGGGGAATATTTAATGGAATTCCCTAATAAATTTGAAAGAATAAGTTCTATAATTTTTTCATCCTGGTAGAGCATGACATCATTTATATCCTGAGGGTAGGCTATTTCCTGACCATTTTTTAGCGTGATATTGGCGTTATAAACAACTTCATTTATCAATTTTTTAAGGCTAAAAGATGAATATCTATATTGTCCGTTTCCGCTTTCCAGACGTTCGATGGAAAGAAAGTCATTAAGAATATTATTAAGATAATGCACTTTTATGCGAATAGTGCCAAGATGCTTTTCCCTTTTTTCCTGCTGATTTTCCAGTACATATTTTTCAGCCAGCGTAGCTGAAGTTAGAATGCCGCTTAAAGGAGTTTTAAATTCGTGGGATACCAATGAAAGGAATTTGGTTTTTAATTCATTGAGTTCTTTTTCCTTTTGCAATGCATTCTTGATCTTTTTTTCAGCGGTTTTTCGTTTTTTGATCTCCTTCTCAAGATCCAGGTTAAGCTTTTGAAGTTTTTGAATGCTCTCACTTAGCTCGTGGGTACGGATCTTTATCTTATCCTCCAGTTTATTATTGAGATCTCTAATTTCCCGCTCGGTTTCCCTGCGTACAGTAATATCTATGATTAGGGACATCACATATTCTTCCCCATCTATCATAAAAGGATTTAATCCGGCTTCAACGGGAAAATGGGTTCCATCTTTCTTTATTCCGAACAAATCCCGGCCATGACCCATTTGTCTTTTCTCACTGTGATCGATAAAACTTTTGAAATGATCTTTATGAGCTCCATGATAACTGGGAGGGATCAACACATTTAAATGGTTTCCGGGAAGTTCGCCCGAAGCATATCCAAACATAGTTTCTGCAGCTTTATTGGCTGCGATGATGGCCTGGGAAGTATCTACTACAATTATACCTTCTGAAGCTGCCTCAAAAAGAACGTTGAATACATTTTTATTCTGAAAAAAATCGTTTTTCACAAGCTATGGAAGTTGAAAATTATTGCACATTTTACGAAATTACAAAACTTTTTTTTGGTGCCTGCTAAAAGAAAAAAACAAAAAGATTCCAAACCAAGTCTAAAAGTTAGTTTTATTTTATTCAATATCCGGGTTGCCCGCGACTCAACACACGGCTTTAAATCTAAACCAAACCCTAAAATTTACTGCAAAAAAAAGACCGAATTGTAAAAACAATTCGGTCTTGACAGTTTTTGTTGGCCTACTAGGGCTCGAACCTAGACTCTTCTGTACCAAAAACAGACGTGTTGCCAGTTACACCATAGGCCAGCGTTTTATTGCCGATGCAAATTTAAAACAAAGTTTATTTTACGCAAACATTTTAAAGCTTTTTATTGCTAAATTTTTCAAAGCTCTGGATCTCCGCTTTTTAAAAAAATATTTCCTTTTAAAGCACGTTATTAAATCTTTCTTGTAAATATTCTTAAATTCGCCTCCTTATAGACAATTACAGCAAATAATGACAGATTTTAATTTTGGAAAGTGGAATAAAATATTGGGATGGGTTGTATTTTTAATTTCACTAACTACCTATTGGTTAACCGTTGAACCTACTGCCAGCTTCTGGGATGCCGGGGAATATATAGCAACTTCAGCAAATCTTGAGGTGGGTCATCCACCTGGGGCACCACTTTATCAAATGATGGGTGCCTTTTTCGCCAGTTTTGCTACCGATGCCTCACAGGTTGCACTTATGGTAAATCTAATGTCTGTTTTTGCCAGCGCATTTACGATTATGTTTATGTTCTGGTCCATTGTCATGTTGCTTTTCAAGATTTCCGGCCCACAGGAATCCCTATCAACAAGCAATAAAGTAGCGGTGCTTGGGAGTGCTCTTGTAGGTTCTCTTGCATTTACCTTTACAGATAGTTTTTGGTTTAGTGCCGGGGAAGCCGAAGTTTACGCGATGGCAGCCTGTATTATGGCTATCCTGTTTTATTTAGGATTGAGATGGGAACGCGATATGTTCGAGCCTCGCGGTAATCGTTGGTTAATTCTTATTTCCTTTGTGATTGGACTCTCCTTTGGGGTGCATTTTATGGGCTTGCTTACCATTCCTGCATTGGGCTTTTTGTATTTCTTCAAAAATTATAAAAAGGTAACTGTTCCAAATTTTATTATCGCCAATATAGCCGTAGTGGCTGTTTTAATGTTCATTTTCAAGTTTTTACTCCCATACACCCTTACTTTTTTCTCCGCTTCAGAAGTGTTTTTCACCAATACCATTGGGCTCCCGTTCAACTCAGGTACAGTTATCGCTCTATTAATAATCATAGCTGCTTTCTACTTCGGAATTCAATATACCCGAAAGAAGGAATACTTTCAACTCAACACATTATTTCTTTGTGTCCTCTTTATTTTGATTGGTTTTTCAAGCTGGACCATGCTACCTATTCGTGCGAATGCAAATACGGTGATCAATGAAAACAGCCCCGACAATGCCCGGGAACTTTTAGCTTATTACAACCGTGAGCAATACGGGGAATCTCATTTATTCTACGGGCCTCAATTTACAGAGATGTACAGCGGATTGGATCCTGAAAACCCTTATAAAGATGACAAGCCCAATTATGAAAAGGATGAAGAATCAGGGAAATATATTATTGTAAACGATTATAAAAATGCACGCCAAAATCTTGACGATAAGCATAAAGCCGTTCTTCCAAGAATGTGGAGTACTCAGCATGCAGCCAATTATATGCAATTTACAGGTCCGCTTGATTTTACTGTAAAGCAGGAATATCAGGATCAGGAACAGCTGCTTCAGGCAATAGCCGAATTCAGAAAAAATTATGCCCTGGGTCGTGTGGATCTTGAAGATTATCATAGCTTCCTTTCCCAGTTTAGCCAATATCTGGAGATAGAAAAACCTTCTTTTGCTTCAAATATAGGTTACTTGCTGGAATACCAGATAGGTTATATGTACTGGCGTTATTTCATGTGGAATTTTGTTGGGCGTCAAAACGATGTACAGGGACAATATTCAGACCTGAATGGAAACTGGCTCAGCGGAATTAAATTCATCGATGAAATGAGGCTGGGATCGCAGGATAATTTACCCAGCGATGTTAAAAATAACAAAGCCAGAAACACCTACTATTTTCTCCCGCTCATCCTGGGATTAATAGGAATCATATTCCAATTTAAACGGGATAAAAAGATGTTCTGGGTATTAACGGTATTCTTCCTGTTTACAGGTATAGCTCTTAAGATTTACCTTAATGAACGCCCTTTTGAACCCCGGGAACGGGATTATGCACTGGTGGGATCTTTTTATGTTTTTGCCATTTGGATAGGCTTTGGAGTTTACGCCATCTTTAATAAGCTAAAGGAATTTATAAAACCTAAAGTTGCTGCACCTTTTGCAATTGCAATTTGCTTCCTGGCCGTACCAACCCTATTAGCTGCTGAAAACTGGGATGACCACGATAGGTCTAACCGCTATTCGGCATTGGCGATGGCAAAAATGTACCTGGATTCTGTAGATGAAAATGCTATTCTGTTCACCATTGGTGATAATGATACGTTTGCCTTATGGTATGCCCAGCAAATTGAAGGTTACAGAAGGGATGTGCGCATTGTTAACACCAGCCTTTTTGCTACCGACTGGTATATAGATCAAATGAAAAGGAAGGCCTGGGAAAGCGACCCCATTCCTTCACAACTGGAGCATAGGCAATATCAGGCAGGAACCAATGAATTTGTAATGTACCAGGCTGTCACAACCGACACTATGAATATTAAGAACTGGATGAACTGGATTGCAAGCGATAATCCGGGAACTCAGGGACAATTGCAAAGTGGTCAAACTGTAAATACCTTCCCCACAAAATCCATAAGAATACCCGTCGATAAGGAAAATGTATTAAAATACGGAATCGTAAAACCAGAGAATGCGGATGAGATAGTCGATAATATATTTATTGAACTTGAAGGGAATGTGATCTATAAAAACCGTCTTTTGATGTTGGATATCATCGCGAATAATGATTGGAAACGCCCTATATATTTCACAGGTGGAAGTTTTGGAGATGATGATTACCTATGGATGAAAGATCATTTGCAACTGGATGGAGTAGCCTATAAGCTGGTTCCCATTCAAACCCCTGTCAACCCAAGAACCCCCTATGATATGGGGCGGGTAGATACGGATAAAATGTATGAGATCGTTAAAGGATGGGATTGGGGAAATATGGGAAGTCCAGACATTTACCACGACACAGAAACACGTAAAAATTCAATTACCTATCGAAGCAATCTTGCCCGTTTGGTGGAAGCCTTAATCCAGCAAGACGATCAGGAAAAAGCGGAAGAGATCCTTGATCTTGGAATGGAAAATATGCCTGTAGATTATTATGGCTATTACTCCCTGCTGGAGCCTTTTATCGATGGGTATTTTAAAGTAGGTGAACCCCAAAAAGCTAAAGCTGTATGGGAGAAAGTAGTTGAAAAATATCAGGAAAATCTATTGTTTTATAGCGGATGGGATGAAGAAAGACAATTTGAATACGCCGATAATATAATCACCGATATGGAGCGATACCGGTCACTTATAGATCTTCTGTTTATAAATGGAGAACAGGAATTCGCCCGCAAAAAAGCCGATGAATTCAACAATTACTTAAAACTATTCCCTCACTTCTACGATGATTCCGAAGGGGTAGAAGAGCCGGAAATGCCAACCAGGGAAGCCATTGAAAATGAACTTCAGAAAGTTCAAAAACTGGATTCCCTGGACAGCACTTTACTGAATTAACATTGCAAATTATTAAGCTTGATGGCTTATCTTAAAAAAATCTCCACAATAGGGAAGCTTCTGTATCCTTCCCTGTTGTGGAAATTGCCATCTAATCAAAAAATACTTTACCTTACTTTTGATGATGGGCCCAATCCGGAGATTACTCCCTGGGTTTTAAGGCTCTTAAAGGAATTCCATGCGAAAGCAACTTTTTTTTGCGTTGGTGAAAATGTATCTAAATATCCCGATATTTTTCAGCAAATCTTAATTGAAGGGCATCATATTGGGAATCACACATACAACCATCTAAAAGGATGGAAAACTTCTGAAAAAACCTATTTGGAGAATGTTCATTTAGCTGAAGTAGCCATTTCAAAGTATTCAAAACCTACTGCTGAATCTTATAAACTCTTCCGGCCACCTTATGGAAAGATTCTGCCCAGACAAATAACAAAACTTCAGAAACTTGGATATAAAATTGTGATGTGGGATGTAATTAGCGGAGATTTTGATGGGCAACTTTCTGCCGAAGATTGTTATCAAAATGTGATAAAAAATTGTAGTTCCGGAAGTATTGTAGTTTTTCACGACAGCATAAAAGCTGCAAATAAATTAAAGGAAGTATTGCCCGAAGTCCTTAAATACTTTCAGGAAAAAGGCTTTGAATTCAGGGCTGTTTAAACGTATTCCTTTAAAATTCCAATCAGGGTATTGGCATCCTGTTCCCCACTCTGCCTCCACTTCATTTCACCGTCTTTATAGATCATTAAAGTAGGCAGTCCTTTCACACGAAGCGCTTCGGCTAATTGCGTATTCTTATCTACATCTATCTTTATGATCTTGGCCTTGTCTCCAAGCGCTGCAGCCACATCCCTAAGCACCGGATGCATCGCGGTGGAAGCTGCATTCCATTCGGTATAAAAATCCAACAACACCGGAATTTTTAAATCTATTAATTCACCAAATTTTGACATAAACGAAACACTGATTTTAATTAGATTTTATAACCAAGAATACTTTTAATAATCAAATATAGTAATTTCTTTGAACTATGCATGCTCAGGGGTTTTAACTAAGGGAAGATCTTTGAAATATTAAAAATAATTCCTACGGAAATTTCTGAATAATCCGGTATAAAACCATTTATAACTTTTTCCGATTTTTTAAACTGAAAAATATCCGAAGAAAGTTTATTCAGGCCTTAATTTCAAACATCAGGCAGTCTTAGGTCCCCGCTTTAATTCGATCACACTTATTTCTGGCCAAATTCCAACCCGCCCAGGGTATGCCAGGTATCCAAACCCACGGTTTACATTAATATACCTTCCAAATTCCTCATAGATCCCAGCCCAGTTCTCATACCTATATTGTACAGGACTCCATTTAAACCAACCCGGAATCTCAATCCCAAACTGCATTCCGTGGGTATGACCGCTTAATGTAAGCTGATAATTATTTGGATCATTTTTGATCTTTTCCTGCCAGTAGGAAGGATCATGACTTAGCAACACTTTAAAGTCTTCAGGTTTTAATCCATTTCCGGCTTTATCGAGATCACCATCCTTCTTGAATCCTCCGGAACCCCAGTTTTCAACTCCCACAAAAGCCACTCGTTCCCCGTTTTTCTCAATGAACCTGTGTTCATTTAACAGAAGGTCCCAACCCATCTTAGAATGTACATTTTTGAGATCTTCCAAATTGGCTCTTTTTGCCTCATCATTTTCCCAGGCTACATAATCCCCGTAATCATGATTCCCTAAAATCGAAAAAACCCCATCCTTAGCCTTAATCTTTGAGAAAGTGGAAGTCCAGGGATCCATTTCCGCCGCAAGATTGTTGACCAAATCTCCGGTAAAAAGCACCGAATCGCTTGCCTGCTCATTGATGAGATCTATGGCATATGCTATTTTCTTTTGATTATCAAAACTTCCACTGTGGATATCACTTATCTGGGTAATTCGATATCCGTCAAAAGAGGAAGGAAGATCTTCAAAAAACAAGGTGTATTTTAAAACCTTGTAATTGTATTTCCCCTGATACATTCCGTATAGCAAAGAAGCAAATGGAATGGTTGCAATTCCAAGGGCCAACTGGCTTAAAAATCTTCTTCGGGAAGGAAGGCTGAAATCTTCAGCAGAAGATGGAATGATTTTGTTATAAACCCCTAATGACATTCGGAAAAGATCTTCCCCAAACATGAAAAGGGTTAAAATAATATTCGCTGCCATAAAAGCCAGAACAAACCCAAGAGAATATCCCCTTCCGCCATTAAATCCACCATCGGGATTAGGTTGCGTCCATTGAAAAATGAAATATCCAAGTATAGCCAGGGAAATAATTAGGTAAGGAACTATAAGCCAATAATTTTTGCTCAGGGTACGAATTGCTTGAAAAGCATATACATTTATAAAGAGATAGATAGCAACAAAAAGGATCCAACGCATTAGCAATTCTATTTTTTTTGCAAATATACTTCCAATGCCGTGCCAATAAATGAACCTGAGGTTAAATAAAATTGATTCAGCTATAGGGTGATATTATGCCTTCATTTCTTGAATGCAAAGGATTTCTTGAATTTCGCTTTTACTCCAATAAAAGTTTATTGTTGTAATTCCTAAGGCACAGATTTAATAAAACCGATCAAACATAGTACATTTATCCTGTCAAACTGAACAGACAGGATAAATGTACAAGATGAAATGAGCATAACGAAAACTCGTCGCAAACATCAATGAAGATATGCGAATTACTCCCGATAGCTATCGGGAGACCATTAAAAAACAATAAATGTCTACATATGAAACGACGCATTTTTATAAGGAATACCGGGATCACCAGCCTTGGAATGACCGTCATTCCTGCTACTTTAGGTTTTAATACCATAAATGATCTTGAAAATATGCAAAATAAATTTCCGCTTACCATAGCCACATGGAATTTCCCAAACGCCTCTCAAAAAGCCGGTGAATTACTGGATAGTGGGGCAACTGCTCTGGATGCAGTTGAACAAGGTGTAATGATAGAAGAAACCAATTTAAAAAATACTACCGTCGGCAAAGGTGGCGCTCCAGACAGGGAAGGCAATGTGACTTTGGATGCCTGTATCATGGCGCCCAATGGAAATGCAGGAGCTGTTGCTTATTTAAAGAACAACACCCACGCTGTTTCGGTAGCGAGAAGAGTTATGGAGGAAACTCCCCACGTGATGCTCGTTGGCCAGGGCGCCGATCAATTTGCGCGGGAACAGGGATTTGAAAAAGAAAATCTGCTCACAGAAGAATCTGAAAAAGCTTACCGGGAATGGCTTAAAAAGAAGGAATACAAACCAATCATCAATATTGAGAATCACGACACCATCGGGATGCTGTGTATAGACAAAAACGGAGATATCGCAGGAGCCTGCACAAGCTCAGGGCTTTCCTATAAAATGAACGGAAGGGTTGGCGATTCCCCTATCATTGGTTCCGGATTATTTCTTGACAATAAAGTAGGTGGCGCGGTAGCAACAGGAATGGGTGAAGCCATCATGAAAAGTGTTGGAAGTTTTTTGATCGTAGAATTGATGCGTCAGGGAAAATCGCCGCAGGAAGCCTGTGAAATCGCAATAAACAGGATTATTAAAACCAATCCTAATTACCGGGATTTCCAGGCCGCTTTTATCGCCCTCAATAAAAAAGGGGAACTGGGTTCTTATTGCATTCAGAAAGGCTTCAGCTATGTGAAATACCAGAATTCGAAAAACGAAAATATTCCATCCCATTACTATTTCTAGGAAAATAATGAACTTATAAATCCTGAGAAATTTCGGTTTTATCCAAGATCAACATCTTGATGGAGATTGTTATAACTTAAATTCACCTGAAAAAATTGATCAAAATTCATAAAACCCATTTTTTCTTCAGAAGCTTTCCTTGTGCTGAAAAAAACAACTTGCATTTTAAATGCAGCTATAAGTTTTGTAGTTTTATAGGCTAAATCAAAATACCTGATGGCCCCACAAAAAAGATTATTTTTACTTGATGCCTATGCTTTAATATTCAGAGGTTATTATGCCTTCATAAAAAATCCCCAGATCAATTCAAAAGGGCTGAACACTTCAGCCATAATGGGGTTCACCAATTCTCTTTTTGATGTTATCCGCAGGGAAAAACCAGATCACCTCGCGGTTTGTTTCGATAAAGGCGGAAGCACAGAACGCACCGAAATGTTTACCGACTATAAAGCCAACCGGGATGCTACTCCGGAGCCTATTATGACGGCTATTCCATACATTCAGGATATTTTAAAAGCCATGCATATCCCGGTGGTAGTTTTACCGGGTTGTGAGGCCGATGATGTGATTGGCACCCTTGCAAAGCAGGCCGAGAAGGAAGACTACAAAGTTTTTATGGTTACACCCGATAAGGATTTTGCACAGTTGGTTTCCGAAAATATTTTCATGTACCGTCCTGCAAGGATGGGAAATGGCATTGAGATCTTGGGAATTACTGAAGTGAAAGAAAAATTTGGAGTGGAACGTCCGGAGCAGGTAATAGATTTTTTAGGAATGATGGGAGATGCATCCGATAATATTCCGGGATTGCCGGGAGTTGGCGAGAAAACCGCCAAGAAATTTCTGAAGCAATTTGGAAGCATGGAAGAATTGCTTTTGAACACACATCAGCTAAAAGGCAAAATGCGGGAAAAGCTGGAAGAATTCGGGGAACTTGGAATTCTTTCAAAAAAACTCGCCACCATTAAAACCGACTGTGATGTTCGGTTTGACGCCAAAGACTATGAACTCTCCCTGCCCAATTCTGAAAAAGTCCAGGAGATCTTTGAAGAACTTGAATTCAGAAGGCTTAAAGATCAGTTTTTGAAATTGTTTTCAGCAGAAGAAACTTCAGCTCCAACTCAGGTGAGCGGCACAGAAACAGCAAAAGCTCAAACCCAAACCGCCGGGGCAGGACAATTTTCATTATTTGGAGGCGAAGCTGAGAAAATGGAATCTATTTCCAGCAGAAAAACCCTCAAGGATACTTCCCATGTATATCAAAGTATCGCGCCGGGAATGGGAACCAGCTTGTTTCTTAAAAATCTTTTAAATCAAAAATCGGTTTGTTTTGACACCGAAACCACGAGCCTTAATCCGTTGGAAGCACAACTGGTTGGGATCGCATTTTCCTGGGAAGCCGGAAAAGGGTTTTATCTACCCTTTCCCGAAGAAAATGAAAAAGCACAGGATTTAATAGAATTACTTCGGCCGTTTTTTGAAGCTGAAGAGATCGAGAAGATAGGTCAGAATTTGAAATACGATATTAAAGTCCTTGCAAAATATAATATTGAAGTTAAAGGGCCTCTTTTTGACACTATGATAGCGCATTACCTTATCAATCCAGATATGCGCCATAATATGGATGTGCTGGCCGAAACCTACCTGAATTACACCCCGCAATCCATTACAGAGCTTATTGGAAAAAAAGGGAAAAACCAGGGATCTATGCGGGATGTTTCGTTAGAATTATTGACCGAATATGCAGCTGAAGATGCAGATATCACACTTCAGCTAAAACAACATTTTTCACCGGAACTGACCGCTGCCAGCATTGAAAAACTTTTTCATGAAATCGAAATTCCACTGGTAAGAGTACTTGCCGACATGGAACTGGAAGGCATCAATCTGGATGAGAAATTCCTGCAATCTCTTTCTTCCGATCTTGAAAAAGATATAAAAGACCTGGAAAAAAAGATTTACGAAATAGCTTCTGAAGAATTCAATATCGCCTCCCCAAAACAATTGGGAATTATCTTATTTGAAAAACTGCAACTTGTTAAAAAGCCAAAAAAGACCAAAACCGGACAATATTCTACCGGAGAGGATGTGCTTTCTGCACTGGCAAAAGAACACGAAATAGTACAAAGTGTCCTGGATTACCGCGGGTTGGTAAAACTAAAAAACACTTATATAGACGCATTGCCGACACAGGTGGAAAAAACAACGGGACGTGTACATACAGATTATATGCAAACCGTTGCCGCAACCGGAAGACTGAGTTCCAACAATCCAAACCTTCAGAATATTCCTATAAGGACTGAAAGAGGAAGACAGGTGAGAAAGGCTTTTGTTCCAAGGGATGAGAATTATATCCTCCTGGCTGCCGATTATTCCCAAATAGAACTCCGTATAATTGCCGCTTTGAGCAAAGAAGAAAATATGATTAAAGCTTTCCAGAGCGGAGAAGATATTCACACCTCTACCGCTGCAAAGGTATTTAATATTCCTGCTGAAGAGATTACGAGAGCACAACGAGGCAATGCCAAAACGGTTAATTTCGGAATTATTTATGGTGTTTCCGCCTTTGGACTGAGCAACCAAACCGATCTTTCCAGATCGGAATCCAAGGATTTAATAGACACCTATTATCAAACCTATCCGCAACTCAGAAAATACATGAGTGATCAAATTGAATTTGCACGGGAACATGGATATGTACAAACTGTTCTAGGCCGAAGGCGTTATTTAAAAGATATCAATTCGCAAAATGCCATAGTGCGCGGTGCGGCAGAAAGAAATGCTGTAAATGCCCCAATCCAGGGAAGTGCCGCCGATATTATTAAGATTGCAATGATCAATATTCACAAAAAACTAAAAGAAGGGAATTTCAGAACAAAAATGCTATTACAGGTTCATGATGAACTGGTTTTTGATGCTCACAAAGAAGAACTGGAAGTTGTCCGGAAAATGATTAAAGAAGAAATGGAAAATGCCTTCAAACTCGATGTTCCCCTGGATGTGGAAATAGGCGTGGGAGAAAACTGGCTGGAAGCGCATTAGAAAGAACTAAATTATTGAACCTAGAATCATGACCTAACAGGCTTCAATACCTAACAGTTTTTGAAACTGTCAGGTTTAATTTTGAGTATATTCCAATTCCACCACAAGAATCTGGGAAACAGAAGTATCCCCCGGATCTTCTACATATTGGTTTGATTCGGTTTTGGATACAGAAAACGAAAATACGCCCTGATTAAACGTGAGGGTTTTTGTATGAATATAGGTACTACCATTAATTTCTACATTTAAAGTAAGCACATCACCTTCAATTTCCCAGGTACCTGTATCGGTTCTGTTCCCCATACAAAAGAACTCATCATTATTAGTTCCAGCTTCAAAATCCAGCCGTGCATTTACAGAAGAAAACGTTTTGTCATCATAGAAGTTGATAGACATCGGATCAAAACAGGTTGTTTCCAGTAAAAGATTAGAATTAAAGGTGCCATCCTTATTAAGATCTACATCCCTATCGGCCTGCATTAGGCTCAAGTCCCAATCGCCCACCAAATCGGAATATTCAATATTTGCGGTAACAATAGTTGCATCTGCAGACGCTGCCTTAAGATCATTTATATTTTCTATTGCGCAGGAAGAAAGAAGAACTGCTACACAACTTAATTTTATAAGGTTTTTTAGTAGGAAACTCATAACTACCAATTGAAGTATTACAATGCAAACATAATTAATCACAATTATATATTGTGATTTCATTAACGTTTATTTTACCGATTGCCGTTAATTTAACACCTTTTACCGAATTTTTGCCTGGAACACTGTGTCTGGTCAATTAGCAAAAGAATCTAATCCTGTAAATAAACCTTTGCAGGACAGGATTTTTAAGCAACATAAATGCTTTGACTTCCAATAACTTCAGCCCAAATAAATTAATGAAGTGGCTATTTGCAATATGAATTTATAATTGTACATTTGCACCCCTGTTTTCACGATTCAAAGTCGGGTTACAGGGAATGGAATGTTTAATAACAAGTAAAATTAATTAGTGTGGACACATTAAGCTACAAAACAGTATCGGCCAACAAGGCTACCGTGACCAAGGATTGGGTACACGTAGATGCTGATGGTCAGACTTTAGGTCGTCTTTCATCTATAGTGGCAAAGCTGCTAAGAGGAAAATTCAAACCTAACTTCACCCCACACGTTGATTGCGGTGACAACGTAATTATTACGAATGCCAGCAAGATCAACTTATCAGGTAAAAAATGGGATTCTAAGGAATACATTCGCCATACAGGCTATCCTGGGGGACAACGCAGTCTAACTGCAACTGAATTATTCAATAAAGGACCGGAACGGTTACTTGAAAACTCAGTAAAAGGAATGCTGCCTAAAAACAAATTAGGTGCAGCTATATTCCGAAATTTAAAGGTTTATGCAGGATCAGAACATGATCAATCTGCTCAAAAACCTAAAACTATTAACTTAAACGATCTTAAGTAATGGAGGTTATTCACAAAATTGGCCGAAGAAAAACGGCAGTTGCACGTATATATGTTGGCCAGGGAACCGGAAACATTACCGTGAACAAAAAAGCACTTAAGGATTATTTCACTACTGGACCTTTACTTTTTAAAGTGATGCAACCTCTTAACATGACCGGAAACGAAGAGAACTTCGACATAAAGGTAAATGTTTTTGGTGGTGGTATTACTGGTCAGGCAGAGGCTATCCGTCTTGCAATTTCCAGAGCAATGGTAGAACTTGATGCAGAAAACAGGGCGGTTTTAAAGCCAGAAGGTTTGATGACAAGAGATCCTAGAATGGTAGAACGTAAGAAATTTGGACAGAAGAAAGCACGTAAGAAATTCCAATTCTCTAAACGTTAATATTTTGGGCACTGCCCTAAACAAAGTTCATTTAATATTTAATAAGATTTTTGTTGTTATTCCGCTTGCCGCGGAAGTTAGTTTAGCATCTAAACCACGCCTTAGCGGGGTTGCTAGTCTCAACAGAACGTAAACTATTACAAAAATGGCAAACAAAGTAGAAGTAAAAGAATTACTTGATGCGGGTGTACACTTTGGTCACCTCACAAGAAGATGGAATCCAAATATGGCGCCGTATATTTATATGGAGCGCAACGGGATTCACATCATCAACTTATATAAAAGTGCTGCAAAAATGGAGGAAGCCGGAGAGGCCCTTAAAAAAATTGCAGCCAGCGGTAGAAAAATACTTTTTGTAGCTACCAAGAAACAAGCAAAAGAAATTGTTGCAGATCAGGCTTTAAGAGCAAACATGCCGTACATCACTGAAAGATGGCCTGGCGGGATGCTTACAAACTTTATCACCATTCGTAAGGCTGTTAAAAAAATGTCCTCTATCGACAGGATGAAAAAAGACGGAACCTTCAACACGCTTTCTAAGAAAGAGCGTTTGCAAGTAGACCGTTTAAGGGCTAAGTTGGAGAAAAACTTAGGATCTATTTCAGAAATGAGCCGTCTTCCGGCTGCATTATTTGTGGTAGATATCACCCGTGAACACATTGCTGTTAAAGAAGCTCAGAAATTAAACATTCCAATCTTTGCGATGGTTGATACAAACTCTGACCCACGTGAGGTAGAATATGTGATCCCATCAAATGATGATGCATCAAAATCTATCGACAAAGTGGTTTCTTACCTTGCAGAATCTATCATAGAAGGTCTTTCTGAAAGAAAATCCGGAAAAGATGATAATGAAGAAGCTGGTACAGATAAACCTGCACGAACCAAAGCTCCTAAAGCTAAAAAAACTACAGAAGTGAAAGCTACTGAAGAAAAAGCTCCAGCAGAAAAAGCTTCCGAAGAGAAAGTTTCAGAAGAGAAAGCTACGGAAGAAAAAGTAACTCCAGAAGTTCCTTCTACAGATGCTGAAGATAAAAAAGCGACAGAAGAGAAAGTAACTCCAGAAGTTCCTTCTACAGATGCTGAGGATAAAAAAGCGATGAAAGAAGCTAAGGAAGAAGTGAAACTTGAATCTAAAGAAGAAACTTTAGAAAAAGCTAAATCTTCAACTGAAGAAAAAAAAGAAGAAAAATAAAATAAGCTTTTTATAATTTTAAATGGGTCGTTTAGTTCTTTTTTAAATAAAAACTAAGCGACCTTTTCATTAAAAACCCAAAAATTTAAACGTCATGGCAAATATAACCGCCGCAGAAGTAAATAAATTAAGAAAGTCTACCGGAGCCGGTATGATGGATTGTAAAAAAGCTTTGGTAGAATCTGAAGGAGATTTTGAAAAAGCTATTGAGATTCTACGTAAAAAAGGCCAGAAAGTAGCTGCTAACCGTGCCGACAGAGATTCTTCTGAAGGTGCTGCAATTGCAAAAGTAAATGAGGCTTCAACCAGAGGAATTATTATTTCTTTAAATTGTGAAACAGATTTCGTGGCCAAAAATGATTCTTTCGTTCAATTAGCTACAGATCTCGCCGATATTGCACTTGCTACTTCTTCTAAAGAAGAATTCCTGGCTGCAGATTATAAAGGGAATTCTGTTCAGGATAAATTGACTGAACAAACTGGTGTGATTGGTGAAAAAATCGAAATTGGTGCTTACAAATCTTTGGAAGCTCCTTTTGTAGGTTCTTATATCCACGCAGGTAATAAAATTGCTGTTTTAACAGGTCTTTCAAAAAATGTACCTGGGGCAGAGGAAGTTGCAAAAAATGTTTCTATGCAGGCTGCCGCGATGAACCCGGTTGCTCTGAATGAAGAGGGTGTAGATCAGTCTATCATCGAAAAGGAAATTGAAATTGCAAAAGATCAATTAAGAGAAGAAGGAAAACCTGAAGAGATGTTGGATAATATCGCTAAAGGAAAAATCAAACGTTTCTTTAAAGACAACACTTTGGTGAACCAGGATTACATTAAAGACAACAAAATGAGTGTTGCAGCATACGTGAAATCAGTAGACAGCGATCTTAAAGTAGTTAGTTTTGAAAGAGTAGCCTTAGGATAATCTTTTCTTCTGAAATTTATTCAGAAAATATAAAGTCCGCTTCTTAAAAGGAGCGGACTTTTTTATGCAGAGTAAGCACACCTCGCCACTAAATGCCTAGCTGGTTTCAGATCTTTATGTGATTGAAATCTTAATTCACCTTCCCAACGTCATGCTGAACGTCGTTCATCATCTAACCTGATAAAAACCCTACAACACCAAGATCATAACCTATTCAGGTTTAAATAACACCGGCTTGGAAGGTGCAGCATCATTTTCAAAAGAAGCGATTTGAAGGTTCAAAATATAATCGCCATCTTCAATTTTATTCGGGACATAAATAAGCTCTGTGATGGTGGCTTCAAAACGGGTATTTTTAGGATGGTCCCAAAATGCCTTATGAGAAAACAATTTTCCCTCATCCTTTTCTTTATCCACCGATGGCAGGTCGATTAAAAGATGCTTAATTCCGCATTCCCGTATGTATTTAGCCGCATTTTCCTCCAGGTATGGCCAATTGGTATTCGAATATTTTCGGGTGCGCTTATCGATGTGATTTGGATGCGTACGAATTATAAGTGCCTCCACTTCATTTTTTTGGAGTCCTTTCCTAATCTGCTCCTCTGTAATCACTTTATCCGCTCCCCTGGTCTCCGGTTCAACAGAAATAAGTTTTGCAGTAAAAAAGAATTTTTTTAGGGAATCATTGATACTATGAAATTCCCTGGTAATATGGCCCACGCATTCGGTATGTGTCCCATGAGCATGTGGATTAAACTCAATCGTATTAAAATTGGTGGAAGCCCCGGCAGTCACCTTTCCAATAAAATCTCCATCCTTCACCGGGAAAATCCTGGGACTTTCCAAATACCAGGCAATGGGGTTTTTATCATCTCCCCGTAAACTCAGGGAAATATCCAAAGGTTTTGAGAGGTTAATGCTGTATTTTTTTTGGTTGTAGGTTATTTCTGCTTTCATAGATGTTTTCCGGTTTCTAACCACCCAGTCCGCTCTGCGGACACCCCTCCTTGAAAAGGATGGGTGTTTTTTTTAATATATTATTTTTTGGAAGGGGGAATTTCACTCCACAAAAAACAAATCTGCAGCAATCCCGTCACTCAAAAATTTCCCCTTTTCTGAAACGTGTAATCTGCCATTTTCATTGTTCAGCAGCCCGTCTTTCAAATGCTCCTTTGCCTGTTCCAACAAATATTCCTGAAAAACCGTTCCAAATCTTTCCCCGACTTCTTCAGGAGAAACTCCCCACATCGTCCTCAGGCGCGTCATCACATATTCATTATATTTATCTTTTACGCTCAACTTTTCTTCTTCTGAAGGAATAGCTCCTTGTTGAAGTGATCTTATGTACAAGGTATTGTTATTGATATTCCATTTTCTGGTTTCCCCGTCATAGGAATGTGCTGAAGGCCCGATTCCCAGGTAGGGTTTACCGGTCCAATAGGCGGTATTATTTTGGGAAAAATATCCGGGCTTTCCAAAATTAGAAAATTCATAATGCACAAAACCCGCCTCTTTTAGGGTTTGAATAAGAATTTCAAAATGGGCTTTTGCAAGATCATCATCCACAGGTTTTATTATTCCTTTGTCGATGAATTTTTTTAAGGCTGTATTGGGCTCTACTGTTAATGCATAACAGGAAAAGTGTGGCAAACCAAGCTTTAATGCGATCTCAATATTCCTTTTCCAGCGCTGTTCACTCATATTCGGGATCCCGAAAATGAGGTCTATGGAAATATTATCAAAATATTCCTTTGCCATTTGAATACTTTCCAAAGCTTCGGAGGCATTATGCGCCCTGTTCATCAATTTTAGATCTTCCTCAAAAAAAGACTGAACACCAATGCTCAATCTATTGATTTTTGATGCCTTCAGAAGCTCCAGTTTTTCCCTGCTGAGATCGTCCGGATTGGCTTCCAATGTTATTTCTGCATCATCAGTAACCTGGAAATTGGAATATATCGTGTCAAAAATCTGTTTCAATTCCCCGGCATTTAAAAGTGATGGTGTTCCGCCGCCAAAATAAATCGTTTCCACTTCATTTCCCGGTATTTCATCTTTGCGCAGCTCCAGTTCTTTACAAAGCATATTCACCAATTCCCCCTTTTTTTTAACCGAAGTGGAAAAATGAAAATCGCAATAATAACAGGCTTGTTTACAAAAAGGAATGTGTAAGTAGATACCGGACATTGATTTGAAAATTTTTTAATTTGAAGATTTGAAGATTTTGGTTTAATGTTAATAAGATATTTTAAAAACTGAATAATTTAATATTTTCAAATTAGCACATTTTCAAATCTTCAAATTATTTTATTTTTTTCGGATTATTTTTCACAAACGCATCCCATCCGGAATAGCTTTTTTCAACGCTCACAGATCCTGAATTATAAAAATGACAAACCGCCGCGGCAAGACCATCTGTAGAATCCAGATTTTTAGGCAATTCCTTTAATCCAAGGACGCTTTGAAGCATTTTTGCGACTTGTTCTTTGCTGGCATTTCCGTTTCCGGTAATGGCCATTTTTATCTTTTTAGGGAGGTATTCCGTGATGGGGATCTGTCGGGAAAGTCCCGCCGCCATCGCAACGCCCTGTGCCCTTCCCAACTTCAGCATAGACTGCACATTTTTACCAAAAAATGGAGCTTCAATCGCGATCTCATCGGGATTATAGGTATCAATCAGTTCGATGGTACGTTCAAAAATAAGTTTCAGCTTGATATAAGGATCGCTGTATTTGCTTAACAACAACTCATTCAGCTGTAAAAACTGCATTTTTTTATTTTCCACTTTTATGATTCCGAAACCCATAATTGTGGTTCCGGGATCTATTCCCAGGATAATTCTTTCGGTTTTCAAATGTGCTATATTCTTGTATTTAAACAGGCTGAAGGCAATCTCTAAAACAGGATTGCACATCACAAAGCTACGCAATTCTAAGCAGCTATTCCTATATTTGAAGTCAGGCTTAAAAGCATATAATGACCCTATTCCTTATTTTTATTACCGGATTATATTTAACGCTTATGCTGGCATTGCTCATTGGCTGGCGGAAAATACCCGAATTTAAACTGAAACATGCTCCTTCTGAAATAAGTTTTTCTATTATAATTCCCTACAGAAATGAAGCTGAAAATTTACCGGTTTTATTGAATTCCATTCTGAAATTGAAGTATCCGCTTTCTTTATTTGAAATTCTTTTGGTAAACGATTCTTCTGAAGATGGCTCCGAAAAGATTTGTTCTCACTTTAAAACCCGATATCCTGAACTGCAAATATCCCTGCTTGAAAACCAACGGCTTTCAGGTTCTCCAAAAAAAGACGCAATTTTAACCGGGATTAAAATGGCCATTTATCCCTATATTCTCACCACCGATGCAGACTGCGAACTCCCTCCATTCTGGCTTCAGGCGTTTAATGAAAAGATCCTGGAAACAGGCGCGAAATTAATAGCGGGTCCTGTTTCAACATTCAAAGCCCGCCTAAACGCTACCGGAAAATATTTAAATAAGCAGGAGATCAAAAAAGAAAAAAGAAGATTAAAATATTTCCATGCTTTTCAGGAGATGGATTTCCTGAGTTTACAAATTGCAGGTGCCGGGGGTTTTGGACTAGAAAAAGCATTTATGTGTAATGGAGCAAATCTTTGTTACAACAAATCGGCATTTTTTGAACTTGATGGCTTCAGCGGAAATGGGGAGATTTCCAGTGGTGATGATGTTTTTTTGCTTCAAAAATTCACTGAAAAAAAATTAAAAATCGCCTTTTTAAAATGCGAAGAGGCGATCGTACTTACCAAACCTCAAAAAGATCTCAGTGCATTGATATCCCAACGCATTCGCTGGGCAGCAAAAACGCCGGCATATAAAAGCCTGTTCGCAAAATCTATAGGATTTTCGGTGTTATTGATGAATTTTTCGCTAATTCTTGGAAGTCTCCTAACATTCTTTGATTTCATTCCCTACCAGCCGGTATTGCTCGCCTTCTTTTTTAAATTCAATATGGATTTTGCGTTGTTGTTTTATTCGGCAGAGTTTTTTAACCGAAAAGATATCCTGCGGAATTACTTTTGGAGCAGTTTGGTATATCCGGTTTTCTCGACTTCGGTTGCATTCATGTCCTTATTTAAAAAATTTGAATGGAAAGGAAGGAAGTTTCGAAGTTAGAAGGAATCAGGAGTCAAGAACCAAGAAAAAAACCGTTCAAAATTCAAGGTATAAAATTCAAAATTCTTTTTTTTAAACACAGTTCATTCTGAACGAAGCGAAGAATCCTGCGTATTGATTAGACGTCTTATGATAAGGTGCTATCAGTTTTCTTAATTGATCTCCCCCACTCTTTGTAGGGATTCTTCCTCGCCCAAAAAGCTCGTTCAGAATGACAAAAAAAAAGCAGTTGATTTACAATCTTCAAGAATTCGGAATTGTGAACTTTGAATTTTAAATTACCTCTACTCTGCTTTAATAACAATAGGCATGGTAAAGACACTGTTAACGGGAATGCCGCGTTTGCTGGCGGGATAGATCTTTGGAAGGGAATCGATGCTTTGCTGAAGCCATATTTTCAATTCCGGAATTTGGTTGGTGACCAGGGTATCCACCTCAATAGAGGCAATTTCGGGTTTTCCAGTTCTGGAAATCTCAAGATGAAGGTAGATCGTATCATCAATAATCTCTGTAACTATAGGTTCCTGTCGGGCAAGATATGCGTATACCGAATTGGCTACCCTGGTTTCAAAACAATCACGCGCCTTGTCGAGTTCGGTAATATTCTTGCAATTCTCAAAAGCTGGATATTCATCTACTTCTTTCCAATTCAGCGTTTTGCTTTCCAGCTCCAATACTTCTTCGGAAGTGATTTTCTTGGTCTCAAAATTATTGCATCCGGCAAGAACTGAAAAAAGGATTAGGAGTAATGTTTTTTTCATGTAAGAAATTTGATGCTTGGATCTAAAAATCAAAAATAAGCAAAACTTGGCAATCTGTTATTCAATAAGCTAAAGGATACAACTCTCAATTTCAATTACCACCCCGAACATCAATGCAGACTTATCTCAAATTCTATATTTCCATAAAAGATGATCAAACAAAATATAGAAATCCTAAAATGAAAAAAATAAATCGAGGATATAGGGAGCCAAAAGGGCGGTAATGATTCCGTTGAGGCACATGGCGAGACCGCTGTAAACACCGGGCAATTTTCCTTCTTCAAAAGCCCGGGCGGTTCCAATGGCGTGAGCCGATGTGCCCAAAGCGGCGCCAATGGCAATTTTATTCTTTATGCCAAGAAGTTTCAGGATTAAAGGCCCAAAAGCATTCCCGAAAATACCCACCGCGATAACAATACTTGCGGTAATTTCGGGAACCCCACCTGCAATTCTGGATATTTCAATAGCAATGGGCGCGGTAACCGATTTTGCCGCCATGGATTGCACGATAAAATCGGGTACCCTGAATAATATCAATATTAAAACCACACTCAGGATTCCACTTACGCCTCCAACGGTAACAGCAATTATAAAAGGCTTCAGATTTTGTTTCACTTCTGCGTATTTTTCATAGAAGAATACTCCAAGTGCCACTACTGCAGGACCAAGAAAAAAGCTTAAAAACTTACCTCCCTTGTTATAAGCTTCAAAATCTATATCAAAAACAAGAAGGAAAATAATAATAAAAATAATCGCTAAAAGAACTGGATTAAACAGGATATAATTCCATTTCTTTTTGATTTGTACGGCAATAGTAAAGGCCAGAAGCGTAATAAAAACACCGAATACGGGAAGTTGAGAAATCTCTTTCATCTCCCGAATTTTTCCAGGATGATAGCCGTTACATACAATGTGATTACTGAACTGACCACCACGGCAACTGCAATTGGCAGCCAGAAAGGCTGAATGAGGTTGTAATAGACCATAAGGCCTACTCCATAAGGAATAAAAAATAAAACCAGGTATTTTATAAGCTTGTCTGATGCCGGTTTTACATCTTTTAATTTTATTAATTTAAGGCGTAAAGCGATAAAAATAAGGAGCATCCCAATGATATTCCCGGCGATGGGAATATTAAAAACATAGCGAATCAATTCCCCTGCAATTAAAAAACCGAAAATATAGAGTAAAGCTTTTACCATGATCTTATTGAAATTTTATTCGCAAATATCGTTTAGACTTCTAAAAAGTCAGAACATTTGCCGATTTTAAAAGAAACAATATTAGAAATGTACCTCCGGTTGCGACGAATATCACACCTTGCCAATAAAAAGTTCTCGTTCCCCATAATTTCCACATTTTCTTACCATATTCTTTTTTATATTGACCACGAGTAATTAACCAAAAGAGAAAAGTGATTATTAAAAAAATTGATGTTGCTATTATCCAAATATTTTCCAATTGTCAAATTTTTTAGTTTTGTTTTAAATAGTTGCCAACGTATAATTAAACACATTGTCTTTATACCACCCTTGTATCTACGAATCTAAGGGATTTTTTAATTTAATAAAACATCTGTGGCCTTTTACCGGTTTGGACTACCGCAAACAAACTATCTGCAACGGCCAAAGCCGAAGTTTGAGCTCCGGCTTTGGAAAATACCAATACTATTAATGTGATTATAAACTATTCACCTACTTGAAATACTATCGGTAAAGAATACATCACTCCAACTTCAACTCCTCCTTGTTTCCCTGGTTTCATTGAAGGAAGGCTATTAATTACCCTTTCTGCTTCTACTTCCAAATCGGGATGCGGTGCCCGGGATCTTACCTCTACAATATCCCCCTGCTTATCGATCTTGAATTGAACAATAATTCTGTTAACTCCGCTTAAATTAAGTTCCTTCCCCAAACCGGTATTAAAATTTTTGTTCACGTATTCCTGAATTTTTTCAGACATACATTTCTTTTGTTCCTCATTGGAGGCCAGATCTTCGCAGCCGGGAAATACCGGCACCTGTTCTATAACTGCAAAAGGAACATCCTTAGCTTGTCTAACCTCTTTAGTAACACTAAAACCATCAGTTTCTTTGGAATTTTTAGATTTTTCAAGAGCAGCGATTGTAACCGCCACCAGTTTATCCTGATCATCCGGGGAAATCTCCTCGCTTTCTTCGATTTTAAGTTTAATCTTATCTAGTTGTTCCGAAAGCGAATCTTTACTTTCAGGTTTTTCAGAATTTTCCATAGAGCAGGAAACAACAGTGAGCATCACCAGCATTAGCGGCAGGATTAACAGGTACTTAATTTTTGCGATTGTTTTTGACTTTGATTTTTGTAACATGACTATTCGTTTTTTGATTAATGAATGATTAAAAAATTGATTGATGAATGAAATATTTCGCGTGTTGAAGGCACTATTGAGCAATTGCTCATAATAGCTCCTTTTTTCGGTGGTTTTCACCACAGCCGCATCGGCGATGAACTCGTGCAGCGTGGAAATCCGGCTTTGATAGATATAAACCAATGGATTAAACCAGAAGATAATTTTAAGTACTTCAAAAAATACAAGATCCAGGCTGTGTTTTTGTTTTACATGCACCAGCTCGTGAGAAAGGATTTGTTGTTTTTCTTCTTCGGAAAGTTGTTCGCCCAAAAACACGGTTTTGTAAAAGGTACAGGCGATGGTAGAACCGGGAACTTCAATTATCTTAAAATCTTTTTCCGCAGAAATCGTTTTAAACCTGAACAACCGACTCAAATTTTGATATTTTCTGAAAAGCAGGAACAGGCTTCCCAATGCCCCAAATCCATATGCTATATACATCCAGTTGACAGTTGCTGTTGCACTGCTAATCTCAACAGCAGGTAAATACTGAATGTTTTCAGGAGTGTTGCCTATAAATACCTCCGGCAGCCAGACATTGGTAAAAACAGCCATCGATTCTGCAGGGACAAGCGTGGAAAAAGCTTCGATTTTCAGCAGCGGCAAGAGAAACGAGATCACCGCACTAAACAATAAATACCATCTGTTATAGGTGAAAAAGGTCTCTTTTTTCAGCAGGAGTTCATACACCAGCAGGAACAGGAGTTGAAAAAATAGTACTTGTAGGATATAAACTAACATATCAGGATTCTTTTTTGTTGATCTCTTTTAGTATGGCCTCCAGTTCTTTGGTATCCAGATCGTTTTTCTTCACAAAAAAGGAAACCATACTTTTAAAAGAACCGTTGAAATAATTGTCCATCAGCTTATTCATACTCTGATTGCTGTAGGTTTCTTTGTCTACCAGCGGAAAATAATTGTATCCCTTCCCCTGCTTTTCATGACTTACAAATTCCTTATTCTCCAAAATTCGTACAATTGTAGAAACGGTATTATATGCGGGTTTCGGTTCCGGCATCTCCTCGATGATAGCGGCAACATTGGACTTTTTAAGTTGCCAGAGGATTTGCATGATCTCCTCTTCGGCTTTCGTTAATTGTTTCATTTGTGTTTTATTGTTTTTAATCAAGTCTTCAGCGCTAATCTGCGGGATTCTGCGGGAAATTTTTTATGATATATCCTGACCCCTATTGCACTTCTATAAATCCTAAAAAAGCAGGATGATTAATTTTGATACAGCTAATCTAAACTAAATATTTAGTTTAACCTAATCTTTTAGTTTAATAATTTATTTTAGCAAGTTTCGGAAAGGAAAGATGCCTTAAATTTTCGTATTTTTGGGTATAAAATAATCTGTACTAAAATGGATAAAGAACAATTAAGAAAAGAGTTTAATGATTTTCTGGATTCTGCTTCCGATGCTACTGTAAAGGATTTTTTAAAATTTTTAAAGGACAGGAAAACCCAACAATCCGGAGATCAGGATACGCTTAAAAATGGGTTAAGTGAAGACGACCTGTCTTTTAAAAACCGTTCCAACTAGGTGGATATTATTCTTGTTTTCCTTGCTGCCTTCCTTATGGTTATTGGAATTCTTGGGAGCTTTTTACCGGTTTTACCGGGCGTACCAATTAGTTGGGTAGGATTGCTCGTCTTTTACCTTGCCCCTTCTGTTCCTGTAAATTATTGGTTTTTAGGGATTACCTTAGTTATTGCAGCTCTTATTTATGCTCTCAACCTCATCATTCCGGCTATGGGAACCAAACGTTATGGCGGAAGTAAATTCGGAATGATAGGAGCCACGCTTGGACTCGTGATCGGTCTTTTTTCACCTATTCCCTTCGGAGTTATTATTGGTCCCTTTGTGGGGGCATTTATTGGGGAGATTATTAATAAAAGCAATCGGAAATCCGCCTTAAAAGCAGCTTTTGGATCTTTTATCGGTTTCCTGGCCTCCAGTTTTATGGAATTGGTTGTGGCATTTTCATTTTTTCTGCTCTTTCTCTGGAAAGTTTGGGAATTTAAAGCTGTTATCTTTTAAAAGTCAAACAGTACTATCCGGTAAAGAATCAAGATCGTTCCGCCTTTGGCGTAACTGTAAGAATCAAGAACCAAGACTTAATTTTAATCTCTTTGGAATGCCCAGTGGAGGTATGCTTTCAGCTTTAACAAAAGTGTTTACCAGTTACAATGAAATTCAAAAGTAATCCCGTGAAAAATAGCGCTGTATTTATCTTAATCAATTAGCCCGGAGAACCACCTTATCTCTCATTAACTCGATCCTGTTTTTTGCTGAAAGGCATCAACTTCAGATCCAATTTTCAGGAAAATTTCAGCATTCATACTTTCCAGATTTTCCTTCTTAGAACGCTATCCCAAATTTTTATAACTTGATATATATCATAGGAATAGATGCTTTTTTAGTTCAAATTGGAAAGGAAAATTTCCCTTAAAAAATGTATCCATTTGTAAAAAAGCACGGAATAATTCTTAGTAAAACGGAGAATATTTTTGAGAACGAAGGAGTGTTCAATCCCGCTGCCATAAGGGAAGGTGAGTTTGTACATCTCGTTTACAGGGCTGTGAGTGAAGGAAATTTCTCCACTTTGGGCTACTGCAAATTAAAGGGTCCAACAGAAGTGATCGAACGGTATACGGAACCGGTAATGTCACCGGGTAATAACAATGAATCTCACGGCATCGAAGATCCTCGAATAACAAAAATAGAAGGCACCTATTATTTGACCTATTCGGCTTATGACGGTGTAAATGTTGCCGGGTCTTATGCTACCTCCAAAGACCTGAAAAAATTTGAACGGCACGGGATTATCACTCCCAGGTTCACCTATGATGAATACAGCCTTCTCATACGTGAGAATTTAGACGACATAAGTGATAAACATTTAACGTTCTATGATCTTTTTGAAAAATATAAACTTTCAAAGCTTTTGAACACAACCCTTTATGTTTGGGATAAAAACCTTGTTTTTTTTCCGCGAAAGATCCACGGAAAATTTACCTTTTTACATCGCTTGTACCCTTCTATTCAGATAGTTTACTATGAAGATCCCAAAGAGCTGACGGAAGAATACTGGAGCGATTATATATCCAACTTAAAAAAGCACATCGTTCTCCATCCCTCACTTAATTATGAAAGAGGTCATATTGGAGCGGGATGTCCCCCAATTGAGACGGATGATGGCTGGTTATTGATCTATCACGCCGCCCAGGCTACAAAAACCGGGACGATTTACCATGCGGCTGCGGCTTTATTAGACATCGATAATCCCTGCAAAGTATTGGCACATCTAAAAAAACCCCTATTTGAACCCAGCCTTCCCGAGGAAGAAAAAGGAGTGGTGAACAATGTTGTATTTCCAACCGGAATCGTTCTGTTCGATGAAGAACTTTACATCTATTATGGTGCAGCCGACCTTCGGATTGCAGTAGCCTCGATGAATATAAATACCCTGCTAAATGAACTTAAAAATGAAATGAAATGAACGGCAAGAACAAAAACTCCAGCATATTATTTATGTCCAGTTTTCCGCCAACGGAATGCGGTATTGCGACTTTTACAACCGATATTATAAATGCTATTTCCCTGAAATTCAGCCAGGCCTTTACTTGTATTAAATGCGATCTAAAAAAAAGCGGGCCAACAGGTTCTTCTGCAGAATATGTCTTGAATCCCACTATGCGTGAAGAATACACAAAAATCGCTCAGGAGGTAAACCTGGACACCACTATAAAATTGGTCCATATTCAACATGAATTCGGATTGTTTGGAGGCTCCTATGGGGATTATTTATTTGATTTCCTGAATGTGATAAACAAACCGGTAATATTTACATTCCATACCGTATTATCCAATCCGAACGAAGAATTGAAAGCGATAGTGAAAAGTTTGGCTTCTCATGCTATTACCATTACAGTAATGACACATAGATCTGCAGAGATCCTTCAGGAAGAATATGATATAGATCCCAAATTAATAGAATATATCCCACATGGAACCCACCTTGTAAAATGGGCCGAAGGCGATAAATTAAAAGAAAAATATGGATCTTCCGGGAAAATACTGCTTTCTACCTTCGGACTACTTAGCTCTGGAAAAAGTATTGAAACCGCCTTATATGCGCTTCCGGAAATGGTTGAAAAATTTCCGGAGGTCTTTTATCTTATCATTGGAAAAACTCATCCAAACAATGTTCAAAATGGCAGGGATCTCTACAGGGAATACCTTGAAGAGCTTGTTAAAGTCCTGGGGATTTCAAGCTATGTGATGTTTATTGATAAGTATGTAGAACTTCAAGAATTGCTGGAACTTTTACAAGCTACCGATATTTATTTATTCACATCTAAAGATCCCAATCAGGCTGTGAGTGGAACCTTTGCATATGCCATGAGCTGTGCCTGCCCAATAATTGCCACTTCTATTCCCCACACCCGGGAAATACTCACCAGCGATTTAGGATATATAATAAATATTGGTGATTCGAAACAATTGGCAAATGCAGGAATAAAATTGCTTTCAAATAAAAAACTGCGGGAACGAATGAGTTTTAATGCTTTTCAAAGAACCAGTGCGGCCTCATGGGAAAATATCGCTACGCGGCACGTAAAACTTTATCATAAACTACTAAAAATCAAAGACCAAATTATTTATGATTATCCGCCAATAAAGCTAAGGCATTTTAATAAGCTTACTACAGAAAGAGGGATGATCCAGTTTTCAAAAATATGTATTCCGGATTTAAGCTCCGGGTACACATTAGATGACAATGCCCGGGCCCTGATTGCTCTGTGCATGCATTTTGAATCATTTAGGGATACCAGAGTTCTTAAAAACATAAAAATTTATATGGATTTCATTGAACGTTGTCAAACCCCTCAAGGTACTTTTGTAAATTACATAGATGAATTTGATCAGGTTCACATCAAAAATGATTATGTTAATTTAGAAGATTCCAATGCCCGGGCTGTCTGGGCTTTAGGAACAGTAATCTCCCTACAGGATCTGTTGCCAGAGGAAATAACAAAGCAAGCTTTGCTTTGTATGCTGAAATGTGATTCATGGATCGCCGGGGTATTATCCCCGAGGGCTGTTGGTTTTACAATAAAGGGACTTTATAATTACTTTCAGGTAAAAAAAGAAACCCATATCTCACGACATATTGAAAATCTGGCGGCAAACCTCATTACACGGTATGATATCAACCGGGAAAAAGAATGGCAATGGTTTGAAGATAACTTAACTTATGCAAACAGTATCCTTCCGGAATCGCTGCTTTATGCCTATTTAGTGAGTGGAAACGAAGCCTATAAAAAAACCGCTTTAGAATCTTTTGATTTTTTGCTTTCCAAAATGTTTGTGAACGATGAATTCAGAGTGATCTCAAACAGGGGCTGGTATCAAAAGGGTACTGAACCCAATCGCTATGGAGAACAGCCTATAGATGTTTTTTGCATTATAAACAGTCTGGAGATTTTCTATAAAACCTTTAAAATCAGTGCATATATAGAAAAGATGAAAAGGGCATTTAATTGGTTCCTGGGCGAAAATCATTTATCGGAAATCGTATACAATCCATTAACGGGAGGGTGCAGGGATGGAGTTGAAGAAAAAAACGTAAATATCAATCAGGGAGCAGAATCTACAGTTTGTTATTTAATGGCAAGGATTATAATGGAACGGCTGGAAAAGTCCACCCACATTTCTGATTTTGGTAAAAAAATAAATGAAAAAAGAACTAAAACCATGCTTAACCGAAATCCTAAAAATAAATTTATCGATAATAAAACCGGTTTGCCAGGATGAGGTTTTTTTTTATTCGGAAACAGTAATGTCCGGTAAAGAGGCAATCGTTCCCCCTTCGGCGTAACTGCAAGAACCAAGAAAAAAGACCTGATTTTAATTAACTGATAAACATTTAGTTTTCTGTTTTTTCAGAATATTTTAAGTATTGATATAATTGAAAAATTCAGAATAGTAAGGTTAGTTTATTAAAAATCCCATAGGAATGCCCAATGAATGTATGGTTCCAACTTTTACAAAAATGTTTACCGGACAACATTGAACAGAATTATAAAATGCAGCTATAAAAATTCAATTTCAATATTGTACCAGTTGATATCCCATATTCAACAGAAAAATTCCAAATAGAAATAGGAGTACATATATAACCTGAACCAATTTTACATTGATAATCTCAAGACGTTTTCGCGAGGGATTTGGAAAAATAAACAGCGCCAGACCAATAAAAAGCGAAATCCATCCTAATGCTGTAATAATAAACCTCCAGTCTGGCTCCCATATATTATGAAGAAGAATATTGATCAAACCTATAATAATAGCAAGGAAAGCGGTAATTATAGAGAATTTGTGATCACTGAGATCAATAAAAATCTGTTTGATCCTGATTGGGTTAAAGCTTAGAACGAAAAAAAAGATAAGCAGATACCAACCCCAGAATTGTGCTAAGAAAATAGATACATCCATTTTAAAAAGTTTTTAAACTTACTTATAAAGTTAACTGCTTAAAGGCTTTTTAAATATGATAGAAATCATATCAGCAATAACAAGGTGAAACTTCATTAAAATCCGTTTTCCACCAATAACAGTCTGTTTTCCTTCTCTGCAAAGTTTTTTAAAAAGGAATATATGCCCAGGATAAGGTTCCTGAAAAAGTGATTTAGATCATAAAATTTTATTTAAAAATAAGTTTGTTTGCAGTTTCAATTTCGTCCTGTGAAATACTATGCGGCTTGTTTTCATAGACTTTTACGGTCACCTCAGCATTCATCTTTTCCATTATTTTAGCGGTCTCGCTTACCCTTTCTACCGGAACGTGTGCATCCGGATTTCCGGTTCCAATAAAAACAGGAGTGCCTGCGAAATCCCCTTTATAATTTTCAGCAAATATTTTATCCCCAATTAGGCCGCCGGTATAAAGAATTACCCCTCCAAGCCTGGCTGCATTTTGAGCGACAAATTCTGCGGTAAGACAGGCTCCCTGTGAGAACCCGGCAAAATAAATGTTTTCTGATGCTATTCCGTTGGTTTTTATTTCTTCCAGTAAATCGTTTAAAATCCCTATTGCTGAAGAAAGCCAGGGTTCATTTTGAGCAGGTGGTGCCAGGAAGGAATACGGATACCAGGAATTATTGGTGGCTTGTGGCGCGAGAAGCGCAAAGTCATCTAAGAGGAAGTGATCTGCCAAAGAAAGAATGTCCTGTGCCTTACCGCCACGCCCGTGCAAAAGCACCAGTACTTTTTTTGCTTCTGAAATGTCTTTTCCTGCGGTTATGATATTTTTTGAATGCATTGTTTTCTTTTTTTATCCAGTTGAAAGTTTAATTCCCTCAGGCGTTTGCTTTGATAAAAAAAAGTCCAGGGAATTTTTCTCCCCGAACTTCAATTCTAAATAGTTACTGCTTCAGTTGCGGCAAGGCTTTTTCAATTTGTGCCCTAGCATCTTTATAACGGTCGGGCAACTGGAGGCTACTTCCTAATTCTTCCACGGTTTCATCTGTGGCGAATCCAGGATTATCTGTAGCTATCTCAAATAACACTCCTCCCGGCTCCCGAAAGTAAAGGGAAAAGAAATAATCACGGTCTATTTTCTCTGTGATTTGCAATCCTTTTTGTATCACTTTTTCCCGGAATGCCATAAGGGTTTCTTCATTTTTCACCCTAAAGGCCACGTGGTGGTTGGTTCCACCGGCATTCTGGCCTCTTTCGGCTTTTGGATCTTCAAGAATATCTACCACAGCTGCATTTTCAACTGCACTGGTCCTGAAACGGTAAAGGTTATTTTCTGTTCCAATAAGTTCATATCCAAAAACATCGGTGAGTATTTCAGTAGTGAATTTGTGATTTGTTAAGGTAAGGGTGACATTGTGGAATCCCTTGATGGCCACGTTTTCCTTCACATCTACGGTTTCCCAGGGCTTGCGCTCATCTTTGTTCGCAGGAACTATCAACTCCAGGTTTAAACCATCCGGATCCTGAAAATCGAGAAAATCTTCTCCAAACTTCGTTGAAATTTTGCCGTGAGGAACATTGAATTTCTCAAAACGCTCTTTCCAGAATTCCAGACTTCCCACCGGAACTGAATACCCGATTCCTGTGGCCATTCCAGTACCGTTTTTACCTTGTCTAACCCGCGGCCATGGAAAAAATGTCAGGATACTTCCCGGAGTTCCCATTCCGTCTCCAAAATAAAAATGGTAGGTCTGTGGATCATCAAAATTCACGGTTTTCTTTACCATTCGCAATCCCAAAACTTTGGTATAAAAATCATAATTTCTTTGGGCATCTCCCGCAATGGCGGTAATATGGTGCAATCCTAATATCCTATTTTCCATGGTCTGTGGTTTTTATGCTTGTTTTATAAACTGTACTTAAGCGCTCAATTTTATCCCTCATTGAGGGTTTAATTCCCGTAGGCCTGCCCGAAATTAATTTCATTCAAACGGGCTTGCGCCGAATTTTTAAAAGTATTTCCCTTCCGATAATTATTAGGATATACCTCGCGGGTTTGCTCCGAGATTTTTGATTTTAAAAGACAAAAATAATGGCAAACCGTAACAATAGAAATGACCTATGATAATAAATCAATGTGATCTATGTCACAACCCCCAAATGTAATTCTGAACCCAGTGAAGAATCCTGCGCTCACATTGGACGAATCATAATTGATGTAACATCACAGTAACACTCCCTCCTACACACCAACTGCTGAGATTTTTCCTCGACCAAAAGCTCGTTCAGGATGACAAAAAATTGGGGCGACCCGTTCTTAATAACAAAAACAACCCTAAAAGGTCATTCTGAACGAAGTGAAGAATCTCACGTGCTAAAAACAAAGGGAAATTTTCACAACTATTTATTGATTTGAACAATAAGAATTCCCAACGCAGAATTTAGACCCATTACCGGAGTTATTATTTTAGTTCCACCTTCTTCCATAAAAGTTGGTGGCTCGGTTAACGCATAATCAATTTTTTGAGGATATTCCACACCTTCAAATTTTTTATCTGATGACAGGGTTATAATATTGGTTTTAGGATCTATAAGCTGTACCAAATCGGCACCGGATTCCTGCACGAATGCATTTATAAGCTGATTCAGGTTTTCGGTATTGTTCCGCATAAGTTCGCTTCGTACAGCCCAGGAAAATATCTTGGTAGAAGATTCCAGGTTCCTAATTTCTAAACTGTCTTTCTCTGATTCATATTTTGTTATCAGCGCTGATCTTTCATTTTCCGATTCGGTAACCAATTCCGTTTTTTGCTCTTCATATTGTTTTTCGATTGTGCTAATTTTTATTGAATACCATATTAGTACAATAATCAGGATCAAGGCCAGGGAAACCGCAACGATATTCTTTTTAAGGAAATCAAGAAATTTATTGTTGGAATTGTCATTTTTTACAACCTCTTCATTTGGTTTTTTGTTGTGGCTGTTATGGTCATTGTTTTCGTCATGTTCATTATTTTTAGTGTCCATTTTATACTCTTTTTGTTGGTTAGTTTTTGTTTTTATAAATTTTACAAGCTCATTTCTATGCCAAAAGGACATCAAGTTTTTGGGATATTCTTCCTTTGATCAATTATCCCAGATTACGACATTTAAAAATTGGAGGAGTGTGTATTTTTTTGATGTGTGTTGAAAACCTACTCTAAGATAGGCATTTTTGTTAAAATATGAGAGCTGTTTCCCTTACAGGATCCTCTGTTTTTTCTCTTCTAAAATTTTCCTGTAAACTTCCAGGTAACCTTTAATCATTTTTTCCCGGCTAAATTTTTCCGAAGCATAATCCCTGCAAAATTTCCTGTCGATGAGCTTGATTTTAGTTAGCATTTCAACAGCCTCAGAAATAGAATTCACCAAAAAACCGGTTTTCCCATCCAGGATAAGTTCCGGCATGGATCCCTTATTAAAGGCGATAACAGGAGTTCCACAGAGCATGGATTCTACCACACTTAATCCGAAAGGTTCTTCAAAGCCAATGGGGTGCAAAAGCGCTGCTGCTTCCCCCAATAGTTTATCGCGTTCTGCCGGTCCGGAATTACCAGCGTACTGAACATCCTGCTCATTTAGATAAGGCTTAATTTTATTGTCAAAATATCCCTGATCCTGGATCAGGCCGGAAATAATAAGCTTCCTCCCGGATTGTTTTGCGATTTGAATAGCTTCATAAGTGCCTTTATCGGGATGTATCCTTCCAAAAAACAGCAGGTAGTCTTTTGGTTGAGGGCAAAATGTGAACTCCCCGGTATTGATGCCATTGTAAACCGTCGCGACATAATCCAGTTCCGGGCTGCGATCTGAATAGCTTATTGAAACGTAGTTGCCAATAGAATTATATTTTTTATAAACCGGGTGAATCTTTTGGGAAGAAAATCCATGAATAGTAGTAATCATAGGAGTTTTTATCAAACCTGAATACGTAAGCGGAAGGAAATCAAAATTGTTATGGATCAAGTCGAATTTGGATGCCTGTTCCATCAAATGACTTATATGCAGGCATTCCTCAACTTTTGGATCCAGATCATTATTCTCGGAATAACCCCGTGGGCATACATATTCCAGTTTACCTTTTGTTATGGAATCTCCAGTTGCAAATAAAGTAACTTCATGACCGCTTTCAATTAAACCTTCGGTAATATTTGAGGCAACCTGTTCCCACGGCCCGTATTTTTGGGGAGGGGTTCGCCAGGAAATAGGAGCTAAAACTGCTATTCTCATAAGTGGTTATATTTTTAAAACCTTTAAAATAAATTGTAATCATTCCTCAAATAACCGTGAATTATTATAGTCCAGGGTTGTTATCTCCAGTTTCAGCCAGGTAAAATCCCCTCTCGGCAATTTCCATGTAACCTGACATTCCGCAGGTACTTTGACGCCTTTAAATTCCTTGTGTAAGACCGTCTCAATAAGCCATTTTTCCTTTTTAGCATCTTGTCCTGCCCCGTAAAATCGTTCAGCTTCAAAGGATTTTAATTCCCCGTTTTCATCAAAGATGAATAATCCTGAAACCGCTTTATCATGCAGGCGAAAAGTGGCTTTTGCTGAAGTAGCATCAACTTCTTCCCAGACTACATATCGATTCAAGGCAGCAGATGGGAACCAGCATATTTCTCCCAAAAACCGAAGCATCGTCCCTGAATTCACTTTTTCATTTTTCCCTTCGTCTACCACATTAAAGAGAGACAGTAGTTTTATTTGCATCTCCCCTTCTCCGTCCTTAAATTTATCACGGCCTGCAAGATGAATTCCCGGAAACAGCTTTACCTCAGTCCTCCAGTTAAATGCCGGATTTTTTACATCAAAATATTGTTCTGCATAAAAAGGCATCCAGCTTCCATTTGGTTTAGTTTTCATTTCCCCTTTCTGCTTTAAGCGTACCGAAAGAATTTCTGGTTTTCCCAATACCCCTGAATTCATCATCCACTTTTGAACGATCTCAGGTAGGTTTTCAATGTCCGCTTCGCTAATCTTTTCAGGAATTTTCCCGGGTATATTTGCAATTAACTGTTTTTGCTCTTTTTGGACCATCTTGTCAAAATGGTATTTTCCGAAGGCGGGAATGCTCACCAAAAGTATAACCACATTAATTATGGTGGCGAATTTTGCATCCTGCCAGAAAATAATGATAAGTGTTTGTGAGAGGATCACCGCGGCAGTGGCAAAAAATGGCCACCAGGAACGGTTGAAAATTATAAGTGCAACAACAACCAAAAACAGGATGGTGCAAAGCAGCCAGAGGATTCCCAGGGACTTTGGAATAGCGCGGGAAAGTTGTGCGACTTCGGCCAGATGAAAGGCTTTTACAAAACCCAGAACATGGATGATTCCATGTAAAAAAACTATGATCAAAAATGCTGTTTTCATATCAGGATTTTCTCAATTTAAAACCAAACCCCATCAGTAAAATGGCGATAATATAATAGGAAACAAGGGCTAACGGGTAATAGAAATCTATATTGATGATCAATTCTGCATTAAGCCACAAAAAAAGGATTCCACCCTGAAGAATAATAAAATACTCATAATGATCAATTTTCTTAATACTGATAAACCCTATTAAAATTACAGGAATTCCGTTTGTTAAAAAAAGAAGGATTCCGGGGATCAAATAATTTTCAAAAGGGGTCGGTTTCAATAATCCCAGTGGCATTTGAAGAGATTTCCCGGTTGGATCGATGATCAATTGGTAACTGCCAAAAAGGGCTGATATTCCTAAAAAGAATAAAAGAGCTACCGCTACTAATCTCAGATTTTTATTCATCAGGATCAATTCTGAATTTATGGTTCATCTATAGGTTTCATTATCCCCATTTTAAAAACATTCCTGCCTTGATTGGAAAACATTTTAGAAAGTTTTCGCAAGCCCAACCCCAATGGAAATATAATTTAGATCGGCATTTGTGGTCGTAGTTCCAATCTCAAATTCTCCGGGAAGCGATCGGTAGCGCATAGAAGGACGCAAACTAAATCCCCCGGATAAATCTATTTCCATTCCGCCTTCCAACTGCCATCCAAAATCATGACCTGTATTGGCAATGCTGTTCCCGGAATTATCTTCTGCTTCCACATGGTTATAAATTCCTCCTGCTCTTAGCAAATAAGAAAGTGAAGATATCCTTGTTGGATGGATAAACTGAAGGCCAAATGTGTATCCGGTTTCCTCAAAATCTACGTTTACTGCTCCCAGGGCATCGTTTGCCCTAAATTCCTTCCAGCCCCATCCGGCGTATGCTCCAAGGCTTTCCGAAAAATTATATGCGATGGTAATTTCAAACCCAAAACCGGTTTTGACATCGCTCCCGGCGATCTCACCTGTTGGAAAACTGAGTCCAGGACGAAATTCTGCGGTCCATTGATTTTGAGCCATAGAAAGATTGAAAAAAATTAAAAAAAACACCCCTAAAAGAGTAGGTTTAACTTTTTCCATTGGAATCCTGTAGTTTGAACTCTTAAAATTATGGATCAAACAAGGCATAAACTATGACATAAATCAGAAGATCAGGGGTTTAATTGTCATAAACAAGGGATAGTTTCCGGAGTGTTGTATAAATTTTGTTCTTTTTAAGGAGTAGGGTGAAGGATTAAAACCGGGATTGTGGTTTTTTTAATAATCGAGGAAATATTGGAGGCGTGAAAAATTCGCTCCAGGTAGTTTTCCTTTTCTGCTTGCAACACAATTAAACCTGGTTTCTGGATTTGAACAAAGGAACTCACGGCTGCCGCAAAAGGAACCCCTGTTATTGTTTGAAAGTTGAGCTTAATATCCCTAAAAGAATTATTCAATTTTTCTTTTTGATCTTTCCATAGTACCTCGTCAAAATCCTCGCTTTTCATTTGGAGGAATTCTACAAAAGCTTGAGTTCCCGGAATTATTTTCTTCAGAGGCTCTATTTCAGCTGGATCAAAAACCTGATCATAATCCAGACTTAAAAGGATTTTTTCCAGTCCATTGTATAAGTAATCCTGAGGAACTACCAAAACTGGAGCAGGCACCTTACGGATAACACGAAGGCTGTGACTTCCAAATATCAATTCTTTGGCTCCCCTAGTACCATTACTGCCCATCACTATTAGATCTATTTTTTCAAGGGCTATCACTCTCTTAATCGCATCTGTAAATCCATTGTAATCGGCAATGGTTTTAAAGGTGTAATCTTCTCCGGAATACTGGTTTTCCAGATCTTTTACAAGTTCACCAAGTTTTTTCCTGTTTTTAAGAATAAGGGAATCATATAAGGATTCATTTGCATCCGACTGTAAAAGGTCATCGCTTATATAATCTGATACTTCCCGAATACTCAGCAAATAAAAAACACAGCTTTTTCCCTTAAAAAGTTTTAAGGAATAATGTAAGGCGCTGTATGCTTTTTTAGAAAAATCAGTAGGCACAAGGATTTTCATAGCACAATTTTTAAATTGGAAGCATAAAGTTAGCCAACAAGCTCAAAAAATAGTATGATATGAATCAGGGTTCTTTATCTTTTAGATTTGAAAATTTATTAATACTGCGGAACGGTCATTTTCAATCTTCCACCTGAGTTTTCTATAGTTGAAATATTGAAATCACCCCCCATTTCTTCCACCATACTTTTCACCAGTTTTAATCCAAGTCCAAAACCTATTTCTCCGGAAGTTCCCATAGAAGAGATCCCTTTTCCATCAAGGATATTTTTTATTTTTTCAGCAGAAAAACCACTTCCCGAATCTTCCACCCGGATCTCAAGGTTTTCTATATCATCTGCAATTCCTTTGGATAAGCCTAATTTTACCTTACCCCCGGTAGGCGTGAATTTAATAGCATTAGAGACAAGATTCCCGATAATTTGCAACAGGCTGTCCATATACACCTTCATCTCCTCATCTTTGGTCGGAATGTCCACTTCAATAACAATATTTTTATACGCTGCCTGCGGCTGGTATAGCTGGATGATTTTATCGCCAAGATCTTTTATCCTTATTTTCCCGGCAGCAGGGTTTTTTTTGGAAGTATTGGCGTTCAAAATGTCTTCTGTAAGATCCAGCAATTGTGTACTGCTTTCCCCTATCATCTTGAAATAGGAAATCATTTCTATTTTTGTGAGTTCATCCTCCAGAGCGAGCTCTGAAAGCCCATGGATACCCGCTAAGGGTCCGCGGATATCATGCGCGAGCTTGTTTCTTGTTTTTAAACCTTCATGAACCTCCAGGCGTTTAATTTTTAATTGCTTTTTTAATTTTAGATGCTCTACAATTTCAGCCGCGATGAATTTGAGTTGTTGGATTTTTTCCGGAGTCATTTTTTTCTCCTCCTTATCCAAAACACATAAAGCACCTATATTTTCACCAGATTCTATAGTTAATGGAATTCCGTAATAATATTTCAAATCTAAATCATTACCGTTTCCGCTAACAAAAAACTTGTCCTTAAATCGAACATCCTTGTCCAGCCTGCGGATTTCCAAAGGATTTTCTGACTTTATGGTATATTGACAAACCGACTCTTCCCGGGGCATTTGTATAAGGTCCATTCCAAAATGTGATACGGTCCATTGAGTATAACTATCGATTAAATTCACCAGGGAGATATCGGTATCGGCGATACTGGCGGCGAGTTGGTTTAAATTTTGGAATTCTTCCTGTAAGTTTGTATAGTCCAGGTCTAAATCCATTAGACTCTTAACGCGATTATATTCAGAGATATTAATTGTTTCAGTAGCGCTCATAATTTGGATAATTATGGATAATATTTTAAATCATGACAAAGGTATTGGAAATAAAAAGAAACAGCATATTTATTATTTAATATTCCATCTATATTATACCCGGCTAACATGTTGATTTTACGCGGTTTCATGGAGTATTACCTGTAATCCAAATGTTAAATATTTTGGAAATGACCCTCTGATTTTCGTGAAATATGAGTAATTTTCTCTTATGAAAGAGCACTATTTGATTCTGGCCGCGCTTGGATTTGCAACCCTTATAATGGCCTGGCTTCCTTCAATTTCAAAGAAGATTAAAATTAGCTTTCCCATCATATTACTTCTTATTGGGTTTTTGCTTTTTTGGGTGGATATTCCGCTTCAATGGCCTGAACCCCTCTGGAATGATTTGGATTTGATGTATTTTTCAGAAATGATTGTGATAATTTCACTGATGGGTGCCGGCTTAAAAATAGGAAAAGTTTTTTCCTGGTCAGCATGGAAAAGGCCTTTATTGCTTTTATTTATCACCATGCCACTCAGTATGCTCTCCGCGTATTTTATTGGGGTTTACTTCCTGGCCCTTGGCATTCCCTCTGCCCTTTTACTTGCTGCCATACTGGCTCCTACAGATCCCGTCCTTGCGGCCGAGGTGCAATTAGATGAGCCCACCCGGGAAGAAGAACCCGAAGATAAAAGAAAGTTTACACTTACTACAGAAGCCGGACTAAATGACGGTATGGCCTTTCCTTTTACCTACCTTGCCGTAATGGTTGGACAGGCGGGGGGTTGGGTCGCATTCAATTTTAGCGAATGGTTCTGGAATAAATTGCTGCTGAAAATATTAATAGGGATAGTATTAGGGATACTTATAGGTCGCTTCATTGGTTATTTAATGGACCGCTTGCATGTAATGACCGGTATTAAAACCTTTGATGGCTTCGTCTCCCTTTCACTCACCATCATGGCGTACGGGCTTACAGAATTAATGCACGGTTATGGTTTTCTTGCTGTTTTTTTTGTAGGAATAAGCCTGAGGTATTATGAAAAGATAAGCGGCGATTACAAAAAGAAAATGCACGATTTCATTCACGAGATTGAGCGATTGTTGCTGGTAATCTGGATTATTTTATTTGGCGGTTCCCTTTTGAACGGTATTTTAACCCTCACAGACTGGAAAGGGATTGCATTTGCTCTAAGCTTTGTTTTAATTATCCGGCCGCTCGCAGGCTTGATAGGTCTAATAGGTGTTAAAGATGGAATCAGAACAAAACTGGCTATAAGTTTTCTTGGTATTAGAGGGATTGGATCGGTCTTTTACCTGGCCTGGGCTTTTACTCAGTATAACGGATTTGAACAAAAAAATGAATTATATGCCATCACGGCTTATGTGATCCTGATCTCTATCGTGGTTCACGGACTTACAGCACCTTCCATCATACATTATTTTGTGCAAAAAACCGGTGAGAAAAAACCGAAGGAATAAGCAGTAAAATCTATTGGATTTAAACCCTGATTTTATTCTGCATCGTTTATTTCAATCCAGTGACCATCCGGATCCTGAATATACACCTGCTTCACTCCGTCTCCCCTAATTGCAACTTTTTCAGCTTCCCCGAGCCAATCTGAATACGGGATTTTATTTTCCTTCAGATAGTCCACGAAGGCATCAAAATGCGAAACGTTTAAGGCTATATGAATAGCTTTATGAAGTTTAACACCTTCATTATTATCCTTTACAAGATGAAGCTGCAAGTCTTCCCCAAGTGAAAACCAGCGAAGAACAGGATTGGAATAAGGCACCTCAATTTCTTTGAGCTGAAGAATATTTCCATAAAAATCGGCGCTTTTATCCAGGTCACTTACCAAAAGTGCGGTATGATGATATTTTAGTTCAAATTGCTGTGCGAATGCCATGTTGCTTAGAACGCCCAGGCAAATTAAAAAGAATATTTTTTTCATATGTAGATACTTATTGTTTTTTATTGGTCATATGTAATTCGCATATCTTCATCGGTGTTTGCATCGAATTTCCGTTATGCTCATTTCATAAGGGTGCTACTATGATTAAAAATTTGGGGTAGTAAGATAGGTGAAAATTAATAGCTCAGTCATGATTTATTCACTTTTTATTCGGTTTTAATCACAGAAAGCACAATTAGGTTCTCCTATAAGCTTTCCATCCTCATTCAATTCGAACTTACAGCATTCATTAAAGTTGATTTTCAGGATTGCTTTTGCACGTCTGATTCTGGCTTTTACATTTGCTAAACTTATCCCCATAAATTCGGCTACTTCAACTTGTTTCTTCCCTTTAATGTACACAAGTTCAATGACTTCCTTATAATCCTGCGGCAAATTGGATATAAACCGGTCGAAACAGCAAAAATCCTTGAAATTTTCAGTGTTTTTTAATGTGTCGAAATTCATATTGTGAAAGGTCCTGGACTGATCATTAAAATAATTCGCGATTTCATTTCTAACAATTTGAAAAGACCAGGCCTTTACTTTATTTGAATCTTTTAATTGCCTGATATTTTGGTGGATCTTTAAAAATGAATTTTGAAAAATTTCATTAGCGGCATCCTTGTTTTTCACTTTTTTCAGAATGAAAAAATATATTTCACTGTTAAAAGCAGTCCATATCGTGATGGTTTCCATTTTCATACACTACAATTATTAAAGGTTGGTCTTACAACCAACCTTTTTTAGTTAACAGCAATCACATTTACCGCAATCACATGCAGCACAGCTACAGTTATTCTCAAGACAGTTTACACAATTACATTTTGAGCATTCACAATTAGTGCATTTACAATTATTCATGGCTATAGTTTAAAGTTCAATAAGAAGACTAATTAAGACCCAAAAAGATACAAAACTTTTAATTTTGTTTTGTGCGAATTTTATTTGCAAAGGATAATATCGGCATCAATTCTGGCCTCGAAATTAAGCCCTTTTTTAAATTGTTCCAACTTTTCCAAATAGATAAATCCAGCGCCTCAAACAAATCATAAAACCTATTAAAATTTAAAAAAGATAAAACCAAGCTTCTATATTTACCGTTTGCAGTTAATAAATTTGCAAAATTCCAAAGATGTTTTCCCTCTTATTTTTTTTAAAATATAAGGATTTAAAATACCGAAATAGGTTTCAAAAATTAAGGAGCAATAACCAACTTTAAATAATCCAATTATGAGCAAATTCAAAGATAATTTAAGTAATATGGCTTGTCTTGATCTTTATCTTAGCTCGCTGAGCAACGAAGAATATAGGACTATAAAACATAAAATCCATCCTAATGAGCAGGTAAGTCCACTGCTAAGCATGGATATTTTCTCCAGCAGTCACTTCCAGTCTCTTGAAAAAGGACGTAAAAAAATGGATCTAGCCAGTCTACTTATTCACGATACCGCCAAGGAATGGAAATTTGACCACGAATTGATCCTGAATAAGGATTATGATGCGCTTGTGCTTACAGATGCAAACCAAACCATTAAATGGGTCAATAAAGGCTTTTCAAAAATGACCGGATATCCAGCCAATTATGCTTTGGGAAAACAACCTAAATTTCTCCAGGGTGCAGGCACCAAACCCGAAACCAGGATAAGCATACGAGAGAAACTTGAATTGTCTGATGTTTTTTCTGAAATTGTAGTGAATTACAGAAAGAATAAGGAGAAATATATATGCGAGATCACAATTATTCCATTATTAAACAGTAGATCGAGCCTCACCCACTTTCTGGCGATAGAAAAGGAAGTAGCTTAAAAATTTTATTTATTCTTCTGAAAAAATTAAAAAACAGACTTTCCAAATAGACCATATTTAAGACTAAGAACTTTCCATTTGTTTCAGCCTTTGTTAAAACTGTGTTATTTCAAAATTTTTAACGTAATTCCTACAAAATTCCCTCTACTTTAAAGTTGAGATAGTTTAGAAGTATTTAACAATATAAATCAGGGAATCATGAGCAATATACTACATACAGGAGGAAAAGCATTAAAAACTGCCGTAGCGCTAAAAGTTGGAAAAGCAATCCTTACAAAGCATGTAATATTATATAGTATTGGCTTAGCAGGGATTGGAGTTCTTGCCGCGGCAGGAACCGGTTATCTGGTTTATAGTCTTGCTACCAGAAAAAAAAGAAAACCTAAAAAAAGAAAAACTTCGTAATTTTAAAGAAATTGAAGTTTCAATAAGATGGGTAATACTCTTTTTTCTACTTAGCAACAACATATTACTTTAGCGCCAAAACTTTTTCCAGTTCAATATCGGCTACAGAATTTATGATGAGATCTGGTTTAAAAGCATAATCTATCAGGTTTTCCTTGGTGGATACTCCGGATAATGTAAGAATCGTGGTATATCCCAGCTGCACCCCACCAAGAATATCCGTATCCATAGTATCCCCTATTATGATGGTTTCACTTGCTTCCAGACCAAGATATTTCCGGGCAGCACGCATCATTACCGGACTTGGTTTTCCTACTGAAAAAGCTTTTTTCCCGGTAGCTTCCTCTATCATTTTTACGATTGCCTTTATCCCCAGGTTAGACCATCCCTTTTTCTTGGGAGAGGGATCCAGGTTGGTTGCGATAAATTTAGAGCCGGATAAGATCATATCCACAGCATTATTCACCATTTCCAAAGTGAAATTTCTGCCTTCGCCCACCACAACAAAATCGGGATTATGATTTACAAGATTATAGCCATTTTGGGCCAGACTGGTTATTAATCCGCCCTCTCCCAAAACATAGGCACTACCATTAGGCTGCATAAAAGATAAAAAGAAGGCAGTTGCCATCGCACTTGTATACACGTTCTCTTCTTTGATTTTAATTCCCATTTTCGCTACCTTATTAACCGTATCCAACGGGGTACGCTGGCTGTTATTGGTCATAAAGAGAAATGGTATTTTTTTCTTCTGAAGCTCGGCAATAAATTTATCGGCTCCCGGTATTAATGTGTCATTTCCATAAATAACACCATCCATATCGATTAAAAATCCTTTTTTCATGTTTTCAATTTAAGTTGTGGTTATGCTAAAATAACTACTAATCTTCATAAATCAGAAATGGAAACAACAAATTTTCTTAACCTAAATATGTTCTAAATTGATCAATTTACAACTATCTTTACATATTCCGAAGTGAATAACAGATCTATTTGAAGATTGTAAAATCCAGAAAATAAAGATTTCTAATACCAAAAAGATACCATGACGAACTTTAAAAATATCTACCTGATACTGCTTATAACATTGGTTTCAGGGGTTTTTGGGTATGCCCAGGAATTGGAAAAGGAATGGATGTTGGGACCTTTTGAAAGATTTGAGGATGCACAACCAATCATACAGAAAAACGGAGAAACTGAATTTAAGGATCCTATGACAAACAGGATTATCAATTGGGAATCCATGGCGACGTTCAATCCGGCAGCCATAGTGAAGGATGGAAAAATACATGTTTTTTATAGAGCCGAAGAGAAATTAGGTGAAAAAGAAATTGGAGGCCACACCTCCAGAATTGGATTGGCAATTTCGGAAGATGGAGAAAAATATATTCAGAATAATCAACCTGTATTTTATCCGGATGAAGACGATCAAAAACAATACGAATGGACAGGAGGAACGGAGGATCCCCGAATAGTGGAAACCACTGAAAACACCTATATCCTAACCTATACACAATGGAACAGAACTATTCCAAGATTGGCTGTGGCCACTTCTACCGATCTTGAAAATTGGGAAAAGCACGGGCCTATATTTGAGGAATGGAAAGACGGAAAATATCATAACCTTGAAACAAAATCGGGTGCCATCGTAACTCAATTAAAAGATGATAAGCTGGTGGCAGCAAAAATTAACGGAAAATACTGGATGTATTTTGGGGTTCCACATATTTGGCTTGCAAGTTCCGAAGACCTTATAAACTGGGAGCCTGTAGAGGATTATGAAGGGAATCTGGCTCCGGTATTAAGTCCGCGCCCAGGTTATTTTGATTCCTGGTTGGTGGAAGCAGGACCGCCACCGCTTTTAACCAAGGACGGAATTGTAGTGCTTTACAATGCAGGGAATTCCCGGAATATAGGAGATCAGGATCTGGCAAACCGCATGTACACCGGCGGCCAGGCATTATTTGATTCTGAAGAACCCTGGAAGTTACTGGACAGAGCCGATGAAGAATTTATTAAACCCGAATTGCCTTTTGAAAAATCCGGACAATATGTAGATGGCACTACTTTTATTGAAGGCCTTGTTTATTTTAACGATGCATGGTATTTATACTATGGCACCGCAGATAGTATGGTGGGAGTTGTAAAATGGGAAAATAGTGAACCGGAAAAAATAGATATTTCTGAACCTTAGGAAAAAAAGAAGTTTAACGAGAGCTTTAAGCAAAACATAACGCAAATAACCTGCATCCTTTATATTTTTATTTTAAAAAGGTCAATGCCCCCGGCAAGATCTTCATTTTTATTTTTTCCCCCGAATAATCCTCATCCAAGGCATCATCCAGATGCACTTTTGAACCTTTCCATTTAATTTTTAATTTTTGAACCCGTAAAGAAAAAATCATTTTCCTAAGATCATACGAGTTTTTACCAGCGATTAATGATTTAACATACGCTTCTAATTCTTCCCTTTTATTTTCCGGGATCATTACAAGGTTTAAATATCCATCCCCGGGATTTGCATCCGGGGCGAGGTGAAGTTTAGGGCCTATATAACGGATGTTCATTACTTCAACCATTAAAAACGATCCCTTAACAGTAAATCCATCTAATTCGATCTTAGCTTTTTGCGCCTTATATTTTTTAACGATCTTCAACAAAACATTCAGGGATCGATCCAATTTTTCTTCAGGATTAACCTCCTGCTTTTTCATTTCAGCAATTAATTCAGGAAATATTCCCATACCAACTCCTTCCAGAAAGATCCCATCTCCCTTTATCCCACTGACTTTACCACAATCGAATTTTCTTTTTTCGGCATTGGGATCTATAGGGAGGAAAACTTCCTTTTCCTTAATTGAGAGGGTGGTGGCAATATTATTGGCTGTACCCAAAGGCTGCAAGAGAACAGGTGGCCTCTCATCCGGGTTTTTTATTTTGAGAAGTTCTATGGCCAGGGAATGCACTGTGCCGTCCCCTCCGGCCAAATAGATGGCATCTGGTTTATTGCGGAGACTTTGTTCCCACCCTGCCTCATCAGAGGACACATAAGTAGTTACCATTCCGGTATCCTTGAAAAAATCTACTAGGAACTGTTTGGAATGTTCGGCATCGCCTGCGGTAGGATTATGTACGATCAAAATATTCTTCATTGTGACCTGTATTGCATTAACTCAAATATAAGTATAGCCCGGCAAGGAGAAATTTGGATTAACTATATGTTATGATTTATTCTCTAAACCGGGTTCATTATATTAAATTATGTATAAATTAAGAACAATTTAAAAACGAATAAATTTTAAAAGCGTGGATTTTATTAAATTCATATTTAAAAGCTTTAAACCATTTTGTTAAATAAAATAATAAAGCAATGAAAATTCTGGTAACCAATGATGATGGAATATACAGTCCGGGGCTTTCCTGCCTTGCAAGGGTGGCTTCCGCTTTTGGGGAAGTAATAGTTATGGCACCCGATGTGGAACAATCCTCCATGGGGCAGGCGATAACTTCAGGAAAACCTATTACCTATAAAAAATCTCCCATCCATTTCGAAAATATTAAGGCATTTAGGGTAAGTGGTACCCCAGCCGATTGTGTTGCGCTGGGAACTCATCTTTTCCAGGACATAGACCTGGTATTATCGGGAATCAATATCGGTTCAAATCTGGGAAATTCTGCCTGGCATTCGGGCACCTTGTCGGCCGCAAGACAGGCTGTGCTTTTTGATGTGCGTGGTATCGCCCTATCCGTTTCAATAGGGGAAGAAGAAACCAATTTTGATGCCCTGGAACCCTTCGTGATGGAGGCTTTAAAAGAAGTAGTATATGAAAACGACCGGAAACTATTAAATATCAATTTTCCAAGGTTCCCTGGCGGTGAAGTTGCGTGGACCGCCCAATCTGTGAGGCATTATGACGGGAAAGTTGTGGCCAATAAAGATCCCATGGGAAGGCAACATTACTGGTTCACGGTTACCCCAATTGAACCTGAAGGCGAAGGAACTGACCGCTGGGCGGTAAAACAAGGAAAAACAAGTATCACTCCAATGATCCTGGATCTTACAGATTTTGAATATTTAAAAAAGCGTTCAAAGAAATAGGGAAGCCTTTAAGCAGCGGGACACAGAATTTACCTAAAAGACACCCCCCCTACTCCGCCAACTTGTGCCATAAGAGAACGTAGCTGCAGTTTAAAAAAGAAAAATCTTAATAAATTAAATAGAGGACATTGAGCAAAAAGTGAAAATCGCCTTTCTAATTAAAAAAAGGCGTTCATAATATTTTTTTATTCCAAAAATTTATTTGCACAAAACTGTAAATAAACTTTGACATCTTTTGTAACAAACACTTATTTATGGGGTCTATTAGATATCAATCAGATACATCAATCGACTCTTAATGAAATTATCATTTTCAACCCTAATCATCGTCTGCTTTTGTTTAACTACAAACGCACAAGTAACAAAGAAACAACTTCATATTCAACGAGCAACAGAGGCCCCAAAAATAGACGGGATCCTGGACGATGCAGTTTGGGTTAATGCTCAGGAAGCGGTAGACTTTATTCAGTTTCGGCCTAACATGAACGTTAAGGAGACCGAAAACAACAAAACCGTGGTGAAGCTTTCGTATGACAACTCCGCTTTATACATCGCTGCATACCTATACGACGATCCAACAAAAATCTCAAAGCAGCTTTCCAGCCGGGATAATTTTGGAAGTGCCGATTTCTTCGGATTTGTAGTAAACCCCAATAACGACGCTCAAAATGACACCGAATTCTTTGTATTTGCCTCCGGAACCCAAGCCGATGCCATTTCTACCCCAAGTGTGGGCGAGGATTTTGGATGGAATAGCGTTTGGAGTAGTGCGGTAGAGATCGTGGAAGATGGATGGATCGTGGAGATGAAGATCCCTTACCGTTGTCTTAGATTCAATAATAAAGATGTAGAAACCTGGGGAATTCAATTTCACAGAAGGTTTAGAAGAGATGAATCTCAATATACCTGGAATCCTATAGATGTTTCTAAAGGGAATATTGGCTTGTACCATGGGGAATTAAAAGGTTTGAAGGATTTGGATCCTCCAACAAGACTTTCCCTTTATCCGTTTGTTTCTACCGTTCAAAATTATTATGACGGGGCATACAAATCTAACTTCAATGCAGGCTTAGATGTGAAATACGGTCTTACCGAAAACTTTACCCTGGATGCTACTTTAATTCCTGATTTCTCACAAACAGGATTCGATAATATCACTTTAAATCTTGGGCCTTTCGAGCAAACATTTTCTGAACAAAGACAATTTTTTACTGAAGGAGTAGATCTTTTTTCCAAAGGAGACCTGTTCTTTTCCAGAAGAGTTGGAGGAGCACCTATCAAAAGTCCGGTGACATCTGAGAATGAAGAAGTGGTATATTTTCCTGAATCGGTGAAGGTGCTAAATGCTATTAAGGTTTCTGGAAGAACAGCAAATGGTCTGGGTTTGGGCTTCTTTAATTCCTTTACTGAAAAAGCAGAAGCAACCATAGAAAATACAGCTACTGGAGACAGAAGGAAGCAGGTGGTAGAGCCTTTTACCAACTATAACATCGTGGTGGTAGACCAACAATTTAAAGGGAATTCCTCTGTTGGGATCATCAATACCAATGTAACCAGGGATGGTTCTTTTAGAGATGCCAATGTTACCGCACTTACGTCCAGCATTATGAATAAGCGAAATACCTATCAGGTGCGGGGCGATCTTAAACTGAGTAATGTCAACCTGGAGTCTGGTATGGAAACAGGATTTAGTAGTTTTGTCGCGGCACGTAAGGCACACGGGAATTTAAGATATAGTGTAGATCACAGTTATGCCGACACGAAATACAACCCTAACGATCTTGGTTTGCAGTTTAGGAATAATTATAACGATTTTGGAATCGACATTAATTATCGAACTTTTGAGCCATCAGGGAAATGGAACCGTTACTTCTCCAATTTCTATGTGAACTATACCAGACTGGCAAATCCAAGTACCTTTACAGGTCTCGGAATGGGGCTAAACACGAATGGTTCAACCAAAAAATTGAATGAAATGGGCTTCAACATTAATCTAAAACCAGGGAAACAATACGATTATTTTGAGCCAAGAAAAGCGGGAAGTTATTTTATTACAGAAAATGGAGTAAACCTAAATGGTTGGTGGCAATCCAACAATAATAAAAAGGTAGCATTAAGTGCCAATATTGGAGCAGAGACCCTTTTAGAAGATGGTCGTGATTACTTTAATTATTGGTTCGGACTTGGGCCTCAAATACGCTTTAACGATAAATTTATGATCTCTTATTTCTTCTCCAGAGATTACTATACTGGAGATAGAGGTTATGTTACTCAGGTGGACGAGGATGTAATATTTGGAGACCGCCAGCGAGAAGAGATCGAGCAAACCGTACGTGCGGGTTACAACTTCAACCCTAATCATACCTTATCGCTTACCCTTAGAAATTACTGGGGGATTGTTAGATATGATGAGCAATTGTTAAGTTTAAAGGATAATGGGCGGGTTACAAGCACAACAGGATATACCACCACGAACATCCCTAATAACCCGGATATCAATTTCTCTACCTGGAATTTCGATCTTGGCTATTCCTGGCAATTTGCACCAGGAAGTTTTGTGACTGCACTTTATCGTAACCAGCTGTTCAATTTCGATTCCGATGCTCAAGATTCGTACACCAAAAGTATCGATGCCTTATTCAGGCAACCTATTAACAATGTTTTCTCCTTAAAACTTCAATACTTTCTAGATTATAATCAAATTTCCGGCTTGTTTAAGAAACAATAACTCAAAACATCCAAATATCAAATTCTAAATGCACTGAGATGGATTTTCAAGTCGGAATATGAGCATATTTTACCGATGCTGGTGTTTTTATTTCAGACCACAATGAAGGGTTTGTCGATATAACTGGAATAAAACAAATTACTTGTTCATTTTGGTTATTCACTTATAAAAAGCCCTGCCCAACCTAACCGTCAAACAGCAGAAAATAACCGCGGCCGTTGAAAATTACCAACCGCCGGTGCAACAGAGCAAGTAACCGTGAAGCATTGTTTCAAAACCTTTACTAGTGTTGAAAAAATAGCTAACTTTCCACTTCAAATCTTCCCCTACTTTGATCCTTTTTGTACAAACTAAACTCACCATCTTTTATAAATGGCAAAAGAAGACATTGATTATGAAAAAAAAATTCTGGGATGCCGTAAACTAATTAAGAGGCGTGGTATCTGAGACCAACCATAAAAATATATTATACCCCTGGCAATTTAAATAATTAAGTGAACGATTTAAAGAGGTAGACGGGTGAAAAATATTTTTAAAAAAGCGAGGCAATCCCGCCTGAATGATTCGGGCAGTCCTCGGGAAATTAAACCATCAACGATGGATTAAATAACTACAATGGCAAAAGAGGTAGGAGAAAATAATAAGGCTAAAACAAGCAAGGCCGTAAATATAAATTTCCTGGAATTCAAATTCCCAACCGCAGATCAGGAGAAAGCACTCCTTGCTATGGAAAAATTTGTTTCCAAAGATAAATCTCGAGGACTTCCCTATTTTAAGTAGTGCCGCCGGTACGGGTAAAACTTCCATTACCACAACTTTATTCAGTTCCTTAATTCTAAAGATATAAATTATAAAATTGCGGCACCTACAGGAAGCGCGGCAAGAATTTTGGGAAAGAAATCAAGAACCATAAGCTCTACAATACATTCGCTCATTTAAAACACAGAATCCGATCTTAATACAGGAGAAGTTCTTTTATACTTAAACCTAATCCAGTAAAGAACCGTACGATTTATATTCTGGATGAAGCCTCAATGACCTCCACAATTGTAACAGAAGATGAAGCTAGTCTTTTTGTTAGCACCAATTCATTACTGAATAATCTTGTCAAATTCATTAAAGACGGTAATCTCCTAAACAAAATGATATTATTAGGGGACAGGAATCAGCTTCCTCACATACAGGAAGATTTTTCCAAGGCATTATCTAAAGAATATCTTATAAAGAAATATGGTCTCGAAAGTAATGCATACCAACTCACAGAAGTGAAACATCAACAAAAGGAGTTACATATTGAAAAATGCAATGGCTTTACGGGAATCTATAGACAACGATATGCCTGCCGAGGAAGTCACAAATAAATACCTTTAAAAATTATAGGCAAGTCCGCCTGAATGATGGGTTAAAAAAACCAAAATCCGGGATTTCAAAATCTAGGGAAAACAAGTATAGGAATTATCATAGACTCAAAGTAATTTTAGCACTTTAATTCTCCGGATCTGTACGGTTTAAACCTTGAATCATGAAGAACACATACCTTAAAATGATGGCATTGGTTTTTTGCTTTCTCCTTCCTTTTTTCTTAACCGCCCAGAATAGCATTCAGGGCAAGGTAAAAAATTGGACGCATGGGGAAAGCATTATAGCTTATTTTGGAATGTTCAATGGAGAAATGACCCAGCTGGGAAGTATAAAGGCAGGTGGTGATTTTCAAATTCCGCTGGATCCCGATTATTTAAACACCTTTAGAAAAATCGCCGAAAAAGAAGCGGCTGAAGCTCCCCCTGGTTGGACCATGAGTTACAAGACTATGTCCACCACTTTTTTTTGTAATTATGATGAAAGCATCACTACCCAAAACGGAGATGCCATAATAACGGGCCTCCCCGAGTTGATCCTTACAGATAAAACAGGACAAGCAGAACAAGCGATCCTTTATGCTGTAAACTCGCCTGAGATAGCCGTATGGCTGCGATCTTACGGGGACGAAAGCATCTCCCCCGGTTATTACCTTAGTTGGATATTTAGTGAAGGCCCGGCATTAGCTTCAGGAGAATGTAAGGTTCCTTTCTACACCGGAAACGATGATGAAATGAATCATGACACCACAATATTGGAGGTAAAACTGGAAAAAGGCTGGAACATTCTAAAATATGACATCGTTGAGATCTTTACCTCCAAGACAGGGAAAACCTACCCATCAAAAACCTTAGTAAGCAGGCTGGAAGCCCTGCCGGATGATGTTCAATGGGTGGCCATTGACTATTAAACTGGTTTACCCTCCTACCCAAACCCCATTTTTTATAAGGATCGCCTAAAATAAGTAGTCCCGGTAATAGTAGTAAAACTTTAAAAAAATCTTGTACCATGAAAAAGGCAATACTTACCACGATATTAATGGCATTTTGCCTAATGCCATTACACGCACAAATTTTGAAAAATCTTAAGAAAAAAGTAGAGCAAAAAGTTGAAAAAACCGTCACCGATAAAGTGGCCGATAAAGCAGCGGATGAGGCTGGAAGATCTGTTGACAATATGCTGAATTTCCAAATGTCCGGGGCCGCGGGACATGAACAGGTAGATCCTTCTGAAATTCCGCAGGTATATGACTTTGAATGGAGTTATGTGATGAAAATGGAAACCCGGCAGGGCGATATGATCCTTAATTATTTTCTGAAAAAAGATGCTCCCTACTTCGGAATGAAACTTTCTGAAAATGATATGTATATGGTGATGGATCCCTCAAGAAACCTTAACGTTATGTATATGCTATCCGGGGGGAACAATATGGTAATGGCTACAAAAATGCCAAAAACCCTGCCCGATGAAATAGCGGCAGATAATGCCGAAGAAGATGAGTACAGCTTTAAAAAGATACCGAACAAAACCATTCTGGGCTATGAATGTGGGGGATTTCAGGGCGAAAACCGTGAGATGGTTCTTACTTTTTACGTAACTACAGAGCCGGACATAAGTTTTGGAGAGATCTACAAATCTGATCAAACAAAGCTTCCAAAAGGTTTTGATCCAAAATGGATAAAGGAGGGAAAGGGGATTATGATGCAAATGATCATGGAAGGAAAGACTAATGACCGGGATAATGCCACTATGACCTGTATTGCACTGGAAAAGACAAACTTTTCCTTAAATAAAAGCGATTATAACAGCCTGCCTGGTAGATGATTCCGGGCTTCATATTTCCATTGCAAAAATTCTTAAATGCACAACATATGGAAGATATGTTCCTATAACTTTTTGTTCCTTCTCAAGGTGTTTCGCTCTCGCAAATTTTAGTGCTTCTTGATAAAGTGTCTGTGCTTCCATTATTTGTTATCAAGTTTACGACAAACCTCTACTGCACTGATGTTTGCATAAGTCCTTGCTGAAGAACGTTCATGCTTACCATGCTCGTTAGGTAGAATAATTGGGCCTTCTCCGCAAAGGCAATATTGTCCAATTAAAGAATCTGGCGTAATGCCGATTTGCCAATTATATTCAAAAAAAATCATCAACAATCGCTTTGGCTGCAATCAAGGCAGCTTCATATGTATCATACTGTCCGTGGTTGTATACTTCGGATTCGTCCATATAATGAAAGTTGTCGTAAACTCTTAAATGAAATTTTTTTGTCTCGGTTGTCATAGGTTTTTAAAGTTACTTTCTTTATTATGTGAAGTGCATTTGCTGCAATTATCTCCTACTGCTTCCATTGCCCAACACCAGTCATGTCTACCACTTGCGGCAGACTGATTAAAAACCTGGATTCAAGTCAGGGTAGAAACTAAATTAAGCATTTTTAACGGGTTTTAGGGACAGAACAGAAATTAGGGTTTACGGGATCGGCCCTGTAACTCACGACGAAGGAAAGGGTAAAACCCGATTTATATATTATCTTTAGCGTATTAATTAGATAAATTATGATCTTACGACTAATCGTTATTGCGAGCTTTTTCTTTTTTACTTCTTCTTATTCCCAGTCTGAAGTCTATGAGTTAAGGGTATATAACATGCAATTTAGTACATCAGCAAACATTCTTCATGATTATTTTAAGGATGCTCTTATTCCGGCATTAAATCGGCAGGGATTAGAGAATGTGGGAGCTTTTGAAGAAAGTGGGGAAGCCTTACCAAAAAAAATCTATCTCTTAATTCCGTATAATAACGTGCAGGCATATCTGGACGTTGCCGATGGGCTTGAAGATGACGATCAATTTAAATCAGCCGCGGAAGCTTACCGAAACACTCCACCCGATAAAGTCCCATTCGATAGATATGAAAGTAGGTTTATAAGATCCTCCTGGGGTTTTCCAAATATCGTGAAACCGGCCGATAATTTGAATCAATTTGAATTGAGGATTTATGAAAGTTATAATGAAGATGCACTGCGCCGAAAATTAAAAATGTTCAATGAAGATGAATTTGAAATTTTTGAGGATGCAGGACTGCGTACAGTTTTCTTCGGAAAAAATATCTCCGGAGATCAAATGCCTTCGTTAACTTATATGCTGGCCTTTAAGGATAAAGAGAAGCATCAGGAGGCCTGGTCAAAGTTTGGTCAGCATCCAGACTGGCAGCGCATTTCAAACCTGAAGGAATATACCAATACGGTATCTAACATAACCAGGATATTTTTAAAATCCCTGCCGTATTCTCAATTGTAGTATGAGGTTGATTCAATAAAATTGTCAAATTAGTTTATTTATCTGCAGTGGCAAGTATGGTATCCTGTAAAGTCTTTGTTTTTTATGTAGTTCCACATCCCAACACGTTGGGACACAACACAACTTCATTATAAGGCATAAAAAAAGCCCTAATTTCTTAGAGCTTATTTGCAATTTGCGGTCTGGACGAGACTCGAACTCGCGACCCTCTGCGTGACAGGCAGATATTCTAACCAACTGAACTACCAGACCGTTGCGTTATTGCGAGTGCAAATATACAGTAGTTTTTATATTGCACAAACATTTTTTTGAATTTATTTACTTAAATAGCACCTATTAACCTCCAAATTTTTGTCTCTCAATAAGATAGGTGGTTAAAATTTTTTCGAAATTTTCTCCTATATCCGCCTGGACATATTTAATCCGGTATTTTGCACACTGTAATTTAAGTACTGCAACATAATTCGCCACGGTTTCCCGGTAAGAATCCTTAAAATTATCGGCATACAGGTCGATTTGTGCCCCGGTTTCCACATCGGTGAAACGCCTGGGAACATTATCGAAATCAAAATTGAGTTCCCGTTTTCTATCGATTACGTGGAACAGCACCACTTCATGTTTGTTGTATTTCAAATGTTTTAATGCTTCAAACAATTCGGCTTCTTCCTTGTCCTCCTGAAACATATCCGTAAATAAAAAAATAAGGGAACGACGTTTTAACTTTTCTGCGATTTGATGTAAATAAGTATAGCTGTCGGTGGTTTTGTTTTTAACGGGGTTGCTCAGAATTTTATTCAGCTCACTCAACAACATCCTGTGATGCCGTTCACTTCCTTTTTCCGGGGAATAATATTCATAAGTATCACTGTAAATGCTTAATCCCACCGCGTCCCGCTGACGCTTTAATATATGCATCAGGGAAGCGGCCGCGAGTACAGAAAAACCAATTTTATTAAGGGAATCCCTACGGAAGCTTTTCGTTTCGGGAAAATGCATGGATGCAGAATTATCAAGGATGAGGTGGCAACGTAAATTGGTTTCTTCCTCATACCGTTTTGTATAGAGCTTATCGGTTTTGGCAAATAATTTCCAATCGATATGCCTTGTGCTTTCACCGTTATTATAGATCTTATGTTCGGCAAATTCCGCAGAAAACCCATGAAACGGACTTTTATGCATTCCGGAAATAAAACCTTCCACTACCTGCCTGGCTAAAAGTTCCAGATTGGTAAATCCACCCGATTTATGTACTTCCTGTTGTAAATCCATTCTTCTCCTTTTCTAAGGTTTTAATTTTTACTAAGATAAATTATTCTTTAGAAAGAGATGTAAGGAGAATTGCCACGAATGCGAATAATTAAATATGATGATTTGCCTGCCGGCAATGGAAAAACATTCGTTCATTCGGGGCTAAACTTTCAGTTCTATTTATCTAAAAATTTGCAACAAAAAAGGCCCGGTAATTACACCGGACCTTTTAAAACTATTTTTTAGTTTACTACAACAAAGCATCCAATGCTTCAGCGTATGTGTTTTTAGGGGCTACGCCTACCTGGCGGCCAACTACTTCTCCATTTTGAAAGATCAAAACAGTTGGAATATTTCTAACTCCGTATTTAGCTGCAAATTCCTGATTTGCATCTACATCAAGTTTTCCAACAACTGCCTTTCCTTCGTAATCTTTGCTGATATCTTCTATGATGGGTCCAACCATTCTACAAGGTCCACACCAGGCCGCCCAAAAATCAACCATTACAGGCTTATCACTTTTAAGTACGGTCTCTTCAAAATTAGCATCTGTTATCTCTAAAGCCATAATATTTATTTTTTCTTATCAATTAATATGTAAAAATAGTCAAATATTTCAGCAAACCTTACAATGCATATCACATTTCATTATATACACATTACAAGTACCTATTTTTCTACAAACCTTTTTCTGAATGTTTCAATTTATAATGAAATGCTTTTTAATTCAGTTTATAAACCACCTGCTCTACTTCCAAAGCATCAAGCAATTCCTGCGAAATTCTCACCTTTTGTTTTTTACTGGACATATTCACCTTTACCATATCCTTCATCTCATACACTATAAAGTTCAAAATGTGATCTCCGCGGTGTGCCCTGAAAATATCTTTTAAAGAATCGATTTGTTCTTCTTTTAAATGATTAATATCAAGCTGAATGGTCAATTTTCTTGCGTACATATCCATAATATCGTGCAATAACTGAAAATTATTGAACTGAAGTCTTGGATCCCCTTTACTACCCGTTTCCCGGTTTGTCCAGCCTTCTTTCACAAAGGCTTTAATATACACAAAACTATTGGGCACAAGGAAATGCTGGAATTTTAGATACTCCTCTCCAAAAATCCGAAATTCATAAGAATCCCAGTAATCTTCCACCGTAAATGATGCCCAGCCTTTCCCCATTTTGGAAACGCGGTGTTGCACTTCTGAAACAACGCCTCCAAAGGCCATTTCACGATTGATAAAATTTTCCAGATTTGTAAAATCTGAAACTTTCGCGGTACAGAAATAATTCATCTCTGCCCTGAAATCATCCAGCGGATGTCCGGAAATATAGATTCCTACCACTTCCTTCTCCCGTTTTAATTTTTCCATGGTTCCCCATTCTTCACAAGGAGGAACAACGGGTTCCGCAATTTGCACATCACTGGCTTCCCCAAAAAGGCTTACCTGTGAGGAATTCTCGCTCTCCTGAAATTTTGCTGCATATTTTATCGCCTTTTCCAAAAAAGTAATTCCATCTCCTTCATCGTGGAAATATTGAGCACGGTGATTTCCAAAACCGTCAAATCCTCCTGCGAGCGCAAGATTCTCAAAGGCCTTCTTGTTGGCTGCACGTAGATCGATACGTTTGGCCATATCAAAAATGGATTTATAAGGGCCGCTTTCGGTTTTTCTATATTCCACAATAGTGGCTACCGCACCGGATCCTACTCCTTTAATCGCTCCCATTCCAAATCTTACCGCGTATTCCTTGTTTACTGAAAACTTATAATAAGATTCATTTACATCCGGCCCCAGAACTTTTAATTTCATTCGCTTGCATTCTTCCATAAAGAACGTCACCTGCTTGATGTCATTCATATTATTGGAAAGTACCGCAGCCATATATTCGGCAGGATAATGGGCTTTTAAATATGCTGTCTGATATGCGATCCAGGCATAACAGGTAGAGTGGGATTTGTTAAAAGCATAGGCTGCAAAGGCTTCCCAGTCTTTCCAAACCTTTTCCAGGATCTCCCGCGGGTGTCCTTTTGCTTCTCCTCCATCCAGGAATTTAGGCTTGAGTTGTTCCAGCAATGCAAAGATCTTTTTACCCATGGCCTTTCTCAAAACATCGGCTTCACCTTTAGTAAAACCTGCAAGTTTTTGAGAAAGCAACATCACCTGCTCCTGGTAGACTGTAATTCCGTAGGTTTCTTTCAAATATTCTTCCATGTCCGGCAGATCATAGGCAATTTCCTCATCCCCGTGCTTCCGCTTGATAAAACTTGGAATATATTCCATTGGACCTGGCCTGTAAAGTGCATTCATAGCAATAAGATCATCAAAAACCGTTGGTTTCAAATCTTTCATATGCTTTTGCATTCCGGGAGATTCATATTGAAATATCCCTACGGTTTCCCCGCGCTGGAAAAGCTCATAGGTTTTTTCATCATCCAGCGGAAAAGTATCCGGATCCAGATCTATATCGTGACGGCCTTTTACAATTTTTACGGTATCCTTTATAAGTGTCAGGGTCTTCAGACCCAAAAAGTCCATTTTCAACAACCCTGCACTTTCTACCACCGAGTTGTCGAACTGGGTAACATAGAGATCGGAATCCTTTGCAAGTGCCACCGGAACAAAATTGGTAATATCGCTGGGGGTAATTATGACTCCACAGGCATGGATCCCCGTATTCCGTACCGATCCTTCCAAAATCCTGGCCTGGTTTACGGTTTGTGCTTCCAGATCGTCTCCTTCGGAAATATTTAAAAGTTGATTGACCTTCTCAAGATCTTCACTTCGGAAATTCTTTTTTAATTCCTTATCGCTTTGACCAAATATCTTTGCCAGTTTGGACATATTCGGGATCAGTTTCGAAATCCTGTCGGCTTCATTTAAAGGAAGATCCAGTACCCTGGCGGTATCACGAATAGCCGATTTAGCAGCCATGGTACCATAGGTAATAATTTGCGCCACCTGATTGGATCCATATTTCTTAATCACATAATCCATCACGCGGCTTCGGCCTTCATCATCAAAATCAATATCGATATCGGGCATACTCACCCTGTCCGGATTCAGGAATCTCTCAAAAAGCAAATCGTACTTTAAAGGATCAATATTGGTGATCCAAAGGCAATAAGCAACTACACTTCCCGCAGCCGACCCCCTTCCCGGCCCAACCGAAACATCCATCGCACGTGCCGCCCGAATGAAATCTTCGGTAATTAGAAAATAACCAGGATATCCGGTATTCTCAATTACCGAAAGTTCAAAATCCAGCCGGGTTTTAATTTCTTCGGTAATTTCAGGATAGCGTTTCTTTGCTCCTTCGTAGGTAAGATGTTTCAGAAATGCATTTTCTCCTCGTTTTCCACCATCGGCTTTATCTTCTTCCACAAGGAATTCCTCAGGAATATCAAAAGCAGGCAATAAAACATCCCGCGCCAGTTCATAAGGCTCGATTTTATCCACCACTTCCTGAACGTTGGAAATGGCTTCCGGCAAATCCCTGAAAAGGGATTTCATTGCGGCATCACTCTTGAAAAAATATTCATTGTTTGGCAATCCATAACGGTATCCCCGTCCGCGACCTATAGGCGTGGCCTGTTTTTCACCATCCTTAACACAAAGCAGAATATCGTGGGCATTTGCATCTTCCTGGTTCCGGTAATAGGTATTGTTTGAGGCAACCAGCTTAACCCCGTGTTTTTTGGCAAATTGTACCAACACCTCATTAACCCGGTTTTCCTCTTCCTGGTCGTGGCGCATTAATTCTATATACAAATCTGCCCCAAATGTTTCCTTCCACCACAAAAGTGCTTCCTCTGCCTGGTTTTCTCCAACATTCAGGATCTTTCCGGGAACTTCCCCAAATAGATTTCCTGTGAGGACAATGAGATCCTCCTTATATTTTTTTATCACTTCCCGGTCTATCCTGGGGACATAATAAAATCCCTCGGTGTAGGCCAAAGAAGCCATTTTTGCCAGATTGTGATATCCCTTCTTGGTTTTTGCCAGGATCACAATTTGATATCCATTGTCTTTCCTGCTTTTATCAAGATGATCTTCACACACAAAAAACTCACATCCCAAAATCGCCTTTAATTCTTTGCCAACAGCAGGTTCGTTGTTTGCAAGGGCGGCTTCATTTTTAGCTTTGATACCTTTATTATAAACACCCACTTCTTTTACAAAATGAAAGGCACCCATCATATTTCCATGATCTGTAAGCGCCACTGCAGGCATATTTTCCTCCCCGGCAGCTTTTATAAGCGCGGGAATGCTGATAGTAGATTGTAAAATGGAAAACTGGGAATGGTTGTGAAGGTGTGAAAACCTTACCTCATCCAGTTTTTCCAGATTTTCATTGATTTCTTCTGAAGAGATTTCCACCACATCCTGCTCTTTTTGCAGATTTTTCCTGATCTCTTCTGAAGCTTTTTTAAGGTTGATATGTTTTAATCCTATAAGCCGGATGGGCTTCGGATTCACTTCAGAAAAATCCTGAAAATAATTTGCCGGTACATCGAGCTCTTCTTTGGTAAAGATCTCTTTTCGTATCAATTCCAAAAAGCAACGCGTGGTTGCCTCCACATCTGCCGTGGCATTATGCGCTCCAGAAAAAGGCTGGGAAAAAAGTTCCTGGTGAAGCTCTGTTAAAGTAGGAAGTTTGAACTTTCCATAGCGCCCACCGGGAAGTTTACAATATTCTGCAGTCTTTTCTGTACAGGTATCCAAAACCGGAAAACCATCAAGGGGATTTTCCATTCCTTCCCTTAAATATTCGGCTCCCATGATATTAAGATCGAACCCAACATTTTGACCAACCACAAATTTATTTTGCGACAAAGCGATATTAAACTTCTCCAGAACTTCTCTTAGAGAAATCCCTTTTTCTTGTGCCAGTTGAGTGGAAATTCCGTGAATTTTTTCGGCATCAAAGGGAATATTGAAGCCTTCAGGTTTAACCAGATAATCCTGATTCCCGATAAGATTCCCCATTTCATCATGAACCTGCCAGGCAATTTGAATGCAGCGTGGCCAGTTATCAGAATCGGTTAAAGGGGCATCCCATCGTTTGGGAAGTCCGGTGGTTTCAGTATCAAAAATCAAGTACATTATCTATGGAATATTTTTATTTTCTGCTGATTATCAGGGATGAATAACAGAAAGATGGGGTGTAAAATTTCGGCCTAAAAATAAGAAAAATTACAGGCAGAACATCAAAATTCCAAAAGGAATTATCAACTAATTTTGAAATAAAAAACCTTCAGTCTTATGTTCTTGCATAAAACTGAAGGCTTAACTGCTCATTTAAACAGATCTAATGCCGAAAGATCCATTAGGCTTCCGATTCCAATCTTTTCACTTTATCTAAAGCTGCGGTAATCGCATTGCGCTGCTTCATCAATAAATTCGCTGTAGATGGCGGAATATTTTCATCTTCCAAAACTTCATTGTATTCTTCTACAGCGGCCTTTTCTCCTCTAACAGCTTCTTCAAGGAGCGCTTCCTCTTTATCTGAAGAAAAAGTGGTTTTTAAATTCATCCAGGTACGATGAATATCACCTTTTAAACTGGAACCTTTATCCGGCTTTTCTCCAAGGGTACTGATTTCCGATTTCAACTCATGTCCAAAGTTATTGCGCTCTTTTGCCCTTTCTGAAAAAAATGACTTTAAGCTGGGGTTTTTCACATTTTCTGAAGCAAACTTATATCCCTTTTCTGCATCATAATTTTTTTCCAACAGGTCATTTAACTTATTGGAAATTTTTTTCGCATAGTTCATAATTACATGTTTTTATATTAATTAAACCTTTAAAATTACAACCAAAAAAACACGCTATCAATCTGTTTAACAGACTTTAAAAAACTTTAACAGCATTTAACGGGAATCATGAAAACCAGGCTTTTTCGCTTCAAATACTGGCGATCCGGATAATTAAAAATAGATCCTGTCCCGTTCCAGGTTTCATTTTCTTCTTTAAATGAAACATCCATAACGGCAAGTCGATACACAGGTGGATGATTAATATGGATGTTACATATGACTGATAAAAAAACAATAAAATAAACAGATGAAAAATAAATGCATTGAACAGAATAATATAGTATCTTTGCAGACTTATTAATAACCGAGGTCGGGGACCTCACAAATTAATTTATATGCCTGTAAAAATTAGATTACAAAGACACGGTAAAAAAGGGAAACCATTTTACTGGATTATCGCTGCCGATTCCCGTTCACCAAGAGACGGAAGATACCTTGACAAAATAGGAATCTACAATCCAAACACCAATCCTGCAACTATCGAACTTGATGTTGATGGAGCGGTAAAATGGTTACAAAACGGAGCACAACCAACGGATACTGCACGTGCAATTCTTTCTTATAAAGGAGCACTTCTTAAAAATCACCTTGTAGGTGGTGTTAGAAAAGGAGCGCTTACAGAAGAACAAGCTGAAGCAAAATTCCAGTCCTGGATAGATGAAAAAGAAGGAACCGTATCTGCTAAAAAAGAAGGTTTAAGCAAAGAGCAGGAAGCTGCAAAGCAAAAAGCTTTTGAACTTGAAAAAGAAGCAAATGCAAAACGTGAAGCTGCTGCAAAAGAAGCGTTGGAAGCAGAAGCAAAATCTGAAGAAGTGGAAGCTGAAGCTGAAGCAGAACCAACAGATGATGCTGGTGCAGCAACCGCAGAGGAAGCAGCCGCTCAAGACAAAAAAGAAGCTTAATTTACTTTTCTAACGATGCTTAAAAAGGAATGTTTCTATTTAGGGAAAATCGTTAGTAAATTCAGTTTTAAGGGAGAAGTATTGATTAAACTCGATACCGATGAACCCGAAGCTTACACAAAAATGGAATCGGTTTTCGTTGACTACAACGATAATCTGGTTCCATTTTTTATTGAAAGAATTTCACTTCACAAAAGCGATCTATTACGTATAAAATTTGAAGATGTAGAAACTGAAGCAGATGCCGACGACCTTATGCGATGCGACATCTACCTGCCGCTGGATCAACTACCTGAACTGGAAGGCGAAAAATTCTATTTTCATGAGATTATCGGATTTACCGCTGAAGATGTCAATTTTGGAAAAATTGGCACCATAACAGGCGTTAATGACAGCAGCTATCAGGCACTCTTTGAAATTGACCATAACGGAAATGAAATCCTGATCCCGGTCAATGATGATTTTATAAAAAAAGTGGACAAAAAGAATAAAACAATTCTACTCGATACGCCTCCCGGCCTCATCGAGATTTATCTTTAGATACCCCCTTTTTCCATCATAATATTCCACAATCTTTACCAAGAAAATGCCCAATAAACCATTTACTTTTAAGCTGTTTTCAGTAAAACAGGATCGCTGTGCGATGAAAATTGGAACCGACGGGATATTGCTGGGCGCATGGGCAAATTTAAAAGACCCTTATTCCATCCTCGACATTGGCGCAGGCACCGGAATTATTGGGCTTATGATGGCGCAAAGATCCAATGCCGGGCTCATAGATGCCCTGGAAATAGATGAGGATGCCTATGAGCAATGTGTAGACAATTTTGAGAATTCCAATTGGGGAGACAGGTTATTTTGCTACCACGCTGCATTAGATGAATTTGCCGAAGAAATGCATGATGAAGAAAAGTATGATCTCATCATTTCCAATCCTCCGTTTTATTCTCCAAATTTAAATGATGAAGAAATATCGGCAGCAAGAAAAAAAGCGAGATTTTATGATGCCTTGCCATTTGAAGAACTGTTAGAATCAGCCTCCAAATTACTTTCAGATGAAGGGGAATTTGCGGTGATCCTTCCCTTTTCTGAAGAAGTGAACTTTTTAAAAATAGCAAAAAACTTCAATCTTTTCCCCAATAGAATTACGCGCGTTCGGGGAACGGAAAACACACCTCTAAAACGCAGTTTGCTTCAGTTATCATTTTCTGAAGTAAACGTACAGGAAAGTGAATTGGTAATTGAAATCAGCAGGCATCAGTACACCCAAGAATACAAGGAATTAGTGAAGGATTTTTATTTGAAAATGTAAAGGATATTTTTTCGTCGAATATTATGGTTAAAACAAAATTGCCGGATCATATTCCGTAACTAACGGCAAAAAACAGAAATAATCCTCCGGAAAAATTCGGTTTTATCAATTTTCCTCCATTTACCGCTTATCCCTAATTCTGCAAATTTGTTGCAACTAAGTTCTACTATCGGTTTCTTCACACATATTAAATCATTTAAAATTGTTTGCTAAACAAGCGTTGATTATTTTTGTTTACAAAATCACTACATATTAAATGAGCATAACGGAAACACGATACACACACCGCTGAAGCTATGCGAATTACATATGACCAATAAAAAAATAAATATCCACATATGAAACAAGATCTTTTTCAGGCTCCGGATTATTACAATCTTGACGACCTGCTTACCGATGAACATAAAATGGTTCGCGATGCTGCCCGGGAATGGGTAAAACGTGATGTTTCTCCTATTATTGAAGAAGCTGCACAGGAAGCAAAATTCCCAAAATCCATCATTAAAGGTCTTGCCGAAATTGGTGCTTTTGGACCCTATATTCCTGAAGAATATGGAGGAGCCGGGCTGGACCAAATCTCTTACGGACTTATCATGCAGGAAATAGAACGCGGGGACAGCGGAGTTCGTTCTACCGCTTCGGTTCAGTCTTCTCTGGTGATGTATCCAATCTATAAGTACGGGAATGAAGAGCAACGAAAAAAATACCTTCCAAAACTGGCGAGTGGAGAATGGATGGGTTGTTTTGGGCTTACAGAACCCGATCACGGCTCCAACCCCGGCGGAATGACCACCAACTTTAAAGATAAAGGCGATCACTATTTATTGAATGGTGCTAAACTCTGGATCTCGAACTCACCATTTGCCGATATCGCTGTGGTTTGGGCAAAGGATGAAAATGGAAGAATTCACGGACTAATCGTAGAAAGGGGAATGGAAGGATTCTCAACTCCCGAAACTCACAATAAATGGTCGCTAAGAGCTAGTGCAACAGGAGAACTTATTTTTGACAATGTCAAAGTTCCGAAGGAAAATTTACTTCCGAATAAAAGCGGATTGGGAGCTCCCCTTGGGTGTCTTGATTCTGCCAGGTTTGGTATTGCATGGGGAACCATTGGAGCTGCTATGGATTGCTACGATACCGCCCTAAGATATTCCAAAGAAAGAATGCAGTTTGGAAAAACCATTGCAGGTTTCCAGCTTCAGCAGAAAAAGCTTGCTGAAATGATCACTGAAATTACCAAAGCCCAGCTTCTGGCCTGGCGACTGGGAGTGCTACGCAACGAAGGAAAAGCAACTACTGCCCAAATCTCGATGGCAAAAAGAAATAATGTGGATATGGCCTTAAATGTAGCCAGGGAAGCAAGACAAATATTAGGTGCAATGGGAATTACCGGAGAATACAGCATTATGAGACACATGATGAACCTTGAAAGCGTAATAACCTATGAAGGTACACACGACATTCATTTATTGATAACAGGAATGGATATCACAGGTATTGCGGCATTTAAGTAGATTTTATTTTTTGGGAATATCAAAACAAGGGCAGCGTTTACAACGTTTGCCCTTTTTATATTTTTCACAACACTCCGTCTTTAGCGGTTTTGGCTTTTTAGGGCGCTTCGTAAACTGTTGGTTGAATTCCGTAGTTCTTTTGGAATAAAACACAAGAATGTTATAAATTTGTTTTGACGGAAGATTCATATTGTAAACTTCTGAAAATACTTTTTTAAACAAAATACATTCTACAAATTTACTCAGTAATTCAATAGTTCCTTCAAATCATTTTAATATTTCAAAAAGCTTTAGAAACACATGATAGATTCTATTAATCAAAGCCTAAAATCTCAAAAATCAAGGCTATTGGATCATCCTCTTTATAATGAAATAAAAAGTCCTGAACATTTAAAATGTTTTATGGAGCACCACGTATTTGCCGTGTGGGATTTTATGTCCCTTCTTAAGGCGCTTCAGGAAAACTTAACCAAAACAACAACGCCCTGGTATCCTGTAGGCAATCCCGAAATAAGATATCTTGTAAATGAAATCGTTCTTGCAGAGGAATCTGACCTAAATTTCTTCGGAAAGCATCAAAGTCATTTTGAAATGTACCTGGATGCGATGAAAAATTCCGGGGCAAACCAAAAAAAGATCAATGATTTTTTACTTCAGGTAACCCATGGAACCGATATTTTCCTGGTTATCGCCGTAAGTGAACTTCCCATAAGCATTAAACAGTTTTTAAAATTCACCTTCGAGCTTATTTCTGAAGGAAAACCTCATAAGATTGCGACCGCCTTCACATTTGGTCGGGAAGGACTTATCCCCGATATGTTTACTTCCATTATTAATAAGGTGCAGCAAAACTTCCCTGAAGATGATCTAAAATTGTTTAAATATTACTTTGACCGACATATAGAACTCGATGCCGATGAACACGGACACGGGCCAATGGCCTATAAAATGATAGAAGAACTTTGCGGGGAGGATGCCTTAAAATGGACGGAAGTTAAATATGTTGCCCGGGATGCCCTTAATTCACGTGCGGATCTCTGGGATGGAATTCACAAAGAGATCACTGAGATGGTTGCCCTGGAACGTTAAAAAATTTGATTGAATTTTAAAAAACGCACTTAAAACAAGTGGTTTTATCAGGTACTTTCCGGGGCCAGTTTTACCTCAAGACCATCAAGTTCTTTTTTAATGAATATCTGGCAACCAAGACGGCTGTTATCTTCCACAAAAAATGCCTGGTCCAGCATATCTTCTTCTTCATAGCTTTTTTCGGGAAGAAGGTCTTCATGACTCAAAATATAGCACTGACAGGAAGCGCACATAGCCATTCCACCACAAATACCAATAGTTCCTTCAGGAGCGAGTTCATAGGAGCGAATTACTTCCATAAGGTTCATATTCATATCGGTTGGGGCATCTACCTGATGGGCTGTTCCCTCACGGTCTATGATGGTGATCTTGATATCGGACATAAATTTGCAGGACATAAACCTCACTGGTCTTTGAGACCTGTGAGGTTTTTATTTAATTGATACTTTTTACAACTTCTCTTTTAGCTTCTTTTCGGGATCCATCGAATCCACTTATTCCGCTAACAGTGGTATATTTCATCACATATTTTTTATCTGGGAAAATACGCTGATATGCACTCTGACACATTATGGCCGCTTCATGGAAGCCGCAAAGAATTAATTTAAGCTTTCCGGGATAGGTATTCACATCTCCAATGGCATAAACCCCGGGAATATTGGTTTGATAATCGTAGGCATTATCCACTTTAATGGCATTTTTCTCAATTTCCAGTCCCCAGTCCCCTATTGGGCCCAACTTTGGTGAAAGTCCGAAAAGTGGAATAAAATGATCTGTTGGTTTTACCTCTTCATCCGCAGCCTGACCTTTATGACGGATCACTACCGCTTCAAGAAGATCTACTCCTTTTAGATCTACAACTTCAGCCTCGGTGATCAAATTGATTTTTCCAATTTTAGAGAGTTCCTCCACTTTATCTACCGAATCCAGTGCCCCACGAAAATCTTTTCTTCGGTGTACAAGAGAAACTTCTTTGGCAATATCGGCCAAATATATGGACCAGTCTAAGGCAGAATCCCCACCTCCGGCAATCACCACATTTTTATCGCGGTAAACTTCCGGATCACGAATTATATAAGCTACACCTTTATCTTCATAGTCTCCAATGACTGGAATAGGTGGCTTTCGTGGCTCAAAACTTCCTAGACCACCTGCAATTACAACCACGGGAGCCTGATGTTTAGTACCTTTGTTAGTGGTTACAATAAAACTTCCATCTTTTTGCTCATCCAGGGTTTCAGCTCTTTCACCCAACGTAAATCCGGGGCTGAAAGGCTTGATTTGTTCCATCAAATTTTTTACCAGATCACCTGCCAATACCTCCGGGAATCCCGGAATATCATAAATTGGTTTTTTTGGATAAATCTCGGAACATTGCCCACCTGGTTGTGGCAAAGCATCTATTAAATGACAATTTAATTTGAGTAATCCAGCTTCAAAAACCGTAAATAAACCAGTTGGGCCGGCACCAATTATAATTATATCTGTCTTGATCATTCTTGATTCTATTTGCAATTGAGAGTTAAGTAGCAAAAAGCATACTTACCTTTCTAAATTTACCACCTTTTCGATTTGTGGCACGTATTTTTTAATCGTCAATTCCACCCCCGATTTAAGTGTCATTTGGTTAACATGGCAACCTACACAGGCACCTTCCAACTGCACCGTTACAAAACGATCGTCTTCAATGGAAACCAAAGAGATATCCCCGCCATCACTTTGCAAAAACGGACGAATCTCATCAAGGGCTTTTTCAACATTTGATCTAATTTCTTCAGTTGTCATTTATTTCTTTTTAACTGCACTGCATCCCGCCATAGTCGTAATTTTTACGACTTCGGTTGGAGGAAGGCTTTTATTTCTGTTTACCGTTTCCTGTACCACATTTTGAGTGATTTTCTCAAAAGCGGCTTCAAGAGGTGTTGCTGTTTGCAGGGCTGCAGGACGGCCAAAATCGCCCGCTTCGCGAATGCTTTGAACCAGGGGAAGTTGTCCCAAAAAAGGAACCTTCAAATCTTCTGCAAGATTCATGGCTCCATCTTTTCCAAAGATATAATATTTGTTATCCGGTAATTCTTCAGGAGTAAAAAATGCCATATTTTCAATAATTCCTAAAACAGGAACATTGATACTTTCCTGCTGAAACATTGCAACTCCCTTTCTGGCATCTGCCAAAGCTACATTCTGAGGTGTACTCACAATCACTGCTCCGGTGATAGGCATGGACTGCATAATGGATAAATGAATATCTCCTGTTCCCGGAGGAAGGTCAATAAGCATAAAATCAAGCTCTCCCCAGGCGGCATCAAATATCATTTGATTGAGGGCTTTTGCAGCCATAGGACCGCGCCATACTACTGCCTGATCTGGTTTTGTGAAAAATCCTATAGACAATAATTTGACCCCATAATTTTCTACAGGTTTCATTTTAGATTTTCCGTCGATGTTCACAGATAATGGTTTTTCTGAGGCAACATCAAACATCATAGGCATAGAAGGGCCATAAATATCGGCATCCAGCAATCCAACTTTAAATCCCATTTTAGCAAGGGTTACAGCTAAATTAGCGGTTACTGTAGATTTTCCAACCCCACCTTTTCCAGAGGCAACTGCGATTATGTTCTTGATCCCCGGAATGTTTTTCCCCTTGATCTCGGGTTTTTCAGGCGCTTCGACCTTGATATTCACGGTTACTTTTGCCTTGGCATATACCTTATCGTGAATGGCTTTCATCACATCCACTTCGGCCCTTTTTTTAATGTGTAAAGCAGGGGTAGTTAACAATAAATCCACCACAACCTCATCCCCAAAGGTCATAATATTTTTTACAGTACCACTTTCAACCATATTTTTTCCTTCTCCTGAAACAGAGATGGTTTCCAGTGCAGCTAATATGTCTTTTTTATCTAATTTCATCCTGATTGTTTTTCTGATTCCAACCTCTTATATAGATTGATTCTAAAATGCAAAGATAACAGTAAAAGCCAATAAAACGAAGAATTTACGTATAATTGATCGATAGAATAATAAGCTGAAATTATGATATTTCAGGCTAACAATCCCTTCCGGGAAGTTCCAGATTTGGATCCCAAAAAAGTTCTTTAAAATCAAGAACCTGATTGTCTTTAATTTTCACACCCTCCGCTTCCAGCAATTGCTGCATCGCTGAAGAACCTCCAAAATGGTGCTTCCCGGTAAGCAATCCAAGTCTATTTACCACTCTTTGCGCGGGAATCGTATCCATATCGTGAGAATTATTCATTGCCCAGCCCACCATCCTTGCACTTCCGGCAGCACCAAGATACCTGGCAATGGCACCGTAGGAAGTTACTCTACCGTGAGGAATCAACTTCACCACTTCATAAACCCGTTCAAAAAAGTTTTTCTCGGTAGCCATTCTAATAATAAAAGATCCTGATTAGTGTAATAATGACCAAAACAAACATCAGTATAGCCATAAAATAATTGGAATATTTAGCAAATATCGCTGTTTTATTATCGATTTTCTGAAAGGATAAAACGTAGAAATAAAGGGTAGTAAAAGTTCCCAGCGATGCTGCAAGCACAAAGGTGATCATTAAAACAAAATCATAGGAAACATCGCCACCTATATTTAATGCGGTTGCAAGTGCCACAAAATATGGGATGGGAAATACGTTTAAAACAGCAACAAGGATTCCTTTAAAAATACTGTTGGCGTTGGTTTTTTCGGTTTGAGCATCTATATGTGAACCATTTTGTGCTTTCACAAAAAAGAAGATGGCTAAAATTATGAAAATCACCAGGCCAGCCCGCAAAAGCACATTCCTTATAAATGGATTATCGAAAATATACCTGGCTAAAAAAACAGCCAAAATGGCTTGCAAAAGCACCCCGATGGATGCTCCAATGGCCACAAAAACACCGCTCTTTTCCCCGTGCTTCATACAGGTTTTTGCAACGGTCATATTGACCAATCCCGGCGGCACTACTCCAAGAAGAGCAGCAAAATAAGTGATTAGGAAAAGTTTGGTTTCCTCCAAAGTTTTATTTTATCTTAAATTGAATATAGGTAATGCGCTTTCCTTGTTCAAGGTACTGTTTTTCGTAGAAAGTTTGTATCCCGGTTACTTCTATTGGAGAATATACATTTTTATAAACATCATGATTTGCCTGTAAGATCTCATGACCTTCGCCGTGCAGGAGCCCCAGGGTGTATCCGTGCATAAATTCGCTATCGGTTTTTAAATTCACGATGCCGTCCGGTTTCAGTATGAATTTGTATTTCTGAAGAAATTCTGAATTGGTCAAACGATGTTTGGTACGTTTATATTTAATTTGCGGATCCGGAAAGGTGATCCAGATCTCATCGATCTCATTTTTGGCAAAAATATGATCCACCAGTTCAATCTGGGTCCTGATAAATCCAAGATTGGTAATATTTTCTTCCATCCCGGTCTTTGCGCCGCGCCAAAACCTGGCTCCTTTAATATCCACCCCAATAAAATTCTTTTCCGGGTTAGCCTGGGCCAGGGCAACGCTGTATTCCCCTTTTCCGCAACCGAGTTCTAGCACTATCGGATTGTTATTTTTAAAAAAATCGGATCGCCATTTGCCTCTTAAAGGATAGTTATTCTGAGTTAACTCCTCCCGCGAAGGCTGTACCACATTATCAAATTGCTCGTTCTCACGGAATCTTCTGAGTTTATTTTTACTCCCCACTGCTTCTAAATATTTTGACAAAATTAACGAAAAAGAAGTTAGAAGCGGGAGATGCGAGGATAGAAGTGAACAAATCAAGGGCCAAGATCCTAGAAACAAGACACAATGCCAAATTAAGAAAATAGAGAATAGAAAAGTTCATCACAACATCACTTCGTCACTTCATCACTTAGCCACTTCATCACAACATTTCCTATATTTGTTAATGTACAAAAAACGAATTCTGGTAGCACCTTTAAACTGGGGATTGGGACATGCCACCCGCTGTATTCCTGTTATTCGGGCGCTGATCGAACAAAATTTTGTTCCGGTGATAGCATCAGACGGAGATGCCCTGCAATTATTAAAGAAAGAATTTCCGGAACTCGAACATTACTCCCTTCCCTCCTACGCCATAGAATATTCAAAACATCCTTTCCTGTTGAAATTTAAACTTCTTGGCAATACACCGCATATATTTAAAACCATTTCAAAAGAGCTAAAACATACCGAAGATCTCATCAAGAACAAAAATATATCGGGGATCATTTCAGATAACCGGTGGGGAGTTCGTTCCAGGTTAGTGCCGTCGGTTTTTATCACCCATCAAATTCTAGTTCTTTCTGGGCTAACAACACTTTTAAGCAGTAGGATCCAGCAAGCCTATATCAATAAATTTGATGAATGCTGGGTTCCCGATCTTCCTGGAACTATCAACCTCAGCGGAAAGATGAGTCATTTAAAAAAAACTGCTATTCCCGTAAAATACCTTGGAATATTAAGCCGATTTGAAAAAGAAGAACGATTGATTGAATATGATATCCTGGTTTTGCTTTCAGGGCCGGAACCTCAGCGCAGTATCCTTGAAAAAATCATGTTCAAAGAGCTGAAGGATATGAAGGCAAAAATTTATATGGTTCGTGGAGTCGTTGAGGAATTTCAAAAAGTTGAAAAGAAGGGAAATTTTACCGTTTGTAATTTCATGACCTCAAGAGAATTGGAGGGTGTGATTAATAGCAGTAAGCTGGTGATTTCAAGATCAGGCTATACCACCCTCATGGATCTGGCTAAACTGGAGAAACCTTGTTTTTTGATACCAACTCCGGGACAACCCGAACAGGAATATTTGTCCAACCGATTGAAAAAAATGGGAATTTCACCTGGTTGTCCTCAATCTAAATTCACTGCAGAAAAACTTCAGGAAGTTAAGGATTACAGCGAATTAAGTTTTTTTTCTTCCTTGCCCGGTTTTCTCGGAAGCGATGATTTTAGTAGAATTTTTGCTCTTTTCAAGGGTGAATGAAAATTCACTTCCAACCCCAAAATCACTTTCCACATATATCTTCTCATTATGCGCTTCAATAATATGTTTTACAATTGATAATCCCAGTCCGGAACCGCCTTCTTTTCGTGAACCACTCTTATCTACACGGTAAAACCGCTCAAAAAGCCTTGGAATGTTGGCCATTTCTATCCCTTCTCCGTTATCGGTTACCCGAACAATAACTTTGTTTTTTATCAGGTTTTCGATGCTTATCTCTGTTGTTCCTCCTTTTTTTCCATATTTAATTGAATTAACAATAAGGTTGGAAAGCACCTGCTGAATGCGCTCCTTATCTGCATACACCCAGACAGGTTCCTTGTAAGGGATATCAAAAGTTAAGGTGATGTTCTTCTTCGCGGCTTTCATTTCCAATAGGTCAAAGGCATTCTGGACCATTTCCACGATGTTGAAGTTTTCAAAATGTAAATGAAGATCTCCGGTTTCCAGTTTGGTGATCATATCAAGATCTTTCACGATATAAATCAACCTTTCCACACCCTTACCTGCTCTTTGAAGATATTTTTTGCGCACCGCCTTGTCTTTCATGGCCCCATCCAAAAGTGTGAGTATATAACCCTGGACAGTAAAAAGTGGCGTTTTTAATTCATGGGATACATTTCCCATAAATTCTTTTCTATAGGTTTCCCTAATCTTCAGGGTTTCTATTTCAAGTTTTTTGTCTTCAGCAAATTTCTCTACTTCCCTGGTTAAAGTTGCCATATCTGTAGTGATTTGATTTGGCCTTAAGGTAGTGGCATCCAAAAGGGTAACATTGTCGTAGATCTTTTTCACCCTTTTATAGATAAAATTCTCAACGCGATACTGAATTATAAAAAACGAAACAAGATAGCTGAACACCAGAAATATTCCCAGGGAATAGAATTCAAACAGCCCGTGATAATGTAGAAATCCACCAAAAAAAAGGGTCAATATCAGGGTTATAAAAAGCGAGGTTTTTATTGCAAATTTATATGATTTCTTAAAGTCCCTTGGCATTAAACGACAAACTTATATCCTACTCCTTTAACTGTTTTAAAGCTTTCGTCCCCAATCTTTTCCCGAAGTTTCCTAATGTGGACATCGATTGTCCTGCCGCCAACAACCACTTCGTTACCCCATACATTATCAAGGATCTCTTCCCGTTTAAAAACCTTACCGGGTTTTGAGGCCAAAAGTGAAAGCAGTTCAAATTCCTTACGGGGAAGAATCAATTCCACATCATTTTTAATGATCTTGTATTCCTCCCTGTTTATTACGAGGTCCCCTATTTTCACAATATTAGAAGAAGGCTCTTCGTCCTTAAATCGGCGAAGCAAGGCCTTCACTTTACTCACCAGTACTTTTGGCTTTATGGGCTTGGTTATATAATCATCGGCTCCGGCATCAAAACCTGCCATTTGAGAATAATCTTCTCCACGGGCCGTTAAAAAGGTAATAATGGTTTCGCTGAGTTCCGGAATTTTTCTGATTTGCGCACAGGCTTCAATTCCATCCATCTCTGGCATCATCACGTCCAGGATAATTAAATGAGGTACTTTCTTTTTAGCGATTTTCACAGCATCGACACCATTTTCCGCAGTCATCACCTGGTAACCTTCTGCAGAAAGGTTGTAACCAACAATTTCCAGGATATCCGGTTCGTCGTCTACCAGAAGTATGGTAATATCTTTTTTCTTCATATATTAAGTATTGTAATACTAGTGATTACAAAAGTAAAGATAAAATTTATCCTTCAGCATTTCAGCAAAAACAATACTGGTAACACATAGTTAACAATGGATTCTTCCAAAAATGGACCTAAAAGCCTTAACTATAGGCGTTTTACGCCAAATAACGCTTTAGGAAAAATTTCAACTCCCCCTGTTTAACCCATTTTATAAACTTAAAGGTAACATTCAATACTGTGCTATTAACCTAAGCTTAAACTTTAGGTAAGGCTGTACTTAAACTAAGCTCGTTAATTGGCCTTGAATTTAAAACTCAAAAGAATAACTAAATTTATTGAAACTATGAAAAAATTAATTATTGCAGGATTTGCTATCGCAACTTTAGGATTGACAAGTTGCAGCGATGATGACTCTATGCCAATAGAACAACTTGCTACCTGTACCGACGGAATCAAAAATGGTAACGAAACTGGTGTAGATTGTGGAGGGGCTTGTGCTCCATGTGAAGGTGATGTAGGTGGAGTTATAGTAGACGAAGATCTTTCTGGATTATTAACTGAGGATTTTACTTTAACCAATGATGTTATCTGGGAAATAAATGGAAAATTTGTAGTTGGAAATGGAGCAACCCTTACCATTGAACCAGGAACTATTATTAAGGGTGCGGAGGGTACAGGTTCTTTGGCTTCTGCGCTTATTGTAGCTCGTGGAGGACGTATTATGGCTGAAGGTACTGCCGATGCGCCAATTGTATTTACTTCTATTAATGATAACATTCAGGTTGGACAAAAACAAGGAACTAACCTTGATGAAAACGACCGAGGTCTTTGGGGTGGAGTATTAATTTTAGGATTTGCACCAAGCTCTTTTGAAGGTGACTCTGAAGAATCTCAAATTGAAGGGATTCCTGCAGATGATGACTTTGGAAGATATGGAGGTGATGACCCAACAGACAATTCAGGAGTTTTCAAATATGTATCTATTCGTCACGGTGGAGCACTAATAGGTTCCGGGAACGAAATTAATGGACTTACTTTAGGAGGTGTTGGTACTGGAACAGTTATAGACCACGTAGAAGTTGTAGGAAACGTAGATGATGGTTTTGAATGGTTTGGTGGTACTGTTAACTCCAGCAATCTTGTGGCATTCGCCGGAGGAGATGATGGTTTGGATATTGACCAGGCTTACTCAGGAACTATTACCAACGCATTGGTTATTCAAGGTGCCGAATCTGATCACGCTTTAGAAATTGATGGACCAGAAGGTACGCTTCAGGGAGCTTTTATTATCCAGGACCTAACTATAATTGGAGATCCTAACGCCCCATCTGCTGAAATCGCAGATTTTAGAGACGGAGCTCAGGGAGCCTTTAATAATGTATATGTAAAAGGATTTAACGATGTACAGGATGTAGAAATTGACGATGCAGGATCTGCTGCAAACTACACCAATGGTAGTTTAAGCTTCTCTGCCTGGGAAATAGTATTACCAGAAGGAGTAGCGAGCGTTTCTGATATTTTCAAAGACACTACAGGAACTACAAGTTTCTCTACTGATGCTGCAGATTTTGCTACAGCAATAGAACAAGATCAGGAAACAGTTGGTGCAGACCTATCTGTTTTTGGATGGACCTATGCTAGCTTCCGCAGTGCATTTTAATCAATATTTTAAAGCAAAATTTAAATAGCACTTAACAAAAATTGCTCGCCCCTTAAATGAGGCGGGCAATTTAGTATTCAGATTTTTAATTGACATTTTTATGAAGACCCACTTTTCAATAGTTTTATTTTTTAGTTTATTCATCAGTTTTGCACAGGCACAAACCGGAAAAATTTCAGGATCTATTTTTGATGTTGAAGCCAATGATGTGATGCCCTTTGCCAATGTTGCCATTAAAGGCACTAATACCGGAACCACCTCAGATTTTGAAGGAGATTATAGTTTGAATGTAGCTCCCGGAACCTATACTGTGGTGTTTTCTTTTGTAGGTTACGAAACCATAGAAGTAACCGAAGTTGTTGTGGAAGAAGGTGAAGTAACCACTCTTAATGTGGAGATGAAATCTTCTGCCGGGATGTTAGACGAGGTGGTAATTACTACCACCACTGCCAGGGATACTGAAGCCGCCCTTTTAAATATGCAAAAAAATGCCATCAATCTTACCGATGGACTTTCTTCTCAATCCTTCGATAAAATTGGGGCTGGAGATGTTTCCGCTGCAGTAAAAACCATACCGGGAGTTTCTGTTCAGGGCGGTAAATATGTTTATGTAAGAGGTTTGGGGGACCGCTATACCAAATCTATTCTAAACGGGATGGATGTACCGGGATTGGATCCAGATCGAAATACCTTACAAATGGACATTTTTCCAACTAATATATTGGATAACGTAATTGTGGTTAAATCTCTAACTGCAGATATGTCGGCCGATTTTACCGGAGGAATGGTAAATATTATTACAAAAGATTTTCCTAGCCGAGAGGAATACAGTGTTTCACTTGGCGCTGACTACAACCCTTCTATGCACTTTAATTCAGATTTTTTGCAATATGATGGAGGCAATACAGATTTTCTTGGTTTTGACGATGGCACCAGAGATCGTCCCGTTAGCAGATTTCAACGTTTTCCAAGACCTTTTGATAACGATGCCGCATTAACACGAATTACAGAGCGTTTTAATCCAACTTTAGGAGGTACCAGAAAAAGCAATTTGATGGATTTTAGCTTTGGCTTTACTGCCGGAAATCAATATGAATTTGGAGAGAAAAACAACAAACTTGGCTATTTCGCATCGCTTTCTTACAAAAATACTTCAGAGTTTTTTGAAGATTTTGAAAACAATTCCTGGTTAAAGCCAAGAGAAACTTCAGCCTTTGAACTGCGTCCATCAAGATTATTGAATGGTGATGTTGGAAAAGAAAATTCCCTGATTAGTGCACTCACCGGACTTGCTTTTAAAACGGAACAATCTAAATACCAGCTTAATTTGCTTCATATTCAAAACGGAGAATCTACCGCCGGTAATTTTGAAGAGGAAATTCTTGTCTCTGATGCTATTACAGTTTTTAGGGATAACCTGGAATACACACAACGTTCCATTACCAACGCTTTATTAAGTGGGAAACACGCCAATAAAGATGCAAGCTGGACTACTGAATGGAAACTTTCTCCAACACTATCACGGGTTTATGATAAAGATGTAAGGATTACGGCCTTTGAATTTAACCCAAGCAACAACACCTATAGTATAAGACCAAGTTCCTCTGAAAGTCCCACCAGGATATGGAGAAACCTGGAAGAGGTCAACCTGGCAGGAAAAGTAGATGTTACCAAAAGGCACCAGCTTTTTGGCAGAAACGCAAATTTAAAATTTGGTGGAGGCTACACGTACAAACAAAGAGATTTTTCTATAGATCAATACCAAATTCTAATTCAGGGGTCTATTAGTCAACGTTTTGGAGGAGATCCAAATCAGGTTTTGGCACCGGGTAATATCTGGACTCCGGAAACCGGGAGGGGATCTTATATCAATGGTTTCTATGAGCCTGCAAACACCTACGATGCATACAATACCAATGCATCGGCTTATGTTTCAGAAGAATTTAATGTTACAGAGAAACTAAAGGCAATTTTTGGTATTAGACTTGAAAAGTTTGATCTTTTTTATACAGGACAAAATAACCTTGGCGATGTAATTCTGGATAAAGAACAACTTATAGACAAAACCGATTTTTTTCCCTCGGCAAACTTAATTTACAGCCTAAATGACGCCAGTAATTTAAGACTTTCTTATGGTCGCTCAACCGCAAGGCCTTCATTTAAAGAAGCTTCCATTGCCCAAATTTACGACCCATTAACCAACAGGACCTTTATTGGGAATATAGATTTGCAACCTACTTACGTAGACAATCTGGATGCACGCTACGAACTTTATGGAGACGATGCACAGCTTTTTGCAATAAGCGGCTTTTACAAGAAATTTACAGACCCAATAGAACTGTCTGTATTTAGTGATTTCTCTGCAGATAATTTTCAGCCAAGAAATGTTAATGATGCTACCGTTATTGGAGCCGAATTTGAAATGAGAAAGAATTTTGGATTTATTGCTGAAAACCTTAGAAACTTAAGTGTAAACCTTAACGTGTCTTTTATAGACTCAAAGGTAGAAATGGATAGAAGTGCAAGCGGAGAATTTGAATCCAAGCAACGTAATCTTAGACCTGGTGAAGAATTTGACGGTACAAGACAACTGCAGGGCCAATCTCCATTTTTGATAAATACAGGTATCGACTATACCGACCAGGAAACCGGTTGGCAGGCTGGTATTTTTTATAACACCCAGGGCAAAACACTGGAACTTGTGGGTATTGGTACTGTACCAGATGTTTATACAATGCCCTTCCACAGTCTTAATTTTAATTTGAATAAATCTTTTGGAGAAAATAGAAATTCTACCATCTCTTTAAAGGTTTCTAATATGCTTGGAGACGATATTGAAAGCAGGTTCCAGTCTTTTGGAGCCGAAGATCAGATATTTTCCCTTAGGAAACCTGGCACTCCCATCTCTTTAAGCTATAGCTATAAATTTTAAAATCAAACGTTTGCTTTATTTTTATTCAAAAGGCTGCCCTCATAAGGCAGCTTTTTTTTATTTATATTAGCATTAACTTAATTAGCAGGAGGTTATGGCACTATTTTTGAAATTTTTATTGTAGATTTGTAATAATCATATTCAAAAAGAATGAAACAACAGTACTTATTAAGTTTCTTATTGGTTTGCTTTTTGCTGTTGTCCAATTCAATAACAGCTCAAAGCACTAACCTCCCTGCATATACGCAGGAAAAACCAATTGAAGGCCTTGCCATCTATCCCAATCCTGTTACCGGAAGTAAAGTGTATATCACTTCAGACAGGAATCAGGTTAAAGAGGTGGAAATCTTCAATGTACTTGGCAAAAAGGTACTTTCTGCCAGGATAACCGGAAGAGAGTTGGATGTTTCAGAATTAACTCCGGGGATTTATATTTTAAAAATAAATGAAGGATCTTCACAAGCCACCAGGAAATTGGTGGTTCGTTAGCGTTTTTCATACAATCATATACCAAAGGCTTCTATTTATAGAGGCCTTTTTTATGAACTCCTCTCAAATATAAGATTTGGAACTAAGGCCTTGCCTTTTATTTTTACCTTTACTGCTGCGTATTTTAAATTTAAATATGGATTACCCCAACATTTTTTCCATTGCTTCCGAAAAAGAATTTCGGTTGGTTTCACTGGAAGTATTCAGGTTTCAATTTTCGAATAATCCAATATATCGAAGGTTTTGTGAGTTGCTTAAAAAAGATCCGAAGCAGGTTGATGAAATACAAAAAATCCCTTTTTTACCTATAGATTTCTTTAAAAGTGAGCGTTTGCTTTCTTCCAAAGCGCCTGTTGAAAAGATATTTTCCAGCAGCGGAACCACAGGAGAAAATACAAGCAAACACTATGTGACAGATCTTTCCCTTTACGAGCAAAGTTTCACAAAAGCATTTTCACACTTTTACGGCAATATTCAGGATTATGCAGTTTTAGCACTTTTGCCTTCCTATCTGGAACGTAAAGGCTCTTCCCTTATCTATATGGCCGATAATCTAATAAGGGAAAGCAAACATCCCAAAAGCGGATTTTACCTTAACAATTTATCCGATCTTAAAAAAACATTGATCTCTCTGGACAATTCGGGGCAAAAAATACTGCTTATTGGGGTTTCATTTGCATTGCTGGATTTGGTGGAAGCATATAAATTTAACCTGCAAAACACAATCATTATGGAAACCGGGGGAATGAAAGGCCGACGAAAGGAGATGATTCGTACTGAACTTCATGAACTGTTAATGAAAGGATTTGGAGTTTCTCACATTCACAGCGAGTATGGAATGACAGAACTTCTCTCCCAGGCTTATTCTCAAGGAAATGGCACTTTTGAATGCCCACCCTGGATGAAGATGCTTATTCGCGATCCTGAAGATGCTCTCACCTATCTTCCTAAAGGGAAACCCGGTGGAATAAATGTTATAGACCTTGCCAATATAAATTCCTGCTCTTTTATCGCGACTCAGGATTTGGGGAAAACATATGAAGATGGATCTATAGAAATCCTTGGAAGGTTTGATAACAGTGATATTAGAGGGTGTAACCTTATGGTGTTATAAACTTTTCAGATTCAAATTTCTTGAATAAATTTCAGAAATGTTAATTATTTATTAATTTTGTAATCAAAAGAAATTCCCTCCGACTTAGCTTACGTAAACATAATTTTTGGTTAGGTTTTTGTTTACAGCTAATTGAAGTTTTTTTCATATTAGATTGGTTAGTTAGTTGCAAATCCCTTTAAACACCTGTTTGAAGGGATTTTGTAATTTAAACCAAAAACCCCGGGGCAAGCCCACCACGAGGTATGAATAAAAATTGGAAAATACTTTTAAAAATTCGAGGCAGACCTCGGGAAATTAAACCCTCAATGAGGGATTAAACCACCTTTATAATGTAGGTATTCCGTTTTCCCTTATTTAGAATTACATATTTGTTATTGATAAGGTCAGAAACAGTGATCTTATAATCTTCTCGCACCTTTTCTTTATTTACGGAAATCGCGTTTTCCTTCAAGGCTCTACGCGCTTCGCCATTGGATTTCAAAAAATCGGTTTTTGCTGAAAGGGCCGCGATCATGTCCAAACCTTCTTCAATATCGGCTCTGGAAACTTCCGCTTGTGGCACCCCTTCAAAAACGTCCAGAAATGTAGCCTCGTTGAGGTTTTTCAAGTCGCCTGCCGTACTTTTTCCAAATAAAACCTCAGAGGCTTTTACCGCATTAACATATTCCTCTTCACTATGAACCGTAATTGTAACCTCCTTTGCCAATGACTTTTGAAGCAACCGCAAATGAGGAGCTTCTTTATGCTGAGAAATAAGTTCCTGAATTATTTCTTTGTCTAAGAAAGTAAATATTTTAATATATTTTTTGGCGTCCTCATCACTGGAATTTAACCAATATTGGTAAAATTTATAAGGAGATGTCCTGTTGGAATCCAACCAAATATTACCTCCCTCACTCTTACCAAATTTACTGCCATCGCTCTTAGTTATTAATGGACAGGTAAGGGCGTAGCCTTTTCCGTCCCCGATTCTTCTAATAAGCTCTGTTCCGGTCGTAATATTTCCCCACTGGTCACTTCCTCCCATTTGAAGACTACAATTTTGGGTTTTGTATAAATGAACAAAATCATAACCCTGAACAAGCTGATAAGTGAACTCTGTAAACGACATTCCTTCGGTATCTTCTCCCGAAATCCTGTTTTTCACTGAATCTTTGGACATCATATAATTGACTGTTATATGTTTCCCCACATCCCTTATGAAATCAAGAAATGTAAATTCTTTCATCCAATCATAATTGTTAACTAAAATTGCCCGATTTTTTTCGTCCGAAGAAAAGTCCAGAAAACGAGAAAGTTGATTTTTCACACATTCCTGATTGTGCCTTAAAGTAGCTTCATCTAAAAGATTCCGTTCGCTGCTTTTTCCTGAAGGATCCCCAATCATTCCCGTTGCACCACCAACCAAAGCTACCGGCTTATGGCCAGAACGTTGAAAATGGGCCAGCAACATAATTGGAACTAAATTCCCAATATGTAAAGAGTCTGCGGTAGGATCAAAACCAATATAGGCAGCCCGCATTTCTTCCAGTAAATGTTCTTCGGTTCCCGGCATAACATCGTGTAACATTCCGCGCCAGGTAATCTCTTCAATAAAATTTTTATTCATGATTGAAATTTTCTTCTAAACAGCCGTAAAGATACCAAACCCTATGATTTTTCCTAAGTTGAAATAGCTATATTTACCCTATGATTTTAGTTACCGGAGGAACAGGTTTGGTAGGCTCTCATTTATTGCTTGATTTACTGAAAGCGGGGAATAATGTACGGGCCATTTATAGAAAAAGCAGCAATTTACTTGTTGTGAAAAAGGTATTCTCTTATTATTTATCTTCTGAAGAAACCGATCTTTATTTTAACAGGATTGATTGGCAGGAAGCCGATCTCAATGATATCTGTGCCCTAACCAAAGCTTTTATAGGAATTACTTCTGTATATCATAGCGCAGCTATGATCTCTTTTGACCCATCAGATGAAAAAGCACTGAGGAAGATCAATATTGAAGGAACCGCTAATATTGTGAATTTGTGTATTTCCGGCGGAATTAAAAAACTTTGTTTCATAAGTTCTATTGCTACCATGGATCTAACTCCTGGAGAAAATGAGATCTCTGAAAATTTCACGTGGTACCAGGAACAAAATCACAGCGATTATGCCATATCCAAACACGGAGCTGAAATTGAGGTCTGGAGAGGTTCTCAGGAAGGAGTTCCTGTTATCATTCTTAATCCCGGAATAATAATTGGGCCGGGATTTTGGGATTCCGGAAGCGGACAAATTTTTAAACGAATAGATGCCGGTTTAAACTACCATTTCCCAAAAACTACGGGCTTTGTAGGGGTACGGGATGTGGTTTGCGCTGCTATTTGCACGATGGATTCCAGCACTAAAAATGAACAATATATTGTTGTGGCCCAAAACCTGGAATTTAAAAAAGTTCTGGAAATGATTGCAGAAAGCATTGACAAACCTGCGCCTAAAAAGCCCCTGAAACCCTGGATGGTTTTTATTGGATGGATCTATCAATTTATTACAGCAATGCTATTTGGGAAGAAGCGGCAAATTGCCAAAAAAGATATGAAAGCTTTATTCGCACATACTTTTTACAGCAACCAGAAGATTGTTAAAGAGTTTAATTTTAAGTTCACTCCGGTTCAGGAAGTCATCCACCAAACAGGAAAAATCTTTAGGGGGCAAAAATAAGAAAGATCCTAATTTCCCCTTAATGATTACTGTCTATAATAAGGCTGTCGATAATTGGCCTTTTTATTTTTAATACAGGCTTAACCGTCAAGGAATCAGATTTAGATCCAGAAATAGAATCGGCAAGCTTTATAGAGTCCTTTATACGTGTTTCCTCCTCCTGCATCTTCTCCAAATCACCCTGCATCTTTTCGAGATTCACCTTTACCTTCTTATAAATACTTTCCAGCCTATCATAATTCTTTGCGTAATATTCATTGCTTTGCGCGAGTTGGAGGCTATCAATTCCGTGTTTTTCGTACAAATATTCATCTGGCTTTAAACCGGTTTCCTCCAGGATTCTTTTATTATAATTTCTGGCGGAATTGAGAATAGAAAGATCGGTAAGGACTTCTGCCATTTTCAATTCAGGAATTAAATTTTCCGGTTCTTTCACCTTTTCCACATTTTGGCATGAAACCAATAACAGGGCAAAAATAAAAATCCGGTAATGCTTCATGCTATTTTCGGTCAAAAGTTAATTGCTCGGCCACATTTGTAAATGGCGGAAACTTAAAATTGTTGTAAACCAAATTTCCATTTACGAAGGTATGAGTGATCCTGGATTTAAAAGTAACCCCATCAAAAGGAGACCAACCACATTTGTAAACAATATTGCTTGGTTGTACTGCCCAGGGAGAGTTCAGGTCGATTAATACAAGATCGGCCTTGTAGCCTTCACGAATAAATCCACGTTTTTCAATTTGATATAAAATCGCCGGATTATGGCACATTTTTTCTACAATTTTTTCCAGACTTATCTTTTCCTGATGATGTAGCTGAAGCATTGCAGGAAGTGCATGTTGCACCAATGGTCCCCCACTTGGAGCCTTGGTATAAACATTTTTCTTTTCTTCTTTTGTGTGCGGGGCATGATCTGTTGCCACAACATCGATATAATTGTCTAAAAGACCCTGCAACAAAGCCTCCTGATCTTTTTTGGTTTTTATGGAAGGATTCCATTTTATGAAGGTTCCTTTTTTCTGATAATCGGAATCATTGAACCAAAGGTGATGCACACAAACTTCGGCAGTTATTTTTTTATCTTTTAAAGGTTTCTTATTATCAAAAAGAGCGATTTCTTTTGCTGTTGAAAGATGAAAAACATGCAATCGAGCTCCTGTTTTTTTAGCCAGCGCTACCGCTTTAGAAGAAGAAATATAACAAGCTTCTTCACTTCTTATTTTAGAATGCAATTCAATAGGAATATCATCTCCATAACGCTCTATGCATTCTTCCAGATTTTTTTTAATAGTTGCCTCATCTTCACAGTGCACTGCAATCATTACAGGGGACTTGGTGAAGATCTCTTCGAGGACTTTTGGGTCGTCCACCAGCATATTTCCTGTAGAGGAACCCAGAAATAATTTAAGGGCAGCAGTGGTCTTAGGATCAATTTTCAGGATTTCTTCAAGATTATCATTCGTACCACCAAACATAAATGAATAATTTGCGTAGGAAGATTTTTTAGCCATATCAAATTTTTCCTGCAACTTTTCCATAGTAGTTGTTTGCGGCAAGGTGTTTGGCATCTCTATATATGAAGTTATTCCACCGGCAACAGCTGCCCGCGACCCTGCTTCTATAGTTTCCTTATGTGTAAGTCCAGGTTCCCTGAAATGAACCTGATCATCTATTACCCCGGGGATCAAAAAATTCCCCTCTGCATCTATAATATTTACATCAGGTGATTTAGCGCTAATACTGTCGGCTATTTCAGCAATAATACCATTTTCAATAAATACATCACCTTCCCTGATTATCCCTTCGTTAACAATACGCGCATTCTTGATTAAAACCTTTTTCATCACTTCGTCGTCTTATTAAAAAGACTTTTTAATTTCATATTAATTACCCCAAATATTGCTTCAGAAATTATTCCTCCGCTCATTTTGGAAGTTCCTCTGGTTCTGTCGGTAAAAATCACAGGAATTTCCATTATTTCAAATTTATGCAGATATGCTTTAAATTTCATTTCAATTTGAAAGGCATACCCCACAAAATGTATCTTATCCAAATCAATTGTTTGCAGCACTTTTCTTTTATAGCAAACAAATCCAGCTGTGGTATCGTGAATATCCATCCCCGTTATCACCCTGACATATTTAGATGCCAACCAGGACAATAGCACCCTGCTCATCGGCCAGTTTATAACATTAACTCCAGTAACATAGCGGGAGCCTATCGCCATATCTGCCCCTTTTTTGGCGCAGGTGTTATAAAGCCTTATAAGATCGTTTGGACTATGAGAGAAATCGGCATCCATTTCAAAAATATACTCATAATCTCTTTTCAGGGACCATTTAAATCCATAGATATAGGCAGTTCCCAACCCCAGTTTTCCTTCGCGTTCCTGCAGGAATAAAGCTCCAAAAAATTCAGACTGTAATTCCCTCACCATCGCTGCGGTGCCATCTGGTGAATTATCATCTACTACCAAGATATGAAACTTGCGCTGCAAAGAAAAAATATTTCTTATTAAACGCTCGATGTTCTCAATTTCGTTATATGTTGGTATTATAATAATCCCATGAGACATGCCCTGTTTTTTGGGCAAATGTAACTAATTTTGCGCTTAGCAACTTCAAATTTGCTTCCAACTTTTAACGTATTAATGATACCTTTATAAAAAATTTATTTTTGGAAATAATAGAAAGATATAGTACACCCAACGATTTAATGACGCTAGTTATTTTATTGGTGTTATTATTACTTGTAATTGCTAAACAACTTTACCCATACAGGTTTGAGGATTTTACAGCCCTTTTCTCCTCCGGAAAATATATGGTAATCAAATCCAGGGAACATAAAGCACTTTTTGGCTTTAATGTCCTGATGTTGATTATACATTTGCTTATAGCATCCATATTTATTTTTGTGCTTTACCGTGCATTTATCGATCCTGAAGTGCAAAAAACAGGTATTTTATTTCTACGAATTTTCACAGCTTATGGTTTTTTGGTTCTGCTTAAGGTTACCGTAGAAAAAATTATTGGTAACATTTTTGACCTTGATGAAGCAATAGAAAATTATCTTTTTCAAAAACACAGCTATAGAAATTTCATTTCTTTAGGACTGTTTATTATTTCAATATTCCTTGTATATTCCAGCAATCTGAGCAAATTGGCATTTTATTTGACAGGAGCTTTTATAGCAGCCACATGGGTTTTTAGCTATGTAAGAATTTTAAGCAAAAATCAGGGGTTTATCACACTTAATTTGTTCTATTTTATTTTGTACCTTTGCGCTCTTGAAATAGCCCCTTATATAATTTTATACAAGCTAATTATAAGGAGCTAAGGGAATTAAAAATTAGCCATCTATGAAAGTGAAAACAATTTTGATTTCTCAACCGGAGCCTAAGTTGGAAAATTCACCTTACTCTGAGCTCGAAGAAAAGCAAAAGGTGAAAATTGATTTCATTCCTTTTATCCATGTAGAAGGAGTTTGTTCTAAAGATATTCGACAACAAAAAATTGATCTTTCCAAGTATACTGCGATAATTTTAACCAGTAGAAATTCTGTGGATCATTATTTCAGAATTGCTGAAGAAATGCGTTATAAGGTACCTGATAGTTTAAAGTATTTTTGTTTGAGTGATGCAGTGGCCTATTACCTTCAAAAATATGTGGTATATAGAAAAAGAAAAATTTATGTTGGAAAGCGTACTTTTTCTGAATTAGCACCTTATATCAAAAAATACAAAAACGAAAAATTCCTATTACCTTCTTCAGATATGCTGAAGCCGGATGTACCCAAAATTTTAAACAAATTAGGTATAGAATGGAAGCAGGGTACTTTTTACAAAACCGTAGTTAGTGATCTTTCTCATTTACGGGATGTTTATTATGACGTGCTTGTGTTCTTTAGCCCCAGCGGAATAAAATCCCTGTTCGAGAATTTTCCCGATTTTGAACAAAAAGATACCCGCATTGCGGTGTTTGGGAATACTACTGTAAAGGCTGCGAAGGATCATGGATTGACAGTAAACATACAGGCCCCCACGCCTGAAACCCCCTCAATGAGCATGGCTCTTCAGAAATATATAAAAGAAGTCAATAAGAAATAATATAACTTATCAATATCAATATTAAAAGGCCGGTAATTTTTAAAAATTACCGGCCTTTTAAATAACTAATGAGATCTCTTTAGTTTAATGGTCCACCTTCTAGAATTTCCCGATTTGCATTCTCCTCATACTTTTTAAAGTTTGCTTTAAAGGAGTTAGCTAATTCTGTTGCTTTGGCATCATACGCTTCTTTATCCTTCCAGGTTTGACGGGGATTCAAAATTTCTGTTGGCACATTTTCACATTCCAGTGGTACGTGTAGTCCAAAGATAGGATGCGTTGAAAAGGAGACCTCATCTAAGTTACCTTTGAGTGCAGCTTTTATCATAGCGCGGGTATACTGAAGCTTCATCCTGCTTCCTGTTCCATAAGTCCCACCGGTCCATCCGGTGTTCACCAACCAAACATTCACATTAGCGTCCTTCATCTTTTCGCTCAACATTTCAGCATATTTGGTAGGATGTAAGGGCATAAACGGCGCTCCAAAACAGGCAGAGAAATTTGGTTGCGGTTCATTTATTCCAGCTTCGGTACCTGCGACTTTAGCTGTATATCCACTTATAAAATGATATGCGGCTTGTCCGGGAGTTAGCTTACTAATTGGAGGTAAAACTCCAAAAGCATCGGCTGTAAGAAAAAATATATTTTTAGGGTTTCTTCCAATGGAAGGCTTTGCAATATTGCCGATATGATCTATTGGATAACTTACCCTGGTATTAGGAGTAATGGAATTGTCACCATAATCTACACTCCCATCTTCATTAATAATTACATTTTCCAATATTGCCCCTTTTTTGATGGCGTTATAAATATCGGGCTCATTTTCTTTAGACAGGTTAATTACTTTTGCATAACAACCACCTTCAAAGTTAAAAATGGTATTTTCTTTGGTCCATCCGTGTTCGTCATCCCCAATCAATTTCCTTTCAGGATCTGCAGATAAGGTTGTTTTTCCGGTTCCGGATAAACCGAAGAAAATAGCGGTATCATCATCCGGCCCTATATTCGCAGAACAGTGCATAGGCAATGCATTTTTATGTACCGGGAGTATGAAGTTTAGGGCAGAAAATATTCCCTTTTTAATCTCTCCGGTATATCCACTCCCTCCTATTAACGCTATTTTTTTTGAAAAATTCAGAATGGAGAAATTACCCTGGCGGGTTCCATCTATTGCAGGATCTGATTTAAATCCCGGAGCGTTCAGCACGATCCAGTCTTCTTTAAAATCTTTAAGTTCCGATTCTTCAGGTCTTAAAAACATATTATAAGCAAAAAGATTGGACCAGGGATATTCATTGATCGACCGAATGTTAATCCTGTAATTTTCATCAGCACAAGCATAAGAATCCCTTACATATAATTCTTTTTCAGAAAGGTAATCTGCCACTTTATTATATAAAGCATCAAATTTATCGGCATCAAAAGGAATATTTATATCGCCCCACCAAACTTTATCCTTCGTTTCATCATCTTTCACAATATAACGATCTTTGGGCGATCTGCCTGTAAATTCCCCGGTATTGACTGCCAATGCACCGGAATTTACTTCAACCCCCTGGTTTTTCTCAATAGTGATTTGATGAAGTTCTTCCGGAGAAAGTTGATAGTGAACTCTGTGGTTGTTTATTCCGTACTTTTTTAACGAAATCGTTTTCGTAATTTGATTATTTGCCAACATAAAAGTTTAAGTTGTGTGTTTGTTTAGGCTTACAAAAGTAAATAATCTCAAATTGATAGGGGGGAAAACCAGCTATTTTATTTCTTTTTTAACTTTAGAAAAGAGATTAAAAGCAGCATCCAACAGCCAATTAATAAACTACCTCCCAAAGGAGTGACGAGAACGATTTTAGTGAAATCAAAGCTTGTCATAGAATTGGTGGCGAGTAAATAGATGGACCCGGAGAAAAATATTATTCCTCCTAATAGCAGTATAAAAATCCAATTTGAAAATCTATGGTTCAAGGGTTTAATCGTTCCCAACAAAATAAAGAGAAGTGCATGATACATTTGAAATCTCACCCCGGTTTCAAAAGAATCCAAAGATTCCGATGTCAATACAGGTTTTAATCCGTGAGCTGCAAAAGCTCCCAAAATTACCCCGATTAATCCAAATAAAAATCCGGCAACGTAAAACCTTCTGCCCATTGTTTAGTTTTTTTAGTGTAAACATTTAAGTACATTCGTACTTATTATGCCTACAAAACTAACTAAGAAATTTTTATTATGAGACAAATATTAGTGATTGGTGCTGGTAAATCTACCGCAGCACTAATAGCTTATCTATTGGATAATTCAAAAAAAGAGAATTTACATATCACTATTGGAGATCTTAACCTCGAACAGGCGATAAAACTCTGCAATAATCACGAACAAGCCACGGCAATTCACCTCGATATTTTTGATACCGAAAGCCGCCAATCTGCCATTAAACAAGCCGATATTGTAATCTCAATGCTTCCGGCAAGGTTCCATATAGAAGTTGCCAGGGATTGTATAAAATTTAAAAAATCGCTGGTTACCGCTTCTTATGTAAGCAAGGAGATGCAGGCTTTGGATAAAGAAGCAAAAGAAAACGGACTTATATTTATGAACGAAATAGGCGTTGATCCCGGAATTGACCATATGAGCGCTATGCAGGTGATAAACCGTATAAAAGATGAAGGAGGAAAAATTTTGATGTTTGAATCATTCACCGGCGGACTTGTAGCTCCTGAAAGCGATTCCAACCTTTGGAATTATAAATTCACCTGGAATCCCAGAAATGTTGTTGTTGCCGGACAGGGTGGCACTGCAGAATTCCTGCAGGAAGGAAAATTTAAGTATATTCCTTATCATCGCTTATTCCGAAGGACAGAATTTTTGAACATTGAGGACTACGGTAGATTTGAAGGTTATGCCAACAGGAATTCCCTGGATTATAAAAGCATTTATGGTCTGGAAGATATATTAACACTTTTCCGGGGAACCATTCGAAGGGTTGGTTTCAGCCGGGCCTGGAATATGTTTGTTCAACTTGGGATGACCGATGACAGTTACCAGCTTCACGATTCTGAAAATATGAGTTACCGGGATTTCGTGAATTCCTTTCTTCCCTATTCCCCTACAGATACCGTAGAGCTTAAACTTCGGCACAATTTAAAAATAGATCAGGATGACATTATGTGGAATAAACTGGAAGAACTGGATATTTTTAATGCCGATAAAAAAATAGGAATTGAGCATGCAACTCCCGCGCAGGCTCTTCAGAAAATATTATCCGATAAATGGACCCTGGCTGAAGATGATAAGGATATGATTGTTATGTATCACAAATTTGGTTATGAGCTCAACGGGGAAAGGAAACAGATAGATTCTACGATGGTTCATATTGGGAAAGATCAAACCCATACGGCCATGGCTAAAACAGTTGGCTTGCCCGTTGGAATTGCAACGCTGGCAATTTTGAACAAAAAAATCACAACTCCGGGAGTTCAAATCCCAATCACCAGGGAGGTTTATGAGCCAATTTTAAAAGAATTGGAATCCCACGGAATTGTTTTTAACGAAAAAGTGGCCGAATATTTGGGCTATAATCCCTTTGGAGCAGTTGGAAATTGAATAAAGTAAAGTACCTTTTGTCCCTCCCAAATCTCCCTGTATGAAAGTAACAGATGAAAAAGTAAGCATCGATGGTATTGACAAGATCATTTTAAATTTTTTAATGGAAGATGCGCGCAAGCCCATCCTTGAAATAGCAAGAAGCATAGGAATTAGTGGCGCAGCCATCCATCAAAGACTTAGGAAACTTGAAAAAGCAGGTTTAATTGAAGGTTCAAAACTTCAAATCAATCCAAGGATTTTAGGCTATAAAACCCTTGCCTTTGTAGGGGTTTTCCTGGATAAGGCCGTTAGCAATCCCCAGGCTGTAAAAAAGCTTAGTGAAATTCCGGAAGTGATAGAATGTCATTATACCACCGGAAACTGGTCTATCTTTTTAAAGATTCTTTGTAAGGACAATGAGCATTTAATGAATGTCCTAAACAAAAACATACAGGCGATTGAAGGGGTTTCAAGGACCGAAACTTTTATTTCCCTGAATCAACAAATTAAAAGACAAATTAAGATTTAATATTTGGAGTTATTCTAAATAAGAATTATTTTCGCTCCCGAAATGAGACTACTCGATCAATCCCGGTTTTTTAAATCCTATCAAAGTGACGGGAATCGTTGCTTTTATGTAGATTTTAATCATAAAACGGTTAAAATGAGTTTTTGTCAGCTTTTATCATTGCGGCAAAAACTCATAAATATTGATCTTGAAACCCACTTTAACGACCGGAATTTACATGGGATGGAAGTCCTGATGCTTTGCAACAAAGAGCATCTCTTCATCTTCAATACCTTGGAAATTCTGGATCTTAAAGAACTTCTTAATAATACATTTACCACTTTGGAGATCAACTCTATGATCGTTTGTTAGGTTCATTTACCACTTCATAAAAACCGCTTTTAGACTGTTTCTAAATTCCTTCAGAATTTAGGGAAAAGCCTAAGTTTTTATTAACTTTAGAAAAAATAAGTAATGAAAGATCTGGTAAGGCAAAATTTAAGTATTCATGTAGAAATCATGGATCTTCTAAATAAACAAATAGAAAAAGAAGCTCATTCCTCTTCAGCATATCTGGCAATGGCTTCCTATTGTGATCACAATGCACTGGACAACAGCGCAAAATTTTTTTATGATCAATCCCTTGAAGAGCGGGAGCATATGCTCAAAATTTTCAGGTTTATAAACGATAACGGAGGCACCGCTTATTCCCCGGAAGTCAGTAAAATTACACACGATTTTAATTCCCTGGAAGAAATTTTTGAAACGGCCCTGGAACAGGAAATAGCCATCACAAAATCCATTCATAACATTGTTTATAAATGCCGAAAATTGCAGGATCTTGCTTCGGAACATTTTCTTCAATGGTTTGTGAATGAGCAAATGGAAGAAGAGCAAACGATGCGAAGTATTCTGGAATTATTTGATTTAATGGGAACTGAAGGATTAGGATTAAAGCTCCTGGATGAGCGTATTCCCGGGATAAAAGGAAGCGTTTAAAAACAAAAATGCATAAAAAATTTATCGGAAATCCGGTATAAAAAAGAGCTGCCTTATTTGGGCAGCTCTTTCTTATTTTATTGAAATGTTATTTTTTAGTCTTGCCCCAAATAAATACTAACAAAATATAACAGGGTTGCAAGGGATCCCACCGCAGCTACCACGTATGTTCTGGCTGCCCACTTCAGGGAATCTTCAGCGGCTTCGTGTTCCCGAGGGCTCAACATGTTTTCTGTTTCCAGCCATACCAATGCTCTCTTGCTCGCATCGTACTCTACAGGCAGCGTCACAAAACTAAACAAAGTACCCATCCCAAACAAGACGATACCTACCAGTAAAAGAGTGCTCCCCATAGCGGTAAAAGCCATAAGCAAAAGTCCTCCCATGATCACCCATTGTGAATATTTTGAAGCCACACTTACCATAGGAACCAATTGACTTCGCATAGTAAGCCAGCTGTAAGCAGTTGCATGTTGAACCGCGTGACCACATTCGTGGGCAGCAACCGCAGCTGCAGCGGCATTGCGTTGCGTATACACCGATTCACTAAGATTCACTGTTTTTTTTGCAGGGTTATAATGATCGGTTAACATTCCTGGGGTGGAAATAACTTTTACATCAGTAATCCCATTGTCACGTAACATTTTTTCAGCGATTTCCTTTCCGCTCATGCCATTTTGAAGATGGACCTGGGAATATTTCTTAAACTTGCTCTTTAGCTTATTGCTTACATATAAACTCACTATGAATATGAGCCCGGCAATGATATAATATCCAAACATATTTTTTCTTTTTTTGAAAATCAAATATAGCAAAAATCCGGCCAATATTAAGCCTGACAGTCTGCTCTTAATCAGGTTAAATTCGTCACGGGCAATAAAAATTTAAAGCACCTTTTTAAAAAAGATCTCCACTTTCCGGAAACATTTCACGGAGATTCTTTACAAATTAAGATATTACATATATTTGCACAACTTATCTTTAATATAACTATGCAATACAAAAGAATTCTTTTAAAATTATCCGGGGAAGCCCTTATGGGAACAAGGCAATATGGTATTGATCCCGAAAGACTGGCAGATTATGCCCAGGAAATAAAAACTGTGATAGAAAAGGGTATTGAGGTTGCTATAGTTATTGGCGGAGGAAATATTTTTAGAGGCGTTGCCGGGGCAAGCAAAGGAATGGACAGGGTGCAGGCAGATAATATGGGAATGCTCGCTACTGTAATCAACGGGCTTGCTTTACAGAGCGCGCTTGAAAACGCCAATGTGCAAACCAGACTGCAAACCGCCATCGAAATAAATTCTGTAGCAGAACCCTTTATTCGAAGAAGAGCAATCAGGCATTTGGAAAAAGGACGCGTCGTGATTTTTGGAGGTGGTACCGGAAATCCATATTTCACAACAGATTCTGCCGCCGTCTTAAGAGCCATCGAAATAAAATCTGATATCATTTTAAAGGGAACCCGCGTAGATGGAATTTATACGGCAGATCCGGAAAAAGATAAACTTGCCACAAAATTTGATTTCATCACCTTTGAAGATGTATTAAAAAAAGGCCTAAAAGTGATGGACACAACCGCTTTTACGTTAAGCCACGAAAATGAATTACCTATTATTGTATTCGATATGAATACTCCCGGAAACCTGTTAAAGGTAGTAACCGGAGAAAAAATAGGCACAAAAGTGAATTTATAAAACCAAAAACCTTAAATTTTTTCAACTTTAAGTTTAACAAAATGAGTGAAGAATTAGATTTTATTATAGAAAGTACCGAGGAGAATATGCAAAATGCCATCAGGCATTTAGAGAAACAACTTCTTAATATTCGTGCCGGAAAGGCCAGTCCTGCTATGTTGGGCAGTGTAATGGTAGATTACTACGGAAGCATGACTCCATTAAACCAGGTTGCCAATGTGAACACACCCGATGCCCGAACCATTTCTATTCAACCTTTTGAAAGAGGAATGATCCCGAACATTGAAAAAGGGATTTTGGTAGCAAACCTTGGATTTAATCCAATGAATAATGGTGAGAGTGTTATTATAAGTGTTCCGCCATTAACCGAAGAACGAAGAAAAGACCTTGCTAAACAGGCAAAAGTTGAGGCTGAGGAAGCCAAAATAGGGATTCGAAATGACCGGAAAGCTGCCAACAACGAAATAAAAAAACTTGAAATCTCTGAAGATCTCGCTAAAATTGGGGAAGATACCATTCAGGAACTAACCGATAAATATGTGCGGAAAGTAGATTCAATCTATGAGAACAAGGAAAGAGAGATTATGACCGTTTAAAATTTAAATTATAATCTTCTTAAATCAAAATCACATCAGCTTCAACATATTATTTAATATAATATTATGAAGCTGATCTTTTTTAAACACTACTTTTCCCAACTAATTTGATGAACTAATAATCATATGCGATTATTTCTGCTTTTATTGATTATTCTTTCCGCTCCAACCGTTTCTGCACAAAAAACCATCACCGGAGTTGTGTTAAATTCAGAAACGCAGGATCCACTTCCCTATGCCACCGTTCAACTTTCTCCTGAAAATGCAAGACTCACAAATATAGATGGGACTTTTCAGCTAAATGTGGAAACACAAGATTCCGCGTTTACTGTTACCTACCTTGGCTTTCATTCGCAAAAAATCTCACTTTCTTCAGAAAAGAAATATTATGAAATTCAACTCCTTCCGAGGGAAAAAAACCTAAAAGAAGTTGTACATTTTGAAAAAGACCCGGCCAACGAAATAATAAAAAAAGCAATTCAGAATAAGGCCTTAAATGATCCTGAAAAACAGCTGAAAAGCTTTGAATACAAGAGTTATAACAAATTAGTTATCGATAATCAGAATCGGGATTTAAAGGCAGTTACAGATACTACAAAGCTGGATATAGAAACCATAATCAATCAGGGACGTTCTTTTCTTTCTGAAAAGGTATCAACACATCTTTATGAAGCACCCGGTTCTAACACAGAAATAGTAGAAGGAATAAAAACGGCTGGATTTAAAAAACCCATCTATGAAATTTTATCTTTAAATGTTCAGGCTTTTTCACTTTACAGGGAGAATTACGTGATTTTTAAAACAGAATATGCCGGTCCTTTGGGTAAAAATGCATTAAAAAATTATAATTATAGGCTCCTGGATACGGTAACAAATGAAAACAGGCCGGCATTTGTGATCTATTTTAAGCCAAAACGCGAAAAAGCGGTTGCAGGCCTGGAAGGGATATTATACCTGGATACCGTTTCTTTCGCAATACAAAAAGCGAAAGCTCAATTATTGGGAGCTGTAGATCTGGAAATAGATCATAGTTACAATTTTTACGAAAACGAAACTATCTGGTTTCCTTCAAACCAATCGGTGACCTTGAAACCGGGTAAAGGCGGGAAAGACATTTCGGTTTTTGGCGGAAGTATTTCGGTAGGCACCTTACAACGTAAAAAATCAATCCTCAATGCTTTTTTGTCAACCGGGGAAATTGAGAAAAACCTATATCTATCTTCCACCACGACCTATTATGAGAGGAAGTTTAATGAGGAGTTGAATCTAAAAAAATCTCAACCTGCGATCTATGTTAGGGACGATGCATCCCGAAAATCTGTAAATTTTTGGGAAGCGAACCGTCAGGAACCTTTCACACTTGAAGATGAGTTAACTGCCTTACGGGTAGAAAGAATGATTCGAATGTATGATATAGAGCGAAAGATCGAGCTAAAAAAAGCAATTTCCAATGGTTTTTATCCACTGGGAGTTCTAGACTTTGATCTGGGACAAATTGTGAATTACAATCGCTATGAAGGTATCAGGCTTGGACTTGGAGGGATGACAAACCTGGATTTTTCCAAAAAATTCAGAATGGAAGGTCATTTGGCGTATGGATTTAAGGACAGGGAATTTAAATATGGAATAGGAGCCGGAGCACTCTTAAATCAACGAACCGGCACCTGGCTTAATGCAAATTACAGCAAAGGGATACAGGAAATTGGCAGTTATAATTACATTAAAGGTATAAGTGAATTCTCCCTTTTTCAACCCCGATTTGGAAGTATAGATTATTTCTACAGGCACAAAACTTTTCAAACTTCAGTTGAACACAGATTCGCACCGGATTTAGACACGGAACTTATGGTTTCTACCCAGGATATTTCTCAGATACAAGATTATGCCTTTATGAATAACGGTAAAATTTATAGGGATTTTACCATTAGCGAGGCAAAAATTGGTGTTTTATGGCGACCTTTCAGCAAATTTTTAAGCACTCCAGAAAGCCATGTTATAGTCGAAAAAGGATATCCGCAGTTTACCGGTCAATTATCCCAGAGTTTTGCCCACTTTTTAGGTGGAGATTTTAATTTCACCAAAATAGGCTTGAAAGCGGAATACCATATAAACAGGATCAACCAGTCCTCAACCCAATTCACCCTGGATGGACATCAAAGCTTTGGAGACCTTCCGCTTACACAAGCCTTTCACGCTTCGCCAAACCAACCCAATAGTCCGGATATCCTGGGGCGGTTTTCGGTGGCAGGTGGATTGGTTTTCGAAACCATGTATTTCAATGAGTTTTTCAGTGAACGCCAGCTTGCACTTCACATGAGACATAGATTTCGCCCTATTTTCATAAGTGAATCTATTCGTCCGGAATTTTCTGTTATTTCCCGGCATGTGATTGGGGATTTCAAAAACATGGTGCCTCATCAAAATATTGAATTCAAATCCCTGAAGGAAGGTTTTTCGGAAGCAGGTTTGGAACTCGACAATATATTTCTTGGTTTTGGCCTAAGTGCAGCTTATAGATATGGAGCCTATCATTTACCTAGTTTTCAGGAAAATTTCTCCTTTAAATTCACCTTCTCTCTTTCGCTTTAATCCCTCATTGAGGGTTTAACCCGCTAACAGACGGGCAGCTTCCCCAAAGGCTGCCTGAATCAAACATGCGGGCTGGCTTCGAATTTTAAAATTAATATTCTCCCGATAATTACCGGGACATACCTTGAAGGCTTGCCCCGAGGTTTTTGATTAAATTTTACTTACAATAAATTGCGATTACATTTTTACCAAGGGCGCTTTTTCAAATTTTATTTTTATTTTGAAAACCACTGTTGGGAATAATCCTCTTAGAATCAATAATTATGGCTACTTTTTATACCTTTGCAGGCGCATAAAAACCAGCAATGTCAAAAATTTTCAGTTTTGGATTTTGGAATTCCATAGCCCGTGTAATTCTTAGAAACAGGGTCCTGTTCATCTTTATAATTATTTTAATAACCGCCTTTTTTGCCACCCAATGGCAAAATATGCGCTTTTCACATACCGAAGCCAATTTATTGCCGGATGATCACGAAATAAACCAGGTCTACAATGATTTTCTGGATAAATTTGGTGAAGAAGGCAATCTCATTGTAATTGCGGTTAAAGATTCTTCGCTTTTCACTCCCGAAAAATTTACAGCCTGGAACAAATTAACCCGGGATCTTGAAAAATTTAGAGCCGTTGAAAATGTTATCGCGATTGGAAATCTCAAAAAACTGGAAAAATTTGAGGATCCCAGCAGGTTTGAAATGGTTCCTTTTATTCAGGATAAAGAATGGAATAGCGCCCAGGTTAGGGAATATAAGGATGACTTATTCAATAAATTGCCTTTTTACAAAGGTCTGGTTTACAGCGAAAACTCCAAAACAGTACAAACTGCTGTCTATTTAAAAGAAGAAATTGTAAATTCTATTGAGCGAAAAGACTTTGTCCTTGAAGAGCTGCAACCCCTAATAGAACAATTTGAGAAAGACACGAACCTGGAGGTATACGTGTCGGGAATGCCTTATATACGTACGCTTAATTCAAAAAACATCACCGATGAAATTGGCCTTTTTATAGGGGCCGCGCTTTTGGTAACATCACTAATCTTCTTCTTTTTCTTCAGGTCCATAAGAGCAACCGTAATTGCGATGGTTACCGTGATGATTGGGGTTATGTGGGCATTTGGAATAATTGGGCTGCTTCATTTTGAGATCACGGTACTCACGGCATTAATCCCACCACTGATTATCGTTATTGGGATTCCCAATTGTATTTTCCTCATCAACAAATATCAGCAGGAAATAAAAACCCATGGGAATCAGGCGAAATCGCTGCAACGGGTCATCTCTAAAGTGGGAAATGCAACCATGCTCACCAATCTGACAACAGCATCCGGATTTGCAGCTTTTATTTTAACCGACAGCACCTTACTCAAGGAGTTTGGAATGGTTGCTTCCATCAATATTATTGCCATCTTTCTTTTAAGCCTGGTAATTATCCCCATTATTTACAGCTATATGTCTGTGCCAAAAGACAAACATCTAAGGCATTTAAACAAAAGATGGATTGGTGCATTTACAGACTGGACAGAACGAATGGTGAGACATCACCGACTCTCCGTATATGTAATTTCTATCATACTTCTTGCTGCGAGTATCATTGGGATTTATAATATTAAAATCTCCGGGAGCCTGCTGGAAGACATGCCACAGGATGCCGGTTTTTTCCAGGACATCCGGTTTTTTGAAGAAGAGTTTAACGGAGTGATGCCACTGGAGATTTTAATTGACACCAAACAGGAAAAAGGAGCTTTAAAACTTGTCACCTTAAAAAGGATGGAATCCCTTGAAAATCTTATTGCTGAAGTCCCCGAACTTTCCACTCCGGTCTCTGTAGTTCGTCTTGCAAAATATACCAAACAGGCTTATTATAATGGAAATCCGAAATATTTTCAGCTACCCACCTCGCAGGAACAAAATTTTATCGCTCCTTATTTAAAAGGAATTTCAGGGGGAGGAGCTATTTTGAATTCTTACGTCGATTCTACCGGACGATATGCTAGAATAACAACGTTCATGAAGGATGTTGGCACTGAAAAAATGGAGCGTATCGAAGAGAATTTGAGACCGCAGATAAATAAAATTTTCCCGGAAGAACGCTATGCGGTAAGCATGACCGGAAAGGCTTTGATTTTCCAAAAAGGAACAACCTATCTGGTGAAAAACCTGGTTATTTCCCTGTCGCTTGCAATTTTACTTATTGGACTATTAATGGCCTGGATGTTTCGTTCATTCAGAATGATCCTGGTTTCACTTATACCCAATTTGCTTCCCTTGCTTGTAACCGCAGGAATGATGGGGTTCCTTGGCATACCAATAAAACCGTCCACCATTCTGGTCTTTAGTATCGCATTTGGGATCTCCGTAGATGATACCATACATTTCCTAGCAAAATACAGGCAGGAATTAAAAGCCAACAACTGGAAAATAAAAAGATCGGTTTATGCGGCTTTAAAGGAAACAGGAGTTAGTATGTTCTATACTTCCATCGTGCTTTTCTTTGGATTTTCCGTATTTATGATAAGCAGTTTTGGAGGAACCGTAGCCCTGGGAGGTTTGGTTTCAGCAACCTTACTTTTTGCAATGCTGTCCAATTTAATACTGTTACCTTCCCTCCTGCTTTCGTTGGAGAAAAGCATCGCAAATAAGGAAACCTTAAAAGAACTTTCAATCCAGATTATTGCTGAAGAAGACGATATTTTAAACGAGTCGGAAAAACCTTAGGTTTGCCTTTTAAGTCAGTGAATAGTAAGTTACAAATAATTCATAAATCCTACCAGTGGGAATAAATTTCATCAAAATCAAAAATTGCCTCTTGTCAGGCTAACAAGGAAGATTTATATTTGATTTTTTAAAAAATATAACCAAAATGATAAAATTAAAAATTGCTGAATTATTAACCAGTGATCAATTTCTGCAGGAAGTAGAAGTAAATGGATGGGTAAGAGCTTTTAGAAGCAACAGGTTTATAGCCGTTAATGACGGGTCTACCATCAATAATTTACAATGTGTTATAGATTTTGAAAATACGAATGAAGAAATATTAAAACGCATCAATATTGGCGCTGCAATCAAGGTAGTTGGTACCTTAAAAGAAAGTGTTGGCAGTCAGCAAAGCGTTGAAGTAGAAGTGAAATCTATAGAAATATTGGGAGATGCCAACCCGGAGGAAGTAAAACTCACTATTTTATCCCCAAAGCGACACAGCCTCGAGAAACTTCGGGAACAGGCCCATTTAAGGATTCGCACCAATACATTTGGGGCTGTAATGCGGGTTCGAAGCAAGCTCTCGTTTGCCGTTCATAGTTACTTTCAGAAAAACAATTTTCACTACGTAAACACTCCTATTATTACCGGAAGCGATGCGGAAGGAGCCGGTGAAATGTTTAAAGTGACTTCTTTTGATCTTGAAAACCCTCCTAAAAATGAGGATGGATCTATAGATTATAAAAAAGATTTCTTCGGAAAAGAGACCAATTTAACGGTTTCCGGTCAATTGGAGGCTGAAACCTATGCCCTTGGGCTGGGACAGGTTTATACCTTTGGGCCTACTTTTAGAGCTGAAAATTCCAATACTTCCAGGCATCTGGCCGAATTCTGGATGATCGAGCCGGAAGTAGCCTTTTGCGATCTTGACGGGAATATGGACCTTGCTGAAGATTTCATAAAATATGTGGTAAAATACGTATTGGAACATTGTAAGGACGATCTTGAATTCCTGGATAAACGCCACGAGGAAGAAGAAAAGTCGAAACCCCAGGCAGAACGCAGCGAAATGAGTTTGCTTAAAAAGCTGGAGTTTGTAACCGAAAACAATTTCAAAAGGGTAAGCTACACCGAAGCGATCGATATCCTTAAAAACTCCAAACCAAATAAGAAAAAGAAATTCAAGTATCCTATAGAAGATTGGGGAACCGATCTTCAAAGTGAACATGAACGGTTTTTGGTTGAAAAACACTTTAAATGTCCTGTGATACTTTTTGATTATCCTGCAAACATCAAGGCTTTTTATATGCGCCTTAATGAAGACGGAAAAACGGTGCGCGCTATGGATATCCTTTTCCCCGGAATTGGAGAAATAGTGGGAGGTTCCCAAAGGGAGGAACGTCTGGATGTACTGAAAGAAAAAATGAAGGCACTGGACATTGATGAGGAAGAACTTTGGTGGTATCTGGACACCCGCAAATTTGGAACCTGCGTCCACAGCGGATTTGGACTTGGTTTTGAACGTCTTGTTCTTTTCGTTACAGGAATGACTAATATACGGGATGTAATACCTTTCCCGAGAACACCGCAAAACGCGGAATTTTAAACTTCCTCTTTTGAAAATATTAGAAACGCATATCGTTCCTGCACTTGATGAAAAAATCAGGTTGCAGGAATATGCGGCTTCAGCTTTTAATTCGATTTCCACCAGAAGCGGGATTAAAAAAGCCATAAAACGTAAAGAGATCCTGATTGATGGTGAGTTTGGAAATACCTCAGATTGGGTAAAGGAATTTCAGAAATTAGAATTATTACAACAGGAAGTTCCAACGAAAAAAGTCTTTCAGCTGGGTCTGGAGGTGATTTTTGAAGATGATTTTCTTGCGGTTATACAAAAACCTCCCGGATACCCTACCAGCGGAAATTACTTTAAAACCATTGAAAATGCTTTGCCATTCAACCTAAATGTTTCAGCGGAGCAAGATGCGCTTCCCTTTCCATTGCCTGTTCACAGGCTGGATAATCCTACCAGCGGATTGCTTTTAATAGCAAAAACACGCATTGCACAAACAAAACTGAATTTAGCTTTTGAACATAAAGAGATCCAAAAAACCTATTTGGCACTGGTTCACGGAGAAGCACCGGAAACTTGCATTTACAACACGAACATCAGAAGTAAAACAGCCATAACAAAAGTTACAAGAATTACAACTTTCAGCTTTAAAGAAAAACCGTATTCCATCCTTGAAGTTTATCCCGAAACCGGAAGAACCCATCAAATAAGAATACATCTTTCAGGAAATGACCTTCCCATTGTGGGCGATATTGAGTATGGATTAAAAATTCACCCTTTTCAGAAAAAAGGATTATATCTTACAGCAATTGCGTTGAATTTTACACATCCAATCAGCAAGGAAGCTATGTCGGTAAAAATAGATCCGCCTCAAAAATTCAGACTTTTAGAGGAGTTTTAAGGAATCTCCCTTTTCTTAACAAAAATTTACCACCATCATTTTTGATGCCAAAGCTACATTCGCATTGTTTTTGCTTATTTTTGTAGAAAGAGTACAACAATCTATTTATGCTAAAACAGCAATTAAATTTTAAATTATCGCAAAAGCTCTCCCCTCAGCAAATACAGTTGATGAAGCTCATCCAGTTGCCTACGCAAGCTTTTGAGCAGCGTATAAAAGAGGAATTGGAAGAGAATCCCGCTTTGGAAGATGGAAAAGAGGATCTTGAAAAAGAATTTGATGATGAATTTTCCAATGACGAATATGATTCTGAAGGCAATGAAACTATTGAAGCCGATATTGATGTAGACGATTACCTGAGCGATGATGAAACACCAAGTTACAGGCTTCAGGCCAATAATTACAGTGCAGATGATGAGGAAAAACATGTTCCGTATGCTTCGGGAACTTCCTTCTCCCAATATTTAAAAACCCAATTAAGTACATCCAGATTAAACGAAACCGAACAGGAAATCGCTGAATTTTTAGTGGGAAGTGTAGATGAAAGCGGCTACATCCGCAGAAGTATTCAGGATATCGTAGATGACCTTGCCTTTACTCAAAATGTCTATACCGATGAGGCAACGGTAGAAAAAGTGTTGAAACAGGTCCAGCAACTGGATCCCGCCGGAGTAGGTGCCAGATCCCTGCAGGAATGCCTGGTGATCCAGCTTTACAGAAAAGAAAAGAACAAGGATGTTTCCCTTGCTATAGATCTCATGGAAAAGTCCTTCGATCATTTCAGCAAAAAACATTACGCTAAATTGCTTGCCAAACACGATATTACCGAGGATGAATTACGGGATGCCATTGATGTTATTGAACATCTCAATCCTAAACCCGGAGGAAGTTTTGCCGGTAACACCAGGATGACAGAACACGTAATTCCTGATTTTACGATTAAAATCGTAGATGGAGAATTGGAATTGACCCTTAACAGCAGAAATGCTCCTGAGATGCATATCTCCAACGATTACAATAATATGTTGAAGGGTTATAAGGAATCCCGTGAAAAAACCAAGGCACAAAAAGATGCAGTGATGTTTATAAAGCAAAAACTGGATTCGGCAAAGTGGTTTATTGAAGCGATTAAGCAGCGGCAGCAAACACTTATGGTAACGATGGGCTCTATTATGAATTATCAAAAGGAATTTTTTCTTACCGGAGACGAACGAAACCTGCGCCCAATGATCCTGAAAGATATAGCCGATGAAATTGGCATGGATGTATCCACAGTTTCCAGAGTGGCAAACAGTAAATATGTAGACACCCCATATGGCACAAAACTGATCAAGGAATTCTTTTCAGAATCGATGACAAACGATCAGGGTGAGGAAGTTTCTACCAGGGAGATCAAGAAGATTTTGGAAATGTCTATTGAAGAAGAGAACAAACGCAAACCGCTCACCGACGAAAAACTTGCCAAACTTTTAAAGGAAAAAGGCTATCCAATTGCACGCCGTACAGTTGCGAAATACCGGGAACAGCTCGATATACCTGTGGCAAGAATGCGAAAAGAGATATAATGCGTTTTGTAATAAAAAGTGCTTCCTACATTTTTCATCCTTTATGGATGCCATTTGCAGGAAGTTTGTTTTATTTTCTGGTGACACCCAGATTTTTTCCGGAGCCACTTATAAAAGCAAAACTCCTTGCAATAGCCATTACCACGCTATTTATTCCTATTGTTTTTTATTTTCTTCTGAAAAATTTGGGGAAAGCAAAATCAGCCTTTTTAAGCGATGTGAATGAAAGACTCTGGCCACTGTTTTTTTATATCCTGCTTTTGGGGTTAAACCTTTACCAGATATTAAACGCCTATAACTATCCTGCGCTCTATTATTTTTTTGTAGGGATTCTGTTTTCCATCCTTACCAGCTATATACTTGCGTTGCTAAAACTAAAAATCAGTTTACATATGGTAGGTTTGGCCGGAATTTTCATGTTTGTTATTGCGCTGAGCATATTCTTCTCTCTAAACCTGGTTTTCAGTATAGTCTTTTTGATTATTGCCTTAGGTTTAACTGCAACCTCACGACTTTATTTTAAAGCCCATACAAGGGCTGAAATTGTTCTTGGGTTTTTCATAGGACTCCTGCCACAACTTATTGTGCTTAATTACTGGCTATAAGATATAGAACATCAAACCCAATTTAAACGTAGTTATACCCAATTGGCTATCATTGAGCTGAGCATCCTTAAAAAAGGGATTTAAGCTATAATAAAGGTGAAAATTAAAGGTGTTATATCCAAAAGTAAAAGTAGTACCTAGTCTAAAACGTTCAAATTCGGGCACATCTGTTTGGATTACCTGATTTTCCCCTTGTTTAAAATTTGATTTAAAATGGTAGGCATATCCTAATCGGAATCCGGTATAAATCCTCCAGAATTTATAAGATTCGGGTTTAGAAGTTCTCCATCTAAATTCAAGCGGCACTTCCACAAGATGTGTAGAAAACCTGTTGGTATCATAAACAATATCCTGATTATTGAGATTTCTAAAGATGGTTTGACCATTTGCATTTTCTCCTATAAAAAGCTCCTGTCCGTATGAATTTATGGACCAGCCAAAACCTGCACCAATAGAAATATTCCTTTGCTTATTAATTGGCATATCCCTTATAAAACCAAGATGAAGACCACCGGAAAAACCAGATTGGGAAACATCCTCAGGGAGATCACCCATCAATTGAAAGGTTAATCCCAGATAGAATTGATCTTCCCGGTACAAACTATCAATAACCGCTGGTACGGAATCCTGAATAGCAGGAATGGAATCATTCTCAACTTGTGCCCATGTTGGGATTAAGGTGAATAGCATCAATAATCCCGGATATAGATTCTTCATTTGTCAGGAAATTAATCAAAAAAATCGGGCAAGCCCTCAATTTATGTCCCGATAATTATCGGGAGTAAATTATTTTTAAAAATTCGAGGCAATCCCCCCTGAATGATTCGGGCAGGCCCCGGGGAAGTAACCCCTCAATACCGAATTAAAGTAAGCTATTTAAGAAAAGATGAATATAAAAAAACATCCCTAAATCCGGAATATCCGGAAGGGATGTTTTTTAAATGGTATTTTAAACTAATTTAATTCTTAGAAACCTCACCAATACGTGTGGTGTAGTTAATTTTTAAGGCTTCCGCTTTTCTCAATTCTTGTTTTATATCAGAAACCAGTCCCATATTTGTTTCAACATCCACTTTTAATGCAGTTGTTAAATAGGGAATTAACTCCTCCCGCTTGGATTCTCTTTCAGCATAAATAAATTTTTGCACATCACTAACAGCTGCAAATTTATCGTTTAACTGAATTCGAGCCTCGGTACCAAATTTCTGTTGATATCTCGGGCTTGGCTTTCCGGCATAAATATACATTATCAAATCCTTTTTATCCAACTTTTCAACCTGGTCTGCAAAAGGTAATTGGTTTTGTATCATCAATGTATTTTGACGCATTACCGTTGCAACCATAAAAAAGAAAAGCAACATAAAAACGATATCGGGCAGGGAAGCGGTATTTACCGCTGGCAACTCCCCACTCTTTTTCTTCGTGAACTTAGCCATAATTTAATTACATTTTTGTTAATCAACTACCTCGGGGCAAGCCCACAAGATATGAATTGGAAAATACTTTTAAAAATTCGAGGCAAGCCTCGGAAAATTAAACCCTCAATGAGGGTTTAAAGCAACTAACTTTTAGGTTCGGCTTCAGATAATTTTTGAGGATACATACCCTGTACTATATCAATACGTTCCTTTAAGGTCACTTTGTCTCCTCTAAAGTTAGGATCATTAAATTTTCGCTCCATTTCCAGAAAATCCACTCCATAAAGTCGTTGTGCTTCCCGGTTTCTCAACTGGTTATAAGCAGCAACCAACTCATTTTGAACAGATATATAAGTCCTGTATTCCGTCTTGCGGTCATTTACCAAAGAAATGATAGCTTTTTCAGGATTATCTGAAGAAGTTGGATCTCTGGGTCCCTGACAATAATCACAGGCCTCTTCACCTACACCACCACCATTATCCAGGAATTCTACAGCAGCTTGCCTAAGATTTTGCAATTGCATCAATTCATCTTCTACAAGCAACTGGTTATTTCTGTTTACAATAACAGTAAAAATATTTTTCTGCTTAATAATGGGTGGCTCGATATTCTCCTCCGGAATAGGGGGCAGCTTGCGGCTAATTCCTCTATCGGTCTCAATTGTTGTGGTTACCAGAAAGAAAATTAAAAGCAAGAATGCGATATCGGCCATAGAACCGGCATTTACTTCTGGTGCTGCTCTTTTAGCCATAATTTATTTTATTAATTTTCTGATTCCAGACAGAACCATTGCCCCAACTGCTACTATTGCAAGAATATAAAAAACATATAATCCTGCACTTACCCAATGGGATGCACTGGCAGATAATGTACCACCGTCTTTTAATGGAACGGGAGCACCATCTGTTAATACATAGGCAATAGCAATTACAACAACAAATGCTCCAACGGCAATTAGCGTGTTTTTAATATTTCCTCTAAACAATCCCTTTATAACAAAGAATGCTACTAAAACCAGTACAACTGCAAGTACCAGGTAGGCTAGCCAGATAAAAGGTGTTATAAGACTTTGCTGTTCTGAAGCAGAAGCCTCTATTACATCATCGCCCGCCATAATAATTCTACCCAAAAGGATAAGACCTATGACACCAATAACGAGTGCAAAATATTTTAAAATTTTATGAATTGTCATAGTTTATATCTCTTAGATTCTTTTTTTGTTTTTGTAGTCTACAAGCATATCAATTAAAATGATAGATGCATCCTCCATATCATTCACAATGCTATCTATTTTAGCAATGATATAATTATAAAAGATTTGTAGAATAATAGCTACGATCAAACCAAATACCGTGGTAAGAAGTGCAACTTTAATACCTCCGGCTACCAGTGAAGGCTGCATATCTCCTGCTGCTTCAATTCTATCAAAGGCCTGGATCATACCAATTACCGTTCCCATGAACCCAAGCATAGGGGCAAGAGCGATAAATAAAGAAACCCATGATACGTTTTTCTCCAGTTGTCCCATTTGAACACCACCGTAAGCTACAACAGCTTTTTCTGCGGCTTCAATGCTTTCGTCTGCACGATCTAGTCCCTGGTAGTAAATAGAGGCTACAGGACCTTTTGTATTTCTACAAACTTCCTTAGCAGCTTCAATTCCTCCGCTGTTTAAAGCATCTTCTACATCCTGGGCCAATTTCTTGGTATTGGTAGTAGAAAGGTTTAAAAAGATAATTCTCTCAATGGCAATTGCCAAACCAAGAATCAAACATAAAAGAACGATTCCCATAAATCCGGGGCCACCTTCTATAAAACGTTTTTTAAGCTCCTGGTGAAATCCTAATTCTTCTTCCTCTTGAACATCGAGGGCCGCCTCTTCATCCTGAACAAAATTCACGATGTTATCCAGTTGTGGGGACACGAAATTTGTCGCATTTACGTTTGCGGCTCCAAATAACATAACCGAAGCGATTACCAAAGTTGAAAATAATCTTTTCATTAGTGTTTGTCTTAATTTAATTAGTTAAAAGGTTAAAGATATAAAAATTATTTTTTAATAAAAATACTTTGCAGAGAGGAAGGGATTCGAACCCTCGATACCCTTTTGAGGTATACACGCTTTCCAGGCGTGCGCCTTCGACCGCTCGGCCACCTCTCTATTAAGTAATTTTAACGGAGCGCCAAATAACAAAAAAAAATGTTTACCATCAAAAAGAAATCGTTAATTTTATAACATTTCACCACGTAATGATGTCTCAAAGATAGTTTTAAAAACTTTCGGCGATAATTCACTCCCCAAAAGGTACATTAATTTTGCCACAGCTGCTTCGGTTGTGATGTCTTTTCCTGAAACCACCCCAATTTTTTTTAACTGGGTACTGGTTTCATACTGTCCCATGGATACGCTTCCAGCGATACATTGGGTAACATTCACTATAAATAAACCTTTGGAAATATGCTTTTTCAATAAATTTATAAACCAGGCATCCGTTGGAGCATTCCCGCTTCCGTAGGTTTCCAGGATCACCCCTTTTAAATTTTTCTTTGAAAGCATATGTTCTACGGTACTTTCATTAATCCCCGGAAACATCTTCAAAATAAGGATTTCATGATTGAAATTTGTGTGCAATTTCGTCTTTCTCCTTCTGTTGGTTTTCCACAAAACATTGTTATTTACGGATAAATGTACGCCAGATTCTGCCAACGGAGGATAATTTGAAGAAGAAAATGCCTGAAAATTCTCGGCATTTATTTTTGTGGTACGGTTTGCACGGTATAATTTGTACTCAAAATATAATCCCACTTCAGATATTACAGGCTTTCCCTGCTTTTGTAGTCCTGCAATCTGTATGCTGGTAATCAAATTTTCCTTGGCATCTGTGCGAAGATCCCCAATAGGCAATTGAGAACCCGTAAAAATTATAGGTTTTGTCAAATTTTCAAACATAAAGCTCAGAGCTGAAGCAGTGTAGGACATGGTATCACTTCCGTGTAAAACCACAAATCCATCGTAATTCTCAAAACGATCTTCAATGATTTTGGCTATCTGAATCCAATAAACCGGGTTCATATTCGAGGAATCTATGGGATCCTTAAAACTCACCGTATCTATGGTATGTTCCAGAAGTTTTAATTCCGGGATATTTTGAAGCAATTCACTAAAATTAAATGCCTTGAGAGCTCCTGTTTCAAAATCCTTGATCATACCAATAGTACCACCGGTATATATCAATAAAATATTAGACTTTACTTTCATCCAGCGCTTCTTGGTTGATAACCGGATTCGCATACATCAACAGGTAACTATTTACTTCTAAAGAATTTTTAAAATCGATTCTCCTCGTCAAACGACGCTCAAACTGTCTTTTTTGCTTCAGGGTATAAAGACTGCTGTGCTCCTCATTATTATTGAGCAAATCACAGGCAATGTAATTGGATGGCCATAATTTATAGTTCCCCTGAATTTTCCTGTCTATAAGATCTGCTATTGCTTTTAATAGATCATTTACCGAATTTTCTTTTTCCTCAATTCCAGTAAGCGTCTCTTTAGATAGTACCTCTCCGGCACTTATATGTATGCGGCCCTTGTTGCCCAAAGCACCTTTCATTATCGAATTAAAATCCTCATTCGCGGTTTTCACATAGGTCTCTTCCATCCTTTTGGCCATTATTTCGGGCATTTTCAGGACATCTGTAGGATCAAACTCATAGGAAATATCGACGGGTACAATTTTTATTTCTGAAAAATATTCGGCAATACTTTTTTTGCCTTTTGCCATAGCAAGCATTTTCAAAACTCCCTGCTGGGTAATATCGTTGCCATCTTTGGTCCTTCCTTCCCGCTGGGCCATCCAAACCGATCTGTTTTCCTTCAGCAAAAGATTTTTGATATATTCTGAAAGTTCCTGGGAACTCTTCAACATTTCCCTGGGACCTAATCCTCTTTGAACCAAAAAATTCCGGTTTAATTTGGACAGCAACAATAAGAATGGTTTCTGCACAAGATTATCCCCTATAGCCGAAGCGGTCATGATCAAACCCTGCTCATACAAGGCACAATTCAACAAACTGGTGTCAAGCAAAATATCCCTGTGATTGGAAATGAAAAGATATGACTGATCCTTCTCAAGACCCTCAAATCCGCTATAGGTAAGCCCTTCTGAACTTTTTTCCAGAACTTTCCTTATAGATTGATAAATAACTTTTGTTTGAAAATCCTTAATCGAATGACATTCGGAAATAATCTTTTCAATTTCTTCTGAAGATTTATCCGGAAATGTAAATACTAGCAAAGCCCGAATCATGGGATGCTTAATATATTGTTGAAGTGCAGGTTGCACTTCAGGATCTTCATAAAATCTTATTTTTTCGAAGTTTGTCACGTATATTTTAAATTATCTTGACAAAAGAACAAAAATTATAATTAAATCTATGCATTACACCTCAAATATATCTCTGGAGTTTTGGGTGGTAATTTCGGCCACTTCTGCAACTGTTAATGCATAGATGGAAGCCACTTTTTCAGCGATAATTTTAATATAAGAACTTTCATTTCTCTTTCCCCTGTAGGGTGCGGGAGAAAGATAAGGAGCATCTGTTTCCAATACGATGTTTTTAATAGGTATTTCATTTAAAAATTTATCGATCCCTCCGTTTTTAAATGTCACCACGCCCCCTATTCCCAACTTCATATTATACGATAAAGCTCTTTTAGCCTGAGAAAGATCTCCTGTAAAACAGTGAAAAATTCCGAAGAGGTCAGGTCCTTTTTCCGATTCAAGAACTTCAAAAACCTCATCGAACGCATCACGACAATGAATCACAATTGGAAGCTTTTTCCTTTTTGCAAGTTGAATTTGTTGTTTGAAAGCGATTTGCTGTTTTTCTAAAAGAGATTTATCCCAATAAAGATCGATCCCAATTTCTCCTACGGCATAAAAATCCCTTTTTTCAAACTCTTCCTCTACCCGAAGCAATTCTTCTTTGTAATTATCCTTCACAGAAGTTGGATGCAACCCCATCATCAGGAAAATATGGGCTGGAAATGTCCTTTCCAGCCTGTACATTGCAGCTATATAACTGGAATCTATAGCTGGGATAAAGAAACGGGAAACGCCTTGCTCCAAAGCCCTTTGAATAACTTCCTTTCTATCTTTCTCAAAATCTTCGCTATATAAGTGCGTATGGGTATCTGTTAAAATCATAAATGCAAAAATAATTTATTTTGAAGACCTATCTTTGCCAAAACAAAAAGAATGTCGTCTTTAAGAAAATTAATGGAAGATAAAGGGTATCAGCGTATTAAGCTGAAATTCACCGAAACCCAACATTTTGAGTTGGCCGCAAAGATTAACAAAATTGAAGGAAATTTTATTTTAGATACCGGCGCATCCAGCAGCTGTGTTGGTTTTGAGGCTATTGCTCATTTTAAATTGCTGGCAGAAGACAGCGAAGTAAGAGCAGCAGGTGCGGGTGCAACCAATATGCTTACTCAAATTGCACAGCAAAACAAAATTGAGATCACAGGCTGGAAAACCAGTAAAATTGACCTTGTTTTATTCGATCTTACCCACGTTAATCAGGCTTTGGTAAATCATAAAGCCAAAAAAGTACACGGGATCATAGGAGCCGATATTTTGAAAAAAGGCAAAGCGGTAATAGATTATAAAAATAGAGCGCTCTATTTAAAATAGGGGAAAAATCCCCTTAGCTTCTTTGACAGATTCCTGTTAGATTTGTTTTCAATAAATCGAATACATGATTCAAAGGATCAAAAAAGAGAAAATTTCAAAAATTGCGGTGCGCATTCTGGCCATAGTTGTAGTTTTGGTACTTCTCCTTAATTTTTGGTCATTGTTTACATTATTTTGATTGATTTGAAGCCAAATTTATTCCCGTTGGAAGTAAGCTTTATTTGGAAATAAGCCCTCTGGCGGGATTAAAAGTAAAGGGCAGCAATTTAATAATTGCTGCCCTTTACTTTTAATATAATTTAACTATTTAAAGCTCCAAAGCTCTTTTTACATCGTTGTCCATCAAAAGTTCTTCAGGATTTTCCAGTGCTTCCTTTACTGCTACAAGAAAACCAACAGATTCTTTTCCGTCAATAATCCTGTGATCATAAGAAAGGGCCACGTACATTATTGGACGAATTTCAACATGTCCATCTATAGCTACAGGACGATCAACTATATTGTGCATTCCCAAAATCCCACTTTGAGGAGGATTTATTATTGGAGTGGACAACATAGAACCAAACACTCCACCATTGGTAATGGTAAAAGTTCCTCCGGTCATTTCATCAACTGTAATTTGACCATCTCTTGCTCTAAGCGCCAAACGTTTTACCTCATCTTCAACTCCCCTAAAACCAAGGTTTTCTGCATTTCTTATAACTGGAACCATCAATCCTTTTGGCCCGGAAACTGCGATACTAATATCTTTATAATCATATTTAACCTGGTAATCTCCATCTAACATAGAATTCACATCAGGATAAAGATCCAGGGCCCTTACAATAGCCAATGTAAAAAAGGACATAAATCCTAATCCTACCCCATGTTTGTCTTTAAATTCCTCTTTATACTGTTTGCGCAAAGAGAAAATTGCCGACATATCCACCTCATTAAAGGTGGTAAGCATTGCGGTTTCATTCTTTACTGCTACAAGACGCTCTGCTACCTTACGGCGAAGCATAGACATTTTTTTAGTACTTTCCCCGCGTTTTCCTAATCCCGGAGTTCCCATAGAAGCTTTGGCCTCTACCGCATCTTCTTTGGTGATCCTTCCATCACGACCAGAACCTGTTACCGTTTTTGTGTCTATCCCTTTTTCATCGAGGATTTTCTTTGCTGCGGGGGAGGGAGTTCCCGTTGCATAACTTTTCTCTTTCTGCTTTTCCGGTGTTGAAGATTTTGAAGGCGCCTCTTTTTCTTCTTTTACTTCCTTTTCAGCAGGTTCTTCTTTTTTATCTTCATCTCCACCTGGCTTTTTAGCTTCAGTATCTATTAAGCAAACCACTTGCCCTACAGCGACAGCATCCCCTTCTTTAGCCTTAAGAGTAATAATTCCGCTCGCTTCAGCCGGAAGTTCTAAAGTTGCCTTATCGCTGTCAACTTCAGCAATTGGCTGATCTTTTTCTACATAATCTCCATCTTCTACCAGCCATTGTGCGATTTCAACCTCTGTGATGGATTCTCCGGGAGAAGGAACTTTCATTTCTAAAGCCATGATTCTTTATTTTTTATTTTCTGCTTTCTAAAAAAGCAGGTTATTATTATTTTAATTTATCGAAATCAAAACCCTCAAAGAGGGATTAAACCATCGTTTTATCAAAAACACTTGCAATTACTTTTTCGTGACGTTTTTTAAACCTCACAGAACTTCCTGCTGCAGGTGAGCCATAAAATCTTCGGCTACAAACCCTAAAATTCTTAGCTTCTTCAAAATGCATCAACATATATCCATACGCTCCCATATTCTTTGGTTCTTCCTGTGCCCAAACAATATCATTGGCATTTTTATATTTTTCCATGACCGATCTCATTTTTTCTGTGGGCAAAGGAAATAATTGTTCCACGCGCACCAGAGCCACATCATCCCGTTTGTTTTCTTCCCTTGCTTCGAGAAGATCATAAAAGAATTTTCCAGTACAAAAAACCAGGGTCTTTATTTTATCAACTTTAGCTTCGGCATCATCTATCAGCATTTGAAAACCACCTTCTGCGAATTCCTCCCTGGTGGAAACCACTTTAGGATGCCTCAACAAACTTTTCGGGGTAAAGATAATCAAGGGTTTTCTATAATTCACTTTCATTTGTCTGCGAAGAAGATGGTACATATTTGCAGGTGTTGTAACATCGGCAACAAACATATTATCTTTTGCACATAGCTGTAAAAAACGCTCCATCCTTCCGGAGGAATGCTCTGCTCCCTGACCTTCATATCCGTGAGGAAGTAACATTACCAATCCATTTTGAAGTTTCCATTTATCCTCGGCGGCAGAAATGTACTGATCGATCATAATTTGAGCTCCATTCACAAAATCCCCAAATTGTGCCTCCCAGATAGTAAGTGTTTTTGGACTTGCCATTGCATATCCATAATCAAATCCTACAACGGCATATTCTGAAAGCAGCGAATTATAAACGCTGAACTCTCCCGTTTTCCCTGGAATATTATTGTGAAGGATGATTTCTTCTTCACTATCCTCCACTTTTACAACGGAATGTCGATGGGAAAAAGTTCCTCTTTCGGAATCCTGCCCGCTCAACCTAACATTAAAGCCTTCCAGCATTAAAGATCCATAAGCCAGATGTTCTCCCATAGACCAGTCAAGGCTGTTATCCTCAAAGTACATCTTATTGCGGGCTTCGATCAATTTACTGATCTTCCGCATAAATTTTTTATTTTCCGGAAGCCTGGAAAGGGTTTCCGCAACTGTATTTAATTTTTCAATGTTAAAAGTGGTATCCACTTCCTTCATCATAGTATCTTCTTCAGCGTTCTCAAAACCTTCCCATTCATCTTTCATAAATGGGGTTATTCTTGTGGTATCTTCCTTACGGGAACTCTCCAGTTCTTTCTCCAGTTTCGATTTATACTCATCCTCCAGCTTTTTAACATAGCTTTCATCAATTACACCACTTTCTATAAGTTTTGCGGCGTAAATATCCCTCGGGTTTTCGTGCTTTGAGATCGCCTTATATAATTTTGGCTGTGTAAATCTTGGTTCATCCCCTTCATTATGACCATACTTTCGGTAACCTAAAAGATCTATAAATACATCTCTTTTAAATTCCATTCTAAAATCCAGTGCAAATAATACAGCATGAACTACTGCTTCGGCATCATCTGCATTCACATGTAAAACCGGAGAAAGCGTCACTTTTGCAACATCGGTACAATATGTAGATGATCGGGCATCAAGATAGTTTGTGGTAAAGCCAATCTGGTTATTTACGACAATGTGAATGGTTCCTCCTGTTTTATATCCATCCAGTTGTGCCATTTGCACAATTTCATATACCAATCCCTGTCCGGCGATAGCAGCATCTCCGTGTAAAATAATTGGTAATACCTGGGAATTATTGTCTTTAAATCTATTGTCCTGTTTAGCACGGGAAATCCCTTCCACAACCGCTCCCACGGTTTCCAGGTGAGATGGATTTGGGGCAAGATTGATATTTATTTCCTTTCCGTTACGGGTCTGTCTCTTGGTAGTCCAACCCAGGTGATATTTCACGTCTCCATCAAAAATATCCTGCTCGTAATCCTTCCCGTCAAATTCACTGAAAATATCTTTGGCACTTTTTCCGAAGATATTGGTAAGGGTATTCAATCTTCCTCTATGGGCCATTCCCATGACAAAATCCTTAACCCCAAGATCTGCGGCTTTTTCAATAATAGCATCCAAAGCCGGGATTAAACTTTCATTCCCTTCAAGTGAAAATCTTTTTTGACCTACGTATTTGGTATGAAGAAAAGCCTCAAAAGAGACTGCTTCGTTGAGCTTTGATAGAATAAATTTCTTATCTACTTCACTAAAATCAGGCTGATTATCTTTTATATTAAGCTTGTTTTGTATCCAGGAAATCTCTTCGGGTTTCCGGATGAACATATATTCAACCCCGATGGACTGACAATATATTTTTGCCAGATGCGATATAATTTCTTCAAGAGTGGCAGATCCTATCCCAATAAGCTCTCCAGCGTTAAAGACGGTATTAAGGTCACTTTGGGAAAGTCCAAAATTCTCAATATCCAGGGTTGGAGTGTATTTTCGTCGCTCCCTAACCGGGTTGGTCTGGGTGAACAAATGTCCTCTTGTGCGGTATCCATCTATAAGTTTTATTACCCTGAATTCCTTTTCAAGATTTTGTAATTGTGGCTCACAGTAATCCTCCTCTGTCGCTAATTTTTCTCCTGAAGGGGAAGAAGGGGAAGATGATCCTTCCTTACCAAAGTCAAATCCCTGAAAAAAAGCTCGCCAACTAGGCTCAACACTATCAGGGTTTTTTAAATATTGTTCGTAAAGTTCGTCGTAATAAGCTGTGCTTGCAGCGTTAAGAAATGAAAATCTATCCATAATTTGAAACTAATGTTCCTTTTGTTATAAAACAAGGCAAAAATACAATTTTTAGAATTTATAGCTTATAGAAATCATTATATTTATCGAATCCAATAAAAGAACTTTAACATGACAACTTTTTTATGTTATTCCAACAGAAGGCTCTTAATGCTGGTTTTTACATTGATAATTGCATCTTCAGCTTGTTTCGGGCAGATAAAAGAAACAGAGAAATCTGAAACCAAAGATCAATTCTGGCAACAGGTTCGTTTTGGTGGAAGTTTGGGGCTTAGCTTTGGCAATGGTAATTTTACCGGGGCGCTGGCACCTTCAGCAATATATGATTTCAATAATACTTTTTCTGCAGGAATAGGTTTGAGCGGGGCATATTCAAGCCAGAATAATTTTAAGGCCACCAGTCTGGGAGGAAGCCTTATTGGAATGATGAGACCAATAAGGGAGGTGCAGCTTTCAGCAGAATTTGAACAACTTAATATTACCCGTCGCTATGAATTTGACGGGGCCAATATAAAAGATCAGGATTGGGTTCCTGCTTTATTCCTTGGGGTTGGCTACAACACCGGGCCAGTGATTACCGGAGTGCGCTATGATGTCCTGCATGATAAAAACAAAAGCTTTTACAGCAGCCCTTTTATGCCCTTTGTGAGTGTTTATTTTTAAACTTCCCTGTCCATAAGAAGAGAGCCGAAATTGCGTAGCATTGCCTTTTTATCCTCGGAAATCTCAATGCTGTCAAGTACCTCAAAGGCTTTTTGAGTGTATCTCCCAATCTCTTCCCTTGCTAACTCTGAAGCACCACTTTCCTGAAAGATGCTTTTTACCGCTTCAATTTTTCCGCTTGTATCCATAGGATTTATGGAGTATAAATGTTCCAGCTGCCGGGCTTCTGAATTTTTGGCATTACGAAGTGCCGTTAGATATAAAAAAGTTTTTTTGTTTTCAATAATATCGCCACCAAGTTGTTTTCCGAAGGTTTCCGGATCGCCAAAAGCATCCAGGTAATCATCCTGTAACTGAAAAGCGATCCCCAAAAGGCAGCCATAATCATAAAGTGCCTTTTTGCAATCCTGTGAAGCCCCACCTAAAATGGCGCCCATTTGAAGGGAAGCACCTACAAGAACAGCGGTCTTGTATTCTATCATTTTGAGGTAATCTTTTATTTCAACATCCTCCCTGTTGGCAAAATCTACATCGTATTGCTGTCCTTCACAAACCTGAATTGCGGTTTTAGTGAAAAGCTGTGCCAATTCCTTAAAAACAGGACCCTCATAATTTTCAAAAAGCTGGTATGCGTTTATCAACATGGCATCTCCGGAAAGGATCCCTGTGTTTAAATCCCATTTTTCATGCACCGTTGCTTTCCCCCTTCTTAAGGGAGCATCGTCCATAATATCATCGTGAACCAGCGAAAAGTTATGAAAAACTTCAATTGCCAAAGCCGCATCCAATGCCTTTTCATAGGGAGTATCAAAAATTTCTGTGGACAATAAAACCAATACCGGCCTTAAACGCTTTCCGCCTAAATTAAGAATGTAGGTAATTGGTTCGTATAAATTAACAGGCTCTTTGGTGATGATCTTTTTATTTAAATACCCTAAAAAAGCCTCGCGATATTGAGTGATGGTTAACATTAATTAAAATTTTCGGCTAAAATACCATAATTGACACTAATTCATATTCCTAAAATTAAATTAAACCTTAAAAATAATTGGAAACTTTTTCGGTTTTTAAAGTTTCCTGAAGTACCTTTGCGCTCGCAGAAAAATAAAAAAACCCTGCGCAGTCGCACGAGGCGCAAAAAAAGTGGGAGATGTCGCGCATTTCGATGAAATTCGCGTGAAATCAAGTTGTTGAAGGGATTAGAATATGAAAGAAGAAATCATTAAAAAGGCAGCAGATTTATTTCTGAATTTAGGTTTTAAGAGCGTGACCATGGATGATTTGGCCAATGAGATGGGGATTTCAAAAAAAACCATCTATTTTCATTTTCCAAACAAAGCAAAGCTCGTTCAAGCCTCCACCCTGTTCATTTTAAATTCGATCGATGAGGGAATCGAGAAAATAAAACAAAAAGAATTAAATGCTATTGTAGAAATGGTTGAGATCAAAAATTTCGTTATGCATCATTTAAAAGACGAAAAATCTTCTCCTCAATTTCAGCTTCAAAAATACTACCCAAAGGTATATAAGTCTGTTCAAAGCCATCATATTGATACCATGCAATGCAGTATTAACGACAATCTTGAGAAAGGAATTAAAGAAGGATTATACAGGGAAAACATTCCTGTAGATTTTATTGGCAAGATCTATTTTCTGGGCATGTCTACCATTAAAGGCAGTGATCTTTTTCCCGCAGAACAATTTTCTATTAAGGAAATTAATGAAAAATACCTTGAATATCACCTTCGGGCTATTGTTACTGAAAAAGGACTCAAGACTTTAAAAGAATTTTTACCAACAGATCATTAATATGAACAAAATAAGCACTTTTATTATTGCCATGTTTTTTACCCTCGGGTCTTTTGCCCAGGAGCTGGAAGCGAATAAATCCTATTCCTTCTCACTGCAGCAGGCTGTCGAATTCGGATTAAAAAACAATTATTCCTCTCAAATTTCTACTAAAGAAATAGAAAAATCATTGAAGCAAAAATGGGAGATCATCGCCATGGGTTTGCCGCAAATTTCGGGAAATATAGATTATCAAAACCAACTTAAGCAACCGGTCACGTTACTTCCTGCAGAACTTGCGGGAGGTGAACCGGGAACCTTTGTCCCTGTTAGATTTGGTACTCAACAAAATTTAAGCGGTACAGCCACCTGGAACCAACTTATTTTTGATCCATCTTATATTGTAGGGATACAGTCTGTAAAAACACTGCTGGCAATTTCAAGAAACGCAAAAACAAAGACAGATCAGGAGGTAAAACTTGCTATTATCAATGCATATGGCAATGTGCTGTTATCCCAGGAAAGCGTGAATATTCTTAAAAAAAATATTGAAACCCTGGATAAAAATTACCGCGACACTCAAAAAATATTTGAAAATGGTCTTGCTGAAGAAGAGGATGTGGAACAGCTGGAGATAACCTTGCTGGGCTTGAAAAACAACCTTAGCAGAAGTGAGCGTATGCAGGGCATTTCTTTTGAAATGCTCAACCTCACCCTTGGCCTGCCCGTAGACACTGAAGTTACTTTAACCGAAAATCTTGATGGGCTCGCGATGGAATATTTTGATCTTAGTTTATTGGCAAGGGAAATTCCTGTAGAAGAAAATATTGATTTTAGGATTGCTGAAAATCAGGCGGAGTCTGCCAGAATATTTGTGAGGCTGGAACAGGCTAAAGCCTTGCCTACGCTTACAAGTTTTGTGAATTACGGCTTTCAGGGCTTTAGCGAAGAATTTACTTTTTTTAAAGATAGTCAGGAATATTTCACGCAGTCTATACTGGGGGTAAGTTTAAACATTCCAATTTTTAGCAGCGGTTTGCGGGGAGCCAAAACCCAACAAAAGAAAATTGAATATGAACAGGCTGTATTACTGCTGGAAGAAACCAAAAATATGGTCCAGCTCGAAATTAATTCTGCAAAAAGCGACTACGAATTTAGCCTGGAGAATTACCAAACACAAAAACGAAATTTGGAACTTTCAGAAAGGATTGAAAACAAAAATCAGATTAAATTTTTTGAAGGTCTCGCCAGCAGTTTTGAACTAAGCGAGGCCCAACGTCAGTTATATTCTGCGCAGCAGGAGTTGCTGCAATCTATGTTAAATGTAATAACCAATAAAGTAGCACTGGAAAACCTACTTGATACTTCAAAATATTCCGATGAAAATTAAAAAGTCAGATCAATTAAACGCTATGAAAAAAATAATAAGCCTGTTGTTTATAAGCCTGTTTGTAGTTTCCTGTGGAAATTCAGAAGAAAGATCCGTCGAAGAAATTATAAAAACCGAAGATCTTGAGACTATAAAAAGCAAAAAGATAGAATTAAGCAAGCAGCAAAGTGAACTTACTGCCAAAATAGACAAATTGGATGCGGCAATAAACAAACTGGATCCAAACAAAAATTACCCTTTGATTAGCACCGTTATTGTTAATGACACCATTTTCAACCATTATACAGAGGTTCAGGGCGAGGTGGCTACAAAGGAAAATATCCTTATTTATCCTGAATATTCCGGATTGCTCACCAGGGTTTATGTGAAAGAAGGTGATAGGGTAACAAAAGGCCAGGTCCTGGCAAAAATTGATGACGGCGGACTTTCCAGTCAACTGGCGCAAATCGAGGCCCAGGCTTCTTTGGCCAAAACCACTTTCGAACGTCAAAAAAGGTTATGGGAACAGAATATCGGATCGGAAATTCAATTTCTGGAGGCTAAAACAACCTATGAAGCCGCCCAAAATTCCGTAAATCAACTACGATCTCAATTGGGAAAAACCACTGTGAGAGCACCTTTTAGCGGAGTGATTGATGAAGTGATTTCAGATCAGGGACAGGTAGTTACCCCTGGACAAAATGAATTATTCAGATTGGTGAATCTTGACAATATGTACGTTCAGGCTTCGGTTCCGGAAAATTATTTGAACCAGATACAAACAGGAACTTCCGTAATTGTTGAAATAGGGGCAATTGGAAAACAGTTTGAAGGAAAAGTGAGACAGGTAGGGAATTTTATTAATCCAAACAACAGAACTTTTCAAGTAGAAGTGGCAATTCCAAATGAGGGAGGCCTGGTAAAACCAAACTTGATTGCAACGGTAAAACTGAATGATTATTCGGCAGAAAATGCAGTGATAATTCCGGAAAATACCATTCAGAAAAACTCGATGGGAGAGAGTTTGGTCTATATCCTGGAACCTGAAAGCGACTCTACCGGAGTGGCGAAAAGAGTTCGGGTAGAAACCGGATATTCCTATGGGGCATCTGTAGAAATCCTTAAAGGCCTAAATCCCGGAGATATTTTGATCACAGAAGGCGGTAAGAACTTACGTGATCTACAAAAAGTAAAAATAAAAAATTAAGCAGCTCCATTTCATTTCCTATGAGTAACAAGATAGACAAAGAATTTGGTATTGCATCCTGGGCCATAGATAACAGGATGACGGTTTACGTGATTATTGCTATAGTAATGGTGGGTGGATTACTTTCCTACTACAGCATGCCGCGGGAATCATTTCCTGAGATTATTGAAACAAAAATATATGTTAGTTCTGTGAACCCTGGAAACTCTGCAGAGGATGTAGAGAAATTTATCACAGAACCTTTAGAACAGGAATTCAATAATGTGGCGGGAATAAAGGAGATAACCTCTACCACTTTTCAGGATTACTCCATGGTTATTGTTGAATTTGACGATGAAATTGGAGTAGATATTGCCAAGCAGAAGATTAAAGATAAAGTGGACCTTGTAAAAGCAGAAACTACCTGGCCTACAATGGATAACGGCGCCAAGGTAGAACCCAATGTTTTTGATCTGAATCTTTCAGAAGAAATGCCCATATTGAATATCAATCTTACGGGAGATTATACCGTTCAGCAATTAAAAGATTATGCTGAATATCTCCAGGACAAGATCGAGATCCTTCCTGAAATAAAAGAAGCAACCATTCGTGGAGCCGAGGAAATGGAAGTGGAAATTGCATTAGACCCCTATAAAATGTCGGCTTCCAAGGTGAGTTTTACCGACGTGGTGAATGCGGTTGGTTCAGAAAACCGTACCATTTCAGGAGGAAATATTATCTCCAACAGTTTTCAGAAAAACATTCGCATTATTGGAGAGGTAGAAGATCCAAAAGAACTTAACAATGTTGTTGTAAAACGCGACGGCGGTACCATTTTTCTAAAAGATATCGCAGTTGTACGATTTCAGGAAAAGGATCCCACAACCTTTGCACGGGAATATGGGGAGCCCGTAGTTATGCTGGATGTAAAAAAGCGCAGCGGAAGCAATATGATTGAAGCGGTGAATAAAATCAAAGAAATTATCGCCGTAGAACAGGAAAACTACCTTCCTGAAGATCTTGAAATTTCGCTAACCAATGATCAATCCACCAAAACCCAAAGTCAGGTAGATGACCTTGTAAACAACATCATTTTCGGTGTAATTCTCGTGGTGGTGGTTTTAATGTTTTTCCTTGGTTTCAGGAATGCATTGTTCGTTGGGTTTGCGATCCCGCTTTCTATGTTTTTATCTTTTATAATCCTTTCCAGCCTTGGTTTTACCCTTAATACCATGGTGCTTTTTGCACTGGTAATGGGACTTGGGATGTTGGTGGATAATGGGATTGTGGTGGTAGAAAATGTTTATTCCCTTATGGATGATGGAATGCCGCGTTTGAAAGCCGCAAAACAAGGTGTTGGGGAGATTGCCTGGCCAATAATTGCATCTACAGCAACTACCCTGGCAGCCTTTTTCCCATTGGGGTTATGGCCCGGAACTATCGGTAAATTTATGGTTATTTTCCCAATGACGCTCTCAATCGTCCTTGGCTCTTCCTTATTTGTAGCTCTTATCATCAATTCTATGCTAACCTCAAGGTTTATGAAAACCGAGGAAAAGGAATTCACAAAACGAAAGCTTATCCGTTTTAGCATTATCCTTACCGTACTGGGATTGATCTTTTTAATAGGCGGATTTATAGCAGATGTTGGTGGCCTGCGAGCCATTGGAAACTTAATGATTTTTGGAGCGATTATGCTCTGGATTTACAAATATGTACTTTCAAGAGGGGTAGACTATTTCCAGTACAAAGCTTTGAAAAAACTTGAGAATAACTATGAAGGGTTTTTAAAATTCGCTCTTCGAAAAAAGAAAGCTTATGTTTTCTTCTTCGGAACCTTGCTCCTATTAATATTTTCGTTTGTTTTGGTTGGTTTGGTTCAGCCAAATGTTTTATTCTTTCCTGAAAATCAGCCAAACCAAATCATCACTTATATCGAATACCCGGAAGGAACCGATATTGAAAAAACCAATGAGCTTACCAAACAGGTAGAGGAAAAAATCTTTGATGTGATCCGGAAGTATGAGGATGAAAACGGGTATAATTATATGGTAGAATCTGCGATTTCGCAGGTTGGGCTTGGGGCTGGAAATCCACAAACCGATGGTGGCCAGCAAAACGATATCCCACACAAGGGGAAAGTAACCCTATCCATGCGGGAATTCAATGAGCGCCGCGGGGTAAAAAGCAGCGCGGTTTTGGCTGAAGTACGCGATGCAATTCACGGTTTTCCAGGAGCATCTATAATTGTTGAAAAGGATGCTGCTGGCCCACCTTCCGGATATCCCATTAACATAGAATTAAAAGGAGAAAATTATGAAGAATTGCTCACTCAGGCAGAACAGGTACGTTCTTTTATTCAGGAACTGAATGTTGCCGGAATTGAAGAATTAAAAATCGATGTTAATAAGTCCAAATCGGAGCTTGATGTACGTGTAAACAGGCAAAAAGCAGGGCAGCTTGGAGTTTCTACTTCTGCGGTAGGACAAACTTTAAGAAGGTCCATTTACGGGGAAGAAGTTTCTACCTATAAGAATGGGGACGATGATTATGAAATCAATGTACGTTTTAATGAAGCCACGAGATATGATGAGAATGCACTCTTTAACCAACCTATAACTTTTAGGGATCAAAATACGGGGGAACTGGTACAGGTGCCAATTTCCTCTGTTATTGAAACAGAATCCACTTCGGCTTTTAATTCGATAAAAAGAAAAGACCTAAAGCGGGTTATTACTATTTATTCCAACGTGCTTGAGGGATATAATGGAAATGAAATTGTTGAACAACTTAAAATTTCCTTGAACAATTATGAGCTGCCTGCCAATACGAACCTTGCATTTACGGGAGAACAGGAAAAACAAGCCGAAAATATGGACTTCCTTCTTAAAGCGTTACTCTTTGCTTTGGGAGGTATCTTATTGATCCTGGTTGCACAGTTCAACTCGGTTTCAAAACCTATCATTATATTAATGGCGGTAGTTTTGAGTTTAGCCGGCGTTTTCCTTGGGATGGTCATTTTCCAGATGGATTTTATCATTATTATGACGATGATGGGAATTATTTCCCTTGCAGGAATCGTAGTGAACAATGCCATTGTACTTATAGATTATACCCAGTTGCTCATCGACAGGAAAAAAGATGCCCTGGGCTATGAACCTGATGAATTATTAACCCGTGAGGAATACTTTACCGTTATTGTTGCTGGAGGTAAATCCAGGTTACGCCCTGTTTTATTAACCGCCGTTACTACAATTCTGGGATTGATCCCGCTGGCAGTTGGACTGAATGTGGACTTTTTCAGCCTGTTTACAGATTATGATCCTAGAATATATGTTGGAGGGGATAATGTAATTTTCTGGGGACCATTGGCCTGGACCGTAATCTTCGGATTATTATTCGCCACCTTCCTTACATTGATCATCGTGCCTGTGATGTTCTATTTGGTGAACAGGACCAAGGTTAGCATCCGCAACAAACGCACCGCACGGAAGAGACTCAAGGCTATGAGGTAGGCTTAAAGCTATATAAATAGAAAACCCCGAAACCAAAAAGGTTTCGGGGTTTTCTATATTTACTTTAAAATGTTTTAGTTTCTTGTCACCAAAGTACCTTTATAATCATATTTGGTAACTTCGGCGATTAAATTATTGCTATAATCCACTTCCGTTAATTGATCTGCGGACCAGAAAAACCATTTTCCGGTTTTTATTCCTTCCTCATAATTTGCCATGGCAACCTTTTTACCATTTTGGTCATAAGAAATCCATTTTCCGTGAAGTTTCCCATCCTTATAAGTCCCTTCCTGACTAACACCACCATCTTCATTATAAAAAGTTCCTTTAATCAAATCTCCCTGTTTTTCAAATTCAGGCTTAATTTCCTGCGCTGACAGGGTTACACTAAACAGAAAGGCAACTACCACCAACATTGATTTTATATTTTTCATAGCTTTATTTTTTTCATTTATTACTTCACTAATATACTAAAAATTTACATTTAAACAATGTTTAGGTAACATTAAATTAACATTGAAGCGAATATGAATTCTCCTGAATTTTTCAGTTTCCATTAATTGATGCAAAAATGGACGTATTTTTTATCTGGTTTAATCATTAGAAACCACCATAACTTCTTACTTTTGCCTCTCAAAATTTCAAGAAATCAATATGTACAGAAGTCATACTTGTGGTGAATTAAGAACAGAAAATATTGGAGAGGAAGTGGTCCTTTCAGGTTGGGTCCAGAAGCTTAGGGACAAAGGATTTATGATGTGGGTAGACCTTAGGGACAGGTATGGAATAACCCAGCTTATTTTTGATGAGGAACGCACTTCTAAAGAACTAATGGAGCAGGCTTCGCAACTTGGGCGTGAATATGTAATACAGGTTAAAGGAAAGGTAATTGAAAGGGAATCCAAAAACCCACAACTTCCTACCGGTGATATTGAAATCCTTGTTTCAGAATATCACTTATTGAATGCTTCTTTAACACCTCCTTTCACCATTGAAAATGATACCGATGGCGGAGAGGAACTCCGAATGAAATACCGGTACCTTGACATTAGAAGGAATCCTGTAAAGGATAGCCTGATGTTTCGTCATAAAGTGGGAATGCAGGTACGGAATTATCTTTCAAATCAGGGTTTTATTGAAATTGAAACTCCGTATTTAATTAAATCAACACCGGAAGGAGCACGTGATTTTGTGGTGCCAAGCCGTATGAATGAAGGTCAGTTTTACGCGTTGCCACAATCTCCCCAAACCTTTAAACAACTTCTTATGGTTGGAGGAATGGATAAATATTTCCAAATCGTGAAATGTTTCAGGGATGAGGATTTACGTGCAGATCGCCAGCCGGAATTCACACAAATCGATTGTGAAATGGCCTTTGTGCAACAGGAAGATATCCTGAACACTTTTGAAGGTCTTACCAAACATTTGTTGAAAGAAATTAGTGGATTTGAAATCGATTCTTTTCCTAGAATGACCTATGCGGAAGCGATGCGGAAATATGGGAATGATAAGCCCGATATTCGATTCGGGATGGAATTTGCAGAATTGAACGATCTTGCCAAAGGTAAAGGCTTTCCAATTTTTGATGATCAGGAATTGGTTGTTGGGATTGCCGTACCAGGCGCCGGAGCCTATACCAGAAAAGAAATAGACAACCTCGTAGCCTGGGTAAAGCGACCTCAAATTGGAGCAAATGGCCTTATTTGGGTTAAATACAACGAGGATGGAAGCTTAAAATCTTCGGTAGATAAATTTTATTCTCAGGAGGATCTTTTGGGATGGGCAGAGTTATCCGGAGCCAAGGCAGGAGATCTAATACTTGTAATGTCCGGTGAGACCAATAAAGTTAGAACACAGTTGAGTGCACTTAGAATGCACTTGGCAACAGCGTTAGGATTGAGAGATCCAAATGTATTCGCACCGCTATGGGTCCTGGATTTTCCACTTTTGGAATGGGATGAGGAAACTAATCGCTATCACGCCATGCATCACCCGTTTACTTCCCCAAAACCAGAAGATATCAAATTACTGGAGACCAATCCGGGAGCTGTTAGGGCAAATGCCTATGATCTTGTGCTCAACGGAAATGAGATTGGCGGTGGTTCCATCAGGATCCACGATAAGGCTACCCAGGCAAAAATGTTCGATTATTTGGGCTTCACTCCTGAAGAGGCAAAGGAGCAGTTCGGATTTTTGATGAATGCTTTTGAATTTGGCGCACCTCCGCATGGGGGAGTCGCTTTTGGTTTTGACAGGCTTGTGGCTATATTGGACGGAAAAGAGACCATCCGGGATTATATCGCATTCCCTAAAAACAATAATGGCAGAGATATTATGATAGATGCTCCGGCCAAACTGGATGAGGCACAACTCAAGGAACTTCATCTCGAGGTGAAATTATAAAATTTTAAATCCTGCTTATAGCAGGATTTTTTATCTTCACGACTTATAAAAATCCATAGCTTGGCTTCAGCAACTAAAAGATTATCAGATAAATTTGCCATCTGGAAAACCCAGCACTTAACAAATCATCAGTTTTTGATGTTTTTAAGTGCCCTTATTGGTTTCATTGCAGGGCTGGTTGCTGTTACTATAAAAAACCTCACTCACTATATTCAACTACTTCTTGAAGGGGAGTTTGTAATAAAATATCATGTCGCTTTCTATTTTATATTTCCAGTAATAGGACTGGCACTCACTCTATTTATCATAAAATTTGGATTAAGAAAAAATATAGGCAACGGAATTCCAACTACGCTGCATGCCATATCCAAACGGAAAGGGATCATGCAGAAATTTCAGATGTACGCCTCCCTGCTTACAGCTCCTATCACTGTTGGTTTTGGAGGTTCTGTAGGACTCGAGGCTCCAACCGTTGCAACAGGTGCATCTATAAGCTCCAATTTGTCCCGGTTTTTTAAAATGAACCAGGCTTCACGAACGCTTCTTATAGGATGTGCTGCTGCAGGAGCTATGTCTGCTCTTTTTAAGGCTCCCATAGCCGCTATCATTTTTGCAATTGAAATTTTCAGTCTTGACCTTACCCTTATTTCTATGATCCCTCTGCTACTGGCATCGGTTTCAGCTATACTCACAACGTATTTCTTTTCAGGTTCAGATATTATTCTGCATACTCAACTCACAGATGAATTTGAGATTCAGCAAGTACCTTTTTATATTCTTCTAGGTGTTATTGCCTCCTTATGTTCTATTTATTTCACCAAAATATACTTCCGGATAAACAAATTTTTCAGCAAGGTTACCTCTTCCTTAAACAGGCTTTTAATTGGAGGGATTTCCCTGGGGGTTCTCATTTTTCTTATACCTCCTCTCTACGGTGAAGGTTATGATGTTATAAATAATTTACTCCAGGAAAACTACCTCGCCGCACTGGGAACGAATATTTTTGATGCATATCTCGATAATATCTGGGTGGTTATTGCGCTGCTTGCAGGACTTGTTGTATTTAAAATTATTGCCACCTCGCTTACTATGGGTGCCGGGGGTGTAGGAGGAATTTTCGCTCCTGTACTTTTTATGGGAAGTGCAATGGGACACTGTTTTGCCTTAATAATAAACAATAGCGGGTTTTTAAAATCCCCACTTTCGGTAAGCAACTTTACAATGGTAGGAATGGCAGGCTTAATGGCAGGAATTATGCACGCTCCACTAACCGCAATTTTCCTCATTGCAGAGCTCACAAGTGGTTACGATTTATTCGTGCCCCTTATGATAACAGCTGCAATTTCATTTATGATCACTTCGCAGTTTCAGCCACATTCGGTTTATACTCTCGATCTGGCTTCACGTGGAGAATTAATTACCCACAATAAGGACCAAATGGTATTAACTTTGCTGAATATCAGGCAGGTGATAGAAACAAATTTTGTAAGCCTGCATATAGATGCCACCCTTGGAGATATTATTCATAACGGGGTTATTAAATCCTCCAGAAACTTTTTCCCAGTTTTAGATGAAAATGATCATATTATGGGAATAATCTTACTTGATGATATACGCCCGGTAATGTTCAATCAATCTTTGTATGATGAGATTAAAGTAAGGGAATTAATGCAGGAGGCTCCTGAAGTCATTGATCTTAGAAAGGACAGCACCAAGGATATTATGAGAAAATTTCAGGAAAGCGATGCCTGGAACTTACCGGTGGTGGAAAATGAAAAATATGTTGGATTTATTTCCAAATCAAAATTATTAACTGCCTACCGGCAAAAATTAATTGAAGTAACTGTTTAAATTATGAACTTAGTATTAAAAATCATTGGCGTATTGATCCTTGCTGCTATTGGCACAGGTTTCTATTTTAGATTGAATGACGATGTCCTTTTGGGAGATAAAATTATAGGTGTTGCAGTTTTGGCAAGTGCCTTTATCCTCATGCCCATCTTTTTATATGTGCGTTGGAAAGGAAAAAAACTGGAAGATTATACGCTTTCTGATAAAAACTTTAAAAAAATGCGCGAGAACGAGAGGAACTAACTCATTTATAATCAATAACGTTAAAAATATTTTTTATTTTTCCTCCTTCCAATAAATTTAATTATGTAAGTTTGTCCTTTATTAATTATTTATTTTATTACAATGGAAGGTACAGTTAAATTTTTCAATGAGTCTAAAGGATATGGATTCATTACCAACGACGACACAGGTAGAGACATCTTTGTACACATTACAGGTCTTGACGGTGAATCTTTAAACGAAGGTGACAAGGTTGAGTACGTTGAAGAAGAAGGAAGAAAAGGATTAACCGCAGCTCAGGTGCGTGTTATCAACGATTAATATATTTAGTATATTTAATTCGAAAACATTAAAACCCCGGCTAAATCTAATTTAGCCGGGGTTTTTTGTGTTTACAGTATTCTATATTGATTGCTCCTGCCCTTCAGGAAACAGGCTTTTTCAATCCTTCCAGCATAGTCTTGGTTAGTTTTTCCAAATCGAATTCATGTTTCCATCCCCAGTCTTCTCTTGCTTCTTTGTCATCAATGCTCCCGGGCCAGGAATCGGCAATTGGCTGCCTGAAATCAGGTTTGTAGCTTATTTCAAATTCCGGGAGTTGTTTTTTTATTTCTGAAGCGAGTTCTTTCGGAGTAAAACTCATCGCCGACAAATTATAGGAAGACCTCACTTTCACATCTTTAGCCGGAGCCTCCATGATATCCACGGTTGCTTTAATAGCATCATCCATAAACATCATAGGGAGTGCAGTGTTTTCATCTAAAAATGAAGTATAGGATCCATTTTTTAAGGCTTCGCGGAATATTTCGATAGCATAATCTGTAGTCCCGCCACCCGGAAGGGTTTTATAGCTAATAATCCCGGGATATCTCAAACTGCGCACATCCACGTCGTACTTTTTGAAAAAATATTCACACCAGCGCTCCCCGGTTTGCTTGGAAATTCCATAAACCGTTGTGGGTTCCATAATAGTTGTTTGCGGCGTGTTTTCCTTTGGGGTACTCGGACCAAAAACAGCAATACTGGAAGGCCAGAACACTCTGTTTATCTTTTTATCCTTGGCCATATTCAGAATAATGAAAAGCGAATTCATGTTCAGATCCCAGGCCTTCATCGGAATTTTTTCGGCAGTCGCACTTAACATGGCTGCCATAAGATAAACATCGGTGATCTGGTATTTTTCCACCATTTCCCCGATCAATTCTTTATCAGTAGCATCTAAAATTTCAAAAGGACCGGAATTCATCAATTCTTCATCACCCTCCTTAATGTCGCTGGCTACAACCGTGTTATTACCATATAGCGCTCGCAACTTAAGCGTAAGCTCGCTTCCAATTTGCCCGGAAGCTCCAATTATCAATATTTTCTTTGAATTCATCGTCTCAATTTTGTCGTGCAAATATATCGATTTAGCAAAAGAACATCGAAGATTCAGCATAAAATAAGAAGCAGGCCAGGCTACATTTCATTCTGCTTTTTTAGGAAAGGTTTTTCATTAACTTTGTTTTTCAAGATATGAACATGAAGAATATTTTTTTAATACTGCTATCCTTGTTTTTACTGGGTTGTGAAGAGAAGAAAAACCTGGAAGGGAATGCTGAAAAAAAGATGGAAGATTCCATTGCTTTTAGCCAAAGGCTTGATGTTTCCAATCAGGAAGTACTCCTTCTCCCTGAAGCCCGCGCCATAACTTCCGAATGGCTTGCATATCTCACAGCACAAATCGAAATTGAGAATTTCCGGGAATACACGGTTAACGATGTGGTTTCCAATGCCCGTCCTATTGCCGAAATTATGCGTTCCCTGAGGGAAACACTGCCGGACACCCTGAAATCTAATGCTACAGAAGCCCGACTCGCAGTAATTTATACAAAAGCTATGGTACTGGAACAAAGCTCCAAAAAGAGAAATCCAGATCCCCTGGAAATCGCAAATATTGCAGCAGAGATCCCAACAGAATTCACTAATTTTAAAATACAACTCAACGAATTATTCCTTAAAACCCTGGAACAGTTTGAAAAGGAACTGGATGAATTTGATGCGGAACAGGAAAGAGATACTACGAAAAAACCAAAACCACGTGCTCCGGAAATTGAGGATCGTGTTTAAGGCTACTCATTTCTAAATCATTAATTTTCGAGATTTTCAAATCACTAAATAACCAAAAATGAAAAAAATTACGCTGCTTCTGTTACTTGCATCCTTAACAGCCTGCACATTTCCTTCTAAAATCACGACTGTAAATACTTCTGCAGAGAATGAATCTGAAGAAATTTCAGAAGAAAAGATAAATTCTACATTGGAAAACTGGCACGCGGCTGCAGCCAATGCAAATTTTGAAGATTATTTTGCATTGATGGCCAATGATGGGGTTTTCATAGGGACAGATGCTACCGAAAACTGGCAAAATACGGCATTCAGGGAATTTTCAAAACCCTATTTCGACAAGGGAAAAGCCTGGAGTTTTACCACGCTGGAAAGGAATATTTACACATCAGAAAATGGCCAAACAGCCTGGTTTGATGAACTGCTGGATACGCAAATGGGAATTTGCCGCGGATCCGGAGTGCTGGAAAAAGTGAACAAAGACTGGAAAATCAAACATTATGTGCTTTCTATCGCCATTCCAAATGAGATTGTTTCAGAGATTACAGCAACCAAAAAACAAACCGATAGCATTTTGATTCTTCAGCTTCAGAAACAGTATTAACAAGTCAAGAAAACAGAAAAAAGACTAAAAAAAAGTGGAAAGTAAAGATTCAAGAGACAAGGGCCAGGAGACAAGACTTTAAAAAATCTCTTTCCTCTCTAATCAAATAGCTATCTTTTCGGAAATTTCCGAAGGCATCAAAATCAGGCCTCTAAATATTCAACCCTCAATGAAATGAGGGATAAAAACCCTAAATAATAAATTAAATAAATCTATGAGAAAAACAACCAGTATTATGTTACTGCCAGTGCTTGCAGCATTTGTTGCCACAGGCTGCAAAAGCGAAGACAAAAAAATGCAGAATGAGGAAGCCCGCGGGATCAATCTTGCTTTTATGGATACCACTGTAAGTCCTAAACAAGATTTTTTTAGATATGTAAACGGAGTTTGGGTAGATTCTACCGAAATTCCCGATGAATATACTACCTGGGGTAGCTTTAATGAACTCCGGAAAAATACCGATGCCGCGGCTTTAAGCCTTCTGGAAAAAGCTTCAAATAACAAGGAGCTGGATGCTTCCAGCGATCAGGCAAAAGCGGTATATCTTTACAAAAGTATTATGGACACCGTGTCCCGAAATGAAAAAGGTGTCGCTCCTTTAAAGGACTACCTTGCGAAAATTGAAGCTATCGGGAATAAAGAGGAACTTCAGGCCTATCTTACAGAAATGCAGGAATACGGAGGTGCAGGATTTTTTAGATTTACCGTACGCGCGGATGCCAAAGACAGCAACAAAAATGCTGCTTATTTATATCCTTCAGGTTTAGGTTTGCCAGATCGTGATTATTATATCCAGGACGATTCAAATTCAAAAGAAACCCGCGAAAAATATAAAGCACACCTCACAAGAATGCTTCAGTATTTGGGAGATTCCCAGGAAGAAGCTTCTAAAAGTGCCGAAAGTATTCTTGCATTTGAAACCAGCCTTGCACAACCTCAGCTTGATAAAGTAGAACGTAGAGATGCACGAAAACAGTACAATCCAATGGCGGTAGCTGAACTTCAAAAGCAGGTTCCTGCATTAAACTGGAAAGCTTATTTTGACGCAATTGGCGCATCTAAAATAGATACCGTCATTGTAGCTCAGCCAAAATATATGCAGCAGTTGCAAAAAACCTTTTCCGGGAAAAATGTTGTTGCCTGGAAAGACTATTTACGATGGAGTCTCTTAAACGATGCCTCCAATGCTTTAAGTACGGAAATTGAAAGAGCAAGTTGGGAATTTTACAGCCAGACTTTACAGGGTGCAAAAGAACAACGTCCGCTTAATGAACGTGCTTTAGGAACTGTAAACGGAACCCTGGGCGAAGCTTTAGGAAAATTATATGTGGAAGAAAACTTCCCTCCGGAAGCAAAGGAAAAAGCTCAGGAAATGATCGCAAATATCATCAAGGCATACGAGGTAAGAATCAATAACCTAAGCTGGATGAGTGACAGTACCAAGACCAAAGCAATCGAAAAACTGGGAACTACAAGAATAAAAGTGGGTTATCCAGATGAGTGGAAGGATTACAGCGAATTGGAAATCGCCGCTCCCGGAGATGAAAACGGATCTTTTTTCCAGAATATGATGAACGCCGCAAAATGGAACGTAAAGGAAACCATGGCGAAACTTGGCGAGCCGGTAGATAAGAATGAATGGTACATGGCACCGCAAACTGTAAATGCATATTACAACCCAAGTTACAACGAGATCGTGTTCCCTGCAGCTATCCTGCAACCTCCATTTTACGATTATAAAGCAGATGCTGCGGTAAATTATGGCGGAATTGGTGCTGTAATTGGTCACGAGATCTCGCATGGATTCGATGATAGCGGATCCCGTTTTGACGCTGAAGGAAACCTTAACAACTGGTGGGGTGAAAATGACCTTACCGAATTTGAAAAACTGGGAGGCGCTCTTGCCGATCAATATAGTGCTATCGAAGTATTGGATAGCGTTTACATCAATGGAAAATTCACTTTAGGGGAGAACATTGGAGATCTTGGAGGTGTTAATGCCGCCTACGACGGACTGCAAATTCACCTGAAGGAACATGGAAATCCAGGTGAGATCGATGAGTTTTCGCCAGAGCAACGTTTCTTTATGTCCTGGGCGACCGTATGGCGAACCAAGATGAGGGAAGAAGCTTTAAGAAACAGGATCAAGACAGATCCACACTCTCCGGGGATGTACCGCGCATATGTGCCACTTCAAAATATCGAGGCTTTTTACCAGGCTTTTGATATTAAGGAAGGAGATAAAATGTACATAGCACCATCAAACAGGGTATTGATCTGGTAAAAAGGAAATAAGAATTTTTAGAAGGGCCGCAGCAATGTTGGCCCTTTTTTATTTTCAGGCTGCGTCCCCCACGCCCAAAAGCGTGGCGGTCGGGCTATTCGCTGTAGTTCCAATCCCCTTCGGGCATTGGAAGCTGCCGCTGCTATCCCTCGCAGAAAATCTGATTAAACTTCATTGTTGCCCGATAAAGATTTTTTTGAAAGCTGCAACCACATCTCCTTTGGCATTCCAAGGAGATTTTTAAAAACAGACCATGCTTTTTAAAATATACCGATCATTAAAGTGTTCTTAAATGTTTATCAGTTAATTAAAATCAAGTCTTTTTTATTGGTTCTTGCAGTTACGCCGAAGGCGGAACGATCTTGACTCTTTACCGGACATTACTGATTAAATCTTCAATAAATACCCTGTTGAAAAGAATAATCCAACACCTCTTCTAAAGTTACAGATTCTATACGCTTCCCTTTTGAAACCATCTCAAGATCAAATTCGGGGATTCCAAGATTTTTCTCCTCCGCAATTCTGGTATAATAAGCTGCCTTTGTGGGATGCTCTGGATAAACCGCATTAAACGTAATGCCCCAGGCTTCTTTCTCAATTATCTTAGAAATAATGCCAATACAATCCTCCAGATGGATCAAATTTACCGGCGCTTTTGGATCTTTTACATTTTTTTTGCCAGATAAATAATTTACAGGATGCCTGTCCGGACCAAACAAACCACCAAACCGGACTATCGTGGCTTCGTAATGTTCACTGTTTTTTAACTCATTTTCAGCCGATTTTAACTGAAGGGAATTTTCAGCCGTTCCGTTGGAGGAATCTTCTTCAGTATAAACAGGAAATTCTTCAGTGTCTTCATACACAGAAGTGGCGCTGACAAAAAGCACCCTTTTTATGCTGGATTTTTCAATAAAATCTTTCAGCCTTCCTATTTTTCCAATAAAATTTGCTTCAGGATCACTTCTTAATCCCGGGGGAATATCTATAATTAACAATTCGGAATCTTCCAGAAAGGCACTAAGGTCGCCCTGAACTCCTTCCGCGAACAACTTAATCCTGTAAGGAATAAGCCCCGCTTCAGAGAGCTTACTGAGCTTCTCCATACTGGTGGTAGATCCTTTTATTATATGGCCTTCCTCCAGCAATTTTTTAGACAATGGCAATCCCAGCCAACCGCAACCTAATAGTGATATCTTCATATATTTTTCTTCCTTCTATAATATGAAGGATTTTTTAATAAAGTTAATCCAACCTGATGGTTTTCCTTATGATTACTGCATCATTAACTACAAAAGGTCTTGGGATCATAGCTTTTTTGCGTTCCGGAATATCAAACTCCGGGTTTTCCAAAAGATCGTAACTGGATTCATATAAAATGAATTCCGGCAGTTTTTCTTCCTTAACCACAAATTCAATGTTTAAGGTATCCCTGTTTGCAGCATGATAGATGAGCAACCTGTTGTGCCATCGTTTGGTGAAAATGTGAAATGAATTTGCCCCAAGATCAATCGAATCTGCCGTTAAACCATTTACCCTAAATTCTTCAAAATCCACTTTTCTGTCTGCATAGAGTTCCATCCGGTTGATTTTTCGGTTTGGAGCAATTTTCAGGGAATAACGGCTTGTTTTATCAAGGCTATCCTCCGAATTCAGTTTTTCAAAAACAACGCCCGGTTCAGGGATATTATTGAGTGGTGCTTTGGCTTTAAAGGTGAAGTTTGATCCATACTTGCTTTGAAAAGCCTCTTCAGAAGAAGGGATAATTATAGGATCTTCTCCAAAGAATTCTGATGTCCAAAAATCGACCATGAGATCATATGAATTCCAGCTTGCCTCGCTTGTATCTGCATTAAAAAGATAAACAAGACTGTTGGGTTTCGGTCGTTCTTCTGAAAAAGAAGATTTAAAATGTGCGGTAATGAACAGCACGTTAAATATTAAAAAACAAAGTAATGCCAGGGCTTTTTTTAGCTTAAAATACCCGAAAACGGGAAGAAAAAACAGGAATAAAAAAGTGCTGAGTATAGCAGTTACAAAAAGTATTTTTAATCCCAACGCCACTGGAAAAGTGGCAATAAATGGCAATAGAATAACCAGTGCCGGCAAACTTAACAGAAACATTAAAAACAGGTTTGGTCGTTTTTGACGAATCATTATCCATAATTGCAAAATCGCAAAAAATGCAGGCAAGATAAAATATGCCGCTCCCTTAAGAAAAAATGCAAGTAGAAGGCAGATTAACATCCAGAAAAACAGTGGAAATACCAGGTAACCTGCTTTCTTATCCTGAGAGTCGAATTTATGATATGTGAAAAGATTAATGCTGAGGGTTAGGAAGATTACTGCTGCAATATAATAATACCCGTTGTAGGTAAACCCGTGTTCCATTTCGGAATATTCGGGATAGATCATAAGGCAGAATTTCCAGAGTAAATAGGTCAAAATTCCAGATCCAAGCAAACTTATAGAAAATGGGATTATTCCTTTTACTGCCGATCTCAAAAAGTGTTTTTTGCTAAATACCCCATAGCCTAAAACCAGAAAGAAAAGGATGAAACAAAGGATCAACATCGGAAAAATATACGAGAAAGAATAACTGATTATCTCACCAAAAGGCAGACTGAAATAGATAAGGTCTTCTTCAGAGTCCAGTTCTGAAATATTGGCGTCCTTGAAATAATCAAGAAGCGGCATTAAATAACTCCCCTGGTGCGCCAGGGTTTTTCTATCAAGATTCTCAGGAATATCCCTCGCGGTGTGGTAATCAAAATGATCGTCTATAAACGCAAAATTGTAACCATTTATATTGGCCTGTTCTCTTAAAACGGTGAGATCGGTATCATTTGGAAGCATTTTATAGACACTGTAGGCCAGGGAATTTGTAACCGGATATTTGGGATTGGCTTTTACGAATTCACGAATAAGTGCTGCATTTCCGGAATTGGTTTCCAGGAGCATAAAGGAATTCCCTCCGCTCCCGCGAGCTTCAAAATTTATGGCCAATTCCACATTTTTTGCCCAGGGGTGTTCCTTAACAAAAAGATCGGCACCGTTCAATCCTAATTCTTCAGCATCGGTAAATAACAGTAGGATCTCATTTTTGTTGGATTCGCCCTTTTCAAGAAATGCCCGGATCCCCTCCAAAATTGTTGCCACTCCACTGGCGGCATCTGCAGCTCCGGGAGAGGAATGTCCTGCACTGTCATAGTGAGACATTAAAAGCAGGGCGCTTCCCGACTCGCTGCCAGGAATTCTGGCAAGTATATTTTGAGGGCGGGTAATCACACCTTCATTATTAAGGCTGTAACCTTCCTGCATTTGAACCTCCAGCCCCAGTTCCTGCAATTCGTTCACTATGTAATTTCGAACCCTGCTATGCGCACTACTCCCTACATAATGTGGAGTTTGTGCGATGTTTTGTATGTGCTGGAATGCGCGTTCAGTAGAAAATTCGGTTCCAGGGATTTCCCGGGTAGTTTCTTTTCCGGGCATACTGGAATAAAAAATAAACCAGGTGCAAAAAATGAGGATCAGGATGATAAATAAGGGGGATAATTTTTTCAGCATAAAATAGAGAAACTATTAAGGTTTAAAGATAAATAAGTTAAGCTTAATAAAATAAATTTATGCACATCTTCTAAGACTCGAAAATTTTCATTATATTCAAAAGATTAATAATCAAAAAGTTAGCACCATGGGAATTAAAAGTTTTGAAGGAAAAAGAGCGGAGCCGGAGAAAATTCAAAGTGCTCCCATTCAGGTAAAGGATTATATGAGCGAAAATCTTATCACTTTTAGAAAAGATCAATATGTAGTGGAGGTTATGGAAACTCTTATTAAAAATAAGATTTCCGGGGCACCGGTGGTCAATGAAAACAATGAGCTGCTGGGAATCATTTCGGACGGGGATTGTATGAAACAAATATCAGAGAGCAGGTATTATAACATGCCTATTGGAGATATGCAGATTGAACAGTACATGGAAACCAATGTTCCAACTATAGATAAAAATGTAAGCATTTTTGATTGTGCCTCTTTATTTTACAAACACAATTGCAGAAGGTTCCCTATTATTGAAAACGGAAAATTAATTGGACAAATAAGCAGAAAAGATATTCTTTGCGCAGCACTTAAATTACGTAGCCAAAACTGGCATAGTTAAGTCCGTTTTACTAATGCGTAATAATCACCTTCCAATGGTAAATAGCCCTGGTCGTAAATAAAATAATATATGGTGCCGGATTTTGTGGTGTAGATGCTTGTGAAATAATCGAAACTAAAACCTTTAGCCAGCAGCTTCGTCCTGCTGGTTCTTGTTTTATCTGCAGGGTTTAATTCTTCCAGGATTCTGTAATTCTTGCGAAGGCGGTTATTTACATTGCGAACAAGGTTATTCCGGTCCTTATTCATCTTATTATTATAAGAATTGCGACAGTAGTCCCCACAGAACTTCTTATCGATCCTGCCAACAATTTTTTCTCCACATTCTGTACAAGCTTCCTGCATCTCTTAAAGATAGGAAAAAAGTTTAAAAATGGTTAAAATAGTACAAACTCCATTTCAGCTTTGGATTTAAAGAGATAATTGTAATTCGAACCTCCCCGGCCTTCGGCCACCCCTTTTTGGGAAGGAGGGGAGCTTTTAATAATTTTGGTATATTTAAATAAAAAGCTTCTTCCCTTGAAATGGAAGAATTGAGGAGCAAGTTGACTCCCGTAGAAGCTTTTTTTGGAATGAGTAAAAAGGCAAGAAACTGGAAGGGAGAAAATTCAGGCGGCAGCATAGTATTAATAATTTTATAGTTGATTTCTATTGTGCTTCCGAAATGTTGATTATTGAATTGGATGGTCAGGTTCATTTAAATGCTTTGGCAGAGGAAAAAGATAGAAAGCGGAATGAAATTTTAGAGGGAATGGGGTTTAAGGTATTGAGATTTGAAAATAAGATGGTGTTTGAGAATTTAGAATATGTTTTGAGAGCTATAAAAGATAAGTTTCGTGTTTAACCACTCCGGGCCGCGAGTGGTCCACCTCTCCTTGGGAAGGAGGGGGAACTTTTTTATTAAGAAAAATCAAAAGGTCCTTCCCATGAAAGGGAAGGAGAATTAATCGGCACTAAAATATTTCTATTTAACCAGAATTTTTCAACCGATTAAGACGGAAGGGTTAAACTCTCCACTAATTCCCCAAATCTTCCAATTCTAACCTGTAATCATATTGCAGGTCTTCGTGCAGCGTGGAAATAATCTTCTCGGCCAAAGCCAATTGGCGCTCATAGAGATTTAGAAGCGTAGTATTTCTTGTGATAGAAGGCTTAAAAGTTTTTAATTTTGAACAAAAATAGATCAGCAATTCTACTTCGGTTTCCTTTTTTTGGGAATACCGACTGTATTTTTTTATGTTCCGAAGTATTTTCCTAACACTCTTTTTTATAAAATAATAACTGCTGGTATTGATAGCATCAAATTCCAGATCGATCTCATTTTTTACACTTTCAATATACCCGGCTTCATCTGCAGATTCAAATAACATATAGGTTAATAATTCCTTATTCTCCTTTTTGAATTTGGAGAGCCGGAGGCACATCTCCAGCAATTCTTCAGGAGAACGATAAGAAAGTTCTTTTTTAAGCTGAATTACAGTTGCGGCTTTCATTGAATTTATCCTTCCTTATTTTTTCTCATTTCGGCTTTCCGCATTGGCATAGAATCTATGGTGCCGAAAATTTTTTCACAGGAAATCATTTCTGCTTGATCCATTTTGACCCCGCCATCCAAACCAATAAGCAGGACCTGAAATCCCGGTTTGTTTCCTTTATACTTTTTATAAATATCGGGAGAATTTTTCCATTCCCCTTCAGAAAGCTGTCCATTCCGGAAATTATCTCTTGTACTCTGATAAACAATGAGTTTCCGGTCTGTAATACCCTCGCGGCAATTGCTTAATTCCTCCAACTGTTTCTTATAGTTTATGTCTTCAGTGTCTTCTGTAAGTAGAATAAGAAGTCTGTTTTCCCATCTATGAACAGAAAGATCCTGTGCGCTTAAAGTCGTCATAGAAGTCAGTATTAATACTATTAAAATGTGGAATCGCCTCATACTTTATAATTGATATCACTATCTAAAATCCCTTCCGAAATAATTCTGTTTATTAATTACTGAAACAGTTTACTCCTGAAATATAATTCAAGTAATTAGCTTTTAGTGGAACGAATTTTAACTATTTTATTTCATCACAACCTCTTCAGAATGTGCCATAAAGGAATCTTTTAGGCGTTCGATCTTAGAATTGAATTCAGTTGAAAATATCAAATACTGACACTTTGTGATATGTGGCGGAATACGAATAAGGTCGTTATAAGCGCTGTTTTTAAGAAGAAACTCGGCATCGTCCACAATGAATAATTTTAACTGACTAACATTAATTCCTGTGGCCTTGAAAAGTTTAAATAATTTGTTTGGAGTGGCAATAACAATATCAACTCCCTCATAAATTTCCCCTTTTTGCATGTCAAGATCCGGTTGATCATAAGCACTGAATATCCGGAGATCCATAAACCTTGTGAAAGTTTTAAATTTATCCTCAAGTTCCAGGGCTGCTTCTTTATCCTTTACGACAATAATTGCCCGTGGAGCATCTTCAAAAGATTCACTTTCCAGTTTTTGAATCACACTTATAATTAATGCTGTGGTTTTTCCACTTCCTTCAGGAGCAATCCCAAACAAGTTCATTCCGCTTTTTATCTTAGACAAAACCTTTTTTTGAAACGGGAGCGGATTCTCATAACCCAGTCTTTCCAGTGTTTCTGTTAATGGGGTATTTAATTTTTTAAACGACATAGTATTCTTCTATTTTTATCTAAAATTATAGCGGAAAGACAACTGCCTTTCATTTTGTGGTAATATATAAAATCTGACATCAATTCCGGGAATTTATTTCAACTGGGTTGGCTCTTTTATCCTTTTTGACATTGAATAGTTTAAATAGTTCCATTACCAAAATTATGGGAACGGCCAACAGCAGAATATAAAACCATTCACTTACTGTAATAGGTTCAATCCTAAGAATGTTTTGCATAAATGGAATTTGCATGCTCAACACGTGTATCCCCTGGGCGATAAGCACTCCAAATACCAGGAGCACATTTCTTGTTAGGGGAATTTTAAAGGTGGAAACCCTTTCGGAACGGCAATTGAAAACATGAAAGTTTTGCATGAATACCATTAAAAGCAAAATGAGATTCCTGGCATGAAATTCTTCCATTTGAGTATAGTTGTTGAGCCAAAACCAGAACCCAAAAACTATAATTCCTATGGTAACGCTGGAAACCAGGGTTTGCTTCACCATTAACGGATTAAAAATTTTCTCGGCTGGACTCCTAGGTTTTCGCTTCATGGCGCCGGGCTCTCCTTTCTCAAAAGCAAGGGCAACATCCTGGATCCCGTTAGTTACAAGGTTAAGCCAAAGCAATTGCACGGCGAGCAAGGGAAGGGGAAGACCGGCCAGGATCGAACAAATAAAAAGAATTACTTCTGCTGCTCCGGTAGAAATAAGAAGATAAATCACTTTCCGTACATTGTCATATGCAAACCTCCCTTCTTCTACCCCGGCTACAATCGAAGAGAAATTATCGTCTACTACAATCATAGATCCTACTTCCTTTGCGACATCGGTTCCTGAACCCATAGCCACACCTATATTTGCCCTCTTTAAAGCGGGAGCATCATTGACTCCATCTCCGGTAACCGCGACAAATTCTCCCTCCCCAATTAAAACATCCACAATCTCCAGTTTTTGCGATGGCGATACCCGGGCAAATACCGTTGCAGATGCCACAAGGTCTTTATATGCCTTCGTATTAGGGGAATTGGCTTCCTGGAGCATTTTCCCATTTATCACTTTGGTATTTTCATTGGCAATTCCCAATTCGCATGCAAGTGTCTTGGCTGTGGAGGGATGATCTCCGGTGATCATAATTACCTTAATTCCTGCCTTCTTGCATTGTTCTACAGATCCCCTGGCCTCCTTGCGCAATGGATCGATAAAGCCTACAAGTCCGTAAAAAGTGAGTGTTGGAATATCTTCCGGTTTATAATCTTTTTTCTTTTCATAATCGGGAAATTTTCTGTTGGCAAATGCAAGAACCCTATAGCCTTGTTTAGCCAATTTATCGGCTTGCTCCAAAATTAAATCCCTGTCAAGTTCAACAGGGGAACCATCAATAGACATGGTATCACAAAAATCAAGAACGGTTTCCACAGCACCTTTTAAATCGATATTGGAATTTTTACAGAATGCTGCGGAAAATTTTCTTTCCGATTCGTAAGGAATTAAATCAGCTTGATCTTCTTCAGCGGAAACGGGATTTAAACCAAACTTGTAGCTCATCCCCAATAAAGCGACATCCATGGAATCACCATTGTGAACCCATTTGTCATTTTCTTTAGTCAGGCTGGCCTCATTGGCACAAACAGCAATTCTGCAAATTTTCTGGAGCTCCCTGTTTTCGGAAAAAGATATTTCCCTCTCCGGTTCATTTTCCCTAAAAACTTTACCATCTCCGTTATAGCCTTCTCCTTCTATGTTAAAAATACTCCCGTCCGGTAAAATCACTCTTTTGGCAGTTTGTTCGTTCACTGTGAGCGTCCCTGTTTTATCACTTGCTATAACGGTGCAACTGCCAAGACTTTCAACCGAGTTGAGTTTGCGTACAATCACATTGCGTTTTGCCATGCGTTTGGCAGCAATAGACAGGGCAACCGTAAGTGCTACTGGTAAACCTTCAGGAATTGCAGAAACTGCCAGGGCAACCACAAAAAAGAAAATATCCATTAGGCCTGATCCCTGCAAATAAAGCATAACCCCAATGATTAAACTGAGCACGATTATAAGGATGCCGATTTGCTGAATGAATTTCTCCATACGCTGCACCAGTGGAGGCTTAGCCGACTCGGACTCTGTAACATGCATGGAAATCTTTCCAACTTCGGTTTCTAAACCTGTGGAAACAACCACACCCCAGCCACGTCCGTAAAGCACGGTGGAACCAGCAAATGCCATATTTGTTCGTTCTGCAATTCCAAGGTTTTCAGCAAGGGTTCCAGACTTCTTTTTTACCGATACCGATTCTCCCGTTAAGAGACTTTCATCCATTTCAAGTCCCGACGATTCGATAAGCCGAATATCGGCCGGAACCTTAATTCCAGATTCCAGTAAAACCACATCCCCCGGAACCAGCTCTTCAGAAGGTATAGACAGTTGTTTTCCCTCCCTTCGCACATTTGCCTTAAATCTTAAAAGTTTTTGCAATGTGGTAGCGCTTTTTTCAGCAGTATATTCCTGGTACGCACCAATTGCAGTGTTGATGACAATCACAAGAAAAATAAAAATTGCATCTTTAGCTTCCCCAATTGCAACAGACGCAATTGCAGCAGCGATAAGAATATATATAAGCGGATTTAGCAACTGATGAAGGATGATTTCCAACAGGGTAACTTTCTTGCCTTCCGGAAGTTTATTCTCCCCGTAGTTTTCACGCCTGGATTTCACCTCTTCAGGGGAAAGGCCGCCTTTTGACACGTTTAACTTATCGAAGATCCCGGAATCTTCCATCGAATGCCATGCTTCCCCGGATATTTGTTTCTTTTGTTCCATTCTCATTTTAATCCCTCATTGAAAGTTTAACCCGCCTGCCTCGATTTTAAAAGTATTTTCCAAATCATACCTTTTGGGCTTGCCATAAGGTTATAGATTAAGTATAGTTCGGGGATATTTTTTATTAGTGTCTAACCAATTTTTCGAATCAAATCTGCATCTGGGAAAGCAAATCTTTAGGTTTAACCTCAACATATAAAAGACACTAAAATAATGAATTTCATCTAATAATTTAACTGAAAGCTGTGTGATATTAATCATTAAACAGCGATATATAAAACATGGAGGTTTAAAAAGTCGCTTTTTAGTGTTTTGTGTTTAAAACGAGGACATAATAACCCGAATCATCAACACTTTAGCCGACAACAAACGCTTACAAACGAAAGTAAACGAAAACAAACCCTTCACAACCGACTAAGGCTAAGTTCCTGCTCTAAGTTTGTACTGTTGAAATGAACCAATGATTTTCAACTGCAATAAATTCTATCGTTATGAGCACTTTAAGAAACAAAGTTCAACTGATTGGCCACGTAGGAAACGAGCCTGAAATCCTGAATCTTGAATCCGGTAAAAAGCTGGCAAAATTCTCCATCGCAACCAATGAGTCTTACAAAAACTCCAAAGGCGAAAAGATCACAGACACCCAATGGCACAATATTATTGCCTGGGGCAAAACCGCTGAACTTATCGAAAATTATGTTCCGAAAGGAAAAGAAGTGGGAGTTGAAGGAAAACTTACCTCCAGAAGTTATGAGGATAAGGAAGGCCACAAACGCTACATTACAGAAATCGTCTGTAATGAGTTGCTGTTAATGGGAAAATAAGCTCATATGCTTATTCTATCCAGGCTTTCCATTAAAAGGGACAGTCACTAAGTACTCCGGAAAACTCTTTTTCCGGAGTACTTAATTTTTGAGAATTTCTTCGCTAAGTAGAAAATTAATTATTTCGTGACAAGCACACGAGCTATTTCGAAGGTAGAAATCTCCACTATTTAGATGAAATCCCGGTCTATTAGAAAGGGCTGGCATCACGGAAACCTGTTTGTGCGTCAGGCGGGTTAAACCCTCAATGAGGGTTAAAAATAGATCTCCTGTGCCATTCTATAGGTGTTCGCATGAGCTTCAATAATAGTTTTAATATCCGGAGAATACCCTCCACCCATACTCACTTCCACAGGAATTTTATGGTCTTTACAGGTTTGAAGCACAAACCTGTCTCGCTCTTTACATCCTGCTACAGAACAGCCCAGCTTTCCAAGTTTATCGGTGGATAAGATATCTACCCCGCTTAAATAAAAGATAAAATCGGGTGCGTGATCATTTATTAAATCAGGCAGTGTGTTTTTTAGAATATCCAGATATTCTATATCCCCGGTACCATCTGGCAATTCAATATCCAGATTTGATAATTCCTTTTTAAAGGGATAGTTGTTCTTTCCATGCATCGAGAAGGTAAAGACCGAAGGATCACCTTCAAATATTTCTGCCGTACCATTTCCCTGGTGCACATCCAGATCGACAATAAGAATTTTTTCAGCCAGCTTTTTTTTCTGAAGGTATCTGGCCGCGATTGCCTGATCGTTTAACAAACAAAATGCTTCCCCATGATTTGTGTAGGCGTGATGGGTTCCGCCGGCGATATTCATCGCAATTCCATGTTGCAGGGCAAATTCACTGGCTTTTATGGTTCCATCGGCAATGATTTGCTCCCGTTTTACCAAAGCTTCCGAAAGCGGAAAACCAATTTTTCTCCCTGCCCTCTTATCCAGACTTAAATCCTGTAATGCCCGGAAATAAGTTTCATCATGCACCGCGAGGATAAAATCTTCTTCCGGCATTCCCGGCATAAAAAAATTGTCTTCGGTACAACTTCCTTCATGAAGCAGTTGTTTTGGAAGCAGCTCATATTTTTCCATTGGAAAACGATGCCCTTCTGGTAAAGGATGTTTGTAAATTGGATGGTAGGCGATTTTGAGCATTATTTTTTTTAGAGCCAGTTCTGTCAATTTGAGCCTTCGCCTTCGCGGAGGACAGGCTGAGTCGAGAACTGGTTGCTTTAATGAAAGTCCTGCATTCGAATGACCCTTCGACTGCGCTCAGGGTGACTTTGCTGTCAGTTCGAGCGCAGACGAGAACCAATGAACCTACTCATCTTCAGGTTTATATTTATTATGAGTTGCATTTCTGCATTCAGCCAGAATCTGTAACATATCAAAATCTCCCTCAATTAAAGCTCTTTTCTTTTGGGCACTCCATCTTTTTATCTTTTTTTCAAAATAAATTGCCTGATTGACATCAATGAATTCCTGGTGGAATTTTAAAGTTACCGGCCTTCTTTTATGAGTAAAACTACGTTTGTTTAATCCTGAATTATGTTCCGTCAATCTTCGCTCTATATTATTGTTGATACCAGTATATAGCAGTTCATCTGAACATTCGAGTATGTAAACATAGTAGCGCTTCATAAGAATAATTTAGATGACCTACCAACCCCTCGACTGCGCTCGGGGTGACCATTGCTGTCAGTTCGAGCCCTTCGACTTCGCTCAGGACAGGCTGCGTCGAGAACTTCTTGCTAAGAAATCACCGTCCCATTCTCAACCCCATCGGTATCAGGATTCAAAAACACCAGTTTCCCCTTGGCATCTTCGGTCATCAGGATCATTCCCTGACTTTCTACTCCGCGTAATTTTCTGGGAGCAAGGTTAACCATAACGGTTACTTTTTTACCTATGATATCTTCCGGTTTAAAACTTTCTGCGATTCCGGAAACGATGGTTCTAATATCCAATCCTGTATCAATTTTCAATACAAGCAGCTTATTGGCTTTTGGCATCTTTGTGGCTTCCACAATGGTACCTGTACGCAGATCCATTTTAGAGAAATCTTCGAATGTTGCGGTCTCTTTTTGTGGTTCCAGTTTTTTATTTTCTGCTTTGTTAGCGGCTTTGGTAGCTTCCAGTTTTTCCAATTGTTCCTGAATTTGTTCTTCCTCTATTTTGCTGAAAAGCAATTCGGCTTTTCCTATTTTATGTCCGGATGAAAGCAAGGCTTCTTTGGTTGAGATCTCATCCCATAAGATTGCTTCTTTTCCCGGAGAAGGAACACTTTCCTGTTCCATATTCAATATTTTTTTCAATTTTGCTGAAGTGAAGGGCAAAAACGGTTCGCTTAAGGTTGCAAGGGCTGAAGCTATTTGCAAAGCTACATACATAACGGTTTTCACGCGTTCCTCATCGCTTTTAATAACTTTCCACGGCTCTTCATCTGCAAGGTATTTATTTCCAAGTCTGGCCAGGTTCATCAATTCTCCCTGTGCCTCGCGGAATCTGTATTTCTGAATAGAGCTTGCAATTACTGCAGGATATGCTCTTAAAGTGGCAAGGGTTTGTTCATCCACTTCAGAATAAATTCCGGGGGAAGGAACTTCGCCTTCGTAATACTTATCTGTAAGCACCACTACTCGATTGATAAAATTCCCAAAAACGGCCACCAGTTCATTGTTGTTCCTGGCCTGAAAATCCTTCCAGGTAAAATCGTTGTCCTTGGTTTCCGGAGCGTTGGCTGTTAAAACATACCTCAGCACATCCTGCTGGCCAGGAAAATCTTCAAGGTATTCGTGCAACCAAACCGCCCAATTTTTGGAAGTGGAAAGCTTCTTTCCTTCCAGGTTTAAAAATTCATTTGCAGGAACATTTTCCGGCAAAATATAACTTCCTTCTGCCTTTAAAATGATGGGAAAAATAACACAATGAAAAACGATGTTATCCTTTCCTATAAAATGTATCAGTTTGGTATCTTTTGCTTTCCAGTAATCCTCCCAATTCTTTCCTTCCCGTTCTGCCCATTCTTTTGTAGAAGAGATATAGCCAATGGGAGCATCAAACCATACATAAAGCACCTTCCCTTCTGCACCTTCAACCGGTACGGGAATTCCCCAATCCAGGTCACGCGTTACTGCACGGGGTTTCAAGCCGTCATCGATCCAAGATTTCACCTGCCCGTAAACATTTACTTTCCAGTCCTTTTTGTGCCCCACCAGGATCCATTCCTTCAGCCAATCTTCATATTGATCCAAAGGCAAAAACCAATGCCTGGTTTCCTTCATTGTAGGCACTGCACCAGAAATGGCCGATTTCGGATTGATAAGATCGGTTGCATTAAGGGAAGAGCCACAGCTTTCACATTGGTCTCCATAAGCTTCTTCATTTCCGCATTTGGGACAGGTTCCGGTTACAAAACGATCGGCAAGAAACTGGTCGGCCTCGGCATCATAAAGCTGCTGGGTAGTTTCTTCAATAAACTTTCCGTCTTCATATAATTTTCTGAAGATTTCAGAAGCTGTTTCGTGATGAATCTTAGCTGAAGTTCTGGAATAATTATCGAAGGACACCCCAAAATCAACAAAAGACTTCTTAATAATGCTGTGGTATTTATCTATGAGTTTTTGTGGAGAAATTCCTTCTTTTTTGGCTTTCATCGGGATAGCTGCTCCGTGCTCATCGCTTCCGCATACAAAAGCCACATCATTTCCCTGCATTCTTAAAAACCGCGCATAAATATCGGCCGGAACGTACACACCTGCTAAATGTCCAATGTGTATAGGGCCGTTTGTATAAGGCAATGCTGCTGTAATGGTATATCTTTGTTGAAAAGTGCTCATTTATTCCTGAAATTTTTTTAGTCCGTAAAGGTAAGCAACTACTAAATAGTACAAGTTAAAATCTTGTAAAAGACAGTTTCTGTATGGGAATTCTGTCTATTTTTATCCAAACTTAACCAATGAAAAAATTATTCCTCCTGCTCACAGTGTTGAGCCTGGCATCCTGTAAAACTGCTAACCAACCTTTAGCCATCCCTGCCGACAGATTTGTGATTGAAGATCTTGTAAAATTAACTTCCGAAGAGATAAAAACCCGCTACCCGGATGCCGATATAAAGGAAGCAATAGGAATTTATGAAGAAGGAACAGAAGAACGGCCTTATTGCATTTTATTCCCCAATACTCCCAACCATTTGGAAATAACCTGGAAAGATTTAGAGCGCACAGAAATAAACGATATCCGGTTTACCGATAAAGGAAACTGGAAATCCTCCACCGGAATTGGAATTGGAACCACTTTTAACCAATTAAACAAGCTAAACGGCAAACAAGTCTACTTCTATGGATTTGGATGGGACTACAGCGGCGCAGTAGATTGGAATGACGGGAAATTTGAAAACAGCGGTCTTTTTGTATTTCTAGAAGCCAGAAATATACCCGGAGCGTTTTACGGAGATCATATCATTAAAGCTTCTGCGGAAGAAATAGCAGCTTTAAATCTTAAAGTGCAAACCCTGATCTTTAAAAACTAAACCAAACAAGCGCTCAAATATCAGTAATATCCCCCACACCTGTAATGCTGAACATTAAGTAATTTTAATGGTTCCTCCCTAACTGAAAAATGATCCATAAAAGCGAAATATGGCGGCACATAACGAACTCGGTAAAAAAGGAGAGGATCTTGCGGTTGCATTTCTTCTGAAGAAAGGATATAAAATCGTAGCCAGAAACTTCAAATATCAAAAAGCTGAAGTAGACATCATCGCGCGAAAAGTAAATGTGCTGGCTATAATCGAAGTAAAAACGAGAAGCACTCCTGATTTTGGAAGTCCACAGGAATTTTTAAAAGCAAAACAAATTCAGCGCATGGTAAAAGCGGTGGATCATTTTGTAACCGATCATAATTTGGATGTTCAGGTGCGGTTTGATATTATGGGCATTATTAAAAACAAAAGCGGCACCAAAATAGAACATTTGGAAGATGCTTTTTTACATTTTGGCGTATAAAAAAACCTCACAAGCCTGGACTTTCAGTGCTGTGAGGTTTGTAATTTGAATGTTCTGATATTACTCCGCTTTTAAAGCTTCGGCTTTTTCATCTTTTTTATAAGCTTCAGAGTGCACGTTTGCCACTGCCCTTCCCGAAGGATCATTCAAATTCCTGAAAGACTCATCCCACTCTAAAGCTGTTGGCGTACTGCAGGCAACCGAAGCTACCGAAGGAACAGAAAGCGCCGCGGCATCGCTGGGGAAATGCTCAGTAAAAATCGATCTGTAAAAAAATTCTTCCTTGCTTCTTGGTGGCTGAACAGGGAATTTGAAATGAGCATTTTTTAATTGTTCATCGCTCACCTGGGTATTAACCATCTCTTTTAAAGTATCGATCCAGCTATAACCAACCCCATCTGAAAACTGCTCTTTTTGTCTCCAGGCCACACTGGCCGGAAGGTAATCTTCAAAAGCTTTTCGCAAGATCCATTTTTCCATGCGCTCCCCGTTGATCATTTTCTCCTGCGGATTTAGCCTCATGGCAACATCCATAAATTCCTTATCAAGAAAAGGAACTCTCCCTTCAATTCCCCAGGCAGCAAGGGATTTATTTGCCCTCAGGCAGTCATATTGATGCAACTTATCGAGTTTTCTCACGGTTTCTTCGTGAAATTCTTTTGCATTAGGTGCTTTATGAAAATATAAATATCCGCCAAAGATCTCGTCGGCACCTTCTCCTGAAAGCACCATTTTTATTCCCATCGCTTTAATAGCACGCGCCATTAAATACATAGGAGTAGAAGCCCTTATGGTGGTTACATCATAGGTTTCCAGCTGATAAATAACATCTTTAATAGCATCAATACCTTCCTGAATCGTAAATTTTATCTCGTGATGCACCGTGTCCAGATATTCGGCCACTTTTCTTGCCGCAGCAAGATCTGGCGAGCCTTCCAGCCCGGTTGCAAAAGAGTGTAATCTTGGCCACCAGGCGGCATCGGTATCCCCGCTTTCAATTCGTTTATCTGAATATTTTTTTGCCAATGCTGAAGTAATTGAGGAATCAAGTCCGCCTGAAAGCAAAACCCCATAAGGCACATCACTCATCAACTGACGGTGTACAGCTGCTTCCAGCGCTTCCCGCAATTCAGCAATGCTGGCCTCGTTGTCCTTCACATTCTCATGATCCATCCAGTCCCGTTTATACCATTTCTGATATCCTTCTTCCTTACTGGACAAATAGTGCCCGGGCGGAAATAGTTCTATTTTGGTACAATGTCCTTCAAGTGCTTTTAATTCGGAAGCAACATAAAAAGTTCCGTTCTGGTCCCAGCCTATGTATAGCGGAATGATCCCCATGTGATCGCGGGCAATGAGATATTCATCCTTTTCCACATCATACAATGCAAAGCCGAAAATGCCGTTGAGCTCATCCAGAAATTTTGTTCCTTTTTCCTTATATAAGGCAAGGATTACTTCACAATCGGACTTGGTTTGAAAGTTATATTTTCCCTCAAACTGCTTCCGCAACGCCTGATGATTATATATTTCGCCATTGGCAGACAAGACCAAATTTTTATCTTCGCTTAACAAAGGTTGTTTTCCGGAGGTAGGATCCACAATCGCCAGTCGCTCATGAGCCAAAATGGCTTTTTCATTGCTATAGATCCCGCTCCAGTCCGGGCCACGGTGACGCAGGCATTTTGCCATGCTCAACAGTTGGGGCCTTAGTGTTTCAGAAGATTCCTTTAATTCAAACGCACATACAATTCCGCACACAATATTCTGATTTAAAAATTATTAATTCATAGGTCACAAATATCGCAGAAAAATTTAAACACACCTGTCCCTGTTTATAAAATTTCCGATATCCAGTTTAAATAATTTAGTGGTTCTTCACTGAAAGTCAGAACCTTACCTGTTGTAATTTTACCCACGCCTGTCTTATCCTTTCTTTTATGAAACTGCGGAATCGAGATCTATTAATATTAACACCTATATTGGTGATTAGAAGTTAAGACCTCACAGGTTTTAAAAACCTGTGAGGTCTGCTAATAAATACGACTACAACTAATTCCTCTAAAGTCTCCTGGTTTTCATCAATTACCCTTCACTTTTCATCCTTGCCATGTTCCTATATTGATTAGGTGTTATTTTTTCAATGCGTTTAAATTGCCGGTTAAAATAGCTGGTATTATTAAATCCTACTTTAGCAGCGATGTCCGTAAATCTGGCGGATGTATTCTCTATGAGATTTTTTGCGAATTTAATGCGCTCTCCGTTTAAAAAATCAATTGGGCTCTCGCCTATGGTATTTTTGAAGATTCTGTGAAAATTGGAAGTGCTCATACAAGCCTTATCTGCCAGTTTATTTACACTGATATTTTCTGTTAAATGCTCACGCAGATATTTTACAATAAATGCCATCCTGTTATTGTCAAAAAGAATTGAATTGTCAACCAACATAGATTTTGCCCTGGTTTGTAATAATCTTATAATTAATTCTTTAACCATAAGGTCTACCAAAGCATCTTTGGCCTTATTGCTTCCTAAAAAAGTAGTAAAAATCCTGTCCAAAATAAACTGAACCTGTTCATTGTTATTTAAATGAATGGAACTCTCCTCAAAATTATGAATATCATTTTCAAATTCTGTCCGGGTATTTTCGTTAAAAAGTTCAACCGTTTCCTTTATTTTATCAGGAGATATTCCCAGAGCTAAACAACGTGTTGGGCTATTGGCTGCGGCAATTGGAAAATCGATTGTCATCTTTTCATTTGCCTGAAGCACTACCGATTCCCCCGGAAAAAACTCGAATGCTTCTTTGTTTTTCAGGTGCATTATTTTTTTTCCGCTAAGCATACTTGCAATTACGGGGAAGCCAAATTGCAGATCTACTTTTTCGGAAATTATATGAGTTTCAAAAACATTCAGTTCAGCATAATCTGCGCTGTAAATCGTCCTATTCTCAATAAGCGTATTGAGTTTACGGCTGTTTTCGTGTTTTAATAAATTAGCATTCAAAGTATAGAATTTTTATTAATTGAGTAGTTTTGTCATAGTAAAATGCAGGAATGTTCAAGTTTTTATATGATTAAATATAGTATTTTACAATCAATTAAATTAAAAAAACACTATGAATTATTCAAAACCTAAATTTAAGGAGAAATACGGCAATTTTATCGACGGGAAATTTGTTGATCCTGTTGATGGTCAATACTTCGAAAATCATTCCCCGGTAAATAATAAACTGCTTGCGAAGTACCCGCGTTCCAACGAAAAAGATGTGAAACTGGTACTGGCTGCTGCAAATAAGGCGAAGGATGCCTGGGGAAAAACATCTGTTGCTGAAAGAGCTTCAATTTTACAGCAAATTGCCGATGTTATTCAGGAAAATGCAAAGGAATTTGCTGAAATGGAAACGGCAGATAACGGGAAAGCAATCCGGGAAACGGTGAATGCCGATGTGCCTTTGGCTGTTGATCATTTCAGATATTTTGCATCAGTGATCCGTGCCGAAGAAGGCTCCGCCACTGAACTCAATGAAAACACCCTTTCACTTATCATTCGGGAACCTCTTGGGGTTGTTGCACAAATTATTCCCTGGAATTTCCCATTGCTTATGTTGGCATGGAAAGTTGCCGGCGCGCTTGCTGCGGGAAACTGTGTGATTTTAAAACCTGCGGAACAAACCCCGACTTCGGCGACATTTTTAGCAGAAAAAATCGCCCATTTATTGCCACCCGGAGTGTTTAATGTAATGCACGGTTTTGGTCCTGAAGTGGGAAAACCTCTTGCATCAAGTCCTCTTGTGGACAAAGTTGCCTTCACCGGCGAAACCACCACCGGACAATTAATTATGCAGTACGCATCCAAAAACCTGAATCCCGTAACTATGGAATTGGGCGGAAAATCCCCGAATATATTTTTTAACAGCATTATGGATCACGACGATGCGTTCTTGGATAAATGTATTGAAGGAGCCGTGCTGTTTGCTTTCAACCAGGGCGAAGTTTGTACCGCTCCAACCAGATTGCTGATTCAGGAGGATATTTACGATGCCTTTATCAAACGGGTAGTTGAAAGAACAGAAGCCATTGTTATGGGAGATCCATTTGAAATGACTACAATGATGGGTGCCCAGGCCTCTAACGATCAACAGGAAAAGATCCTTTCCTACATTAAGATCGGGAAAGAAGAAGGCGCCGAAGTGTTGTGCGGCGGCGGCGTTAAAAAATTAAAAGGAGACCTGGAAAAAGGTTTCTATATTCAGCCAACGATTTTTAAAGGGCATAATAAAATGCGGATTTTCCAGGAAGAGATTTTTGGACCGGTGCTTTCAGTTTGTACTTTTAAAGATGAAGCCGAAGCTATAGAAATTGCCAACGATACTATGTATGGTTTGGGTGCCGGGGTTTGGACAAGAGATGCGCATCAACTTTATCAAATTCCGAGAGCCATTAAAGCCGGACGGGTTTGGGTGAATTGTTATCACGATTATCCTGCACACGCTCCTTTTGGCGGATATAAAAAATCGGGTTTCGGAAGGGAAAACCACTTGATGATGTTAAATCATTACCGACAAACAAAAAACATGTTGATCTCTTACGATAAAAATAAACTGGGATTCTTTTAAGCAGCAATATGAGTTTAAAAAGAGTTGAAATAACAAAGGAAGCTGAAGAAATTGTCCGGCAACTGAAGCATCAGCATGGAGATGTAATTTTCCATTTGAGCGGAGGTTGCTGCGATGGTTCTTCGCCAATGTTGCTGCCCAAAGAAGATTTTTATATAGACGATAATGATATTTTTTTGGGCGAAGTAGCCGGAGTGCCTTTTTATATGAGCCGCGACCAGTTTGAATATTGGAAACACACGCATCTCACGGTAGATTTGACCGATGGCAGAGGCTCCAGTTTTTCCCTTGAAATCCCGTTGGGAAAACGATTTCTTATTCAATCCCGGTTGCTGACCGGGGAAGAATGTGAGCATTTTAATAAATAAGTTTTTTTAATTAGTCAATAAATCCGTCCGGAAAGCAATTCCTGGACGGGTTTTTTTGTTCAGAATAAAAATTAATTCCCAGGCTCCTATAAAAAATTCCGTAGATCTAATTCGAGGAGGAAGGTATAGAATTATTCCTTTTTGAAGATTTGAAAATACAAAAACCAGTCTATCACAGTCCTACTCTGAAATACTTTCGCTACCCAGTGCACGAGTATCCATTCTTAAAAAAACACATAAGTATCCTCTAAAATAGCTTAGCAATCGAATGTACAGCCTACTTCAATACAGGTTATTGGAATTTTGGGATAGAAGGGACAGATCAGAGATTTTGGTCATCTCAACACACAGAATTTTTAAAAAGTCTATAAAGCACCAAAAGCTGAAATTGAGAATGCAAAACAGATAAGGGACGAATATTTTAATCAATAAAATCAAATGTTATGAAAACCAAGAAGAAAAAATGAAAGCTCGACCAAATGAAAGACAAACATATTGGATAGGTTGCAACAAAAGCACGTGACAAGTATGAATTTGACCTGAAACTGGATGTTTTGGGGAAATGATAAAAGGAGCCAAAAAGTAAAGACAACTGACCCAGGAGTAACTCGGAGAATTAATTGCAGTTCAGAAATCACAAATTTCAAAAAAATCGGGAACGTCCCTAATCTACGCTACATTTCTAACTCCATTGTTTATTCTATCTTTGCCGGATCGCTAAATCCTTTTTGATTTAGCTTTTTGACAAATAAAATCAAAAACCTCGGGTTAACCTTCAATGAGGATAAAAAAGGCTTCAATTTTATGCTTTTCTAAAAATTTGTCTATTATACGAATACCACAAAATCTGGTCAAACCCGTCGGCCAGGTTTTTCCTGTAGATGGGAGTCGGGAACACGTTAAATAATGAGGAATTGAAGAAGATTGAAAATTCAGCCACAAGCTGGACTATATGTACGGAATGCCAGGGACGCGGGAAAAAAAGTCAGAGGCTCCGCAAGAAAGTGAGACTCCAATACCAGAAGGAATTCAATCAATTTGAAAAAACGAATAATGAAGGGACGGCTCCAGTTCGTCCTAAGGGTCATTTGTACTCATGCTTGAACTGTGGCGGATCCGGGTTAATTTCTTCTGCCAGCCAACCTATAGCGGATAAAGATAACTACCCACATGTTGCTATTATTGGTGGTGGTATAGGAGGAGTGGCTTTAGCTGTGGCTTGTTTGCATCGCGGGATCCCATTTACCCTTTATGAGCGCGATAGCGGTTTCGATGCCCGATCTCAGGGATATGGACTCACTTTGCAACAAGCCAGTAAAGCGATCCAGGGATTGGGTATTTTCTCATTGGAAGAAGGGGTTATTTCAACAAGACATGTGGTTTATACTACAGAAGGAAAAGTGATCGGGGAATGGGGGAATAGAAAGTGGATAGCGTCTGATGCGAAAACATCGCCGAAACGTACAAATGTGCATATCTCAAGGCAGTCTTTGCGCTTAGCTTTACTTGAGCAACTCGGTGGACATGATGCGGTACAATGGGGGCACCAGTTAATGGATTTTAAGGAATGTGAGGGTGAAGGTGTTGCTTTAAGCTTTCAGGTAGACGGGGAGATGAAAAGCTCCAGGGCGGATCTTGTGGTTGGAGCCGATGGTATTCGTAGTTCGGTGCGGAGGTTGCTGCTTGGTGAGGACAGTACCCCTTTACGTTACCTCGGTTGTATTGTGATTTTAGGTATTTGTCCCTTGACGGCTCTTGAAGGTTTTGATAGTTCATTGCTGGACTCGGCCACTGTATTTCAAACAGCCAATGGCAATGAGCGGATCTACATGATGCCTTATACTTCAGATTCGGTGATGTGGCAACTTAGCTTCCCTATGCCGGAAAACGAGGCTAAGGTCTTAAGTGCGAAGGGAGCTCAGGCACTCAAGGAAGAAGCCTGTCGCAGAACTCAGTGGCACGATCCCATTCCCCAGATTTTAGCGGCGACCCTGGAAGCTCAGGTTTCCGGCTATCCGGTGTATGACCGGGAATTACCCGAAACAGAATTGCTGGAGAAATGGGGGAAAGTGACGCTGATGGGAGATGCGGCTCACCCAATGAGTCCATTCAAAGGACAAGGGGCGAATCAAGCGCTGCTGGATGCACTAGCGCTGGCACGGGGAATCCATAGAGGTTGCAGACCTTTATCCCAATGGCGAGAAGCTGGAATGCGGGAAAGTGTATTGACCGGATTTGAATCAGAAATGTTTGAACGCAGTGCTTCCAAAGTGAAAGATTCAGCAGAGGCTGCACAGTTCCTGCATTCCGAAATTGTGCTCCATGAGGCTGATGAGCCCAGAGGACGATGTCTGAAGAAATAAGATGCATCACAAGGCGCTTAGTAAATTCAGGAAAATAAAAACTGGCATAAATTGAAAAAATTTTAGATATAAACGAACAAACAACCTGGCCAACAATCCCGATAACTCCCTACTCCACGCTATTTGATTTCCAAGAGCATTGGCTAATTTCTAATAGAAGAACTGTTTAAGCGGATACAAACCATTTAATTGTTTTGTTAAATAATTCCAGCTTTTCGGACAGCAAATAGAGGCTTTCGTCCTTAATTGGTTATAATTCTGACTGAATAACAGTTACTTATACCTGTGAAATATCACATTTTTAAACTAACTAAATCACTTGTATTATGAAAACAACCAGACTTATCATGAGCACATTTATTATTGCGATTTTTTGCAGCAATATCCTTACTGCTCAAAACAATGAAGCCACACTTTTAACTGCATCGGAAATTACCGTTAAAAGTGGTCACAATGCACAATTTATGGAAGGTGTAAAACTTTGGAAAGAATGCTATCTGAAAGATAAGGGAGAAAATAATTGGAGTATGTGGCGTAGAGACCAGGGAGAAGGAAACGTATATGTTATGACTGGAAACATGCCAAATTGGGCAGAATTGGACAAAGAGGATGAGCGTGGAAAAGACTGCTATATGACCATAGTGAACTTTATTTGGCCACACGTTGAAAAAGTAGATCAGACTATTGCTAAAACAATGCCTGATTACAGCAGATCATGGCCTGACGATGCCAAATATTGCAGGGTAACGTATTATAAGGTCAATAAAGGTTATGCCTTTGAACAGGTTATAAGTGCTGTTAGTAATTCTATTAAGGAAAAAGAAGGGACTCCGCGTGCTGTTTGGTATGACTTTCAATTTGGAGGGCCAGAGTCTCCGGAATATATGGTCGTATTGCCATTTACTAAGTATGCAGACTTAGATATTTCAAGAGATAGCCCCGCAAAAATCTATACAGATGCTGTAGGTGAAGAAAAAGCAGATGAAATGTGGGTAAAGTGGTTTGACACCGTAGATGATTCCTGGTCCTACACGTTCACATTAATGACGGAATTAAGTAATTAGATTAGAAGGAAAGAGGGGAAGGGGGGGTTAATAAAAATTAGCCCCTTTTTTTATTTCCAAAAAAACCCAGAGTATAACAAGCTTAAACCTTACACAAGCCTAAGGATTTCCTGATAGCACTTGATAATCTGATTTCCTCAAGATCAGCAGATACCGAAATTGTGGAATTAACCACTGAACAAAAAAAAATGCTCGAAATGAGTGAAACGGACATTAAAAATGGACGATTGATTTCTCAGGAAGCTATGGACAAACGAAATCTCGAATGGCTAAACGGACTGTAAGATGGAGCAGAACAGCCTGAACCTATTCATAATTCTTTTTACCTAAAACCGCTAAATCTTAATCCCAAACCCGTGCAATAATATCAGTCGGAGACCCACATAGAATACAAGAATGGCAGTAAGAATTCCCAGAAATTTCAGATTGAATCTTTTACTGGAAAGATAGGATCCAATACTCCCTCCCAGAACAACGGCAATAATAAGTTGAAAAATGAGGTTATAGTTTATTTGAAAAGTCCCTGCCACGTTTAAACCTACCAGGCCCGCAACCGAATTCACCAAAATAAATACCGAAGCCAGGGATGCGATTATCCTTGGATTTGCCCATTTCAGGATGTTAAGCACCGGAGATAAAAATATCCCACCCCCTATCCCGGAAATCCCGGAAAGCAATCCTACAAAACCTCCCAGCATAAATTTCTTAGGATTGGAGAACTTCTTTGATTCGATTTTTTTCTGCAGATATTTCAGGGTCAGGAATAATCCGGAAAGGATTAAGGCAGAACCCAGGATCAGGAAAAAGATTGTCTGTGAAAGCCTGAGCTGCGCACCCAGGAATGCAAGCGGTATACTGAATAGCATAAATGGCCAGAATAATTTGAAATTAAATATCCGGTGCCTTATGAACATGATCGTGCCAATGCTCACCACGCAAATATTCAGCACAAGGGCCGTAGAGCGTATTTCATAAAAATCGGTGAGAAAAAGACTTAAGATGGCCAGGTAACTGGATCCGCCACCAAAACCTACGGAACTGTAAAATAATGCAATGAAGAAAAATATGTACGGGAGATATTCTATGGGCATATCAGGAAATTAAGAAACATTTTACTGTATCCCCTTTTTTAACCGGGGTTTCAGCAGTTATTCCAAAATAATTTTTAGTCAGCTTCATTCTTCTTCCATTCGTTTTAGCAATTCCACATCTGCAGTGGTATCCACATCAAAATTTCCATTTTCAAAATGGACTGTCCCAAATTGAAAATCATTTTTATATATCAATTTTTTAGCCCCCTGATCTCCCTTCAGCTTTTTTAATTCTGAAAAAATTTCCCTGGAAAAGATGGCAGGAACTCCAACATCCCCTGCATATTCTGAAAATGTCGCCTGCTTATTGTTATTCAGTTGAACTCTTATCAACTCCTGAATTTTTTCTTTATTTACAAAAGGCTGATCTGAAAGCAGCATAAGAATATGTTCCAGTTCCCTTTCAATTCTTAGAGCTTCAGAAATTCCTTTCCTGATACTCGTGGACATTCCTTCTTCCCAGTTTTCGTTGATCACCAATTCAAAATTCCTGCTGTTGATTTTCTTATTGATTTCATCCTCCTTTGCGCCTAAAACAAGGATTTTGACATCAAATTCCAGCGATTCCGCAACATCAATACTATGCTGAAGCAGGGAAATCCCTTTAAATTCCACCAGCTGTTTTGGATATCCAAGTCGGCTGGAAGCTCCGGCGGCCAGAATTATAACCCCTATTTTCGTGTTTTTCTTCAAATGTGAACCTGCTTAAATTGATTCTCCTTTTTCTCATGAATAGGAGTGGTTTTCTCCTTTAAAGATCTGGCAGTCTTTCCCATTAAAACCGATTGAATTTCAGCTAAAATTGAAAGTCCGATCTCTGCCGGAGTCTCTGCCCCAATTTCCAGCCCCACCGGGGCATATATTTTTTTTAATTCTTCCGTCGTAAGATCAAATCCTTCAACCTCTAAATCATTCAGCATACGCTGGTACTTTTTTAACGGACCTAGAATTCCAATGTATGGGATTGTCTTTTCTGCTAAAAGCAACTTCAATACCGCCATATCATAATTGTAATTATGGCTCATCAGTACAAAACAGCTGCGATGGTCAATTTCAATATTTTCCAGGGTTTGTTCTGGTTTTGATACGATTATCTGGCAGGAGGAAGTAAAGCGTTCTTTGTTCGCGTGGGTGGGCCGGCCATCGGTCACTACGACATCCCAACCCAGCACATCGGCCTGCTGCGCCAGGATCTGAGCGTCGTTTCCGGCACCAACAAGGATAAGCTTTACCGGCGGCTGATAATTCTGAATAAAAATATGCTGCCTTTCCTCGCCGATTAAATATTCAGCAAAATGAGATTTATTATTTTTCAGGGTGAGCCGGGCTTGTTCCAGGATATGATTGAATATTTCCCTTTCCGGATTACTTCCAATAACTTCTGAATTTTCAGAAATCACCAATTTTGTTCCAGGCTGATCTTTTGATTTATCCAGATTAAACTGAACCACGATTGCCAGAGGATTCTTCTGATTAATTAGCTTTTTCAGCAACTCACAGGGATTAAGTTCATCCTTATAATCCAAAGGTTCAAACATTACCTGAATAATTCCATTGCAACCTAACTGTGCGCCAATTACTGCATCGTCTTCATCGCTGGTATCATAAGTAACCAGTTTATTTTTTTGCTGATGCAAGGCATGAAGCGCTTTTCGTAATGCATCGCCCTCCAGGCAGCCTCCGCTTATCGCCCCTGTGATATTTCCAAATTCATCAATGAGCATTCTCGCTCCTGCTTTCCTATATGAGGAACCCTCCACATGAACCACAGTGGCCAGAACGCTATCCACACCCTGATCCTTAAGAAGTTCATATTTTAAACTGATGACATCCAGTTCCCTCATACCATTGCTCTCTTTAGCTGATTTACAGTTTTATTTATCTCTTTTACCGCAATTTCAATATCCTCAATGCTGGTATCCCTCCCTAAACTAATACGAAAAGACGACAGCGCCAATTCATCGCTTAATCCCATTGCTTTTAAAACATGGGAGGCCTGAATTGTATTCGATGTACAGGCTGAACCACGCGAAATGGCAAGATTGTTCAATTTTCGTAGCAATGAATTGCCGTCAATATTTTCAAATGAAATATTGGTTGTATTGGGAAGTCGGTCACAAGCTTCAGAATTAATTATTGCGCCTTCGATATTTTTCAAGTCGTTTTCCAGCTTATTTTTCAATTTCAAAATTCTTGCTGATTCTCCTTCCATTTCAGAAAAGGCAATTTCAACAGCTTTTCCAAAGCCTACAATTCCGGGGACATTCATTGTGCCGGGACGCATTCCTTTTTCCTGCCCGCCACCAAAAAAATGAGGATTGATATCCACTTTGTTTTTTTTATTGATATATAAAGCACCAACACCTTTGGGCCCGTAAATCTTATGGGAAGAGAAGATCGCCAGATCTAAATTCAGCTTTTTTAGGTCTATCGGAATCTTGCCCACAGCCTGAGTGATATCACTCATAAGCTTCGCTTTTTTTGAATGAACTATTTTTTCAATATCATTCATTGGGTGGATCAAGCCGGTTTCATTATTTGCCATCATTAGACAAACCAGAATTGTCCTGGAAGTAACAGCCTGCTCTAATTCCTTGAGATCGATATTCCCTTCAATATCCACGTTCAGATAGGTAACCTCAAAACCTTTTTTTTCCAGAGCATTCATTGTATCCAGAATCGCTTTATGCTCGTTTTTACAAGTTATAATTTGATTCCCTTTGGATTGGTTTCTTTCGCAAAATCCAAATAGGGCAAGGTTGGCGGCTTCTGTAGCGCCAGAAGTAAAAGTGATACCGCTGGGTTTACAATTTAGCAACCCGGCGATTTGCTCCCGGGCATTTTCAACCGCTTCCCCGGTATCCCAACCAAATACATGGTCACTGCTGGCATTTCCGAATTTTTCAGTAAAATATGGCAACATGGTATCAACTACTCTAACATCAACCGGTGTGGTTGCATTGTAGTCGAGATATATTTTCCTTTTTGCTGCCATTTTCGTTATGTATTCGCGTATATATCGGTATTTAAACTGTCTGAAAAGAACTGTTTTCGTCAAGCTGTCCCGATAGCTATCGGGATGTTTCAGCTTCTAACTTATTTTGAATTATACTCAATTAGATTCTGAAATAAACCTGCTTGAACGAACGGGCAGGTTCAGAATGACGTTTGAAAAACCTTTTCAGACATCCTTCATTTTAAAACTTCAATAAAACCTTCCTGCTGCTCAAGAAGCTCGCTGATTTTATGTTGTAATTTCTCGTATTCCTGCATGGCTTTAATTGCATGCGGGGTAATTTCAGCCCCGCCCCCATGTTGTCCGCCTTTTTTCAGAATAACCCAGGGCTCTTCAGATTTATTATTTAATCGCTGAACTAAATCCCAGGCTTTTTTATATGACATCTTCATCTGCCCGGCAGCTTTTGAAAGTGATCCTTCCTTCTGAATGCTTTTGATCAATTGATGAGGCCCGGGACCATAAAATTTTTCGCCTTCGTCTTCTACCCAACATTTAAATTTGATCTTTTTCAAATGTAGATTCTTATTATTTCGACTGCGCTCAACACAAGCGTTTTTTATTGGTCTCCCGATAGCTATCGGGAGTAATTCGCATAGCTCCATCAGGGTTAGTATCGTGTTTACTTTATGCTCACTTCATATTTGAAAGCGATCCTGTTAGGTTTTCAAATCTCTACTGGCACTTTTCAATTCGGTTATGAAGGGTTGCTTATAAAACCTTTTTCCTGTTGCTTTGTAAAGTGCATTTGCCAAAGCCCCCTGCACCGGCGGAAATGGCGGCTCTCCAAGTCCCGTAGGATCTATGCCGTTATCGACGAAATACGCTTCAATTTTGCTTGGAGCTTCCTGATGACGAATAAGCCTGTAGGTATCAAAATTGCTTTGTTGGGTAATACCATCTTTAAATGTTATCTCGCTATACAACGCATGTCCAATCCCATCAATAGTTCCACCTTCTACCATATTCAAGGCTGCATCAGGATTCACCACAATTCCGCAGTCTACCGCACAAATAACTTTATCTATGACGGGTTCATTATTTTTTAAGCTAATATCCAGGACCTGCGCCACGTATGAATTATGGCAGTAATACGCAGCAACTCCCCTGTTTAAAGTAGAACTGCTGTTATCCCAGCCGGCTTTATCCCTTACCAGCTTTAAAACACCTGCATAACGGGCCGGATCATAATCGTTTTCCTCTCCTACCGGATCATTTTCTGCACGTTTCAGCATATCCAGGCGAAACTGAATAGGATCTTTTCCCATTTCTTCAGCGAGTTCATCTAAAAATGACTGTTCTGCTCCCGCAATAAAATTTGATCTTGGAGCCCTGAAGGCACCTATCGAAATATTCGATTCGATCGCCCAGCTCTCGGCAAGGTAATTATCAATTGCCCCAGCAGGAAAACGATTGGCAAAAAGAGGACTTTCAGAAATACCACCTGCATTCACATGAAATGCGGTAAGATTATTATTCCCATCCAGAGCCGCACGGTAGGTAACATGGTATGCGGGTCGATAAACGCCGTTGGTCATATCATCCTCCCGGGTATAAACAAGTTTTATTGGCGCTCCCATTTTATTAGAAATAACGGCAGCTTCTACAAGGAAATGTCCATAAAGCCTACGGCCGAAACCACCTCCCATACGGGTCATTTGTATATCTATATTTTCAAGGTCCATCCCCAGGCGTTTGCTCACGCTTTTTTCAGCAAACTCGGGAGTTTGAATAGGTCCCAACAACTCTGCTTTACCATTTGAAACATTGGCAAAAAAGTTCATTGGCTCCATGCAATTGTGAGCAAGAAACGGGCAAGTGTAGGAACGTTCAATAACCCGTGCTGCATTTTTGAAAGCAGACTCGGGATCTCCATCCCTTCTTACCATTTCAGATTTGTCGGCACCAATTTCGGCCATTAGTGAATAATGAATATCCGTATTTTCAAGTCCGCTTGATCCCGCAAGACCAGCAGATTTTTCAAGAATTTCAATTTGCTTTGTCAATTCGGGATTTAGATCCCATTCTATCTTTAAAGCTTTTTTAGCCTGCATCACCTGCCAGGTAGAATCACCCACCACTACTACCAATTTGGGAAAGGACGTGGTATCACTCCATTCCTTTTCCATGTCTTCCGGATAGGTTTCTATCGTGAAAACATCTTTTATACCGGGCATTTCCTTTACCTTATCTGCATCCATGGACTTTAATTCCATTCCAAAAGCAGGCGGTTGAACTATCATTGCGATAAGCATACCATCACGCTGAACATCAAGCCCAAATAAAGGCTGGCCTGTAACTATTTTCTTTGCATCTACATTTTTGCGGGAGGTACCTATTATTTTAAAGTCACTATTCTCTTTAAGTACAACTTCTTCGGGAACTTCAATTTTTGCGGCAACTTTGGCAATTTCACCGTAGCCTATAGACTTGTCGCTACCTTTGTGTTTAATAATTCCTTTTTCCACAGAAAGTTCGGAAACCGGAACTTCCCATTGATTTGCGGCAGCGGTAAGCAACATTTGTCTCGCAGTGGCTCCTGCCATTCTTAACGGCTCCCAACCCTGACGGATAGACTGACTTCCTCCTGCCAATTGCCTTGTAAAAATATCCGTATTTAAAGGTGCCTGTTCTACGATCACATTGTTCCAATCCACATCCAGTTCTTCGGCAACGATCATAGGCATCGAAGTCTTTACGTTTTGACCGATTTCCGGGTTTGGAGAATAAATTGTTACAATTCCGTTATCACCTATCTTAAGATACCCATTCATTTCGAACCATTCATCCGGCATTTCCAGAGCCATTTCTGCTCCGCCTTTCTCTGCCGCACGTTTACAAGCCAGCCAATTGAAACCAATCAATAATCCACCTCCGGCAAGGGACATATTTTTGATGAAAGATCTTCTGCCCATTCCTGTTTTTACTGTACTCATTTTTTTCCGGATTTAATTAAACTATCTGAGAGTCTGAAGCCGATTTAATGGCAGCTTTTATTCTGGTATATGTTCCACAGCGGCAAATATTACCGTTCATTCCATTTTCGATCTCTTCATCGCTTGGATTGGGATTATTTTTCAGCAATGCAGTGGCCGACATAATCTGACCTGCCTGGCAATAACCGCACTGAGGCACATCGTGCTCCAACCATGCCTTTTGAACAGGATGATCTCCGTTTTCGGAAAGTCCTTCTATAGTGGTTATTTTATTATCCTTTACCGATGATATCGGAAGCTGGCAGGATCTAACAGCATTACCGTTTAAATGGACCGTGCAGGCTCCGCATTGCGCAATTCCACACCCATATTTTGTTCCTGGTAAATTTAGATGGTCTCTTAAAACCCAGAGTAAAGGAGTATTAGGATCTAACTCCAGCCTGTGTTTCTCTCCATTGATGGTAACATTGAATTCTGCCATAATAAAAGATTTTGTTTAAAAATAAGAAAACATTTAAATTAAGCCTAAAAAAATAAAGAACAAAAATTAAATTCATCTTTTAACTTTTAATTTCTTCAATATTTTTGAAGTTATAAATCAGCTTGAATTATCAAACCATGAAAAAAAGCACTTATATAATTTAGATATCCTGCAACCATTTTAGAACCCTGGTATCTGTCTCTTTAGCTCTTTCCCCTTTTACCGGCAGGAGAATTCCATCCCTTTCAGGTCCGCCCTTTATCGAAAAGCCTTCCAACACCTCGCTTTCGGGACAGAGCTGTTTTAGTGTCTCAAAGCTAATACCCACATCATATCCCCCGTGGGTGCTGAAAGGAATAACGGTTTTGCCGCTAAGGTCGGTTTGATGCAAAAAGCTCTTCATTGGCGGTGGTAATTGCATGTCCCAGGTAGGAAAACCTATAAATATTTTGTCATATTGATAGATATTATCAATATAAGTTTTTAAAGGAGGTAAATATCCATTTTCATTTTCCCTGTCCACCTGATCTACAATAGCCTGATAATTTTCGGGGTAAGGATCCTTTAATTCCAGTTCGACCAGTTCTAGGTAACCAAAAAGATTATTAATGTTTTGATTTAAACATTTATGAATGATGTGTTAAATACTATCATAAAAAAACGGTGCTTAAATAGGGTTACTTTATTTTTGAAAATATGTTGAGTGTAAAATTTTTGATATACTTTTCAGAATAACCATCTAAAAATCATTAAAAATGAAAGATCCCGGAAAATTCACAACCACAGACTTAGTTCATCAGCAAACCTATCTTTCCAACGGAGAATTAATTCCGTGGAATGGAGCTACCGATGAGGTTTATTCCACGATCTCTACCTCCGAAACCTACCAGCCTACATTGCTGGGAAGTGTTCCGCATATGGATGAAGCCGCTGCGCTGGAAGTTTTAAAGGGGGCCTGTGATGCTTATTCCAAAGGTCAGGGCGACTGGCCCACGATGAAAGTTGCTGAAAGGATTGCCTGCATGGAAGGCTTTGTCTCACAAATGAAAACCAAACGGGAAGAAGTGGTGAAACTTTTAATGTGGGAAATAGGAAAAACCCTGCCCGATTCTCAAAAGGAATTCGACCGCACCGTGGAATACATTAATGACACCATAGAAGACTATAAGCAACTGGATAGGGACAGTGCCAAATTTTTGAAACGCGACAATGTGCGGGCACATATAAGAAGAGGTCCTTTGGGAGTTGTGCTGTGCCTGGGACCTTATAATTACCCCTTGAACGAAACTTTTGCCCTGCTTATTCCGGCATTGATCATGGGAAATACCCTCATTTTTAAACCCGCGAAACACGGTGTCCTCCTTCTTTCTCCATTGATGGAAGCCTTCCGGGATAATTTTCCTAAAGGAGTATTGAACATTGTATACGGACGGGGACGGGAAATTGCCGCCCCCATCATGGCTTCTGGAAAGATTGATGTCCTGGCCTTAATTGGGAACTCTACTTCGGCAAAAGCACTTCAGGATCAGCATCCGCATAAAAACAGACTCCGCCTGATCTTAGGTCTGGAGGCTAAAAATCCTGCGATCATCCTTCCCGATGCGGACCTGGATCTCACCATTGATGAATGTATCTCCGGCACCTTGTCTTTTAACGGTCAACGATGTACCGCGCTTAAGATTATCTATGTGCATGAAGATATCAGGGAAGAATTCAACTCACGTTATGCTGCCCGGGTAGATGCACTTAAATTTGGTAATCCATGGGAGGAAGGTGTTATGCTTACCCCACTGCCTGAACCCGGAAAACCTTCGTATATTCAGGAACTTATCACCGATGCGGTGGAAAAAGGTGCTGTTATTTTAAATGAAAAAGGAGGAAACGCCTCCGAAAATTATATCTACCCGGCGGTTTTATATCCTGTTACCAGGGAAATGAGGGTTTATAAGGAAGAACAGTTTGGGCCTGTAATCCCGATAAAACCTTTTACCGATATCCAGGAGTTGCTGGATGAGATCGCCGATTCCAATTACGGTCAGCAAATAAGCCTGTTTGGGAAAGACGTGAAAGAACTCGCGCCACTAATCGATACGCTCGTCAATCTGGTATGCAGGGTTAACCTTAACAGCTCCTGCCAGCGCGGCCCGGATGTATTTCCTTTTACCGGCCGGAAGGATTCTGCAGTGGGAACCCTAAGTGTTCACGATGCCCTCCGCTCATTTTCAATAAGGACCTTTTTAGCGGCTAAGGATAATGAGATCAATAATGATATCCTCCGGCAACTGCTGGAAACCAAAAACTCTAATTTTGTAAATACCGATTATATTCTTTAATGCCCGAAATGGGTTTAAGGATTTATGAAATGAAGTCAACAAGGTCCTGTAGGAAGCGGAAAATGATGGATGCCGGATAAAAATAAAAAAATCATGTTTTCCGAGAATTATGCCTGAAAGTATCTTGTTTTTCAGAACCTGTTTAAGATATTGGAAACTTTTTGAGATTTTCCCCTATTTTGGTTGTGTCCAGCCCGTATTCCCTTCCTTTTCGTTTTGGTATTCAATTTAGTACGACTCGATTTTAAATATCCAACACTATCAGCGACACTCATTTTGTTGTTAACTTTTCCAAAGTTCAAAAACTTTGGAAAAGTTAGTGGAAAGGTAGATTCCTAATGTTCTGTTTAGTTTCGGAGGATTCTCGGTTAACTTTTCCAAAGTCAAAAAAACCTTTGGAAAAGTTGGTAAAGAAGAATGATTTATTCGATTCCGGTTAGTTTCGGTGGGTTTTTGTGACAATAAATAAAATTTTCCAGGTCATCAAAATAACTAATGACTTCTTCCCTTTTTATTATGGTAGGTTTAGAGGTTATAATTGTTTTGTATGAACAAAACTCCCATTCTTCTATATCCTTACAATAATTGTGATTCACCGGATTATAATGGATGTAATGTATTAGCTTTCTCAAATAAGTCTCATTCAGGATTGGCTTTCGTTTAAAATTCTTCATAAACAAACTTCCTTTCCTTCCCTGCTGTTTATTATAAGCCTGGGTGTAGGAACTGAATAAATTGGAGAAGTTTTTACTCAGGACCAGGGGGAATTTTTCCAAAGTTTGAAACTTTGGAAAAGTTCGCAATTCTTCTTCCGATTTTATTCTGACAAGAAAATGAAAGTGATTGGGCATTAGGCAGTATGCGAATGAATCTGCAATAGGAGAAATCAATTCTCTGTACCGCTTCAAAAAGAAACGATAGTTCTCTTTGGAAGCAAATAATTTTTCATTGCCATTGGCCCGGTTGTAAATGTGATAAAATGAATCTGGTTCTAAAGCTATGCTCATCCTTCCATTTTTAGCCTGTTTCACCTCAACTGAAAAATTGATTTAATAACATTGAATTTAACACATATATTGTTAAAAGGACGTGAAATTAATTTAAGAAAAGCCATTTGATTTTTCCTATCTCCATTTTTTTTCAGGGTATGCACTTCGTTTAACTTTTCCAAAGTCAAAAAAACTTTGGAAAAGTTGGTGGGAAATTAGATTTCTGCTGTTCTGGTTAGTTTGGGTGATTCCGGTTTAACTTATCCAAAGTTCAAAAAAACCTTGGATAAGTTGGTGGGAAAGTAGATTTTCAAACCCAAACCCAAGACTTTAGGCCTTTTGCCATTTTAACAATATATCGTACTTTCGGGCTACTCAAAATTGAATTTATGTCAGAGTTTTGGTTATATTTCAGGTTGGGACTGGAACATGTGCTGGATTGGAATGCCTATGATCATATCCTTTTTCTTATTGTACTGGTGGCAGCCTACAGCTTTGCTTCGTGGAAACAAGTATTATGGCTTGTAAGCATATTTTTTATTGGCCATACTGTTGCCTTATTCCTTTCGGTTTACGGAGTTGTAAGCGCGAGCAGTAAATGGATAGAATTATTGATAGCTGTTACTATTCTGGTAACTGCGCTTTTCAATCTTTTTACCGCAAAGAAGAAAGAAAAACAGCGAAACCCGGCACTTTTATACATCAGTACCGCATTTTTTGGACTTATTCACGGACTGGGATTTTCCACCTTTTTCAAGATGGTGGCCGGCAGCAAAGAACAAAAGTTTCTTCCACTACTAGAATTCGCCCTTGGAATTGAGGCAGCTCTAATCATCGTTGCCTTTAGCGTGCTCATCCTGGCTTTTATTTTTCAGAATATATTCAAGGTGAACCGCCGGGACTGGATCCTGGTTGTTTCGGCTATAGTCATTGGGATGATCCTCCCAATTTTGAAAGAAAATTTTCTTGCAATTTGAGAATAATTTAACGGCATTAAATTGTAGAAAACATTGATCTGCAATATTTTAGCAGCAAATAAATTGAAGTTTTTAAAAAATATTAAAAGCCACTAATACAGGCTTTATAAACTATGCAGCAAAAAAAACAACTCAGGTATGACAAGGCTTACCTTCGAATTGCCCGGGAATGGGGAGAACTCTCCCACTGTAAAAGAAGAAAAGTTGGTGCGCTTATTGTGAAAGACCGGATGATAATTTCCGACGGATATAACGGTACCCCCACCGGATTTGAGAATTTTTGTGAAGATGAAGAAGGATACACCAAATGGTATGTGCTTCACGCCGAAGCCAATGCTATTTTAAAAGTGGCTTCCTCTACGCAATCCTGCAAGGGAGCAACGCTGTACATTACGATGTCCCCCTGCAAAGATTGCAGTAAACTTATTCACCAGGCAGGAATTACCAGGCTGGTGTACCAGGTGGATTATAAGGATAATTCCGGGCTTAAATTTCTGGAAAAGGCAGGAGTAGAACTCTGCCATGTAAACGAACTTGACAATTGAAAAACAACACTAAAATATATTTTCCCTTTTTATTGGGTCTGGCTTGTGCAGCAGGAGTTCTGCTGGGCGCTATGCTAGACTTTTCGCCAAACGAGGGGATGTTTGCCTCAAATCCAAAGAAAGCAAAACTCTCCCGCCTCATAGATTACATAGATTATGAATATGTAGATGAAGTAAATACAGATAGCATTGTGGATGTTACCGTAAACAGGATCCTGGAAAATCTGGATCCGCATTCGGTTTATATTCCCAAAACCGAATATGCCAATGTAACCGAAAATATGCAGGGTGATTTTGTGGGTATTGGAGTAAGTTTTTATACGGTAAATGATACCATTGTGGTTATCCAGCCTTTGGAAGGTGGCCCCAGCGAAAGGATTGGGATACGCGGCGGGGATAGGATCCTGTACGCAAATGATGCGCAGTTGTTCAACAAAAATATCACCAATGACTCCCTTACTTCCAAGCTGAAAGGTGAAGAAAACACAAAGGTGATGCTCACTATTTTTAGAAAAGGGATCAAGGAGCTGTTAAAGTTTGATGTAACCCGGGCAAGGGTTCCGCTTAAGAGTGTGGATGCCGCTTATATGCTTACCGAAGATCTTGGATACATAAAGGTCAACCGCTTTTCAGAAACTACTTATAAGGAATTCAAAGAAAGCCTGATGCGCCTGAAATCACAGGGAGCTGAAAAGATCGCGTTGGACCTTCGGGACAATCCGGGAGGTTATCTTGCTGAAGCCGTAAATATGGTAGATGAATTTTTAAAGGATGGAAAACTAATCCTCTTCACCAAAAACAAAAAAGGCGCCATTGAAGAAACTTTTTCCAGTAGGGAAGGAGCTTTTGAAAACAATGAAATATTTGTGCTTATCAATGAGAATTCGGCATCGGCCAGTGAGATCGTAGCGGGTGCTTTTCAGGATAACGACCGGGGAACAATTATTGGTCGTCGTTCTTATGGAAAAGGTTTGGTGCAGCGCGAGATGGAACTTGGGGACGGCAGTGCGGTAAGACTTACCATTGCAAGATATTACACCCCTACCGGACGCTCTATTCAAAAATCATATAAAGAGGGAAATGAGTCCTACTTCAGGGATTACACCTCCAGGTATAAAAACGGGGAACTGGTATATGCAGACAGTATTCACGTGAAAGATTCTCTGAAATATGTTACCCCCGGCGGAAAAATAGTATATGGAGGAGGCGGGATTATCCCGGATGTATTCGTGCCAAAAGATATCAATTTTGAAAGCGAAAATCTCACCTACCTTTTACGCCAGGGATTCTTAAGCAAATTCGTTTTTGAAGTGCTTGAAAAAAACAGGGATTATTACAATGCTCTTTCCTGGGAAGAGTTTCAGCAGGAAGAAATGATTACCGATGAAGTGGTGGCCGGTTTTTTCCAATTTTCAGGAGAACTAAATATTCCAATGAAGATAAAAGAATATAGACCCTTGTTAAAAAAATACTTAAAGGCTTCTATGGCACAACAACTCTTTGGGAATGACAAATTTCAACGGATAATCAATAACGATGACCGAATTATAAAAAAAGTGATAGAATTATCTCAACCAAACTAGTATCTTCGTAATTAATGGATGCCTACAACGATTATACAGCCATATTTTTACTGCTCTCCCCGCTTTTTTTCTACATAATCGCGGTATGCTTTAGATTATTGGATAACAGCGCATTACTATTCCTTCAAAAGGAAATTTTGGTAGATTCCTCCAATGTTTCACTAAAAGCCATCAAGGAACAAATAAAATCCTCCCCAGATTCCAGGTTTAAAAGCCAGTTAAAAAGAGCTTTGATCTTTAGAAAGATCCATAAAATATTTATCATCCTAATGATCGCTGCACTGCCGGTTACGGTGGTGACCTATTTCGCCCTATTCTAGTACAAAACCAGCAAGTTCGGGCCTTTGATATTCAAGAAATCAAACCTGTTTTTGAAGGAAACTAATTTGTTGAAGGATTATCCCTACAAACTTATTTGTGCGTAAGTTTTTTCTTTCGCTTATCCCGGAAGCAAAAGACAGTATCAGCCGGAGGCACTTTCTCCAAAAAAACATTAAAATCTTTTAACTATTCCGATGCTTTTTATCAATCGCTTTTGAGGTAAGCAGAATACCAAGAAGTACAATCACGATTGCAGCCCCAAGGATCCCAATAAGAGCTATGGAACTCTCTTTGGCCAGCAAATCATTAAAATTGAGGATGGTAGCATTGTAAACGATCACGCCTAGAGAAAGTAAAATTAGGATAAAGATGAAAATTTTCATAAAAATGATCTTTAATTTTTATATGAATAAACTCTGAATATTCGCTGCAAACAATTTCACTGCTATTGCAAGTAAAATTACCCCAAATATTTTACGTACCACATTAATCCCCTGTTTTCCAAGGAAATGTTCAATTTTCCCTGAAGATTTAAGGACCCCAAATACAATAATAATATTAATAATAATTGCAGCCACGATATTGATAGTTTCATATTCAGCCCTCAATGAAAGCAAAGTAGTCATGGTTCCGGCACCTGCAATTAATGGAAATGCCAATGGAACTACAGCGGAGGTTTCCGGAGCCTCATCTTTATAAAGTGTTATGCCTAAAATCATTTCCAGGGCAAGGAAAAACAGGATAAAGGAACCTGCAACCGCAAAGGAATTCACATCTATCCCAATAAGGTTAAGAATTTGTTTCCCTACAAACAAAAACATAATCATCAGAATCCCGGCAACAATCGAAGCTTTCTCACTTTGAATGTGACCTGCTTTTTTTCGCAGATCGATAATAATTGGGATGCTCCCAATTATATCTATAACAGCAAATAAGATCATACTCGCGGTGGCGATCTCTCTAAAATTCAGCATCATAACAACAGGTTTTAACTGCGGCAAAAATAAGTTTTAAAAACAGAAATAAAACCATTTCAAGGCTTATTTTAAGGGAAATTCTCAACTGGAAATTCTGAAGGAAAATGGTCTATATAACCGTCATAATTAAATATCTTTGCGGCATGTTTCAAATAGGAAAAACAATTGTCTCTGAGGAGATCGTCCAAAAGGATTTTTTATGCAACCTTTCTGCATGCAAAGGCGCATGTTGTATTGCTGGAGATGCCGGAGCGCCGCTGGAAGAAAAAGAGACTAAGATCCTGGAAGAGATCTATCCATTGGTAAAACCATTTTTGAGAAAAAAAGGAATCGAAGCCATCGAGCGACAAGGAACATCGGTAGTTGGGGAAGATGGAGAATTTGAAACTCCGCTTATAGATGGTGCAGATTGTGCCTATGTCACCTTTGATAATCGCGGAACCGCACTTTGCGGAATTGAAGAAGCTTACAACCAGGGCGAGATCAAATGGAAAAAACCGGTTTCCTGCCATTTATATCCGGTACGCGTTCAGGATTATTCAGAATTTGCTGCCGTAAATTACCACCATTGGGAAATTTGTGATGATGCCTGCACCCTTGGAAAAGAATTGCAGGTGCCCGTTTATAAATTTGTAAAAGAAGCCCTTATCCGAAAATTCGGGGAAGATTGGTTTATGGAACTGGAAAAGACTGCCGCTACACTGGATAAACCCCTTCCAAATAAATAGCTTTTTCTTAGCCCAAAATCCCCACCCAGACAGACACATACCCGTATCAACCTTTTTCAAATGAGCTTCACAGGCTGATTTAGTTTTTCTGCGGAAATCTGTGATATTCATCAATTTTCCCGTGAATGAAATTAAATCCCTTTCCAAAACCGGGTAAAATTACCTAGCTGAAATATCTAAATTTTAGAAAAATTTTAAATTAAAATCCGTATTTTTAAGTAGACATTATTTGCCCCAAATAGCTACCCCACCAAATTAATTTTATCGCCCCATTTCAAGGAATTAGTGTTCCTGTGCCGAAGATAGCTTTTAGAAAAATCTAAATGCATGTATGATGAAAAGGAAGATTTTAACATGGGTTCTAGCCATTTTGCTTTCTATACCCACGCAAGGACAATTTTTAAAAAAACTTCAGGAAACAGCGGAACAGCCATTAAAAACTGAAGCTAGGGCAACATTGGTCTTCCATGAAAGTTACAATGCCATTTCCACTGATTTACTTATGCATGATGCGTTACAGGAATTTGGCTTCCTAATAGGGATGGAACAGGTAGAACCTTCAGAAATTCTGGAATTATATGATTTTGAATGGAAATTTATTTTTCTATTGAAAACCAAAGAAGGAGAAAGAAGGATGAATTTTCTGTTTAAAAAAGATGCTCCTTATTTTGGTTTGCAAATTTCTGAAGACAGAAAAAGGTACCTGGTAGTGGATCCGGAAAGAAATATCAATGTGCTTTTTATTGGCCTGGGGGATACGAAAATCACCTCAGCATTTAGAATTTTGAATACGGAACCTACAGTGTCAAAAAGGGGAGAAAACCAGGGAGTTTTAAGTTTTAACAAAATTGGAGATAAAGAAATAATGGGATACGAAAGCAAAGGTTTTCAGGTTGAAAACAACCAATTTGTGTACACTTTTTATATTGCAGAAGAAACCCAATTGGGCATTCACGATTTCCACCGAAACAGTCAAAAATTGATTCCCCAAAACTTTAATCCTAACTGGCTGGAGAAAGGAATGTTAATGCAAATGATCTCTGAAGGAAAGAAAAGCATACGGGATAATATCACGTTAACCTGTATTGGTATTGAAAAGTACAGCCTACAACTTAGAAAAAACGACAATATGAGTCTGGCAAAAAATTAATTTAATTTAAAATTTCTTGAAATGGAAAATCAACAATCACAAAGCAATATTATCGAAAAAACCGGGGAAGACAAGACGATCGCGGTGATCGCTTACTTAACTTTTATTGGCCTTATCATCGCCTTTGTAATGAACAACGACAAGAAATATGAATTCGCAAGTTTTCATATAAAACAATCCCTGGGATTGGTATTAATTAGCGTTGGATTATTTATTATAGGAATGATCCCAATTTTAGGATGGATCATTTCCCTTTTTGGATCTATTTTTTTACTGGTTCTTTGGATCTTTGGGCTTATTAATGCTATAAACTACCAAACCAAACCCGTTCCGGTTTTGGGGAATTATTTTATTGATTGGTTTAAAAATATTTGATTGCATCCATATTCTGAAAGAGCTGCTTCCCTCCTTTTTATCATTCTGAACGAGCTTTTGGGCGAGGAAGAATCTTTTGATGATTTGTTAGACGTGTTTTCTGTTTAGTGCCTTTCAAAAATGATGCGTCCAGTGAGGGTGCAGGATTCTTCAATTTGTTCATGACATTTCAGATAAAAACAGTTTTTTCAAATCTTTCCGGATTCCGGGAATGGAAATAGTGTGTTTTCGGCACAATTGTTAACAAATGCAATAAACTTCTTAAGCACCATTTTTAAAGGGATTAAGGGATATCCTTAAAATTCATATAGTATTTATTAACAGTATTCAATTTATTGATTTTCAGTAGTTTACAGTTAAACATTAACGATTCTATTAGAAACGTAAACTCTGCTTGTTAAAAACTTTGTTGAAAACGTTTGGCGCTACATCTTTTAAAATCTAATTGGTTTCTCCATATTTGTTAACGTTGATTTCTTAGCGTGATTAGCAAAACCAGAAAACCAAAATACATGGCACAACTTGAACCCATTTTACAGGAAAACAAAGACAGATTTGTAATCTTTCCTATCAAACATCACGATATCTGGGATTGGTATAAAAAAATGGAAGCCAGCTTTTGGACTGCAGAGGAGATCGACCTGCACCAGGACGCAAACGACTGGAACAATAAACTGAATTCAGATGAACGTTATTTCATCAAACATATACTTGCATTTTTTGCAGCTTCAGATGGGATTGTGAATGAAAATCTTGCTGAAAACTTCGTAAATGAAGTACAGTATTCCGAGGCAAAATTCTTCTACGGATTTCAGATAATGATGGAGAACATTCATTCTGAAACCTATTCCTTGTTAATCGATACCTACGTAAAAGATGAGAAAGAAAAAGATCAGTTGTTCAGAGCAATTGAAACTTTTCCTGCAATTAAGAAAAAAGCAGACTGGGCCTTAAAATGGATCGAATCTGATTCTTTTGCTGAAAGACTGATCGCATTTGCCGCAGTGGAAGGAATTTTCTTCTCGGGTGCATTTTGTTCTATTTTCTGGCTTAAAAAACGCGGATTAATGCCCGGACTAACTTTCTCCAATGAACTTATTTCAAGAGACGAAGGTGTACACTGCGACTTTGCGGTGCACCTGCACAACAAACACCTGGTTAACAAAGTTCCAAAAGAACGAATTCGTGAGATCATTATGGATGCGCTTAACATTGAACGGGAATTCATCACCGAATCCCTTCCTGCGAGCCTTATTGGAATGAATGCAAAACTCATGACCCAATATCTGGAATTTGTTGCAGACAGGCTTCTGGTAGAGCTGGAATGTGAAAAGCAATACGGCAGCACCAATCCATTTGACTTTATGGACATGATCAACCTTCAGGGTAAAACTAATTTCTTTGAAAAAAGAGTTGGAGAATACCAGAAGGCTGGAGTGATGAACAAAGACAAAGACACCAACAAAATAAGTTTTGACGCCGATTTTTAAAAAAGCGTTACACCGGAAAAGGTCGTGCCCCCAACACGGCTCTGCCCGGTTTTTTATCAAATAGTATTTTTCTGTAATTCTCAAACAGCAAATCCCCCCACGGACGCGCTGTTTGGATTATGGACCCATTATAAATTCCCGTTTGTGGGTAAGTTCCTCTTCTCTGCAAACCTACTAAAAAAACCAATCTATGTATGTATTAAAAAGAGATGGCCATAAAGAGCCGGTGATGTTTGACAAAATCACAGCCAGGATCAGGAAATTATGCTATGGACTTAATGAAAGGGTAGATCCCTTAAAGGTTGCAATGCGGGTAATTGAAGGATTATATGAAGGAGTTACCACCAGTGAACTCGATAATCTGGCTGCAGAAGTTTCGGCTACCATGACCACTTCCCATCCGGATTATGCCAGGTTAGCAGCGCGGATCTCTGTTTCCAACCTGCATAAAAATACCAAGAAAAACTTTTCTGAAGTAATGACAGATCTATATGAGTATGTCAACCCAAGAACAGGCAAAAAAGCACCCCTTCTGGCAGATGAGGTTTTTAAAGTGATCCAGGAAAACAAAGAACTGCTTGACAGTACCATAATTTACAACAGGGATTTCAATTATGATTATTTCGGATTTAAGACCCTGGAGCGTTCTTATCTTTTAAAATTAAACGGAGAGATCGCTGAGCGTCCGCAGCATATGCTGATGCGTGTTTCTGTGGGAATTCACCTGAATGATATAGAATCGGCTATAGAGACTTATGAGCTGATGTCCAAAAAATATTTCACACACGCTACCCCAACATTATTTAACGCCGGTACCCCAAAACCGCAAATGTCTTCCTGTTTCCTTCTAACCATGAAGGATGACAGTATAGATGGAATTTACGATACCCTGAAGCAAACGGCGAAAATTTCCCAGTCTGCCGGCGGAATTGGATTGTCTATTCACAATGTGCGCGCTACCGGATCCTATATTTCCGGAACCAACGGAACTTCCAATGGAATTGTTCCTATGCTGAAGGTTTTTAACGATACCGCACGCTATGTAGATCAGGGTGGAGGAAAACGAAAAGGTTCCTTCGCAATGTATGTGGAACCCTGGCACGCCGATATCTTCGACTTTCTGGATTTAAAGAAAAACCACGGAAAAGAAGAAATGCGTGCCCGCGATCTTTTTTATGCGATGTGGATCCCGGATCTTTTCATGAAACGTGTGGAAGAAGATGCGCACTGGACGCTGATGTGCCCAAATGAATGCCCAAATCTTTACAACATCCATGGAGATGAATTCGATGAACTCTATTTAAAATATGAAAGTGAAGCAAAAGGCAGAAAAACCATCAGAGCGCGGGAATTATGGGAAAAAATCCTGGAATCCCAAATAGAAACCGGAACTCCATATATGCTGTATAAGGATGCTGCCAACAGGAAATCAAATCAGCAGAATTTAGGGACGATCCGATCCTCAAATTTATGTACGGAGATCATGGAATTTACAAGCCCGGACGAGATCGCTGTTTGTAACCTGGCTTCTATCGCTTTGCCTATGTTTATAAAAGGTGATGAATTCGACCATAAGGAGCTTTTTAAAATCACTAAAAGAGTTACCAGAAACCTCAACAGGGTGATCGACAGGAATTATTATCCGGTGAAAGAAGCTGAAAATTCCAATACGCGTCACCGTCCAATAGGATTAGGCGTTCAGGGACTTGCAGATACTTTTATTAAGCTAAGAATGCCATTTACCAGCGATGAAGCCAAGAAGCTAAATCAGGAGATCTTTGAAACCCTCTATTTTGCTGCCGTAACCGCCTCGATGGAACTGGCTCAGGAAGAAGGGCCCTATTCTACCTTTAAAGGATCGCCCATAAGTAAAGGGCAATTTCAGCACAACCTTTGGGGAGTTGAAGATGAAGAATTAAGCGGACGCTGGGATTGGGCAAAACTTAGAAAACAGGTCGTTAAAAACGGAGTGAGAAACTCGTTACTTGTTGCGCCTATGCCAACTGCATCTACTTCGCAAATCCTTGGTAATAACGAAGCCTTTGAACCCTATACCTCAAATATTTATACCCGAAGAGTGCTTTCCGGAGAATTTATAGTAGTAAACAAGCACCTGCTTGATGACCTGGTAGCACTCAATTTATGGACCGATGATGTGAAGGATGCCATTATGCGTGCAAACGGATCGGTGCAGGAAATAGATGTTATTCCGCAGGATTTGAAGGAACTCTATAAAACCGTGTGGGAACTGAGCATGAAGGATATCATAGATATGTCGAGACACCGGGGTTATTTCATAGATCAGTCTCAATCGCTGAACCTGTTCATGGAAAATGCCAATTACAGCAAGCTTACTTCTATGCATTTTTATGCCTGGAAAAGCGGCCTAAAAACCGGAATGTACTATTTACGAACCAAAAGCGCCGTTGATGCTATAAAATTCACCCTTAAAAAAGAGGACAAAAAAGAACCGGAACCAGCCTTTGCAGAACCATTGGAAGCCCCGGTTGCTCATCCTCCACAAATAAAAGCCGCATCTTCCAACACTTCTCTTTCGCCAGAAGAATTACGTGCCTTAATCGCACAGTCCAAGGAAGCAGAAGGAGACGATTGTTTGATGTGCGGATCTTAAATAGATGTGAGATATGAGTAGAGATAAAAGAGTCAATACTTTTGGATCCAACCTAAATAAAAAAAAATTAAAATAATTATAAAAATCCATCCCCCCAACAAATTTGCGCATACCAAAGAAAAGGGAAGTATTCGAAAGTTTACTTCCCTTTTTTGTTATTTTTGAAGTGTGTGTAAAAAAATGGGTCCCGCAGAATTCGCAAAATTTCGCAGACAAATTCTGCATGATAAAAAATATGGAAGATGAGTGAAAATGAGATTTCATATAAGATCAGAGGTTCTATATTTAATGTCTATAAACATTTTGGCCCCGGTCTTCTGGAATCTGTTTATGAAGCTGCCTTACAAGCCGATTTAAAAAACGAAGGATTAAATGTTAGAAGAGAAGTTCCTGTACCTGTTTATTATAGAGATAAAAAATTAGAGGTAGGATTTAGATTAGATCTGCTAGTGAATGAAAAGGTTATTATTGAAGTTAAATCTGTAGAAAATTTAGCTGAAGTTCACCATAAACAAGTTATTACCTATTTGAAACTTACAAACTTAAAGCTGGCGATTTTGGTAAATTTTAATGTAGAAAATATAAATTCAGGTATTTATAGAAAAGTAAATGGTTTATAAATTCTGCGTAATTCCGCGAATTCTGCGGGACGTAATGAAGAGATATTTGGCTACCATAAAACATTAAACCTGAGAAAAAATAATGCTCAATCTTAAATTTAGATAACTAAAAAGATAAAGAATACTATATGATGAATTGGGAACAACTCCTGTCTTTAAAGAGGTTTGGAGATAAGAACAAACGCCTTCGGAAAGAACAAAATGAAACCCGTTTGGGTTTTGAAGTGGATTATGACCGCATTATATTTTCTTCGGCTTTCCGCAGTTTACAGGATAAAACCCAGGTAATACCGCTTTCAAAAACCGATTTTGTTCATACCCGGCTTACCCATAGCCTGGAAGTTTCAGTAGTTGGACGATCCTTAGGCCGTCTGGCGGGGCAAAAGATCCTGGAGAAGCATCCGCACCTCAAAACCATTCACGGCTATCAGATGAACGATTTTGGCGCTATAGTAGCAGCCGCCGCACTCGCCCATGACATTGGAAATCCGCCTTTCGGGCATTCCGGAGAAAAGGCTATTGGGGAATATTTCAGTTTGGGAAATGGAATGCGTTTTAAGGAGCAGCTTTCAGCAAAAGAATATGAAGATTTAATAAAATTCGAAGGAAATGCAAACGGATTTAAGATCCTGACAGAAAACCGTCCGGGAATTGAAGGTGGTCTTCGGTTATCTTATGCCACCCTGGGAGCATTTACAAAATATCCCAAAGAATCCCTTCCGCATAAACCCACCAGAAATATAGGAGATAAAAAATTCGGGATCTTTCAAACGGAAAAACACATATTTAAAGATATTGCAAAAGAACTGGGGCTTAAAGAATTAAGAACCGGAGAAAACATCGCTTTTGCAAGACATCCATTAGCATTTCTGGTGGAAGCAGCAGATGATATTTGTTACACCATCATAGATTTTGAGGATGGGATCAACCTTGGATTGATCGATGAAGAATATGCGTTGGAATACCTTATTAAATTGGTAAAAAACAGCATCAATACTTCAAAATACAACAGCCTTACCACTACTGCAGACAGGTTGAGCTATTTACGTGCACTCGCGATAAATACGCTTATTACGGAAGCAGTAGAATTATTTTTGAAAAATGAAGAAGCCATCCTGGCCGGGGAATTCCACCATTCGCTGTTTGATAAAAGCAGTTATGAGGCACAGATAAAGGATATTATCAAGATAAGCGTGGAGCGAATTTACCAGAGCGAAGAGGTGATTAATAAAGAGATTGCAGGATATAAAATGCTTTCCCATTTACTCGACACTTATACACAGGCATTTTTACCGGATGAAAACACACCGGATTCCAACTTTAACAAACTGGTAAGAAGGTCTGTTCCAAAATTGGTCCTATCTGAAGGACAAACTTTATATACATCCCTGATCCAAATATGCTCTTTTACGGCTTCTTTAACCGATGGAAACACGGTTGCTTCATTTGAAAAATATAAGGGATTGAAACTTTAAAATTCCTGTTTTTAAAAGATATTGAAGGTGAAAAATAAGCGATTTTTGGGTAGTCCAGCATATATATTTAAAATAAAGGTGAACCAATCTTTTTTTAAGGATAAAAGGACTTAAAATTCGTAAACAACCCCTACACCCAGCATTTGTTTGAACTGGATTTTTGGCCCCAGGTTTTCAAGCTTACCGTCATCATTGGTATCCGCCTGAACTTTTATGTCGTCATCGTATTTTAGGTGGGAACCTATACTGGCTTTTATGAAATCGTTCACAGTAAGGTTTACATTCAGTTCCCAATCAACATCAATATTACCAAAATTATTGAGATAATCTGAATATAGGCTCAATTGATTATCCAGCTTTACATTTGAAAAAATTTCCTTTGAAAATCCGCTGGTTAACAACATCCCAAACTCTGTCCGAACCATTTCTCCTTTTTGAATAATATTTCCTTCTTCATCCCTCACAGCCGGAGTCACCCCAAACCTCCCATCGTTTGCAAAATTCTGATCAAGTACAAAAGTTGACTTTTGAGTTACCGGAGAAAGGTATACGGTAAGATCCTCTTTGGGGTCCGTATATTCAGTTCCTATTCCTAAAAAAACATAACCAGGAGCCATAAATTTAGAGATGGGATTTTCCGTATCTGGATATCGATACCCACTCGCAAACTGTGTTTTGAAATTAAATTTGGCGGAATATCTGAAGTTTGAGGTGGAATCCGTTCTGTAACCGGCTGTGGAATTGAACATTATTTGATCATCGGTTTTCCTTAACTCACGTCCTTCCTGGGCATTCAATCCATATCGTATCGAGGCGTTTGTTTTCCAGGAAAGGAGCTCCTTTTTATAATTCCGCTCAAAATTCCCATAGAAGTTTGCAGCAATAGAATTATTTCCCCCAGCATTCCAGTTTACAAAAGCAACTTCGTTAAAATTAACACCCACTGCATTTTTTTCGGTCCACAGAATTATTACTTCTTCCTGGGCATCGGTTAAAACACTGTCTACGGCAACAGTATCGCTTTGTACAGTATCGTTTTTAACCAGGTTATATTCCTTTGCAGAAACAATTGAAAAATTAAAAAGAAGGAAAAGGATAAGGAAAAATTTGGGTTGCATGAGGGTGAAAAAAATTTATACAGGTATTAGTTTTAGTTACTTCAGAAAATGATTGATGGCGTTCGCTATACTATGAACGTCAATTTTTGCGATTTCTTGCAATTCCAGGACAGTTCCATGTTCAATAAATTTGTCTGGAATTCCTAAACACTTTATTTGAGCATGATATTGGTTTATTGAGGCAAATTCCAGAATTGCTGTTCCAAACCCACCTGAAATTACTCCATCTTCCACAGTGATTACTTTGTCAAAAATATCAAAAATATCGTGAAGCATACGCTCGTCCAGAGGTTTAACAAATTTTGCATCATAATGGGCAATCTCTTCTGAAAAATCGAGACTTTCAATAGCAGATTTCACATTTATACAAATACTTCCAATACTTATTACAGCCAGTTTGGTTCCATCCTTCAGTTTCTCTCCCTTCCCGAATTCCACTACCTTAAATTCCTGTTTCCAGTCCAATACCACGCCTCTGCCCCGCGGATATCGAATAACCAGCGGAGAAGTTAAATTCAATTGCGCGGTATACATCAAATTACGAAGGGACACCTCATTGGAAGGAGCTGCTATAATAAGGTTCGGGATACAACGCAAATATGCGATATCAAATACCCCATGGTGGGTGGCTCCATCTTCTCCCACCAATCCGGCACGATCCAGGCAGAAAATAACCGGGAGATTTTGCAATGCAACATCATGGATCACCTGATCATACGCCCGTTGTAAAAAAGTGGAATAAATGGCGCAAAAGACCGTGAATCCGCGGGTAGCCATTCCCGCTGCTAAAGTTACAGCGTGCTGCTCTGCAATACCAACATCAAAAGCCCTATCCGGAAAAGCATCCATCATAAATTTCAGGGAACTTCCCGTAGGCATCGCCGGAGTGATCCCGATTATTTTTTTATTTTTTTCAGCCAGTTCTACGAGGGTCAGCCCAAAAACATCCTGATATTTTAAAGGCAATCCATCGGTTTTATAGGGCAAAAGCTCTCCTGTTTCGGGCGTGAATTTGCCCGGAGCATGGTATTTCACCTGATCCTCTTCAGCTTTCTGAAGGCCTTTTCCTTTCCTGGTGATCACGTGGAGAAATTTTGGCCCTTTGATCTTTTTCAGTTCCTCAAAGGCTTTCAGCAATCCGGGAATATCGTGACCATCTACAGGTCCAGAATACTTGAAATTGAGCGCCTGGATAATATTGTCCTGAGAGGGTTTCTGACCCACTTTTGCCTTCGTGAGATATTGTTTTAGAGCACCCACACTAGGATCTATTCCTATGGCATTGTCATTTAGAACCACCAGGAGATTTGCCTTGGAAACACCTGCATGGTTCAGGCCTTCAAAGGCCATTCCGCTGGCGATAGAGGCATCCCCTATTACAGCTATATGTTGTTTTTTAAATTCTCCTTTTAAATTAGAGGCCAGAGCCATCCCCAACGCTGCGGAAATAGAGGTGGAGGAATGCCCAACTCCAAAAGTATCAAACTCGCTCTCCTGCCGGTTAGGAAATCCGCTCAGGCCGTTTAATTGCCGATTGGTATGGAATGAATCCCTTCTTCCGGTGAGGATTTTATGTCCATACGCCTGGTGTCCAACATCCCAAACAAGGAGATCTTCAGGAGTATTAAAAATATAATGAACCGCTATAGTAAGTTCTATCACGCCAAGGCTGGCTCCAAGATGACCTTCTTTGGTTGCGACTATATCAATGATGAATTTCCTTAATTCCGATGCAAGTTCCGAAAGTTTTTCCTGCGGAAGTTTTCGCAGATCGGAAGGAGAATTGATGTTCGTTAAAATACTTTCAGCCATAAAAACAAAGGTACATTTTGAATCTGTTTAAAAATAATTAAAAATTTAAAAGGAAAAGAAGTGATGGAGTGATGAAGAAATGCTGTGATGTAGTTCAATTATTTTTGGTCAGAAAATATAACACCCTGTCAAGATTCTTCCTCGCCCAAAAGCTCGTTCAGATTGACAAAAAAGAGGAACACAGCTCCTTCATAATGACAAAAACAATCTAAAAATGTCATGCTGAACGAAATGAAGAATCCTGCGATCTGATTGGACGAATCACATGGATCAAAAAAATGCCTGTTAAATCCATTAACTATGTTCATCTAACTACTACCTTTCTAATTAACGAATCCCAAATAAACGAATCCCATTTAAATTTATACCTTTCGGAAACTTTAAATTTCAATATGAAATGAACATAACTGAAATCCGATGCAAACACCAATGAAGATATGCGAATTACTCCCGATAGCTATCGGGAGACCAATAAAAAACACTTGTATTGAGCGAAGTCGAAATAATAGATAATTACATATGATACTTACTCCTTTTGATGATGAATATTTTATGAGGAAAGCGCTTCAGGAGGCGGAGCTGGCATTTGAAAAAGGCGAAATTCCTGTGGGGGTGGTCGTTGTAATTGATGAAAAGATAATCGCACGCGGGCATAATCTCACAGAATTATTGAATGATGTTACTGCACATGCCGAAATGCAGTCCATCACGGCCGCGGCCAACTATCTGGGCGGGAAATATCTTAAAAATTGTACGATGTATGTCACCCTGGAACCCTGCCAGATGTGTGCAGGAGCCCTTTACTGGAGTCAGATCTCCAATCTTGTATTTGCCGCAAGTGATACGGAACGCGGATTCCGTAAAATGGGCACTAAACTCCATCCAAAAACAAAGGTGAAATCGGGGATCATGGAAGAAGAGGCATCTCAATTACTGAAAAAATTCTTCATACAAAAAAGGAACTTAAACTGATTTTTAATATCGGTTTAAATTCCTTTTTCCCATTATAACTGGTATTCCTAAAAAATATTAGGCAGCTTTTATATTAGTTAATTTGCTTTGCTTCCTCCGGAATATCCCACATATCTTCAAGTTCTTCAAGTGATTTTCCTTTTGTTTCAGGAATGTATTTGTACGTAAAAAATATGATGGCAAGGATAAATACGGAGAATATAAAATAAGGTAAGGATCCATTCCAGTATTCGCTTTTATTGACTTCGCTTTCTGCAACCAGTGGAAAAGACTGGGTTACCACGTAGTTTGCCGCCCATTGTGCCGCAACGGCTATAGACATTGCAGTACTTCGCATATTGTTTGGGAACATTTCTGATAAGATCACCCAAACTACAGGTCCCATAGACATTGCGAAAGATGCTATAAACAACAGGACACCCACCAAAGAAAGCAATCCTACAGTATCTGTCATAAGGGTTGCGCCAAGCATTAAAAATCCAGATAACATTCCCACAGCTCCAATATAGATCAATGGTTTTCTTCCAAATCGATCTACTGTTGCCATCGCCACAAAGGTAAATACCAAGTTGATCGCAGCTAGCAATACCTGTTGCTGCAATACATCTTCCTGCCCAAAACCAAGTGCACTTTCAAAAATATCGGCACCGTAATAAAGCACCGCATTAATACCGGTAAATTGTTGTAAAATAGATAAAACCGTTCCTATCACTATGATAGAAAACACCCCTTTTGCAAATATGTTCAGTTTGACTTTACCTTTATCTTTTTCAATGGATCTTTCAATATCGCGGATTTCCTCATTTGCAACTTCTTTTCCGTGAATGCGTACCAGGACTTTGAATGCTTCAGATTTAAGTCCTTTTATAGCAAGCCATCTTGGACTTTTGGGAACAAAAAACAGCAGTATTAAAAACAGTGTACTCGGAATAAGTTCAGACCAGAACATCAATCTCCATCCATCCTGAATATTCTCGGCTTCGGTAGCACTATTCCCAATAAAATAAGTCACTAAAAACACCACGAAGAATCCTACAACAATAGCTAGTTGATAATAACTTACGAGGGTGCCACGGATTTTGGCAGGAGCGATTTCAGCGATATAGGTTGGTGCGTTCATAGAAGCTATCCCAATCCCAAGTCCTCCAAGAAGCCTGAACATTACCAGAAGGGAAACAGATTCAGGTAAAAATGCGGGTAATCCTGAACCCCATGCCGAAAGTGAAAATAAAATGGCAGAGATGATAAGGGAATATTTCCTTCCAATTGCTTTGCTTAATGGCCCGGCAACGATGGCACCCACAAAACATCCTATTAAAGCACTCCCAACAACCCAACCTTTCATCCCGGGATCAAGATCGAAATACTGACTGAAATAGTACTGAGAGCCGTTTATCACGCCGGTGTCATAACCAAAAAGCAGTCCGCCAAGAGCGGACACAATGGTGATAAGGATAAGGTATGTTTTATTTTTCATGGAGAAATTTTAAGTACCTGATAAAACTAAATAAAAATTATTGATAATAGCTAATTCTCGGTCACTTTGATCCAATCAATGTAAAATTTAGCTGGAAATATGGTATCATCAACCTCCGGGCCGCCAAAATTTCCACCAACTGCAAGGTTTATTAAAAAGTAAAAGGGATGACGGAAGGGATAATTTGCTTCATCATAAGCCTTCGGGATGAAGGTATAAACGTGATCTCCATCTACAAAATATTGTATATCATCTTCAGTCCAAACCGTTTTAAAGGTGTGATAACCTTCTTCAATATCTTCTATGATCGTTTTTTTAGAGTTTTCTGTTTCCCCATGACTTGCAGGAGTATGTAAGGAAGAATACACAGTATTTGGTTCCCTTCCAACATATTCCATAATATCAATTTCTCCGGCACCCGGCCATCCCACTTCATCAATATTAGAACCAAGCATCCATACAGCGGGCCACAGTCCATGACCTTCAGGCAGTTTTAGCCGTACTTCAATAGTTCCATATTGGAATTCTATTTTGTCTTTGGTATTAATCTTTCCCGAAAAATACTTGTCGCCGGTTTTTACCGCTTCAATCACAAGCTTTCCATCTTCAAGGCTTACATAATCGCGGTTATAGATTTGTCTCTCATTATTTCCCCAGCCGCATAAATTTGGACAACCATCACCTTCTTCATAGCTCCAGTAATCCATATTGAGCTGATCGCCTTCAAAATTATCCTCAAAAACAACCTGTGCTTTGGGAGAACAGGAGATGCATAAAAATATCGTAAGTGTTAATAAAGCCTTTAGTGTACCGTTCATATTTTAATTATTTAAACTGAATATTGATTTTTTAAGGTCACGGGAATTGCTGCCCGTTAATATCTCAAATTCACCTGCTTCAGATTCCCATTTTCTGTTTGCTGTATAAAACTGAAGCATTGTTTCATCAACTTTAAACTGGACATTTTTGGTTTCTCCGGGAGCAAGTTCAATTATTTCAAAGGCCTTCAACTCTTTTACCGGCCTGGTTGTACTTGCTACAAGATCTCTTATATATAGCTGAACAATTTCCTTTCCGGCAACATTTCCTGTATTTGTTACTGAAAGCCTAACTTCTAAAGTTTCATTTTCATTCATTTCTTTAGCTGAAAGTTGTGGTTCTCCATATTCAAACGTGGTGTAACTCAAGCCAAATCCGAAGGGATAAAGGGCATCTTTTGGAGAATCTGTATATCCAGAGAAAGTTACGTGTTGATCACTGTAAGGTCTTCCTGTATTCTTCTGGTTATAATAAAGAGGCTCCTGTCCTACAGCTCTTGGAAAGGAAACCGGAAGTTTCCCCGAAGGATTGTATTTGCCAAAAAGAACATCTGCAATAGCATTCCCGCTTTCAGTTCCAAGTTGCCAGGCTACTGTAATAGCCGGAAGATTTTCGGCAGCCCAGGAAATTTCCATAGGCCTGCCATTGATCAATACCAGGATTATATTTTTATTGACTTTATAGATCTCTTCAAGCAATTCCTGTTGAACTCCTGCAAGACCAATGTTTACCTGACTGCGGCCTTCACCTGTTTGGAAAGCATCTTCGCCCAGCACCATCACCACCACTTCCGAGTTTTTTGCGACCTCAACAGCTTCTGCAAAACCTGAAGTATCAGTTTCGTTGATCTTCAGAGGCATTAGGAAACTGCGTTCCCCCATCCCCAAATCGGCACCTTTGGCATAGTTTACATTAACATCTGTACCCACTGCCTTCCGAATCCCTTCAACAACAGATACTGCAGAATTTGCTTCTCCCTGGCCACGCCAGTTTCCTATAGGGGAATCCTTGTCATTGGCAAGAGGACCAATCACAGCTATGTTTTTAACCGAAGAGCTTATTGGTAAAAGTCCGTTCTCATTTTTAAGAAGGACGATTGATTTTTTTGCAATGTCCCTGGAAGCCTTGCGATGATCTTCAAAAGAAATATTTTTTAGAGTTTCTGCATTGGAATACCTGTAAGGATCCTCGAAAAGACCCATTTTGAATTTTACCCTCAACACTCTTTTTACGGCATCATCTATAAGTGCTTCATCAACTTTACTTTCTTCTACTAATTGAACAAGGCTGGTCTCATAAGCCCCTCCTTCCATATCCATATCGCTTCCAGCTTTGATAGCGATCTCTGCGGCATGTTTTTTGTCACGGGCAAATCCGTGATCGATCATTTCTGAGATTGAAGCCCAGTCTGAAACAATGAATCCGTTCCAGTCCCAATCTCCTTTGAGAATGTCCCTTTGTAAAACCTTATGACCTGTGGCCGGAGTTCCATCGATATCATTAAAAGAATTCATAAAAGTGGCTACCCCTGCTTCTGCAGCAGCTTTAAATGGAGGAAGCACGGTATTATGCAGTTCGTTTTCACCTATGTGCACCGTATTATAGTCCCGACCTGCTTCCGCAAGGCCATATCCGGCAAAATGCTTGGCCGTGGCGGCTATGGTATGGGGATGTGAAAGATCTTTCCCCTGGTAACCTTTGATCTTTGCAACAGCTACCATTGAAGTGAGATAAGGATCCTCGCCAGATCCTTCCATGATTCTACCCCAGCGGGCATCCCTGGAAACATCTATCATAGGTGAAAATGTCCAGTTAACCCCATGTGCAGCAGATTCCAGTGCTGCGATCCTGGCCGATTCTTCCGCGGCTTCCATATCCCAACTCGCAGTTTCTGCAAGTGGCACAGGGAATATCGTTGTATACCCATGAATTACATCATATCCAAATAACAAGGGGATCTTAAGCCGTGAATTTTCCATCACAAGCTTTTGAGCCTCGGTGGTTGCTTCTACGGAAAGCACATTGAGCATCGAGCCAACAAGCCCATTCTTCAGATTTTCTTCTTTTTGCTTTGCATCAAGATTGGAAGCAGGACCGGTAAGATCCCAACTCCCATTATATTGTACAAGCTGGCCTACTTTTTCCTCAAGGGTCATCAATGCTAAAACCGAATCGACTTTGGTTTCAACATTTTTAACAGAACTCAATATTTCTGAATTTTGTCCAATGGCTAAAAATCCACTACTAAAAAGTACGATAATAAACAGTATATATTTTTTCATTTTGGTCGATTAATATTCCGGGGGAATCCATTTTCCCCCGGAGATTACTGGCTAATTATAAACTTTTTACTGGTATACCCTAATGTAATCCACTTCCATTGCCGACTCACTAAAAGCAGGATCAATAGCACCTCCAAAGGTTCCTCCCATAGCAACATTCAGCAATAAAAAGAATTCTTTATTGAAAGGTGTCGTGGAATTGTTCTCAAAAGTGTGGTACACATCCCCGTCTACCAGGAACCAAATTCTTTCTGCAGACCATTCAACGGTGTAGATATGAAATTCGGTACTGGCATTAAGGATGGTTTTGGTATCACCATCGGCATTTCCTCCAAAATTCTCTGCATAATGTAAGGTTCCGTGAATTTCGTTTTGCCTGTTTCCGGCGTGCTCCATAATATCAATCTCTCCAACACCAGGCCAGCTTTCCTCCGGGTATGTGGCTCCCAGCATCCATATTGCCGGCCAGGTACCCTTACCCTGAGGTAATTTTGCTCGGGCTTCTATCCTACCATACTTAAATTCAACCTTATCTTTTGTAGTGATTCTGGAAGACGAATAATTAAAACCGTTGGTACTTTCGGCCTTTGCAGTAATTACAAGATTTCCACCCTCTAATACAGCGTTTTCTGCCGTATAATACTGGCTTTCATTGTTACCCCAGCCATTATTGTTTCCAATTTCTAAATTCCAGGTGTCAGGATCCAGAGGACCATCTGTATTAAAATCGGCTTCCCAGAAAAGGTCATTAAATTCTGAAACAAATTCTTCAGTTTCTTCTTCGCCCTGAGCGGTTGTGAATTTTAAATACCAGGCTAAACCGGGATCGTTTGCCTGAATTGCCCTTACGTGCATATAATTTGCGGTAAGTTCTAAAATTTCATAAGAAGTTGCTCCCACATAAAAACTCATAAAACCTCCTCCGGAAAAATTTAAGGCAGTTCCTGTGGTTTCATCCTCAGGAAAACCTGAAGTTGAAGGAGAAAGAGAAACCGCTTTTTGACCTGAACTATCATAAGGCAGGCATTGATCATCCGGCCCACCTCCTCCAAACTCGGTATTATAGGAGTTTTGAAAGAAGGTTTCCCCTTTATTGTCATAATCAAAAAGCAACGCATCTCCCTGAAGACTGAAAGTTAATTCATCATTATAGAAACAAGGATTTCCCGATTTCTCAAAAGGCGCCGCAGCATAATACTGCGGAAAAGTGAAATTTGCTCCTGTAGCAGGTCCCACACCCAGGTGTCCAGGTAAGGATGCGGCTACATACCAGGTTTTAGAATTTCCACCGGTAAGCAGTTGTTTGGTTTCGGGATCATCAAAATCACTAAATACGGTTACCACGCTTATTTTACTGGAGGATGCGCCGCCCGCTCCTGAAGCAACCACCGTAACCGTATAATCGTTCACTCCGTTTTTATTGAAATTATGTGAAGCAGTCCCATCACTGCTAACATCTGTAAACCCATCACCATAGACAAATTTATAGGTTATCGCATCATTTGCAGAAGCCGTAAAGTTTATGACTCCGCTTCCATCGCCATCGGGCATTTCTGCCGATTGCCCTACAACTTCATAGGACACCTCCAGGTTGGAAGGAACTATGATTGTATCAAGCTCATAATCATCTTCCACACAACTGACACTAAAAGAAATCAGGAGAAGAGAAAATATAATATTCTTAATATTTTTCATTTTATTATTTTTATTAATTACTTCCAAAGGTGATGTTATCAAAATAAACTACGTTATCTGATGATCTGTTTTGAAAATCAGGGAAAATAATAATTTGAGTAATAATCCCTGTGATTCCTTTGCCGATACTCCCAGACATATCAAAAGTCAATTCTTCCCACTCATTAATTTTTGTATTGGCAACCTTCACCTCTGGCTGAGCTTCCCCGCTTGCTTCTGAAAATTTCAATCCTACATCACTAATTACAGTTTTATATACCATAACCTTTACAATACTGTTTGAGGCGTCAAAGGTAAAATCCCCAATATCCTCATTGCGTTTAGATTCTACACCAGCCCAAGGTTGTCCTCCCTGTAATGCTGTATACTTAGCGACGGTCGAAGATGTATTAATCCCTGTTGAAGCTGGATTTGCAACAATTTCCAATGCAGGATTTGAAACATTTTCAAATACACTCCAGGTCCAGTCTGCGCCATATCCGCCGGTTTCAAAATCAATTGGGGAATGTGGAGCTGTACCGGTAGTTCCACCATCAGTTCCGCCATTATTGGTTCCGCCATCTGAACCTCCAGTATCTGTGCTAGAACCTTCTCTTACCATTTTGAAATACCAAACATTACCATTCCCAACTAAAATTTCCAAATCCATAGTATTATCATTATCTGAAAGCACTACATTATAGGTAATTGAAGCCGGAGCATTTGCAGGATCGCCAAGTTCCCCTCCGTTGTATGCTTTTGGAATTCCTAAAAATGCTCCTGTTCCATTAAGAGTAACAGTACCTGCAGCAGCATCATGTGCATAAGTTGCAGCCACCGATCCATCATGAGGTGCAACTGCTGCACCACAAGCATCGCTACCACCTTGCCATCCTTCAATCCAAGTATCTGCACCAAGAACATTGTTAAACGATCCATCTGAATTAAAAACATACGTATCATCAAAAAGACAAGCTCTTGTAGTTACATCTTCCGCATTATTAAACCACCATATATCTCCAGCTGTTGACCCAACTAATAAAGCCTTTTCTTCAGCTGCTAATTTCCAAGTTCCCACTAATTGAGTAGCAGTGTCTACTGGACCATTATCTACACCGTAATTAAAATCATCTATATAGGCAGTAACAAAATCATTATTATTTTCTCCGTTTACTTGTAAAACTACCCTGTTAAAATCTGTTCTACTTAATGGATCCGCAGCTCCTGCTGTAACATCATTTGCAAAATCAAACGTAACAGTTTGCCATTGATCTAAAACAATTGGTTTGATAATTTCTGTTTGTTGTGCCCAAGGCTCACCTGCAGTTCCATCTTGTAACTTTAATGAAATTTGATTTGGTTGTGAACCTGTTATACTTGATGAAGGAACATAAATTTTTAAAGTAAATGTATTATCTACAGACAAATCAAAATTTGGATCCACATCAAAGCCCACATTTGCATATTGTCCTCCATCATCCTTATATTCCAAAACTGTATTTGAAGTATTTATTCCTGTTTTGAAAGGATTTGGAAAAGCATCGTTCATACCACAAGCATCTCCGTACCAAGTACCAATATTTCTATTAGCATCAAAATCATCAGAGATTTCTCCAGCAACGGCTCCTCCACCGTCGCCGTTACCTGCAACATGTTCTACATCATCTATATAGAAAGTACCAGCGGAAGTTCCCGGACCATCAATAAACAGCACCATGCTTGCATACTGCCCAGTTGGTACAAATGGCTCTCCTACACCCTGGCTTCCATCAATATAACTTTTTACAGCATCTGTAGCGAAATTAAATGTCAATACTTCCCATCCTGTTCCACCGTGGGTAGCAGTTACTTCATTTTGACGTTCGTTATTAACACCACCTTCAAATTTCAATAAAACCGGAAGAGAAACTTCCGACCAGAATTTCATTGTAATTGTTTTGTTGTCGCCGCTAAAATCTACCGGAGGATCCAGTTCAAAAGTACCTCCTTCCCATTGGGCTCCGGAATTGGTAATTGCACCAACTTTAGAAGCAGTATCATTTGCTCCCGATACATCCGGATTGTCAGCAACTTCAAAAGAAGCTCCATTGAATGTAACAAACTCATAATTAACAGTAGCATCATCAAAAGTAAGCGGTAAGGACATGGAATTTGAAGCTCCTGTTATAGAGATATCTTTTGTTACTTCCAAAGTTGCAGCACCCGCGCCTCTGGCTACGACTTTAACTGTATAGTCACCAACTTCCGCATACACATGAGTTTGGGTTTCTCCAGCCATAATGGTAGTTGGCTCTTCATCTTCCACATCACCAAAATACAGGTCAAATACGGTAGCATTTGTAGCAGAAGGAGTTACTTCGATTTCATAAGGATTGGTGCCTGAGATCTTTATATCCACTTCCAGATCTTCCGGAGCTTCCATTGAGATGGTAACTACCCTTACAAGTTCACTTGTAAGTCCTGTAAGTCCAATGGCTACAATCCTGAGATTGAATTCGCCTTCTCCATAAACATGCGTTATAGTTTCCCCGGGGGAAACTTCAGTTGGAGTTTCATTCTCCTCATCGCCAAAATAAATTTCAAACATCGTGGCTCCATCTGCAGAAGGGGTAATGGTTACCAAACCAACTTCTTCTGAGGAAATATCGAAAAGTGCATCGATATTAGTAGGTGCCGAAATATCATCCAATGCATAAGATACCACTTCCTCCTTTTCGCAGGAATTGAATACACTGATGATTAATAAAAATACTAGTAATTGCTTAATATGTTTCATGTGTCCTTATTTTAGTGTTATTAATAGCCAGGATTTTGTTGCCAGTTCCCAGCAGAGAATTCAATCTCTTCGAGAGGAATAGGGAATATTTCATTTTTACCGGATGTAAAACCATCAATAGCCTGGGCTGCTCTATTTGTGCGTACCAGGTCAAAGAAACGGTGGCCTTCGCCAACCAGTTCCAGTCTTCTTTCAAGAAAAATTGCTTCTGTTAAGTTATTTTCAGAAACCTCAGACGGGTTCAGACCTGCCCTTTCGCGAACCAGGTTAAGATAGGTTCTTGCCAGGCCGTCATCAATATTACCCCTGTTAAGTGCTTCAGCAGCCATCAACAAAACATCGGCATATCGTATCGCCCTGTAGTTGTTGGGTTGGGTAAGATTAGCATCTCCCAAATTATCATTTTGACGTGGTAAATATTTCCGGTTAAAGAATCCTGTATGCTTATAACCTTCTCCATAAGTAGCACCTGTCTCATCTGCCCAGGCTTGGATATCAAGGATAGAAAGATCTCTTCTGATATCGTTTTGAGCAAACATATCGTAAGCCTCCTGGGTAGGTACATTAAAACTAAAGCCCGATTCAAATGCAGGGCCGTTATAATTGCGAATTCCCTGGAATCCGACTGCGACATTTCCCTCGCTGCATTGTAAACATCCAAAACCGGCACCTTGTTCTCCTGTATATTGTATTTCAAAGACAGACTCTTCATTATTTTCCCCTTCATACTCAAATAACGTACTGAAATCAGAAAGTTCGTAAGGACCACTATTTATAAGGTTGGTAAGAACATCTGCAGCTTGCGGAAATTCTCCCTGGTACAAATGTGCTTTTCCTTTGAGTGCCTGTGCAGCACCTTTGGTTGCCCGTCCTGTTTGAGGCGCTGTGTAATCTAGATTATCTATCGCAAACTGAAGATCGGATTCTATTTGCGCATACACATCTTCTAAAGATGCTCTTGGAATTGTTTTTTCATCTCCAAGTACAAATCGCTCATCTCCTTTTAAAGGAATAGGCCCAAACCATTTTACAAGTTCAAAAGTGAAATAAGCCCGCAGAAATCTGGTTTCTGCAATTATTTTATTTTTCCCCGGAAATTCGGTTTTATCCTTGAATTCAAGCAGATAATTTGCGCGTTGTATTCCTGCAAAATTCCAGTCCCAAATATCATCCAGGTTGTCATTTACAGGAGTATGTGTCATTTCATCCACTTGCTGAAACCCAATAACATCGGTAGCACTCTCTCCTCCGCTTAAGGTATTATCTGAAGCGATCTCTCCTAGAAGTACATTTACGTAAGTAGCCTGAAGCAAATCGTACACCCCGATAAGGGCATTATTATAGTCATCTTCAGAATTGAAATAATTCTCAGAATCAATGGTATATTCTTCGGTTTTATCCAAATAATCCTCGCTACAACCCAAACAGCTAATAAGTGCAAGCAGCAGCAGAATTTGTTTAAATTTTGAACTAAGTATCTTCATAGTGCTATATTTTAAAAGTTTAGGTTTAATCCGGCTAAGAAAATTCTGGGAATTGGATAGAATCCATAATCAATCCCGCCTCCTATAGCTTCTCCGGTTGATGCCGCAGGATCAAACCCCCGGTATTTTGTAAATGTATAAAGGTTGTTTACAGAGGCGTATACCCTAAGCTTGCTTATTCCTGCACTGCTTAGCGATCCTTCAGGTAAAGTATACCCAAGTTGTACATTTTGAATTCTGGCATACGAAGCATCCTCTACATAATAATCGGAAAATGCCATATTTGAAGTTGCTCCGGTTGAAACCCTTGGCACTTCATTACTTGTACCAGGACCGGTCCATCTGTCCAGAATAAAAGCAGGTCTGTTTACATTTGGCTGATTTCTTTCGTAATTCCGTACCATATCATTCCCTAAGGAAGCATAGGTATACGCAACGAAATCAAAATTCTTATAATACAGGTTCAGGTTAAGCCCCATAGTAGCGTTGGGTATTGGGTCGCCAATATTTGTACGGTCATCGGTATTGATTACACCATCACCATTCACGTCCACATACCTAATATCTCCTGGAGCTGCTGAGGCTCCAAGTGCAGCCTGGGAAGGATGCGCATTTACCTCTGCCTGGGTTTGAAAAAGCCCATCAGTTTTGTATCCGTAGAAATATCCTATTGGAAATCCTGCCTGAAAACGGGATGGTTGTGGCTGGCCAACTCCAAACTGTCCGCCGGCAACAAATTCTGTCCCATTTACCGCAACAACTTCATTTTGAATTACAGTGGCATTGTAGCCAATATTGTATCTAAAATCATCACCGATATTATCCGAATATTTTATAGAGAACTCTACTCCTTCATTTCGGGTTGTTCCCGCATTGATGGTTGGCGCTCCAGCACCAGGTGCACCTCCACCCAGGATTCCTGAGACCGGAATTCCGGCTACAAGAAGATCTTTACGATCTTCCCTAAATACATCGGCGGTAATATCTATTTTACTCCTGAACATTCGAAGATCTACCCCGATATTCGTTTTTTCTGATTCTTCCCATCCTGCAGAAGGATTTGGAATTCTTCCAGGTGCAGTTCCATTAACCAATGCTCCATTCAATACATAGGTAGCTTCCCCGTTTAGAAGTGATCGGTAAAACTGAGCTCCCCCAGCTTCATCGTTACCAAGAATCCCAAAACTTCCTCTTAATTTCAGAAAAGTTATCGTTCCTGAATCCTTAAGAAAATCTTCATCAGAAAGGATCCATCCGGCAGTAGCAGAAGGGAAATATCCTACTCTGTTCCCGGGTGCAAATCTTGTGGATGAATCTCGTCTTAGCATTCCGGAGATCAAATATTTTCCTAAGAAGTCATATTGAATCCTTCCGAAGAAAGAAAGTTTCCGAACATCATATACATAAGAACCATTGTTTAGTCCGTCATTGGTGCCAGTGGTTAAACTGATGTCTGCAAACTCCCAGGAATTATTGGGAACATCATACCCTGTGGCAAAAAGTCCATCTCCCCAATTCTTTATAACGGTCATCCCTCCTGTAGCAGTCAAGTGATGCGCCTCGGCAAAAGTTTTTTCATAAGTACCAAACAAATCATAGGTATACCCGTTGTCATTGATCCTGTTTTGGTTAACTGTACTTCTTGGGGTATTAAAAACTTTTCCAGGGCCATATGAAACAATAGGAGCAAAAACTTTTCCCTTACTCAGGGAAAGGCTATATCCTATTCTTGTTGTGAATTTAAGTTCCGGAATTGGCAAATAATCCAGGTTAAAAGATCCGTTGAATTTATTTAGATTGTAATCGTTATAGGTGTTTTCAATTTGAGCAAGGGGATTGATGATCTCATTTCCCAATTTTCCTTCAAGATCTTCCTGATCCAATGCGAAGGTTGGTGAAATGTTCAATGCATTAAATAAAACAGAACCCAAACCATTCTCGTTGATAGATCTTCGGTCAATATTCGTATAAATTGAATTTGCACTGAAGTCAAATTTTTCTGAAATATCTATTCCAATGTTAAATCGTGCTGTACTTCTGGTAAAATCAGATTTTTTAGCACCTACAATCCCTTCCTGATACAAATGAGATCCTCCTACTGAATAGGTAATGCGTTCTGATCCTCCACTCAATGAAAGGTTATGACTCATTATAGGTGAAACATCAAAAACTGCATCCTGAAAGTCTGTGCCTATGCCCAGGTTCCTAACATTGGGAAATGGTAAAGATTGCCCATTGTTGGCATACGCCTCATTGGTAAGCAGCGCATATTCTGTTGCGTTTAATAATGGAATTTTTCTTGAGGTTTCCTGCATCCCCGTATAAGCATCATACCGAACAACAGGAGCAGTATTCTTTTTCCCGGATTTAGTGGTGATAATCACCACCCCATTTGCTCCGGCAATACCATAAATAGCGGCCTGCGCATCTTTCAGAATAGAGATGGATTCCACATCATTAGGATTTAACGTTCCAAGGTCACCCTGGTACCCATCTATTAACACAAGTGGGCCATTCACACTGTTTGATGCGATCCCCCTTATATTTATGTTGATCCCCGCTCCCGGCGCTCCGGAAGATGGCAATACATTTACTCCGGCTGCGGTACCTTGTAAAGCCTGCTCGAGTTTGATAGGGTTTAATTCTTCAATGGTCTTGTTGGAAACCACCGAAACTGCCCCCGTAATATCCCTTCGCTGCTGAGTACCATATCCAATTACCACGACTTCATCTAAAGATTCAGCATCGGTTTGGAGTGTAACCTGCAAAAAGCTACCGGCTGTAATTTGAATTTCCTGTTGAATGAATCCAACATAGGAAAACTGCAGAACATCACCGGGAGCGACATTCTCTATAGAAAAGTTTCCGTCAAAATCTGTTGTTGTTCCCCGGCTTTCATTTTTTACTAAAACATTCACCCCCAGCAATGGTATATTGTTTTCATCTGTTACATTTCCCTGAACCGAAATCGATTGAGAATGCATAGATAAAACACCACTTATTAGGGCAAGTATTAAACATGTGAATTTCCTCATTGGACTAATTGTTAAATTTGCCCTAGCAATATATTAACTGAATGTTAAGAAGACTGAAAAGAAACCTATACAAAAAACATACAGAAAGGTGATTTTACAAATAGCAGTGGGATAAAGGGATGTGAGAACCTATAAAATATGCCTTTTACAGATCATAAGTGTATGTTTTACAATATCTATAATTTCTAATAATAAAAATAAATATTTTAAAATGTAGAGGTATTGTAGAGGCGGATAAAGAAAATGTATAGGTTAGACTTCCAGAATATAATCCACTAAATTAGAATCATGAGTCAATTCCATTTTTTTTCGCAAACGGTATCGCTTAATTTCCACACTTTTTACTGAAATATTTAACAAGGGAGCTATTTCTTTTGAGGCAAGATTTAGTCTTAAATATGCGCAGAGTTTTAAATCGTTGGCAGTAAGGTTAGGGTGTCTACTTTTCATCTTTTTAAAGAAATCCTTATCGGCATTGTTAAATGCTTCTTTAAAAAAGTTCCAGTTATCCTCTTCACTAATATCCTTATCAATTGTCCTTATCACGGAGCGTACTTCTGAAGTTTCCTTAGATTCCTTTAATTTATCCTTTATACTGGATAGAAATTCATTCTTTTTAATAAGACTCATGGTAGAAACTGCCAGTTCCTTGTTCTTCCCGGTCATATCCTTTTCAAGTTGCTCATTCTGGAGTTCCATAATCCTCTTTTCCACCTCCAGATTTTTCAATTTCAATTCTTTTTCCTTTTCCCCTATTAACCTGAGGTGTTTTCTTTTATAACCTTTGTTTATAAAATAAGCAATAATAAAAAGCAGTGATATATATAAAACAATTACCAAATAGCTTAAATACCAGGGCCTGGAAACTTCAAAAGAATATCTTACAGGATCCAGTTCCTGAGTACCCATCTTTGCTTTTACCTGAAATTCATAATCGCCAAACGAAAGATTGGTATAACCTACAGAAGAGCCCTCTGTCCAGCTGCTCCAATTGGGACTTAGACCTAAAAGCCGGTAGCTATAGACCGGGGTAATGAATTTTTTATACTCGGGAATACTATATTCAAATGAAATATTATTTGTTTTATAATGAAAGGTAGGAGTGTCATTTAGATCTATAAGCTCCGGAGATTCATCCAATGCTGCCTTAAAAACCTTGTCTATTCTGATTTCATAATCTAAGGTTTGGTTAAAATCCTTTTCGAATCTCAAATATCCGTTGGAAACTCCAAGTAGATAAGAATTATTATCTAGCAAGGTAATATTTTCATAGCCAAGGGTAATATTACGAAGATCATTTGGCAGATGAACCATTCCCATTTTATAGGTATTACTCAATTGTGCAGCCTCTATATTAATTACGGCATCATTCAAAAAACCCCAAAGCACATTATCACTTGTTTTGATCAATCTTCCAGAAATGAGATCAAATTCATCAAACAAAGATCCGAGGCCGCTCTCTGCATTAAACTTATTCTCTGATTCCTGAAATTGAAACAATTTTTCCCTTGAAGAATAATAAAGTGTATCATTAAATTTAAAAATGCTGGAATTTATTCCTGAGTTGTCTTCAAAAGTATAATTTTCTATACTGTTAACTTGTGTCGATGGAAAGTCCATCTGGATCCTGTATACTCCCTTATGCTCCGTTACCGCCCAAATCTCGCCGCCTTTTTCGGAAATCAAAAATTTTGTGGAATGGGGAAACTTGTCAACCATTCCAACAAAATTGAAATTTCCGTTTTCTTCTTTCAAGAGGCTTATGCCGTTATAATGTCCCTGTAAATAATAGTCTGGATTTCCTTCGTAATTTTTCACCACCCAGGTTCCGGAATGATCGTAGATCCTGGTAGCAACCTCTCCATTTATAATATAGGTTCCATTATTATGACCACAGAATAAATTAGAGCCAATAAGCTGCAAACTCCAAACCTGGCCATTGGTACCATCCATCAAGGTGAAAATCTCGTCGTCCTTCCTTTTGAAATACAATCCCTGATTGGTTCCCACATAAAGAAAATCCTCTGTTTGCAAAGAGGTATAAACAGAGCCTAGATTGCCATAATTATCCTGGTAAAGCATAAAGTCGGAATCCAGGTTAATTATGCTGAGTCCATTATCCAGGCCGGCCCAAACGTTATTATCCTTATCCACAAAAAGATCCAGTACGGTATTATTGATCAATCCATTTTTCTGGTTAAAATGATAAAGAATATTTCCATTTACGTCCACATGATAAATTCCTTGCTCCACCGTTCCAAGGATAATTGAATTATCTGTAAGACTATGGGCAGAAAAAATACTTTGATTCCGCAATTTTTCACTTAGGTCGAAATAGTTCCTTCTCAACTCCTGCCCATCCCAATCATAAAAATTTCCCTCCCGACTAATAAGTTTAAGAGAACTTCCTTTTTGAGAAACATGCATAATTTCAATATCTACTAATACCTCCGGGGGAATTACCATTTCAGGCTGGTTTTTTTTTATGGTAAACAGGCCGGCTGCCATCATTTGAAAATAAACACTTCGTTCTCCTTTAAAAAGATTGGTGATTGCAACAGGTGGAGTAACTACTCTTGATATTTCAAGGGTTTTTAGATTGCAAAGGTAAAGTCCTTCAAAACTTTGAAAAACAAGCACATCCCCCATGTATACAATATGCCAGAACTGTTCTCCATCATTTATTTCTCCGGGAAAATTTGGTATCAAACTGGTATATTCCAGCACACCTTTACTGTTTTTCTGCCAGTAACCTATTTCCATATAGGCACCGGTAAATATTTTATCGCCAGCGACCTGAACAGATCTGACGATTGTATTATTTGGAATTGGATATAAATTCCATTCAGCTCCAGTAAATTCAAGAAGACCCATGCTATTTGCCACATAAACATTCCTGTTGGAATGTTGGGAAATATTCCAGTTTTGATTACCGGCGCTGTACTGATTAGGGTTGAAATTTATTACAGGAGGTAATTCCTGACATAAACCAGGTAGGGAAATTAGGACGAATAAAAGAAAATATTTAAGGTTCAAAAAATTTTTGAGCTAATTTAAAGTTATTTTATTTAAAATCCATTCAGGAATTTGGCCGAATAAAATTTAGCTCAGGATTTACATAAATGGAAGTAACATTAAGAAATTAAATAATCAAGGGAATTAAACCAGCTTACAGGATTAAATTAAAGACCCAGACTTTAAAAACTAATGATTTAGAACCGGGTAGAATCAAGATGAACAAATTCTGTGTTGAGAGTTTTATTGATAACTTCTTTTCCTTTTGGTTTTTGAATTCTATCAATCAATATAGATGCAGCAATCTCTCCCATTTCAACCGGATGTTGATCCACATAACTTATTGAGGGCAATAAAAACGGAGCAAAATCTTCATTAACATACCCAATTATTTTGATGTCTTCCGGAATTTTCAATTTATTCTCCTGCGCTACCCTTGAAGCGATTAAGGTGCTAAGATAATCCAGGCCGATTAAGGCCTGCATCTCTTCTGCCTGAAGCAACTTATCCAGTTTGGTTTTTAATATCGCGGTATCCGGGGAGATTATTAAAAAATCTTTATTCAGGGGAATATCAAGTTCCCTGCAGGCATTCTCAAAACCTTCAATACGCTGTTTTCCCAGACCTATATCACCAAGTGCACATACCAATCCTATTTTATCCAGATTTTTGGAATGTAAGAACTTAACAGCATTATAAATACTTTGCTTATCATCTACCCCTACTTTATCCAAATCCATATCAACATTTATCCTGTCGAATAACACCACCGGGATTTCATACTCTGTAAGCCGGAATAAATGATCATAATCTTTCAATTTCTGGGTTTCCTCAGATACTGAGATCAATAATCCATCTACCAGGCCATTTGAAACAAGTTCAGTTATTTGTTGTTCCAGCTTCAGGGATTCATTGGTTATATACGTGATTACCTGAAAACCCAGTTTCCGGGCTTCATTTTCTACCCCTCCAAGCACCTTGGCAAAAAACGTGTTGGCAATATTAGGTACAATTACGGCGATGTTCCCGGTCCGGTTCCGTTTTAAATTAACAGCCGTAGGATTGGGCCGGTACTTATGTAGTTCTGCCAACTCTTTCACCCGCTGTACTGTTTTTGGGCTGATTTCCGGACTGTCATTCAAGGATTTCGATACGGTAGAAACCGAAACATTCAATAGTTTAGCCAGCTCTTTTAAGGTGATTTTTGATCTCATTTTGGATAGGGAATTATTTGATAATTTACAAAAATAAAGAAGATTCCCTAAACAGGATGTTTTAACATTGTTTTTTTAATAAATTTTTCGGAAAGATCCAGTAAAAAGTAAATTTTCAATGGATATTTCTGAATAAAAAACCTAGAAACTTTCATACTCAAACTTCTGACCGCCAACGGAAACCTCTATCATCGCACCGGCTTTTGGCATGGTAACCACGGCTATTCCATCCCTGAACTCGATAGTTTTTGCTTTCCCCTCTTCAAGGGCAACGGCAGAAACTGTGCTGGAAAGCTCAAAATTACCCTGCTTAAAACGGTCGAGTTCGGCCTGGGTTTGAAATAAAATTGCCTGTCTGAAAGCCTGACCTCCAAGTTGCAGTCCAATATCCAACTGTCGTAATTTAGCCATTCCTATCACTTTCCCATTTTGATATACAACTCCATTTCCTGCCGCACCTCCAACTATGTACGCACCTTTGCCAACATTGGGGAAAATAACATATCCCGTGGCATTTCTAAATAAATCGGCCATGTTAGGATTATTGTCTATAAATGCTTCTAATGCAAGTTCTGCATCCCGTATAATTTCCTGTTGCTCTTTGGTTTGTGCCGTAGCCCCAAAAGCGATCAATAATAAGATCAGCGAAAAAATTGATTTAACTGTTTTCATAATAGCTATTAAAAATTTCATTAAACTATTTCTTTCCTAAAATATTAGCATTAAAGGCTTTCCATCATTTGGATTGCAATTTTAATAAACTTATTTTTTTAAAGTATTAGTTTGTAGGGAAAAACTCAAACCTTTGACCCCCCACAGATATTCCAGCCATCGCTCCTGCTTTGGGCATTGTAACAACTGCAATTCCATTATTGAATTCAACATCTTTTGAAGCTCCTTCCTCTAAAATTACCGCGGAAATATTTCCGGATAGTTGAAAACTCCCATCTTTGAAGTCATCCAATGCAGTTTGGGTTTGGAAAAATAACACTTCTATGAAGGCCTTCCCTCCAATTTGAAAACCGATATCTACCTGTTTTAGATCGGCATAACCTACCATTCTACCATTTTCATAAACGGTTCCGTTGCCTGAAGCTCCCCCAATAACATAGGCTCCTTTTCCTACATTTGGAAAAATGGCATATCCCTTTGATGTTGAAAAAAGCTCGGCCATTTTTGGGTGTTTCGCAATAATTGTTGCTTTTGCATCAACAGAATCAGAAACAAGATTTTCAGAGGTATTTTTAGATGGCCCACAACCTGCAAAAAGGAGTAAAAAAACTCCAAACAATGGCAAGTAGAGATTTTTTGATTTTAATTTCATTTTTAGATCTTTTTAATTGGATAGTATCATTAAAATTACTTTTAATAAATACCAAAAATTGTTAAACAAGCGTTATTTCATATTATATTAACTAATATCCCAATAGTTTGTTAATCTAAAATGCTTTTAATAAAGTCTTAAGGCCCTATCCTTTTGTGGTCACTAAAAAAACAGGGATTTTCGAGTTTTTGATCACTTTTTCTGATACGCTGCCTAACAATACCTGGGATAAACCGCTCTTGGACTGAGTGCCTATTACCAGGATATCGGCATTCCATTCACCTGCAACTTTCAATATCACTTCATAAGGTTTGCCCTCCTCAACAAATTGAGTGACCTCATAGTCCTTAAAAATGCTGATACGAATTTTTTTCTGACTTTCCCTTGTGTCTTTTCGTATGATTTCGGCCATTTCATCTGGAGTTACCCCACCATCAGTAAGAAGGTCGGTGGTATTGGCCACACTTATAATAGCGATCTCCGCGTTTAACTGTTTACCGAGCTGCAACCCTTTTTGAGCTACTTTTTCAGCCGAAGGCTCTTCATCTATCGCGATTAAAATTCTTTTGTAGATCATAAATATTGTTTTTTAATAATAAATCTGCTCCAACGGATGTCTTTACTACTTAAATTTAAGTCTTTATTTTTTCAGATTTTAATTTAAACCTTAGTTTTTTTTAGGAAATGATTGTTGGGTTGTGCTCATGGTTTTCTGGAAAAACAGGGTAATTAGTTTCTTTAGAGTAGGGTTTGCGTGCCAATAGCCTTCTGTTTGATCTCCTGTAATGAGAAATTGGTGGTACAGCAAAGCTTTTTAAAATGATCTGTATTTTTTTGTTGCAATATTTGCAAAAGTGATAGTAATACTATTACTTTTGCGCGTATAAATTATATAGCATGAAGCAGTTACTTTCAGGGATAAAAATCGGAGTGAACAAAAATCTATATGTGAAGGATCCGGAATCCTCTGTCCTGGGGAAAAAAATTGTTGAAAAGAGCATTGTTCTTATCAATGAAAGTGGTTTTGAAAATTTCACCTTTAAAAAGTTGGGATTGGAAATTGGATCAAATGAAAGCAGCATTTACCGGTATTTTGAGAATAAGCACAAGCTATTACTATATCTTACTTCCTGGTATTGGGCCTGGAAAGAATATCAACTTGTCTTTGCTACCAATAATATTGAGGATCCAGAGCAGGTATTGGAAACAGCTATCAATGTGTTGACCCGGCAAATTAAAAAAGACAGCCTGACCACGCATATTGATGAAATCATATTAAATGAAGTGGTGGTGAATGAATTTTCAAAATCCTACCTCACAAAAGAAGTAGATAAGGAAAACAAGGAAGGTTTTTTTGAAATATATAACAGGCTCATTCTAAGGTTAAAAAAAATGATTCTTGCCGTAAATAGCGATTATCCCTATGCTGTAACACTTGCCAGTACAGTGTTGGAAGGTGGACTGCATCAACACTTCCTCCGGGAACATTTCCCTTCCCTTACAGATTGTAATGAGGAATTAAGTCCGGCCCAGTATTTTAATCACCTGGTCCTGTCAACTTTAAAACATACTAAGAATGGTTAAAAAAACTAGCTCTGCCATTAAAAGACTTACCGGCCTTTTAAAAATGGACAGGAAGGATATTCTACAAATCTTTTACTATGCAATTTTTGCAGGTCTGCTAAACATGTCGGTACCCTTGGGAATTCAGGCAATTGTAAACCTCATCCAGGGGGGAAGGGTTAGCACCTCCTGGATCATCCTGGTTGTCCTTGTTACCATTGCTGTAGGTCTTGTAGGTTTACTGGAGATCATGCAAATACGTATTATAGAGAACATTCAGCAAAAGATTTTCACAAGGTCTTCCTTTGAGTTCACCTACCGGTTTCCACGAATAAAAATGGAGGAATTCCGGCATATTTATCCGCCAGAACTGGCCAACAGATTTTTTGATACCCTAAACGTACAAAAAGGGGTGACAAAACTTCTTTTGGATTTCCCTGCAGCATTGCTCCAAATATTTTTTGGTTTGATCCTCCTGTCACTATACCATCCTTTTTTTATTATTTACGGCCTCCTTCTGGTCACACTTATTTATTTTGTATTCAAATTTACCGCCTGGAAGGGATTGGAAACCAGCCTGGATGAGTCCAAACACAAATATAAAGTTGCACACTGGCTGCAGGAAGTTGCCCGGTCGCTGTTCAGTTTCAAAATGTCGGGAAATAGCAACCTCTCCCTTGATAAAAATGACAAACTCACATATAAGTATTTGCAGGCGCGGGAAGCACACTTCCGTATCCTGAGAATACAATATATTAAACTGGTAGTGTTTAAAGTTTTAGTGACTGCCGGTTTACTTGCCATAGGTGGATTGCTGGTACTAAATCAGGAAATGAATATAGGGCAGTTTGTTGCTGCAGAGATCATTATCCTTCTTATTCTTAGCGCCGTGGAGAAACTAATTAAAGGTCTTGAGGTTATCTATGATACCCTTACATCTCTTGAAAAAATGGGACAGGTAGTGGATAAAACTCTTGAAAGTGATGATGGCAGCAATAAACTGGAAGAAAACAGCACCCTGGACCTGGAGCTTGCTGAAGCAGGTTATAAGATAGGTGAAAATATTATTCTAAATAATATATCCTTTCACATGAAAGCCGGCGAGAAGGTACTTCTCAAGGGGCCAAACGGTAGCGGCAGGACCAGTCTCTTAAAACTAATAGCAGGAATTAATGAAATCTCACAGGGAAATATTTATGTTAATAATATATCCATAAACGGTTTAAATTTAAATGATTACAGAAAAAGACTAGGTGTTTTCCTTGCTGAAGAATTTCCTTTTGAGGGTACCCTGCTTGAAAATATCACTTTTGGAGATTCTACTGTGCCTGAAAGAGATGTTTACTGGGCTATTGAACACGCAGGACTTTCGCAATTTGTTAAGGAACGGCCAAATGGAATACATACCGATATTCTTCCGGAAGGGAAATATCTTTCTTCAATGATAAGTAAGAAAATAATCCTGGCCAGGTGTATTGTGAAGAAACCGGATATTTTGCTTCTTAAGGAACCTCTGGAGCTATTTGAACCGGAAGAGGCTAACAGGATCCTCGAATTTCTTACGGACCCTATACATAAATGGTCCATATTGGTTGCCAGTCAAAAACCTGTTTGGGAAAAAGTATGCGATAAAGTAATTCTTCTTGAAAAAAGGAGCAATAAAAATAAAACATAGAGATTATGCTGAATATATCTCAGGAAAAATTGAATAAAAAAGTCGACCTGTCCGGTTATAAATCGGCCCAGCGGGTTTTCCACCACCGTCATTATAAATGGTTTAACAGAATCTTACTTGGATTTAGTATTCTTCTTATCATTATTTTATTTCTGCCGTGGACTCAAACGGTTTCCGGTAAAGGGAGTGTAACTACCTTAAGCCCGGAACACCGACCTCAAACCATTCAGTCTCCTATTCCGGGAAAGATAGAAAGTTGGTATGTGCAGGAAGGAGATTATGTGAATAAAGGAGATACCATTCTTCATATTTCTGAAGTAAACAACCAGTACCTGGATCCCTTATTGGTAGAACGCACGGGGGAGCAACTTACAGCAAAAAGCGGATCTGTAGAATCCTACAGGGGAAAGATTGGATCTCTTGGAGCGCAGATAAATGCGATAAACAATGAAAGAGCTCTTAAAATTCAGCAGGCAACCAATAAGCTGAAACAGGCTCGTTTAAAAGTAAAGAGTGACAGCATAGACCTGGAAGCTGCAGGAACAAATTTACAAATTGCCAAAACACAATTTGAGCGTATCCGGCAACTGCAAGAAGAAGGACTTAAAGCCCTGCCAGATTTAGAACAGGCAAGATTGAAACTGCAGGAGACACAGGCACGTCATATCTCTGCCCAAAACAGGCTTTTAGCCAGTGAGAATGAGATAGTAAATGCCCGGCTTGAGATTAACCGAATCCAAGCCGAATATAATGACAAGATCTCAAAAACTGAAAGCGAAATGTTCACGGCCCAGTCCAATCAATTTGATGCAGAATTACAGGTCAGCAAGCTGGAGAACGATTTCACCAATTACAGTATAAGAAATAAACTCTATTACATTCTGGCCCCGCAGAATGGCTATATTAACAGAGCTTTACGGGCTGGAATTGGAGAGACCTTTAAGGAAGGGGAGCGCCTGGTTGGCATAATGCCTTCAGACTTTCAACTGGCCGTGGAAACATTTGTAAGACCGCTGGATGTGCCTTTATTGCACAAAGGGGAGAAAGTACGTGTGCAGTTTGACGGCTGGCCGGCCATTGTTTTTAGTGGCTGGGAGAACCTTTCCTTTGGAACCTATGGCGCCAGGGTGGTTGCAATTGAGAATTTTATAAGCGAAAATGGGCTGTACAGGGTTCTTCTTACGCCAGATCCAGGAGACCATCCGTGGCCAAAGGATGTTCGTATTGGAAGTGGCGCAAGAACTCTGGCGCTGCTGGAAGATGTGCCTATTTGGTACGAGATATGGAGAAATTTAAATGGCTTTCCTCCTAATTATTATCAGCCGGAACAGGCTGCAACAGAAAAATATTGAGAATGAAGAACTTCCTTGGCATCCTATTTCTTTTTTATGGACAGGCTTTGCTTGCACAGGAGCAACTTCCCGAAGTGCTCACCTTTAAGGAATATTTGGCATACGTTAAGCAGTTTCATCCTGTTGCAAGACAGGCTGGTTTAAAATTAAGCATGGCTGAAGCTGAATTGCTGCGTGCACGGGGTGGATTTGATCCTAAAATTGAAGTGGATTATGACAGAAAGGTGTTTAAAAATACTGAATATTATGATATTTTAAATTCCACCTTCAAGATCCCAACCTGGTACGGGATTGAACTCAAAGCAAATTTTGAGCAAAACCAGGGAATATATTTAAATCCTGAAAGGACCGTACCAACAGACGGCCTTTTTAGTGCAGGAATATCTGTAGATGTGGGTCAGGGAATGTTCATAAATAAGCGTATGGCCTCCTTACGCAGTGCAAAAATTTACAGGGAACAGTCTGTTGCAGCCCGTGACCTAATGGTTAATGAGGTACTTTACAATGCAGCTCTGGCATATTTTGATTGGTTACGGGTTTACAATGAAATGATTATCTATGAGGGTTTCCTTGAAAATGCTTCTGAACGATTTAAGGGCATTGAGCAAAATGCCCGGCTGGGCGAGATTCCTGCCATAGATACGGTAGAGGCAAGAATATCCGTACAAAGTAGAACGTTGGATCTGGAGCAGGCAAGAGTAGATCTGGTTAAGGAAAGACTTGATCTGTCCAATTTCCTATGGCTGGATAATAATACCCCGGTTGAACTGCAACCAAATATCATCCCGGAGGTGGGAATTCTTCCAAATATAGATAAAGCCCTTAACATTCCGGCCGTAATAACACCTGGGGTTATTCCTGAAAATCATCCACGGCTTAGATCTATGGAGCTTAGCCTGCGTGCGCTGGAGGTGAACCGCAGACTTATGGCCAACCGACTGTTGCCTGCAATAAACCTGGAATATAATTTCCTCACCCAGAAACCGGATCAATTACAAAGCTTTTACCGCGAAAATTACAAGGCAGGGGTGAGTTTTAGTTTTCCCCTGTTCCTAAGAAAGGAACGTGGAGAACTTAGGCTGGCCAATTTCAGGATACAGGATGCAGAACTGGACCTGAAGCTCAATGAAAGACAGCTGGAAAACAAGATCCTTGCTGCTTTCCAGCAACTGGAATCCTATAGCATCCAAACACAAATGGCAGGAGAAATGGTAAAAAATTATAATCTGATGCTGGCGGCAGAAGAAAGAAAGATGAGCTTCGGGGAAAGTTCCCTTTTCCTGATAAATACCAGGGAGATCCGTTTGATAGAAGCGAGGCTTAAACAAAATGAGATCCTTAATAAGTTCCTATATGCTAAAGCTATGCTGTTTCGAGATTTGGGAATAGTACCGGATGAGGATTAAAACCGGTATAAGGTTTAATGCATTTCCTGGTTTAACAAACTATCTATATAAACTTCAGATGACCTTAAAAAATTCGTGTTTGGATTTTCTCTATATTCTATTGAATCACCCTCAAAATAATAAGATCCCATCCATTCTTTGAGTTCGATTATTCTTAAGTCTTTCCGCTTAGATATTGATCTTTCTAAATGGAGCGTATTTGTGCCATAAACATTGAGTTCCTTTCCAAAAAGCCCTTTTTTATTGAATTTTTCCAGGGAATTTTCATTAGAATCGAATATTACCAATATATAATCCTGATCAGTGTAGAAATTGATATCTGTAGAACTATTTGGATAGGAAAATACCAGAAAAAAAAATATTGCAACAGCTATTTCTCCAAGCATTATTTTATAGTAAGAACTCTTCTGATTAATACTCTGTCAATTATATAAAGGAATATTAAAACTACCGTTATTGGAATTGTGATAACGGCATATATAGCGGCAGTGTGATCATTCGTAAATGCAATATATAAGGCCTGAATGGTTATAAGCAAGCTTAAAAAGGTAATTATGGTTAGCAAAGTAACTGGAAAAAAAAGGCTTTTAAGTATTTTCTTGAATTTCTCCATTGAAGTAATTTTTAATTTCTCAGGATTTGTTTATATCAAAGATGTCATTTAAAGCTTATCGCTGATAGTTCTTTTATGGTTACTCTAATTTAGTTTATTTCAACAAAGCCTGCATTTTTGTAAAACTGTGCTGGGGCGGTGCATGAAATAAGGAATAATGATTTCTTATTGATGACTTAATTTTAAGTTAATACAGCATTACTCTTGTTACAGTAAATTTGCATCGACAAGTTTAATATATCAAGCCAAAGCCAGGGTTGAATTGTCAGGTTTGTTTGAATTAGCAAAATGTAAGGGTGTTAAGAAATTTTCACCCTTTTTTCTTTGCGTAAAATCGATAGGGATATAATTCTTAAAGGGGATTTAATGATTACATGATTATGAGGTAATATTTCATTCCTAAATTGCTTGGAATTAAATCTGATATATTGGAAAACCGACTATTGGATAATGTCCAAACTACTAAACATAAGTATCAGGTCTCCTCTTTCCCTTTTTTCTTCTCCGGATTGCCCGCCTTTTTAAAACTTAAAGGAGGCAATCCCCAATTTATTGTTCAGGAAGCTTTAACCGTAAATTTATTTCTTTCATTTTTCGCAGCCTTCTTTTCTTCAGGAAGGTATAACCGGCAATTTTCCTTTAATCCATTCCGAATAATAATATTTAAAAACCATGAAAAAACGTAAAGTAGAAGTTGTCGTCATTTCTGACGTTCATTTGGGCACCTATGGCTGCCATGCAGGCGAGCTTTTGAGTTACCTCAAAAGTGTACAGCCGGAAGTATTGATCCTCAACGGCGACATAATTGATATTTGGCAGTTCCATAAGAGTTACTGGCCCGATTCCCATATGCAGGTAATTAAATGTATCACCGGATTTTTGGCTCAGGGAGTGAAAGTCTATTATGTCACCGGGAATCACGATGAAATGCTCAGGAAATTTGTTGGTTTTGAAATGGGCTCACTACAAATTGTAAATAAGGTAGTGCTGAATCTTGACGGTAAAAAAACCTGGATATTTCATGGGGATGTTTTCGATGTTACGATGCAAAACTCCAAGTGGCTGGCAAAACTGGGAGCAAAAGGATATGACAGCCTCATATTGATAAACAGGATGTTCAATTATATTTCTGAAGGAATGGGGAGGGGAAAATTATCCCTTTCCAAAAAAATTAAGAATAGTGTGAAGAGTGCAGTCAAATTTATAAACGATTTTGAACAAACCGCGGCAGATATTGCCATTTCCAACGGATATCATTATGTCATTTGCGGCCACATCCATCAGCCGGAAATTAGGAGAATAAAAGGGAAAGATGGGGAGGTCATTTATCTTAATTCCGGCGACTGGATAGAAAATCTTACTGCTTTAGAATATAATAACGGGGGCTGGGTGCTGTACCAGTTTAATGAAGATCATCAAAGGGTAATGGCAGCCAGGGCCAAAAAATTTAAAGAGGTCAAACTAAACAGTGATGAATTATTTCAAAACCTTGTTCGGGAATTAAATTTTGTTAAACCGTAAATAGCCACAACTTTATGAGAAATCTTCCAAAAAGTAAAAAATGAAAATATTATACGCTATCCAGGGAACCGGAAACGGGCATCTAAGCAGGGCCCGGGACATCATACCTGTGCTCATGAACATTGGCAGTGTGGATGTTTTAATAAGCGGTACCCAGGCAGATATCTCTTTACCTTATCCCGTAAAATATCAGAAGAAAGGTCTTGGCTTTGTCTTTGGCAAAAAGGGAGGCGTAGACCTGTGGCAAACCTTCCGTCAGAATAGCATCAGGAAAATCATAAGAGAAGTTAACCAGGTTCCCGTAGAGCTTTATGATATTATAATCAATGATTTCGAACCGGTTTCTGCCTGGGCCTGCTACTTCAAAAGAAAACCTTGTATTGCTCTGAGTCATCAATGCGCTGTATTGTCCAGCAAAGCTCCTTTACCCAGGCACCGGGACAGAATAGGGAAATTCATTCTAAAGTATTATGCTCCTGCCACAGCCAGATATGGCTTTCACTTTGAGAGATTTAATGAGCACACCTATACTCCTGTAATAAGAAAACAGGTTCGGGAACTCTTTGTTTCAAACAAAGGCCATTATACGGTGTATCTACCATCTTATAGTGATAAAAAGATTATCAAGATCCTTTCCCGATTTAATGATGTTAAATGGGAAGTTTTTTCAAAGCATAACAAAAAATTGTATCACTGTAAGAATATTTCAATAAGGCCCATTCACAATGAAGCATTTCTCGAAAGTATGGCTTCAAGCTCAGGCATTCTTTGTGGTGCGGGATTTGAAACCCCTTCAGAAGCGCTTTTTTTGAAAAAAAAGCTTCTGGTAGTTCCTATGGAAAATCAATATGAACAACATTGCAACGCTGCTGCTCTTCAATATTTAGGAGTTAGAGTACTAAAAAACCTAAAGAAAAAACAACTACCGAAAATTGAAAAATGGTTAAAAGAAGATATAGTGATTAGCGTGGATTACCCCGATAATACTCAGGAAATAATTCAAACCCTTTTAAATGATCATTTCATTTCCAACCTCGGTGCTATAAACAGAGGTCTATTGGAACGTGCGGATCCTACAGTAGATTAAATGAAAATAGCAAGAACATTTGCTTCCTTTTTAATCCATTTTTATTTCAGGTATTAATGTCGGTAATATATTCAAAGGAGCCGGAGGAAGCCGGTTCCTTCAAAAAAAAAGATTTTGGTAAGGATTTTAAGTGGGGCGTATCCACAGCAGCTTATCAAATAGAGGGCGGGCACCAGGCAGATGGGAAGAGTTCCTCTATCTGGGATATTTTTACCGGCAAAAGAGGTAAAATTTATCTGGGTCAAAACGGAAACATCGCCTGCGATTTCTACAACAAATACGAGGAGGACCTTAATTTAATGAAAAACCTGAACATTCATAATTTCAGGTTCTCAATATCCTGGTCAAGAGTGATCCCTTCCGGAGTAGGCGTACCAAATCCTGAAGGAATTAACTTTTACAACCGACTCATAGATAAATGCCTTGAGCTTGACATTGAGCCCTGGGTGACGCTTTACCATTGGGACCTACCTTATGCCCTGGAACAAAAGGGAGGTTGGACCAACAGGGAAATCATAGACTGGTTCAAAGAGTATGTAGCTATTTGTGTACAGAATTTTGGAGACAGAGTTAAAAATTGGATGGTTCTTAATGAGCCCCTGGTATTTGCAGGTGCGGGATATTTTTTGGGAATTCACGCCCCCGGGAAAAAAGGAATGAAGAACTTCTTACCGGCTATGCACCATGCCGCTTTATGCCAGGCCGAAGGAGCCAGAATTATAAAACAGCATTTCCCCCTCGCCCAGGTAGGTACTACTTTTTCCTGTTCCCTTATTGAACCATTACGACCCACTGTGAAAGATAACCTGGCAGCGAAGAGGATTGACGCTCTTGTAAACCGAATGTTTATTGAGCCTGCTTTGGGAATGGGATATCCGGTTAAGGACCTTGAATTTCTTAAAAAGCTGGAAAAGTATCAGCTTCCGGGAGATGAGGAATTATTGAAATTCGATTTTGATTTTATTGGAGTACAGAATTACACCCGGGAAATCGTAAGGCATTCCTGGATTGTTCCTTTTGTTAAAGCCAGGAATATTAAAGCTGAAAAGAGAAAGGTGCCTTTAACTGCCATGAATTGGGAAATCTATCCTCAATCAATTTACGAAATGTTGAAAAAGTTTAGTAGCTATAAAGGAGTCGGAAAAATATATGTCACAGAAAATGGTGCTGGGTTTGAAGATACCCTTGAAAATCAGGCAATCCATGACAACAGGAGGATTAACTATCTAAAAGAATACCTTGCTGCAGTACTTAAGGCCAAACAAGAAGGAGTGAATGTTAAAGGCTATTTCGTATGGACCTTTTTAGATAATTTTGAATGGGCAGAGGGGTTTCGCCCGAGATTCGGACTGGTACATGTAGATTTCAATACACAAAAAAGAACCGTAAAAGCTTCGGGTAAATGGTATGGTAATTTTCTCAGATGAAGTTAGATAAAACCATAAAGATCATCAAAATATAAAGGGGTCTGAAGTTTAATAGATCTATACCCACTTCCAGGCTCTCTTCATAAAATTTTCTGTAACATAGAGTTAACCCTTCATTAATTATTTGATAATCTTAATTTTAACTTCATTCGTATGCTTTCCTTTATTTTTGAGAAGCTTAGCTTCAAATGTATTCTCCATTATCAGGTTTTTTGAATTGGGATCTTTAAAATGCTTACGGGAAATGCAGCTTTATTGGCATTTAACTAAGCCTGTTTATAAAACTAACTTAGTATTATGCGCACTATTTTGGAAGACAAAACTATGGTAAATATAGACCCACGAAAAGACCTGCTAAACCAATTAGGTGCAGAAATGTTTAATCTCTGTATAATGCAACTGGAGAAATCTATAGAAGCATATCTTAAACAGGATAAGGATTTAGCAGAAAATGTTATCTATAGGGAGTATCGGGTGCACGCTCTGGTTCTAAATATTGATCATGAGTGTGAACAGTTTCTGACCTTACACAAGCCAGTGGGGGATGATCTAAGATTTGTAATGGCCCTTCGGAAAATTATTTATAATCTAAAATGTATTGGCGACCATGCATTAGGTATTTCCAGGTACACCGCAGAGTCAGATATGCTTCCCGATAAGAAATTGTTGAAAACACTTCTCCTGAATGATATGTTTTCCTATGCTATTTCTATGTTGGAGGATATACACGAAGCCTACCTGGACCAGGGTAGCCAACGGGCACATAAGGTTTTTAAGAAGCAACGGAAACTAAATGAAATTAATTACAATACCATTTCTGTTATATCTATATTACTGAGAAATGAGGTGGATTTAATAGATCAATCCTTACTACTTTTTACCGTTATCAAAAAAATGGAAAGAGTTGGAGACCTTGCAACAAATATCGCACAAGAGATCATTTTTTATAGAGAGGCAGTAGTAAAGCCAAAGGCCAAGTTTTTATTATAATTTAATCAGGTAATATAAATACCGTCTAATAATATTATTAATCTCTTCATTTTTAAAAAATTTTTTTAGTGGAAATCCACGGGATATAAATTTTATTATGTAGATTCTGAAGTTCAGAAAACCTCCGGATAAATATTATATTAAATTTGCCAGACCGTTATATGCTGTTATTATTTTGCGGAATAAAAATGGAAATTAAACTCCCAATTGCTCTTTATAAGACAGAACAGGCCTGCTGCTTTTACAAAGTTTTATCGCTATTCTGCTGAATAATTCTCCCGCTTTGTCAATAAATATTATTTTGATCCCGTAGAGACTCGCTTCTTCAACCAGGATCCAATCAGGGTATTTCCCACAAATTAAAATCTCTGTTTCCGGAGTTATCTCTGGCTGCACATTGACGTTACTTTTCAGAAGATTTTCTTTAAAAGCACTTTCACTTGTAGGAAAGAATTCACCTGAAATAATAATATTTTTTGAATGCAAAAAGTGATTGTCTATTTGAGTGTTTCTGGCTGGAAGTAAAGGGATTTGTTTAATTCCTATTTTATCTAAGGTTTGTAGTGCAATCCAGGTAAATTCCATCGCTTTTCACTTTAATTTTTACAGAAGTAAAATTACATATTAGAAGCGTGAGCCATATTACTTGTACATTATGATACTATAAAATAATTGAACTTTTAAGGGATTTGCTTTAGATCAAAAAGCTTTATTTATCTATGGCGTTCTTTCTCGTAATCAATCTTATGCAATTTTACCTTTAGATTTGCATTAAGGATGTTTTTATTAATGGATCCACTTGAAACAATACCGGGAACATCATCAAAGGAAATATTTTAAGTTTACTTTTTAAGTGGGTTTTTAAAGACAATAAACCAAATAGGTATAAATAGGTTTAAAAAGGCTAATTAATTCAAAAATTGTTCAATTGTGGGCAAGAAAAGATAAACCCTCTGTTTAATTGCCTATGAACAGAGGGTTTAATTAAATTAAAAGTGACCTCGCCAAGAATCGAACTTGGATCTAAAGTTTAGGAAACTTCTATTCTATCCGTTGAACTACGAGGCCTTTTATGGGGTGCAAAAATAAGAATGTTTTGAGAATATTTTCAAATTCTTAGCGAAACTTATATTTTATAAATCATAGAAAGTAACTTATCTTCGAAATGCATTTAAATCATTCTTAATGAAATGAGCATAACGAAAATACAATACCAATACCAATAAAGAAATGCGAATTGCATATGACCGTTAAAAAGCAATAAATATCTACATATGAATCCGATAAAAATAATTTTCTTCATCACAATTTTGTCTTTTACTTATGGCTGTAATACCATTAAAACCCAAATCGATCATCTAATGGAAATCACGGGAACAATTAAAGCCATAGAAATGTCCTCATGGCAATATGGAACGCATACCATAAGCAACGATGAAAACTTTTATGCTTTAAGAAGCGATAGTATTAATTTTAAAGCATACGAAGGAAAAACGGTTAGAATTAAGGCTGAAAAAATAGCCGGATATCCTGTGGATGGCGGCCCGGAATATTTAAAAGTTCTCGAAATAAAGGAGTAAAAAGGAAAATATACTTGCATTATTTCAAATCGCCCTCTTCCTTAATTCAATTTATTCTTGGTTTAATAACAAAACCTCAAAAAGCATTGTTTATATTTAAAACTTTAAATGATTTTCATTCATGAAAAAAATAATTTTCTTCTTAGTTCTATCTGGTATGACATTAAATACAAGTATGTCCCAAAACCGCCCAACCGATCCTTTTGCTCATACTTTTTCAATAGTTGCAAGGGATTCTATAACCGGGGAAATGGCTGTAGGCGTTCAAAGTCATTGGTTTTCTGTTGGGGCATTAGTGCCCTGGGGCAAATCGGGAGTGGGCGTGGTTGCCACGCAATCTTTTGTAAATCCTGCCTATGGTCCCAAAGGCCTGGAATTAATGGAAAAGGGGAAATCCTCCACAGTTGCCTTAAAGGAACTGGTTTCCAAAGATGAGGGCAAAGAATTTCGGCAGGTGGCATTTTTAGATGCTTCCGGAAGGGCTGCGGCTTTTACCGGTGAAAAATGTGTTGAATCTGCTATGCATCACGTAGGGGATAATTTTTCGGTTCAGGCAAATATGATGCTTAATGACGATGTAATTCCTGCGATGAAAAAAGCATTTGCTGAAAATTCAAAACTTCCCCTGGCCGAAAGAGTTGTTGAGGCATTGAAGGCAGCACAGGAGGCAGGTGGGGATATCCGCGGAAAGCAATCGGCTGCGTTAATCGTTGTAGGAGCAAATAAAGTTGAGAATTCCTGGGAGGATAAAAAGATAGATCTCCGCGTAGACGATCATCCAAATCCACTTGTGGAACTGGAACGTTTGCTTAAAGTTGCGCGTGCATACGAATTTATGAATAAGGGCGACCTGGCGATGGAAGCCGGAGATGTGAATGATGCCCTTTTACAATATGGGAAGGCAGAAAATTTATTTCCTGAAAATCTGGAAATGAAATTCTGGAAAGCAGTCGCGCTTGCAAACAGTAAAAGGTTTAATGAGGCAATTCCGGTGTTTAAATCAATCTTTGAAGAGGATGAAAACTGGCGGGAAATGACCATGAGATTACCCGCCTCTGGATTACTTGATGTTACTGAAGAGGAATTAAACCGGATCGTAAAATAACTGTTAAATACTGTTTACATCCGTAAGTTATTTTATATATTAAATCATTAAAATTCATTGTTATGCAATTAAGAATTATAAGTCTTGCAATTATCGCACTGGGAGTTTCCCTTATGGTTTCCTGTAGAGATGAAGAAAAAAATGAGGTTGCTCCTACCCAAACAGAAGTTGAGTCTACCAATTCAAATACTAAAACCACTGCCACTTTAAATCCGGCGCATGGACAACCCAATCACCGTTGTGACATTCCGGTTGGAGCACCACTGGATCAGGCGGCAGGAAATACGAAAGCTCAAAACCCTCCACCTGTTTCAACCGGGGTTTCCCCTGTTTGGAACAGTGATGAGGCACCGGTAAAAAATCCGCCTCATGGGCAACCTGGGCACGATTGTTCTATTCCTGTAGGAGCAGACCTGAAAAAATAGCTTTTCAGCACCGAAGTTTCAGAAAATAAAACAGATCCTTCAGAAATGATTTATTCGATATATTCGGAAGGCTTTCAGGTATCCTGAAGGCTGCGTTTACCTGAAAAAGAAATCCTTTTTCAGAAATTTTCTCTGAATATTCCGACTACACATCTAAAAAATGGCCATCGCTACCGAGACTTTTTATTCAGATTTACCTGTTCAGGATATTCGGTTAAGCGAATTAATCGCTGACAAATCCCGGTTCGTTTCGGTTCCTGAAGACTGGCATATCCTGGCAGCAGATATAAAAAATTCTTCACAAGCGATTCAGGAAGGACGGCATCAGGATGTAAACCTTATAGCCACCGGAAGTGTGATCGCTATTTTAAACCTTGCAGCAAAAGCAAATATTAGTATCCCTTTTTTCTTTGGAGGGGATGGCGCCGTGATCCTGGTTCCTGAAAAACTTCTGGAAAGCGGTATTTCCGCTTTGAAAAAACACCGTGAGAACACCGCTAAAAATTTCGGATTCAATTTAAAAATTGGCCATATTTCTGTGGGTGAAATTTATAAAAATAATATTGAATTAATTATCTCCAAAGCAAAGATAAGCGATGCTTTTAGTATCCCGGTTGTTTTAGGGAATGGGTTACAATATGCTGAAAACCATATAAAACAGGATGAAGACTTCCATTTAAACAAATTTCCGGCAGATCAATTCCCATTGAATCTTGATGGAATGGAATGCAAATGGAAAAAGATTAAACCACCTGAAGAAGGCCAGGAAGTAATAAGTTTAATAGTGAGCGGATGCGGCAATCAGGAACCTTCAAAAATATTTTCCCAGGTATTGAATGCTATTGACGACATTTATGGATCTCCAAAACGCCGGAAACCCATTTCTGTAAAACACCTGGAGCTCAGCCAGGAACCAAGATTGCTAAAATCTGAAATGAAGGTGAAACTTGGAGGGTATAACAGGTTGTATTTCATAAAAAACTGGTTTAAAACCCGGGTTGGCGATATTTATTTGAAACACAGCCAGGCCGGAAAAGAGTATCTTGAAAAACTGGTTGAACTCACCGATACCCTAACCATTGACGGCCGGATAAACACGGTAATCTCCGGCACCCCGGAACAACGGGCAGCATTGATTTCCTTTCTGAACGAACTTGAAAAATCGTTTAAGATCAAATACGGCCTGCACGTTAGCAATGCAAGCGTGATGTCCTGCTATGTCAAGGATATGTCTACAGATGAGCATATCCATTTTGTGGATGGGGCCGATGGAGGATATACAAAAGCGGCTAACAATCTGAAGGAAAAATTCTCCGGAATGTAGCCGCTTATTGTAAAAGGTTACTTTTTTAACTTAGTCTAATCCACCTTTCCTGGTGGCATCCCTTGCCTCTGGCCAGGTCATTTGCTCTCCCGTTCTTCGGCTTACAGGAAGTACCCTTTTCTCCCTTGAAGTTTTTTCAGGATCTTCACTTGCTTTATAAGCCAGGATTGCGGTTAGGATCGCGTTATTTCTTACATCATCAAAAACGATCTTATCATAGGTATCCAGGTTGGTGTGCCAGGTATAACTCCAATAGGACCAGCTTATAGAACTCAGGCTAAAAGCGGGAGCACCTGCAGCCACAAAAGAAGCATAATCTGATCCGCCTCCGGCAGGGGTTCCAGGGAAGTTGGTTTCAATTTCACCCGAGATCTCTTCAGGAACGGCTTCCAGCCATCTTCCTAAATAATCGTACGCATGAAGAAAACCACCTCCGGAAAGATTTACAACTCTCCCGGTACCATTGTCCTGATTAAACAATGCCTGTAAATTCTCAACAATTTCAGGATTGTCCTTTACATAAGCACGGGAACCGTTTAATCCCTGTTCCTCACTTCCCCAATGACCTGCAATGATGGTTCTTTTAGGATTGGGATACATTTTCTTTAAAATACGCATAGCTTCCATCATCACAATGGTTCCGGTTCCGTTATCGGTAGCGCCGGTAGCACCATCCCAGGAATCGAAATGAGCCGAAAGTATAATATATTCTTCGGGCTTTTCGGTCCCTTTAATAGTTGCGATGGTATTAAAGGCCGGAACAGCTCCCAGCTCTTTAGATTCAGCTACAATTCTAAGTTTTGGTTTATTGCCGGATTCAACCAGTCTATACACCATTCCGTAGTCTTCAAGAGAAAGATCTATGGTTGGAATTTTTTTTGTAGAGGCAGAAAATATCTTATTTGCCCCAAATCCACGGGACCAGTTTAAAGTAATAATACCAACTGCACCTGCATTTTCAAGTGCTTGTGGAAGACTTCTTCCATTATATCCGGTATTGCTGATTTTTTCTCTCCAGGCATTGGTTTGTTCCTCCCGGTCTGCTCTCATTTTTTCGAAAGATTTATCTGTAGCAAATTCTTCCCAGTTATAATCTGGTCGCCCTGTCACTTGAGGCATAGAGATCATCACCAGTTTCCCTTTTACCTGAGACATTATTTTTGCAAATGCAGCAGAATCCTGGGCTTCAGGAAGCAATACAACCTCAGCAATCACAGGTTTTTTCGTCCCGGGACTCCAGGCAAGTTGCATTCCACTCAGGCTCCTCACCCTTGGCTCAATAAGATCTATATGAGTGATCCCACGTTTCCAGCCGCGCCATTCACCCCATTGTTCATTTTCGGCAGAGATTCCCCAGCCATCGTACGTACTTACCGCCCAGTCATGAGCCTGCTTCATTTCTGGGGTTCCTACCAAACGTGGTCCGATTACGTCCATTAACTGGTGTCCTAAAGTTTCAAGTTGAGAATTCTCATTGGCTTCTTTAATAATGTTTTCAATAACCTGATCTGCTTCCTGAGCTTGCAGCGGAGCAAATAGCAAGGAGGTGCATGCAGTGACCAACAATAGCGTTTTTTTCATAAAACCGTTTTAAATTATATTTTTAGAATCCCAAATATAACATTCCTATAAAAATGAATTGGGGCTTGGAAAAAGAAATGATAAATGTTATCATTTTGAGCTGGCCAATAAAAAAGCTGCCTTTTACAGCAGCTCTTTCCATAGAAATTAAAAAATATTATCTAAGTACCATTCCTTCCAATGATATGGTATATTCTTTTTTGGTAGAATCGTAGTTTATACTGTATGTAGTAGGATAATAATACCCGGTTCTTTGAAATGCCGCTGGTTGCGAAATATTATATTGTATACTGGACTTTTCCAATAAATAACCAAGGGTAATCATAGGTTCATAAAAAATAAATTCACCATTGTAAGAGCCATATATAAAGGTTTGTGTAAATATACCTTCAGGCTCAAGTTCATCTGCAAACATATTAAGCCAATGTTTGCCCATCATGGGCACAAAACCGGGAGTTGAGAAATAGTTTTCAGGCCACAATTGGCTAGGGGGAAGGATTTCGGCCAAATCGGGATCTGTAATTCCCATTTTTTCTTCCTCAGAGATCATATAAAAATGGATGTCAAAATGAGGAATGTCATAAATCCCTGGTGGCTCATGTCCCTCTGGGTTCCATCCAAGATCAATATGATCAAAAGCTAATCCTTTTGCCTTATTAGGAAGTTGAAAAGTAAATTCTTCAGGATCAGTCGGAAGGTTTTCAAGTGCTCTTTCAGAAAATTTAATTCCAATAGCCCGTGGCTCCCCATCATGGGTCATAGTTACCATAGCTCTTGCAACACCTTTCCCAAATGGTTTTGCCGGTCCATAAAATGTATTCATTTTTTCCGGATGAGCCTTAGAAGGTAAAAAACTAAGGTCTGCCGATTGATTTTCAATAGCTGTCAAAGCCTCCTTTTCACAACTTGAAAATAAAAAAACAATAATCAGGGGAAAAAACTTTAATAAAATTTGGGGCATTGCTAAGAAATTTTTTGATTTTTTCATGATTCATTAATTTTAATTTAACATTGATTTAATTTTTAAAACTATTTTCAAATTCATTCCTAATCCACTTGTACAAAATTTAACTCATAAACTTCTGTTTCGAGTTCATCTTCGCTAGGTAAAATTAACTTCGTAATTGTTAAATATTTATCCTAAAGGTAGATTGACAATGATTCCAGAAACCTCTCCTTGTTTGATTCCCTTTCTTTAATTCCCATTCATACCTGAATACTAAACCGGATTGTCCTGCATGTCTTGTACCTCTCTTTTTGAAAAGGCCACCATATTGACAACAGGACTTGCTTCACTGCACACAGCTTTGGTATTTAGTACTGCCTGCAACCATTCATTAACCCACCGCATTCATCTACCCTAAATTTATCAATCCCCATCCATCTTATCTTAGATGTAGGCTTCTTCCAATAAAGCCGGAAACATCTGTTTCATTCACCTGTGATAAAGCATAAGGTCTTCGCCTTTATTTTAAAATGATTGCACTTCATGCGGTAAATATCCGCGGCAATTTCTGAGACTTTAATCATGGTGTGATGTGTAGTTTTATTTAATTTTTAAAACCTGGTTATAAAAATTAGGGGGCGAATTTTAACCAATTTAGGGAGGACAAATAATTTTTCAATTTCTTAACGACGTAAATACTTAATAGAAACTCATTTGAATTTAAAAATAAAACCTGAAACATAATCTTAAACTACTCTTAATTAACAGCCTGCAAATACATATGGGCTTATACCATTTCCCTAATTTTAAAGTTGAAATTTATATACCTTGCAAATAATGCTTAAAAGAAACCTAATGGACATCAAATTTGTAAGAGAGCAATTCCCAGCGCTTAAAAGCGAATTCATTTTTATGGATAATGCCGGAGGTTCTCAAATCCTGGGTCGCTCTGTAAATTATATAAGTGACTATTTAATAAATTCCAATGTACAGCTTGGCGCTTCTTATAAAATTTCGGCACTGGCGGGAGAACGATTGAATAAGGTAACCGGGCAGGTTGCAAAACTTGTAAATGCAAAGGATCAAAAAGAAATCGTGATAGGGCCAACTTCTACGATGCTGCTGCGCATCCTGAGTCTTTGTGTGAGCGATTCCTGGCTGGAAGGGGATGAAGTGATCGTTACTAATACAGATCACGAGGCAAATGTATCCTGCTGGACAGAGCTTCAGAAAAAGGGAATCAAAATAAAGATCTGGAAAGTAAATCCGGGAAATTTTGAACTTGAACTTCAGGAACTTGAAAAATTGCTTTCCAATCGGACAAAACTTGTTGCGGTTACCCATTGTTCCAACGTTTTGGGCAGCATTAATCCTATAAAAAAGATAGCAAAGGTGGTTCATGATGCCGGAGCGCTTATTTGTGTAGACGGAGTAGCCTATGCGCCACACCGCAAAATAGACGTGCAGGAACTGGATGTGGATTTTTATACGTTTAGCTGGTATAAAACCTACGGACCACATCTTGCCTTGATGTATGGAAAACTTGAATTGTTAACCGGGATGAAAGGTCTTAATCATTACTTTTTCAAGCCCGAAGATATCCCGTATAAATTTCAGCCAGGGAATTATAATTTTGAACTCACCTATGGACTTCGGGCTATTCCTGAATATTTAGGCGAGATCTACGATCATCATTTCGGACATCAAAATACTTCAGAAGAAGAAAAATATAAAGAAAGCTTTAAACTCATAGAAGCTTATGAAGGATTATTGGCTGAACAATTACTGAATTATTTAAATTCAGTAAAAGAGATCAAAATTATAGGTCAAAAAACAGGTTCAGCTTTAAAAAGGGTCCCAACAATCTCTTTTATTCACGAGGATTTTAAAAGTTCGGAAATTATATCCCATACTGATAAAGCCGATATTGGAATTCGGTTTGGAGATTTTTATGCCAAAAAGCTAATTCAGGATCTGGATCTTGAAAAAAAGGACGGTGTGGTGCGCGTGAGTTTGGTGCATTACAACACCGCCGAAGAAGTGGAAAAATTGATACAGGTATTTAAAGAGATTTTTTAAAGTTCAGAATAAATAGTTGAAGAATTTTTGATCTTGCCTCCTTTTTCCAGCATGTTTTTTTTAGCATTTTCAAAATCGGCAGGATTTAAAGCCCGGGTTGCATCTTCAATGATTGTTGAATCAAAACCTTCCTCTAAAGCATCCATCATAGAAAAATACACACAAATTTCGGCTGCAAGGCCGCAAAAGTAAAGCTCATCAACACCTTTTTCTTTTAGATATCCTGCCAAGCCTGTTGTTTTTTCATGGCCATTATCATAAAATGCGCTGTAACTATCTATTTCCGGATTGGTTCCTTTTCTGAAAATAGCTTCGATCCTGGAAGTTTTTAAATTGGGATGTAACTTTGCACCCCAGCTGTTTTGCAAACAATGCACAGGCCATAAAACCTGTTCACTGCCTCTCCACGTTATTTTATCGAATTCCTCTTTTTCGGGATGATTTATCGCAAAACTGGAATGATCCTCCGGATGCCAATCCTGGGTAGCGATTACAAGCTCAAATTTATTCTGAAGTTTATTTATCAAATCCACAATTTTACCACCTTCCGGAACGGCCAAAGCTCCGCCGGGTATAAAATCATTTTGAACATCAATTATCACAAGTGCTCTCATACTTTACCTATTATATTTTTTGAGTAAATTTTCACGCTCTTCTTTCAACCTGGCACTTATGCCCACTTTGTAAATATGCGGATTATAAAAGCGTTTGTATTCTACGGGCAAAGTTTCCAGCCGCTCTTTAGCGAATTGGGAAATTTCCTCCAGACTCCTTGATTTTTCGGTTCGTTTTCCATCTATCATAACTGGTTGCAACAAAGCCTCCAATTTAGCCCCTTCAATTGAAAGTGATTTAAGGGATTCCATTGGATCGTAGATGCGGTCTATTTTAGTTTCACTTCGCATCGTGATGGCATCTGCCCCAAGCAATTGTCCATCCGGATTGCTTAATCTGTACACTTGTTTTTTGTGCGGAATGGTCACTTTTGAAAGACTTTCAGAAATTTTCAACCTTGGTTTCCCGTTTGATTCCGCCAGTTTATAGACACCGTCCAAAGCGCCGTCCGGACTTCCTGTTACCAGGTTGGTTCCTACTCCAAACACATCTATGGGTGCCTGTTGCTCCAGTAAACTTTTAATCACAAATTCATCCAGTTGATTGGAAGCTGCTATTTTCACATATTCAAGACCAGCATTGTCCAGCATTTTTCGGCTTTCTTTAGCCAGATAGGCCAAATCCCCGCTATCCAGGCGAATTCCGGCAAGCTTCGCTCCTTTCTCTTCCATCTCCTTCCCTACCTTGATCGCGTGAGGAAGTCCACTTTTTAAGGTGTCATAGGTATCTACAAGCAGCACGCAATCATGCGGTCGTCCTTTTGCAAATGCACGGAAGGCCGTGAGCTCATCATCATAACTCTGAATAAAGGAATGCGCCATAGTTCCGGATACCGGAATATCAAAATCTTTTCCCGCAACTACATTACTGGTACCGTTAAAACCGCCTATTATGGCTGCTCTGCTCGCATAATACCCACCGGAACCCTGCGCCCTTCTTAGTCCGAAATCCAGTAATTTACGGTCTCCAGCAACAAGACGCATCCGGCTGGCTTTGGTGGCGATAAGGGTTTGAAAGTTAAGTATGTTGAGGAGCATGGTTTCGATAATTTGAGCTTCAATCATCGTAGCTTCAACCTGCAGCACAGGACGGGTTGGAAACACAAGATCTCCTTCTTTTGCTGAATAAATAGTTCCCCTGAACTTGAAATTCCTTAAATATTCTATGAACTCTTCGGAAAACTCCTGTTTTTTCAAAAAGTCGATATCGGCATCACTAAACCTGAGATCTTCCAGAATTTCCAAAAGATTCTCTAATCCGGCGAAAATCGCATAACCATTACGAAAGGGAAGTTTTCTGAAAAAATAATCGAAAACAGCGGTGGTTTCCCGTTGTCCATTTTGAAAATAAACCTGCGCCATCGCAAGTTGATATTGATCTGTATAAGTAGCAGTAATATTTAGCATATCATGAAAGTTTGGTTGCGGTGAGCCTTTATTCTAATTTCCCGAGTTTCTCCTCATAAAACCTGAGATCCTGCTCACTAAACAGAACAAATCTAATCTTTTGCAAATGTTTGAACCTCTCTAATTCCCCTAAAATTGTATTAAAACTGACATCTGTCGCCTTTTGAAAAGGATATCTGAAGGCTCCTGTAGAAATAGAAGGAAATGCTATGGAGGAAATTTTATTTTCTTCAGCAAGCCGCAACGCGTTTTTATAACAATTTGCCAGCAACTCATCTTCAGGTTTATCGCTTCCATACACCGGCCCCAGGCAATGGATCACATATTTATTCGGTAAATTATAAGCTTTGGTGATCACCGCTTCACCAGGATTGATAGGCGCCAAGGGCTTACATTCCTCATAAAGTTCTGGCCCTGCCGCCCGGTGAATTGCACCTGCCACCCCACCGCCAATAGCAAGTTCAGCATTGGCTGCATTTACTACGGCCTCAACATCCGGCTGATTGGTAATATCTCCCAGAACCGCTTCAAACTCAATATTCTTATAGGTAATTGGCATATCAAAACATTTAGATATTAAGATACAATTTATCTGTAAATAAAGATGGACCTGTGAACCGGCAGGTATGTTAAAATCAAGAAAACCCATCATTTACCGGTTAACCAATATTAAGGCTTGACCCCAGGCCTAACATATCCTGGAGATCTGTTAGGCCTAAGTGAAACAGTAAAGACTCACTGTACAAAAGCAGCCAAAATTGATCTAAGTCCAATGCCCAAATAATTTTAGCCACAGCTGCGCAAAGTCTCATGACTTTGAGATACTCTCACGTCTTTAATTTTTTTCACTTACCCAACGTCTCCCGACGTTAAAACGAATTGTGATAAGTCCGGAAACTCGCAAACAGTTCTAACCAGATTGCAACAGCAAGTCAGGAGACTTTCGGAAGATTTTGGTGCTATCAGGATTATTGCAAAAGGCGCGAAGTCGGGAGACTTCCCGCAACAGGTGCTTCTGGAATAGAAAGAATTGTGGATCATTCTTAAAAGTTATACTAACATTTAAAGCAGTTGGCTACTCTTTATTCAAAAAATCCCTGAAATTTTCTCTATTAATAATTTTTACTTTCGCATCATAAGCTTGTAAAAAAGTCTTAGGCACCTTTATTTTATTTTTTGGATTCCATTTTATTTCAAAACCTTTCACCCAACCCTCCTCTTCCTCAACATAATCAATTTCTTGCTGCTGTACAGTTCTCCAAAAATACCCTTTTGCCAGGGAGCTGTTGTAAGCCCTAAATTTTAAACGTTCAGCTATTAGAAAGTTTTCCCAAAGATTACCTTTGTCTTGTCTATCATCCATAGGGCTTAAATCGCCTATTATCATGTTTCTAACCCCAGTATCGTAAAAAAATATTTTTTGATTGGTTTTTATTTCATTCCGTAAATTCTTGCTGAAACTTGGGAGTTTGAAGATTACGTAAGCCTGGCAAAGAAGGTCAATATAAGTAGCTACAGTTTTTTTATCAATTCCTAACAATTGAGCTAATTCATTATAACTTACCTCACTGCCGATTTGAAAGGCAAGAGCCCTTAATAATTTTTCCAAAACCTCTGGCTTACGGATTCCTCCATAACTCAGTATATCCTTGTATAAATAGCTGTCGGTTAATTGTTTGAGAATTTCTTTTTCTTCACTAAAATTATTGATTACATCCGGGTACATTCCGTAAACTATCCTCAATTCTAATTGTTGCTCGGCTTTAAGATATCCCACATTTGATTCGAATTCTCCCCAGGAAATAGGGTACAGCTGATACTCCCATTTTCTGCCTGTAAGAGGTTCCTGAGTTTGATTGTTTAAGTCGAACGCAGATGAGCCACTAACCAACAGTTGAACTGATTTTAATTGATCTGTAATCAATTTGAGGCTAAGCCCAATATTTTCTATACGCTGGGCTTCGTCTATAAAGACAATAGTATATGTCCCAATTATATTCTTGAGTTGTTCTAAGTTGGGGTTTGAAAGAAGTTTTCGAACTGTTGGATCATCACCGTTTAAAAAAAGATATTCTTTTCCTTCCAATAATTTATTGAAAAGGGTAGTTTTACCTGCCTGTCTGGGACCAATTAAAAGGATCGCTTTGCCTGTTCCAAAACGATTTTCAATTTTCTTTTCTAATGCTCTTTTTATCATATTCAGGGATTGTATTCCCCAAATATAATGTTTTTTGGGGATTGTATTCCCCAAATATAAGTTTTAAAAAAATTATATTTTTCTAAAACTTATACAACCTTATTTGAATTTGTAATTTAAAGGAAAAATCACAAAAAAAATTTGAATATCCGTTTATCGTCCACTGGCTGTAATGCTTGCTACTACTAACCTCTCAAATAATTTGTCCCCAAAACACCTCCTGTTAAGCTTGTATACAAACTCATTGAGGTATAATTGCAAAGTGAGTTGAAGATTGATTTTGATAAAAGTAAAGAATGTTCCACTATAGTTGCACCCTTCAGCTTACAATATAAAACAAGAAAGCCTGACATCTATGTCAGGCTTTTTGCTCCCCCTCTTGGGCTCGAACCAACCCCGATAGCTATCGGGGCTCTGATTAATAGTCACTCAAATTTAGATTTTAACTTTTCCTTGATCTCAACATATTGCTTGAGATTCCTTATATAAATTTTACTCTTCATTGATTTAATATGTTTTTCAATTGATAATGCTTGAGATTTGCTTTCACAGGTTATAGTATCAAACAACACCCAATCATGTGCTTTCGCAGTAAACTTGCGAGCCTCCGGGGAATCGTGAAATTCCATTCTTTTATCAAAATCAGATGTCGAACCAGTATAAAACCGATCGAGCTTTTTAGAATATAAAATATATACGCAATACATCTTCCTAAAATATCTAAAAAACAAGAAAGCCTGACATTTCTGTCAGGCTTTTTGCTCCCCCTCTTGGGCTCGAACCAACCCCGATAGCTATCGGGGCTCTGATTAATAGTCACTCAAATTTAGATTTTAACTTTTCCTTGATCTCAACATATTGCTTGAGATTCCTTATATAAATTTTACTCTTCATTGATTTAATATGTTTTTCAATTGATAATGCTTGAGATTTGCTTTCACAGGTTATAGTATCAAACAACACCCAATCATGTGCTTTCGCAGTAAACTTGCGAGCCTCCGGGGAATCGTGAAATTCCATTCTTTTATCAAAATCAGATGTCGAACCAGTATAAAACCGATCGAGCTTTTTAGAATATAAAATATATACGCAATACATCTTCCTAAAATATCTAAAAAACAAGAAAGCCTGACATTTCTGTCAGGCTTTTTGCTCCCCCTCTTGGGCTCGAACCAAGGACCCTCTGATTAACAGTCAGATGCTCTAACCAGCTGAGCTAAGGAGGAATCTCGCATTTCTCTTTTGCGGTTGCAAATATATGTCATTTTTTAAATGACTTCAAAACAAAAGCAGACTTTTTTTGAGGAAATTTTATATTAAAAATCAGACTCCAAACTATTTTTTTCTATCACTCGAATAACCAGCGATATATGTCATTCCCGTTTGCAAATAAAACCAGGGCAATCAGGATAAAAAACCCAACCATTTGGGCATATTCCATGAATTTCTCGTTGGGTGCTTTTCCGGAGATGATCTCATACATCAAAAATACCACGTGCCCCCCATCTAAAGCAGGAATTGGCAAAATGTTCATAAAGGCCAGAATGATAGAAATAAAGGCAGTTGCCATCCAGAATCCCTGCCAATCCCAGGCATCGGGAAATATACTTCCTATAGCTCCAAATCCGCCAACCTGGGTTGCTCCTTTGGCCGTAAATACATATTTGAATTGGGCTACATAGTCATGCAGGGTCCAGTATCCAAATTTAAATCCTTCTGTAATACTCTCGGCAAAACCATATTGTCGGGATTGAACGTTGAAGTCCCTTTTGGAGGTGACTCCTATCAAGCCTTCTTCATCCGGAGTTACCTTAAGACTTTTAATTTCAGCGCCCCTTTTAAACACCACTTCTACCTCTTTGTTTTTAGCATCCTGAGATAAAGGTGAAAGTTCATGCCAATATCCTATTTCCTGATTGTTAAAAGAAATAATACTATCACCTTTCTGCAATCCTGCTATTCCGGCAGTTTTATCCAAAAGAACACTATCCAGCACAGCATTTTGTATAGGAATGAACGGCTGCATTACCCCTTCCTCAAACATTTTGGAACCTATTTCTGCCGGTACAGAAACCGTTTCTTCTGTTCCGTCCTGGTGTAAAACCGTGATAGTCTTAACATCCCGCATAAACAGGTGGCGGTTAATATCCAGACTATTTTCAAACTCAAGCCCATTAACTTCCAGGATCCTGTCTCCATCCTGAAATCCAAATTCCTTGAATTCTTCTGCTACTACAAATCCGCGAGGCATGTCTTCCGGGGTCACAAAACTGCTTCCCCAAACAAACAATACCATCATATAAATAACAAATCCCAGCACAAGATTCACGGTAACCCCGCCAAGCATAATTATCAATCGCTGCCATGCCGGTTTGCTCCGAAATTCCCAGGGTTCCGGTGGTTTTGCCATTTGCTCCCTGTCCATGCTCTCATCGATCATCCCTGAAATTTTTACGTAACCTCCCAGGGGCAACCATCCAATTCCATATTCGGTTCCACCAATTTTCTTCTTAAAAAGGGCGAATTTTACATCAAAAAATAAATAGAATTTTTCAACCCGGGTTTTGAATAATTTGGCCGGTATAAAATGTCCTAATTCGTGTAAAACAATCAGCAGGGACAAACTGAGTAATAATTGTATAGCTTTTATTAAAAATGGATCCATTCTCTAATCTTCAAATTTTAAATCGCACAAAAGTAACCTTTTAAATACTCCTAAAAAAGCATAAATCAAATCGGCTGTGGATGTAATTTTAATACTCCGTGCGCTACTAATTGATTATTAGACCGTAATTTTGCTAAAAGTTTTAAAAAATGCTTCAGTTTTTTTCAAAATTCAAAACCTTGGGAATTGTACTCCTGGTTCTTTCAGTGATCATTATTTATGCTATTTATACCCTTTTAACTCCGGAAAAAAGGCTTCCCGTCTATCAGCCGGATATGGTAAATACAGAATTGGTGGATACCACCGTGCAATTCGTAAGAAAGTATCACAAAATAGCCGATTTTGAACTCTACAATCAAAATGGGGATACCATTACCAAAGCCTTTTACAAAGACAAAATCTACATAGCCGATTTCTTCTTTACTACCTGTTTAACTATTTGTCCGATTATGACAGACCATATGGTTAAAATTCAGGAAGAAATAAAAGAAGACCCAGAAGTGTTATTGCTTTCCCATACCGTTTTTCCAGTTGCAGACAGCGTTCCTGTCCTAAAAGAATATGCCTTGGATAAAGGCGTAATAGATTCCAAATGGAACCTGGTTACCGGGGATAAAAAACACATTTATGAGCTTGCCCGAAAATCCTATCTCGCCTCCAAGTCTGATGGTGATGGAGGCCCTTATGATATGATCCATACCGAAAATTTTGTGCTGGTTGATAAAAACAGCCAGATACGTGGTTTCTACGATGGCACCAATCCGGAGGCAATTGATGATTTGCTGAAAGATCTTAAAATTTTAAAAGCTGAATACAAAGAATAGCAGATTTTTCCTGTAAACTTTTGCAGCCGATAATTTTAGGCTACTTTTGCCTTGTTTAAAATCAATCTAAATAATGAAGCTTACTATCGCTCATTTAAAACGTGGCCAGAAAGGTATTATCAAAGATTTTTCTGTTGATAATGTTCCGCTTAAGCTGTTGGAAATGGGCTGTCTTCCGGGAAATGAAGTAGAATTGGTACAAACCGCGCCTTTTCGGGATCCTATGTATTTAAATATAAACGGAAGTCATTTAGCAATTCGAAAGGAAACAGCACTGCTTATTGAAATAGAATTGATATAATATGGGGAAACAAATTAATGTTGCGTTAATTGGAAACCCAAACACCGGTAAAACCTCGGTTTTTAACCAGCTTACGGGACTTAACCAACAGGTAGGAAATTATCCGGGGATTACGGTAGAAAAAAAAGAAGGAATCTGCAAATTACCCCGCGGCCTGAAAGCTCATATCCTGGATCTCCCCGGTACTTATAGCCTGAACGCTTCCTCCCTGGATGAAAACGTGGTGATTGAACTATTGCTCAATAAAAACGATAAGGACTTTCCCGATGTTGCCATTGTGATAAGCGATGTGGAAAACCTTAAACGAAACCTGTTGCTTTTTACCCAAATAAAAGACCTGGAGATCCCAACCATCCTTGTTATAAATATGGCGGACAGGATGAAACGCAAAGGGATCGAACTCGATATCGCCCTTCTGGAAGAACGACTGAATACAAAAGTTGCTTTGGTAAGCTCCCGAAAAGGAACTGGAATCGAAGAGCTAAAGGAGATGATCATTAATTACAGGCAGATTTCCACCGAGCCCTGTTTGCATGCATCTATAATAGACCCTGAATATTTTGAAAGATTGCGAAAAGCTTTTCCAAATCAATCTTTATACAAACTATGGTTGGTAATTACCCAGGATGTAAATTTCGGGAATGTTAACCGGCATTCCTTAAATTCCGATCCCGATTTTAAGACAAAAAATTCCAGCGACCTGAAAAGGCTTCAGCAAAAAGAAACAATTCTGCGATATCAGTTCATCAATGGGTTGCTTAAACAAGCTATGACCGTAGACCTTAGTTCAGCCTCCGATCTTCGTATAAAACTGGACAGGATCACAACGCATAAAGTTTGGGGATATCTTATTTTCTTCGGAATTATGCTCCTGATCTTTCAGGCGATTTACGACTGGTCCACTTACCCGATGGATTTTATTGATGTAAGCTTTGCATCCCTTAGCGAATGGGTAAAAACCGCACTTCCTACAGGTCCTTTTACCAGCCTGATTTCAGAAGGAATTATACCAGGTCTTGGAGGAATTGTAATTTTTATTCCTCAAATCGCTTTCCTGTTCCTGTTTATTTCTATCCTTGAAGAAAGCGGTTACATGAGTCGCGTGGTATTTTTGATGGACCGGATCATGAGAAGGTTTGGACTTAGCGGCAAAAGCGTTGTTCCCCTGGTGTCCGGAACTGCCTGCGCTATTCCCGCGGTAATGGCAACGCGAAATATTGAAAACTGGAAGGAACGACTTATCACCATTTTAGTGATCCCTTTTACCACCTGCGCTGCAAGGTTGCCTGTATATCTTATAATAATTGCATTGGTTATTCCTGACGAAACCTATTACGGCCTTAATTTGCAGGGATTAACCCTAATGTTGCTGTATTTGATAGGCTTTGGAACGGCAATTTTTTCTGCGTGGCTGTTAAATCAGGTTTTAAAAATAAAATCCAAAAGCTATTTTGTGATAGAAATGCCCAACTATAAGCTACCACTTTTTAAAAATGTAGCAATTAATGTTGTTGAAAAAACAAAATCCTTCGTTTTTGGAGCAGGAAAAATAATCCTGGCAATCTCTATTATACTATGGGTTTTGGCCAGTTATGGCCCGGGCGATGATTTTGACAATGCTGAAGAGATTGTTAGCAACCAAACCGAAAATATTTCAGAAGAAGAACTGGAGGAAGAGATTGCCTCCTACAAACTAAAACATTCCTATATCGGAATTACCGGTAGAGCGATTGAACCTGTATTCACACCCCTTGGATATGACTGGAAAATAGGGATCGCAATCCTGAGTTCTTTTGCCGCCCGCGAAGTTTTTGTAGGCACCCTGGCAACTATTTACAGTGTGGGAAGTGATGAGGAAGAAACCATCAAAAACCGAATGGCAGCTGAAACAAACCCCATACTTGGCGGACCCCTGTTCACCTTTGCCAGCGGAATTAGTTTACTGCTTTTCTATGCTTTTGCGATGCAATGCATGAGTACCCTGGCAATTGTGAAAAAGGAAACAAATACATGGAAATGGCCCGTTTTACAATTGGTAATTATGAGCCTTTTTGCCTATCTTGTAGCTTTAATTGCGTTCCAATTATTAAAATAATGTGTAGCGTAATTTAAAATTTTGACTTAAGAAATTATGGAAGTACTTCAGGAAACATTGGTCTTTTTAACCTTCGCGGTTGCTTTGGGGTATATGTTCACAAAGTTTATTTGGAAACCCGCTTTTTTAAAAAGCAAAAAGAGTTCAGATAAAAGTTGTGGTGTTTCCGACTGTGGCTGTCACTGATTTGGTTTGAATGGTAAACATTTTTGTTAAATCTGAAAACACACCTCCAGCAGGCATTACAATGAAATTTTAAAATAAAGACCTTAATTTTTAAAATTAAAGTGTTCTGTAAAAATTAGGTTATTACTTAATGTTTTATCAGTTAATTAAAAATAAGTCTTTGTTCTTGAATCTAGCAGTTGCGCCAAAGGCGGAACGATCTTGATTCTTTACCGGACATTACTGAAAAAAAAATTACAATTTTTTGCTCACCCACATCTTAAGGCTGTAATCCGGTTTTGTATTTTTAGACTCAACGGTTGGATAGGGCATTAAATCAATTTCTGAAATACTATATTCAACGGCTTCCGATAAAAAACTCAAAGACCTGTTTTTTGAATTAACTAAAAGTATCTTTTCTTCTAAAAACTTTCCATTTTCAAATAGTTCTACCAGCACTTTGGCTTCACCAGCCCAAATACAAGTAACATTAATTGGACATCGGGAATCTGAAATTACATCTTTAAATTTCAGGGATCGATTACCAAAATTCACCAATTCTCCCTGCTGAAATGCAGTGTTATAACTCCTGGTTTCTGAGGTTTCCTGACCCAAAACAGAAAAAGAGAAAATCAGGAAAGCGTATACTAAAAAATATTTCATCGAATGTGGTTTTACTTTAAAGACGAACATAAAAACCGGATGTTGCAATTATTAGCCCAAACCAACATCCAATGTCATCATTACGATAAAACCTCCTATAAATCCCATAGTAGCAATATCTGTAAATCGTTCCTGCTGAGATTCCGGGATCACTTCTTCCACAACTACAAATATCATGGCACCGGCAGCAAAGGAGAGCGCATACGGCAAAACAGGTTCAAAAGTTAGTACCATCCAGGCGCCTAAAACCGCTGCTATAGGCTCTACGGCGGCTGATAGTTGGCCGTAATTGAAACTCCGCCATTTGCTTAAACCCTGTCTTCGTAACGGCATGGCTACAGCAAATCCTTCGGGAAAATTTTGAAGTCCAATCCCAATGGCGAGTGCAACAGCACCTCCTATGGAAGCGCCGTCAAGACCTGCCGCAGCAGCTCCAAATAAAACGCCCACGGCCAATCCTTCCGGAATATTATGCAAGGTAATGGCCAGGGTCAATAAAGTGGATTTATGCCACGGGGTTTTAATACCTTCAGTTTCTGACATTTTAAAATTTACATGCAAATGCGGAAGGATCTTATCCAGTCCGAAAAGAAAAAATGCTCCCAGGGTAAAACCCACTACCGCAGGTATCACTTTAATAAAGCCCTCTCCGGGACTCATTTCTATTCCGGGCGCCAGTAAACTCCAGAAGCTGGCCGCAACCATAACTCCACCAGTAAAACCGAGCATTCCATCAAAAAAGGCACGGTTAAGGCCTTTAAACAAAAAAACGAGTGAAGCGCCTAACGCGGTAAGTGCCCAGGTGAAAAGTGTAGCAAGAAAAGCGGCAAGAATGGGATTAATGCTTTGAAAGTATTCAATTATTATTTCCATAGTTATGATGTTTTAACATAAAGGTTCCCTGAGATTAAATGTGAAATACGAAGTTCCCTGTCGTTGATTTTTACCAGCATCGATTGGTCAAAAGATTCCTTTTCCAGCACATGTAATTCTTTCCCTAGGGCAATTCCGTTTTTATCCAAAAACTGAAGAAATGGTGCAGTAGAATCCCGCACGCCAACACATATACCGGAACTACCCTTTTCCACGTCTGATAACAACATTTTATTGGATACAGCAAATTTACCCTCGGAATCCGGAATTGGATCTCCGTGCGGATCACGTTTTGGAAACCCCAGGAATTTATCAAGTTCACTAATGAGCTTTTCAGAGCGGATATGCTCGAGTTGCTCTGCCACATCATGAACTTCATCCCAGTTAAAATTGAGCTTTTCAACCAGGAAAACCTCCCATAACCGATGTTTTCGTATTACAGCTATTGCTGTTTCCCTTCCGGATTTGCTCAATTTTACCCCCTGGTATTTTTTGTAATTCAGCAATTTTTTCTCTGAAAGCTTCTTGATCATATCGGTTACTGAAGATGCCTTGGTCTCCATCTCCTCTGCAAGGGCGTTTGTACTAACCCCCTCCGGATACGAATTTTCCAAATGAAAAATAGCTTTTAAATAATTTTCTTCTGAAAGACTGAACATAAATCTCTTTTTTTATGGTTCAAAAATACATTTTTATTTTAAATAAAAGCTTTTTTAGACTAGTCTAAATTTAATTTGTAGTTTTGTAAAAAAATAATTTAATGAAGTATTTAATATATTTGGCGCTATTTTTATTCGGGACAAATGGATATGCACAATCAGGAGAACTTTCCGGAGTAATTTTATCTGAAAATGAACCGGTTCCCTTTGCTAATATTTATATAGAAGATTTAAAATCAGGAACTACCACAAATGAATTCGGGAGCTATTCCTTAAAAAACATTCCGCAGGGAACCCATATATTGCAAATAAGTGCCGTGGGATACGAGACTGTGAAAAAAGAAATTTCCATACGTCCCAACCAAAAATTAAAAATAGATTTCAGGCTGGAAATTTCCTCCAGTGAACTTTCTGAAGTTTTAATTATAGATGAACAATCCGGTTTAGCACGACGCACGCCATACAATGTTTCCACCATAAGCATGGCAGGAATTGAAAATAAAGGAAACCCAAACGGAATGATGGGAATCCTGAGGGAAGTACCGGGAATTTACGGAGCAGAATTCGGACAGGGAATTGTAAAACCATTTATTCGCGGACTCGGATTTTCACGAATAGTTACCATATATCAAGGCAATAAACTCGAAAATCACCAGTGGGGAGCAGATCACGGACTGGGGATCAACGATCTTGGGATAAAAAGTGTGGATGTGATTAAAGGTCCGGCTTCAGTTTTATATGGATCTGGAGCTTTGGGCGGGGTGTTGCTTTCAAAAGATGATGATTTTTATCTTAATTCCAGGAAACTTGCAGGAAATGCGGGTGTTACCTTCAACAGTATTTCCAACGGATTAAGGACCTACGGATCTTTGGGGAAATCTTATAAAAACGACATGTTTTTCGCTGTAAATGCAGCCTATGAAACGCATGCAGATTATAAAAACGGAGCTGGGAGAATTATTGGAAACAGTAGGTTTAATACCCAAACCATTCGGTTACATACCGGAATTGAAAAAGAGAATTTTCAGAATAAATTGTCCTTAACCTACAACAATCAGAATCTGGGAATTATAAGTGATGAGGAAATGACTGAATCCCAATCCCTTGCTACTTCCAGGAATGACAGGGATATGCAACTGCCTTTTCAGGAAGTGGAAGATTACCTGATCTCTTATAATCAGGGAACTCAAAATGAGAATCTGGAAAGTTTTGTTCACCTTTCGCATCATTTTAATGAAAGGAAAGAAATTGAAACCGAATCCAGTTTGGTAGACCTTGGATTGATGCAGCATCATACATTTTACAATTTCAGACTGCGGTTTCCAAAGGGAAAAATCAAACACAGCATAGGAATCCAGGGAAGTTTTAAGCGAAATGATAATTTGGAGACCGCTCAAAAATTTCTGATCCCGAATGCCCGAACTTTTGAAAGCGGGATTTATTACCTGAGCAGCCTGGATCTTAAATCTGTTTTTTTACAGGGCGCTCTTAGGTATGATTACAGAACCGTTACCGCTGATGCAACATCGGCAGCTTTGGTGGCTTATAATTTTATCCTGCCAGGGAATCCTGAAAACCGCAGACTCACAAAAACATTCAGCGGAATTACAGGTTCGTTTGGAATGACCACCAAATTTAACAAAAACAACACCCTCAAATTAAATTTTTCAACCGGATTTAGGGCACCGGACCTCGCAGAGTTATTCTCCAACGGTCCCCACCCCGGAACCAGCAGGTTTGAAAAAGGAAATGAAAATTTTGAAAGGGAGCAAAGTTTCCAGGCAGATGCGAATTACAGCTATAGAAAAAATGATTTTCAAGGTCAAATCTCCATTTTTGGAAGCCGGATAAACAACTATATCTTTTTTGCTTCCACCGATGAAATCCGGGAAGAAGATGGCCTTGAAATATGGTCTTATCTCCAAACCGATGCCGATTTTTATGGGATGGAGTTTGATTTAAAACACAGCTGGTTAAAAAATAACCGACTGGAAACCGCTATTTCAGGAGCCATTGTAAGAGCATCAGAAAAGGGATCGAATGAAAACATAAGTTTTATCCCTCCCAATAATTACAATGCAGAAATAAGCTATTTTGCACTTGAAGATAGAACACTTTATCTATTTTCAAAATTAAGGCTTATTGAAACTCAAAACAGGGTTGGTTTTAACGAAAAAAAAACACCGGGATACGTGCTGCTCAATTTAGGTGCAAGCAAAAAAATCAATCTAAAAAAAAACAATATGGAAATTGGGATCACCCTATATAATGCGCTCAACAAAACCTATGTAGATCATATGTCCATTCTCAGGGCTTTTAATGTGAGCAGTCCCGGAAGGAATTTGATGTTGAACCTTAATTATAATTTTTAAACCACAATTAGCTGATTTACAAATGAATGTATGAAAGAGGAATTCAATAAAACAATTTAGAATTTTTTTTTAAATTCCACGTTCTTTCTTCTTGAATGTTCTCATAGGCTTCCTGGACCCTGGTAAATTTTTCCTGAGCTCCTTTTCTGTAGGCTTCATACATATGCTGTAATTTATCGGGATGGTATTTTTTTTACGTATTAAGGCAACGGTAATATATTGACACATAAAATAAGTTAATTTCCTGTTTATCACCTTAATAGGGTATAATTTATTATCTATCATTGTTGTCCGGTAAACATTTTTTGAAAGCTGAAAACCACTCATTCATTGGGCATTCCAATGGGATTTTAAGAACCAAACCTAATTTTTCTGAATTTTTCAATTATATCGATAAATCAAAAACCTCGGGGCAAGCCCACGAGGTATGTCCCGAAATATCGGGAGGAAAATACTTTTAAAAATTCGAGGCAAGCCTCGGGGAATTAAACCCTCAATGAGGGATTAAAGTGTTCTCTAAAATTAGAAATCATAACTAAATGAAATAAGTTAATTAAAATCAAGTTTTTTTTCTTGGTTCTTGCAGTTACGGCTAAGGCGGAACGATCTTGCCTCTTTACCGGACATTACTGATTATCTAAATTCTTTTGTCTGGTTATTATTCAAAAAACCGGCTGTCAAAAATAAAAGGGGAATGCGCTTTGATTTTGATTTTCTTAAAGTATTTGTGGTAAGGATTAAGTAAAAAATTAAAATCGCCTTTTACCACTGCTGAAGGCACTTTTAAAACAGCATATTCATTCGTCCTAATAAAATGATCCCCTATCAATTGCGTTTTGGGATGATGGGGAAATCTATTCCACATTTCCGGGAGTTCCTTTTGGGAGACTGTCTTGATTTTAAGGATATCAGGGATTGAAATTTCAAGCATCTCAAAATCCTGGGGCAGCAAGTAAAACGGAAGGTGAACCACTACTTCGGCCATAGCAAGTGCACGGCTATCTGCACAATAAATCATTTCAACCCCTTTAGAATTCCAGCGATTACCCGACAAAGCTGCTCCTTTTCCTGAAAGCTTGGCGGCATATTTTTTTCGCGATAACCTGAAAACTTGCATTACACAAAAATACCCTGGTCAATCCTGTGAAGCTCATTAAGCACCATCTCTTTACCATAAGAATCTTTAAGCAGTTCGATGGGTTTCATAGACCCCAGTGCAAATAATGGAATATTTAACCACATATAAAATTTACTGCTTGTGTCAAAAACAGTATTACCTAAAAGGGACACTTCAGCAATCTCAATGATTTTTTCTGAATGAATGGGCTTAAAGCGAAAGTTTTCCTCTGCTCTGTAACGTTGCAACGACTTGGAAGAAATGTTCAATATTTCAGCCCAATCTTCATCAGAAAATGGGGTGATTTTTGTGATTTCAGAAAACAAAGAAAAAGTAATACCTGATCTTATAGAATGGATAACCAACAATTTATTGTTCAAAAAATCAGCAAAGGAGAAATTTTTATCCAAACTACCTTGCCTTAAATATGTAGGAGCCTGAGCAACATAGATTGCTGCTGCTTCATTAATTTGAATTAAAGATTCTTCAAACAAATTCATCTCACAAACTTTTGTCCTCAAATTTAAGTCATTTGTCTCAGTATTTCAAGTTTATTTTAAAATTTTTTCTCTTTCTGCAGTTGCTCATACGCTCTTTAAATTGCCTGAATTAGTCCTCAACACCTTTAAGGTAGGCTTCATCCATATGCAGTAACTTGTCTGGATGGCATTTTTTGCCATAGTGCGGTAAGCTATATTAATTTAGCAACAGAAGCTGTTTTTGTTGGGTATATTTCCTTTACAAATGATCTATCATTTAAGGATGAAAAATACAGATATATAATAAAAGATTTCTGGTATCACGATAAAGCTTCCGCAGCTAAAAGTCATGGAAACCTAAGAATTGAATAGTCTGACTTCCAACTAAGTAAAAGCCTGGATTAAACGAATAAAACAGTAAGTGATTTAATAAGTTTATATGCCCCGTTCTTTTTGAATATGCTCGTAGGCTTCCTGGACCTTGGTGAATTTTTCCTGAGCTCCTTTTCTGTAAGCTTCATCCATATGCTGTAATTTATCGGGATGATATTTTTTAGCCATGGTCCTAAAGGCTTGCTTTACTTCAGCATCGGTTGCAGATTTTTCGATCTCAAGGATCTTATAAGCATTATCGGCACTTTTAAAGAACATGGCCTTTATACTTTCAAAATCCCTTCTCATCAGGTTTAAATGGGCAGAAATTTCGGATAGTTCTCTTAATTCAGCTTCAGAAACATGGCCATCGGCTTTTGCGATACTGAATAAAAAGTGAAGTATTTGTAAGCGAACCTCATACCGGGTGCGTTTTTGAAGATACAATCCAATGCGCTGCCCGGATATTTCCCTGCTTTTAATAACCTCGTTAAATGTCCTGAAGGTTGCATTTGCGCGCTCTTTTCCATAAGCCTGCACAAAATAAGCCCTCACATAATCCAGTTCGGTTTGGGATACTTTCCCATCTGCTTTTATTACCAGGGAAGCCAGGGAAAGCAAATTAAGCTCAAAATCTCCCGGCGAAACTTTTTGATCCTGTGAACCTACGGAAGGACGCTTCCAGTTATCTATTAAGGTTCCAATAATAAATCCGAGAATAGCACCCGGATACCTAAAAAACATAAAGCCTACTACGGCCAAAATCCATTTGAACATGAAAATTCTTCTTTTAAAGGGGCAAATATACTATTTTGGAGGTGTATATACGAATCTATACAGGAATTGGTTGGCCTATAAACAGTTTGAAAAAATCCAAATTCTAAAAGAAGCCATTTTTTACCGGCTATCGACTATTTACCTGGTGGAATATTACTATAAACCAATAAATTAAGCCTATGAATTCATAGGGATTTGAGATAAGGCAGGTTAAGTAAATTCCGTATATTTGCGCTTTATAAATGTTTAATAAAACTCTATATATATGTATCCAGCAGATTTAGTTAAACCGATGAGAGAAGACCTTACAAGAGTAGGTTTTCAGGAATTACATACTGTTGCCGAAGTTGATGCGGCCATGGAAAAAAAGGGAACTACACTTGTTGTTGTGAATTCAGTGTGCGGATGTGCGGCAGCAAATGCCCGTCCGGGAGCTCGAATTTCCTTACAAAACAGTAAAACCCCAGATAACATAGTGACCGTTTTTGCAGGTGTAGATAAGGAAGCCACAGACAAAGCCCGTGGCTATATGGTGCCTTTCCCTCCATCTTCTCCTTGTATGGCACTTTTTAAAGATGGTGAATTGGTTCACATGCTTGAACGTCATCACATTGAAGGGCGTCCTGCGGAAATGATTGCAGAAAATCTTACAAGTGCTTATAACGAGTTCTGTTAAAAGGATTTTTATCTGAAAGTATTAAATCCTCAATGAGGAATTAAACCGAACTGTTTCCAGTTCGGTTTTTTTATGATTTGAAATGAAGCTTATTTTGTATCTTGCTTATCCTGAAAAAATTTAGAACCGATGAAGACTTTTCTTATTCTTTTGATATTCACAACAAGCTTTGCCGGATGCGATGACATAAAATCTGATCAGGAATTAACCATTCTGGAACTGGAAAAGCAGCTTCAGGAGATCTACGCATTTATAGACAAAAGAGATTGTTCCCCGGGCTCGGAATGTTCCTTTATGCCCTTCGGAAGTAAAGCCTGCGGCGGTCCACAGGGATATCTATTATTCTCTTCAGAAACAGATGTCCCGGCACTTCATAAAATGGTTGAAAAACACCGCAAAGCAGAAGAAGCTTACAACAAACAAAACCGCATTATTAGCGATTGCAGTATTCCGGCTCCACCAGAAAAACTGGCTTGTGAAGATGGGAAATGTATTCAAATTCAATAATGATTCTTTCCCGATATTTTTTCATAAAAATGTATGTTTGCATTAATAAAGTTCCCGATGGCGAGCCGGATAAGTAAAATAAAGAAATTTCGATGAAGCCCGATAGAACGGGACTGGATAAAAAAATCTACTGCTGGAATTAAATAAGATATGAAGAAAATATTAGCCTATCCTCTTTCAATAATTTCGTACTTTTTTTTCTTCCTCACCCTTGGAATATTCCACGTAATCCAGTGGTTAAGCCTTAAAATTGGAGGGTATCAGGCCCATAAAACGTCGGTGGATGTTTTTAATTTTTTCCTGATGCGCTGTCTTAATATATTAGGAACACGTTTTAGCATAGATAATCCTCACGATATTCCGGTTGACAGGCCTTGTATATTTGTCTCGAATCACCAGGGGATTTATGACATTCCCCCCATTATCTGGTATTTAAGAAAACATCATCCTAAATTTGTAAGTAAAAAGGAGCTTGGAAAAGGAATTCCCTCAATTTCGTTCAATTTGCGGCATGGAGGCTCGGTCCTCATAGACAGAAAAAACCCAAAACAGGCAGTTGTAGCATTGGCTGGTTTTGCAAAGTATTTAAATAAGACAAGGCATTCTGCAGTCATTTTTCCGGAAGGAACCCGAAGCAGGAACGGGCAGCCGAAAAGTTTTGCGAAAACGGGAATGCAAATTCTGTTCAAAAAAATGCCGGATGCCCTTGTAGTTCCAATAACCATCAATAATTCCTGGAAACTCTTTGAATATGGGCAATTTCCACTGGGAATTGGAGTTCACATAACCATGAAGGTTCATGAACCCATTCCTGCAAATTCAGATGATGCAGACAGCCTTATCGCAAAGGTAGAACGAACCATAATTTTAGATATTAAATAGCGAAATTTAAATTAAACCCCACAGGTTTTAAAAACCTGTGGGGTTTAAACTTCAACCTAACTTTTAGAATTTTAAAGTCTGCGATGTTTAAAGTAAAAATCAAGTTTATGACCCAGTCGCAAATCATAGAAAACACAAAGTCATTTGTTAAACAAACGCTTCAACACGCCGAAGGCGGGCATGATTGGTTTCATATACAGCGGGTTTATAACAACGCAAAACTTATTGCTGAAACCGAAAATGCCGACTTGTTTGTAGTTGAACTGGGAGCTTTACTTCACGATATTGCCGATTCCAAATTCCATGATGGAGATGAAACCCTTGGTCCTAAAATCGCATCTGAATTTTTAACGACCCAGGAAGTTCCTTCTGCAGTGATCACCCATGTTGTTAATATCATTGAGAATATTTCTTTCAAGGGAGGGAATGAGGAACAGCAATTCACGTCTCTGGAACTGGATATTATTCAGGATGCCGACCGTTTAGACGCGCTTGGCGCCATTGGAATTGCTCGAACGTTCAATTATGGCGGATTTAAAGAAAGAGCTCTCTACGACCCCCAAATTAAGCCGGATCTTGCTATGAGCAAAGAAACCTATAAAGCATCTACCGCTCCAACGATCAATCATTTCTATGAAAAACTTCTTTTGCTAAAAGAACGGATGAATACAGAATCAGGTAGAAAAATAGCAGAAGAACGACATCGCTATATGGAACATTTCCTGGAGCAGTTCTATGCCGAATGGAAGGGAGAAAAATAAAAAACCCTCTCCGGCTTCCCCAAAAAATGGAAAGAAAGAGAGAGTTGATTTATTTATAGTCCTGAATTTTCAATTTTGAATCCGGAATTCTGAATCTTGAATCCCGAATTTTAAAACCATGCATTCCAGGGAATTCTGGATAGCATTAAGATTAAAGCAATGCTGTAAAAAATAGCAAGTAATTTAAATTTTGGTTTAGAGGTTAGTTTCCCTTTATGCTTTGAATATCCCATGGTAATAAGAACAATGGCAATAATCATAATAAGAGGATGCTCTACAAGATACAATCTTGAGATTGAATCCTTCATCACTTCACCCATACCAATTTCACTAAACTTTCTGAAATGAGGTGATACAAAATAAAGCACGATTCCAATCAACAACTGTATATGGGAGGCGATAAGGGTAAAAAGCGCGATCCTGAAATTGGCTGCTCCATATTCTTTATTGGAAACATATCCCACAATGGAATTTACAGAGGCTATTATCAAGACTATTAAAACAAGATAAGCCCAGTAGGAGTGAATAAATTGAACTGTTTCGTACATAATTTTTAATTTCAGTAAATATAGTTTTTTTTAACAAAAAAACCGCCCCGAAATTTGGGGGCGGTTTAAATAATATTTAAAAAAGATTTTTTTAGAAATTATATTTTAAAGACGCATTCCAGGTTCTGCCAAGACCGTAGAATACTCCAAAAGCATCAGTTTGGCTAATATATGCGCTGTTTAACAGATTGTAAATGTTTGCTGCAAGTACAAATTTGTTACCTCCAAAATTAAAATCGTAAGCAGTAGTAAAGTCAACTACTCCATAACCATCAAGTTCGGTAGTTTCGTAACTGCTCCCCTGAGCTACTACATCGGCTACATCTATAAAATCATATAGTCTTGTAAAGTAGTTGTAGTCAAGTCCAATTTTAAAGCCATTGGTGACGTTGTACATCCCGTTAATTCCGAAAGAGGTTTGAGGAGCATTACTAATTTCCACTCCGTCAAGATTTACTTCTCCGTTGAAGAAATTAGGTGAAAGGGTTTCCCCTTCACGAGTTCTGTAATCATTGATATCAGCATTAGTAAAGAAAGTGTTATCTCTAAAATCTCTTGTACGGTAAGGAGTTGCATCAGCATATTTCCAGTCCCCTATAGAAACGTAAGCACCAAGTCTAAGCTTATTGCTCATTCGGTACTGGCCATCAATCTCGATACCCTGGTGAATTTGAGTAACATCTGTTTGCTCACGGCTAATGTCAATTTCCTGTCCTAAGATGGGATTGTTTTCTTCATCCTGACCCTCGTAACTTGCAATTACATTTCCATTAGCTACAAAACGGTTAGCCCATTCGGTACGGTAAAGGTTTACATTCAATTTGAAGTTACCTTCAGTCAATTTATATCCAGCTTCAATACCGGTGATTTCCTCGTTCTCTACTGCTGGAGTTGCAAGTTCAGCCGTTGCGGCGAAAATATTATCAAGGAATGGTTGACGGCTGTAGAAACCTGCATTGGCAAAAATGCTGTGGCTATCATTAAAGTTGTAAGCCGCTCCTGTTTTCAGGTTATAACCTGTTTTATTGGTCTTCTCAGATTCTTTAGTGGTTTGGTTTCCATTTGCATCTCTAGCAAACCTGTCTTCTCTCTGGTAAGACTGATTAGAAATCGCTCCCTGGAAAAATGCAGAGAAAGCATCTGTTCCGTATTCTATCTGGCTAAAAGCTCCCTGGTAATTGATATCTTCTGAATAATCGTAGTTAATTCTTTCATTCTCATCGGCAGAAGTGAAGAAAGTCTTCCAAGGATTGATGCTGAAAGATTCAGTAACGACTCTTCCATCAGGACGGTCATTTGCCCAACCTGTGAGACCGAAGAAATCGATAACTTGTCTAAAGTGATCTCCGCTGTAGAAACGAATATCGGCTCCGGCATTCATGCTCCAGTTTTCATTAAAATCGTGACTGTAGTTAGATACCACTCCAAACCATTGGTGGTTATTCATAGAAGCACGTCTAATGTATCCATCATTTCGAGGCTCACCTAATCCAATTTGAGCATTAGCTTCTCTAATCGCATCAAAATCTATTTGACCGCTAATACCACCTGCTATATTATAATCTGGCTCACGAATACGTCCTCGGCCACGAGGTCCTGTTCCACCACCACGGCCAAAAGAGGCGTAAGCAACAGTAGATAGTGAAGAATCATCTGAAATATCCCAATCCCAGTTAAAGTTCATAACCGGTTTATGGTAGAAGTTTGTTCTTTCAGAGATAATTTCTCCTTGATCCACACCCCAGTGCTGATTATATTTTCTAAATTCTCTAGCAGTTTCTTCAGGTTGTGACCATGCCTGCATGTGTTGTTGTGGTGCTCCAAAAACAAGGAAGTTAAAATTATGATCTCCTAAAAGCTTTCCTATAGAAAGAAAATAATTTTGACCAGATCCTTGGGTCCCCTGTCTGTATTTTCTATGAGCTTGCCAGTGATCTAGCATAAGCGAGAATCCCCAGCCGTTATCGTTCAAACCTGAGTCGTAACTAACAGTTCCTTTAAGGAAACTATCATTACCTACCATCGTACGTGCAAAACCACCTTCATTTCTTTCAGTTGCTTTCGAAACAATGTTTACCGTTCCTCCTACAGAAGAAATGGCCAATTTAGAAGAACCAAGTCCACGTTGCACCTGTACCGCGTTAGCGATATCAGCCATCCCGGCCCAGTTAGACCAGTACATTTTACCATCTTCCATCCCGTTAATTGGCTGTCCATTTAATAGGAATGCAGTGTTGGTTTGGTCAAATCCACGAAGAAACATTTGAGAATCTCCAAAACCGGTTTGGTTTGAAACATAAACCGATGGTACATTTTTCATTAATTCAGGAAATTCTACGTTTCCTACAGCTTTTTGCTGAATTTCAGATTTTGTGATGGTAGAAACCGCAATTGGGGTTCTGCGATCTTCTTCAAGATCCATTACTCCTCGCCCAATAACGATAATTTCTGAAAGGGCATCGGCATCTGTAGTAAGAACAATTCTTCCCAAATCCTGGGTTTGACCACTGGCAACGTTGAAGTTGGCGGACCTTCTTTCGAAACCAATAAAACTGATCTCAATTCTTCCTGTAGCAGTGGCTACATTAAGCGAGAATTTCCCCTCAAAATCGGTAGTTGTTCCGTTGGTGGTACCTACTACCACTACGGTTGCGCCTGGTAATGGTGCATTCATTTCAGAATCTATTACCGTTCCGGTAATTGTTCCTTGAGCAAAAATTGTAGCAGATGTTAAAAACAACGCCATAAGTAATAATTTCCTCATCATTTAAACTTTTTTGTTTTATGTTTATATTTCCCGGCAAATGACGCGAAATAAGGCTTATCAAACTTTAACCTAATGTTAAGAATTCTGATTTAACAACTGTTTCATCGCAACCTTTAAACCGATATCCAAGTGATTGAATTCCTTCAATTTAAAAGGATAAATGGTTTATTTTTGTAAAGTAAAGTTTGACAATTATGTACTAATCCCATTTATTTTGTGCAGCATCACCGCCCCAAATCAATGTGGCGAGGTACGGATTGTCTATAAATGGATTTCTATTTCCTTGTGCTCCTTCTATAACATTATTTCGCTGGATCTCAAATTCTGAGACCGGGTCTTCAGCATTCCACTTCAGGAAGAGATCAAGATTACCAACCTTGTTAAAAGTCTCTCCATATCTAATATTGAGGTATAAGACCATTCTGGCAACATCTCCCTTCCATTCATCCCCAGGATACCAGCTATTTCCATTAATTAAACCTGCTTCACCACTTCCTTCGGTAAAAGGATAATTGAGACGTAGCGAATTAATATCGGAATCTGCAACCCTCAAATGATGCATATCTGTAACCGCATCTGCAGCACTTAATCTGGACTGTGGATAAATGTGCTCCGTATTAAAAGTTTGTGGGGAATAACTATTGGAATCTGACCAATATTCTTCCCAATACCTCGACTCCCCGGTGTACATAAGAATGACATTATCCGGATTGTTAAGATCTTCATCGGCATCATATAAATAATTATGACGTTCACCATAGGAAAGAATGGTAGTGTGGGCATTGATGGTTAGATTGGAGACTTGCGTGAAGTTTATATCTGTATCTGTTGTTAAGAAAAAGTCGCCGTAATATTCCTGAAGACTTTCAGGAATATTAAATGAAATCGCCTCAATAATACTTACCGTTACAGTAGCAGTAGAACAGCTTGGTTCCGGAGTATCGTCATCACATAATGTATATATAAAGGTATCATTCCCCTTAAATGCAGGCATAGGAGTATAAGTGACGGTGCCGTCTTCATTAATTACTACACTTCCGGTTCCTGATGCTTCAACCGATGTGATAACGGCGCCATCAATAACCACATCATTTTCCAGTAAACTGGCTATAGTCAAACTTGTCGTTCCAAAACTCATAACCACCTCATCTTTAACAGCAACTGGATCGCCTTCATCATTAACTGTAATTGTGATAGTTGCCGTAGAACAGATGGGAGTATCATGATCATTACAAATAGTATAGGTGAAACTATCTTCCCCTGCAAAACTATCGGCCGGAGTATATTTAATTGTTCCGTCGTTCTGGAGCTCCACGCTTCCATCAGTATCTTCTGCGTCAACAGAGCTGACCACCGCATTATCCGGGAAATCATCATTGTCAAGATGATTCGTAATTGTCAGGACCTTATCTTCCTCCGTTTCATAAGCATCATCTACAGCCAAAACTGAAGCTGCAGTAACCGTAATTGTAACTGCTGCTGAAGAACAATTTTTGGGGGACGCGTTGTCACACATGGTGTATTCAAAAGTATCTTCTCCCATAAAGTCTGTAGGAGGGGTATAGGTGTAGGTGCCATCGCGATTATCCACCACAGTTCCCCCTTTTGTGGTTTGAGAATCAATAGAGGTGATCCTGGCATATTCATATACCGTATCATTGTCCAGCAGCCCACTAAATTTCAGGGAAGTATTTTCTGATGTGCTTAATGCATCATCTACCGCTAAAGGCACTTCAGCCGCAGGTGGTTCCACAGGAGGTTTTACTCCACCTTCATCGTCTTTGTTGCAGGCCAGAATCAGTAATGCGGCAATTAAAAATAAAATCTTCTTCATTAAAAAATGTTTTCTTTTCCGGAAAATACCGGCAGGTTAAAGTACAAAAACCTCTTAGCTGAAAGTTAAGAGGTTTTTGCTATAAAAATTAAAGATATAAATTATTGTACCGGAACCCACACACCATTTTCTTTGATAAGATGCATTTGTTCAATAGTATTTGTTCCGTTGTAAATATCAAAAGTCATAAGATATTTTTGGCCTTCTGCAGCATTTGGTGTTACACTTTCGTTCAACAGGAGGTTGAATGCTTCAAGCAACATTGCATCTGTCCACTGATTGGCATTACCCGGTCTTCTGTCAAAGTTACTAAATCTTTTAGCACTGGCGGAAGGACCAGGATATTCATCGGCAAGTTCATCACCAATAAAAGCATAGTCTGCAACGGCTAAGACATAAACGATAGTATTATCCACTACCCACCCTGTACCTTCATGACCAAACTGGAGTGTTTTTTCAATAACACTTGGAATAAATTCCCACTCCCTTTTGTCTTCATCATAAATGAAACTTGCGTAACGAGTTACTACTCCACCATCGAAAAAATCATATTCTACAGAAACAAAATCTCCATCTTGCCCATAAGGAAAACGAGGCTCCAACCATCTACCAATGTAGAATCCTGCATCAGATTCATTACCAAAATTGTTGAATCTCTGTTCAAACTCCTGGGTATAAATATTTTCAGGTAATTCCATAGGCAACATCCAACTACCACCACCGTAAGCAAATACCTGGGTTTTCATTAAGGTAGAAATGGTCTCCTCTTCATTTAACACATATTCTCCATTTTCCAATACAACCGAAATTAAATCACTACCTGCCGAACCGGTGTAAATTCTATAAGACACATTAAATTGAGTGCCTTCAGATGCATCTGAGTACCTTTCCATAAGCAGGGCATTAACTGCCTCAAGGATCATTTCATCGCTCCAGTATGCGTCTCTTCCTTCTCTTCTGTCAAAATTATTGAAATTTGCAGCACTAGAAGCAGGATCGGGATATTCTTCACTAAATTCTGCACCTATAAATTCAAAATCATTATTTGAAATATCATGGGCCATTGCCCCAAATTGAACATAAGAACTTCCATTGTACCTAACCTTCATACTTTCTACACCGCTATTCCCGTCATAAATTCTGTAGCTTACTTCATAAGTCTGTCCTTCCACCGCCGGATAGTTTTCATTTAAAACTATATTTATGGCCTCAAGGATCATTTCATTGCTCCAGTATGCGTCTCTTCCTTCTCTTCTGTCAAAATTATTGAATCTTGCAGCACTAGAAGCAGGATCAGGATATGTCGCTGCTAATTTTTCTTCGATTACATCAAAGTCATCATTTGAAATATCATGGAACATTTCAACCGCAACAGTTTTGTAGGTAAGTTTAACATAATCGTTGGACTGAGCCTGTGAAAATTGAAGTCTAAGAAAGTCTTTAATTTCGGAAGTTTGGGTGAAATAACTTCTGTTTAAACCAATAGTTCCATAATCTGCTTCTACTACAGTATATTCTTCAGGATTAATTGGCGCGTAAAGGTCAAAAGTCACCTGTGCAAGAGAACCCTGCCCCCAAACCGGAAATTTATCTGAAAGCAGTTGCGGTATTAAGGCTCCGGCCTCTTCAAGGGAACTGAAATTCCCGAATTGAACATCAAGGTCATCGTAATCGTCATCTGTGAGTGTATACTTAGCCATACCCTCAATAGCACGGTTATCCAAACTTGCATCAAGCTCGTTATGAATGTCATCCATCGGCTCACAGCTTGTTAGTGCAAGTCCCAGGAACATCATTAGTAAATAAATTGAATTTTTCATTTTCTTTTTTTTAGAAATTAAATTTTGCACCAACATTGAATGTTCTTCCGAATCCGTAGAATACCCCCTCGTTCATTCCGCCACGGGCAATTGAGATATACTCTGTATCTAAAACGTTATTAATGTTACCTATCAGCATGGCTTCGAAATCACCTAAATCAAATTTATGGGTTAAACCAAAATCAACTAGTCCAAACGCAGGTAATTCCCAGGACTGTCCAAGTTCTCTTGTACTTCTTGTCTCAGGATCAAATTGAGCGTAAAGGTCATCATAATAGTTCCAGTCTACGCGTACTGATGTACTAGGCCAAACCTGATAATCTGCACCAGCTGCAAATGTTGTTTGCGCTGATCCTCCTACTTTAAGGTCTTCTACAAAAAGGTTGATAGTTCTTACTATTTCCTGGTCTTCATTAAAGATATCGACACCTGTAATATCGTTTTTCCATGTCCAGTCTCCAAGAGAGGCCATACCGGTTATAGTAAGTCTTTCACTTGGACGGTAGCTAAATTCTAGTTCCACACCCTGGTGAAGAGCATCAAGACCTAAGATGTTTGCAGAAGCTGTTGTTCCGTCTGGCTGCTGGAATCTTTGTACAAAAGTTTTATCATTCCACTCAGTACGGTAAACGTTCAAATCTGCCCTGAAGTTTGCACTTCGGTATCCATATCCAAGTTCTGCACTAAAAATCTTCTGGTTCTCAGCTCCTTCGTTAATATCATTTCTGAAATTAAGAAAAACAGCATTAGAAAAAGGTGCCTTCTCAAAATAACCAACGTTAGCAAAAACATTATGGTTGTTGTCCAAGTTGTAGTTAGCACCACCTTTTGCACTATATCCAAAGAAATGCTGGAAATCTGTTTCCTGATTTGGATCTGTATCTAAATAATTAAAGAAATCTTTTCTTTTATAGGAAGTATTTGACGCTGCAACAGTAACGAATGCTGAAAGCGCATCTTGTGAATATTCTGCCTGGGCGAATAAGCCTTCCCATAGCACAGTTCCTACGTCGTAATAACTGATCTTGTCACCAACTCCGGCAGCATTTAATGGATTATTAACGTTACTGTCATCCAGGGCATATGCACCACCAAGTAAATCGGTAAGCTCAGTAAAATGCGATCCTTCATAGTATCTAAAATCAAGACCACCGGTAAATTCTACACTGGGAAGAATCTGTGAAGAAAGAGTTGAAAGAACTCCGTACCACTGGTGATCATTTCTTGAAGCTCTTAAGTAAGATTCAGCTCCCAGAGCTCCACGTTCCACATTCTCATCTACAATAAGATCAAGGTTCAATGGTTGAAGGTATCCGTCACGGTAAGGGGAAGGATTACTTTCGGTACCGAGTCCAAATTTGTTGACTCCCCTATATCCACCACCGCCACCAGAACCAAAGGAAGCATAGGCAGAGGTACTCAATTTTGTATCAACAGAAATATCCCAATAGTGATTTAAGGACATTTGAGGCTTGTGGTAGAAGTTGTCTTCCACATGAACCACCTGCCCATTCTTGTAACCCCAGTCCTGATTAAATTTTGTACCACTCTCGCTAATTCTATAGATCTCCATAGGCAAGGCGTTTTGACGCTGCCCGTGTCTTTGCTGTGCACCAAAAGCAGTGAAAGACAATTGGTGATCTTCGTTCAAGTCTTTAGCGATGTTTATAAAGTAAGAAAAGCCGTTAAATTCAGTTCCGTCTACATAACCGTTTCCGGTAACTTTTGCACCAGAAACTGTAGCTGCCCAACCATTATCCATTTTTCCGGTTGAAACTGTTGCAGATACTTTTTGATATCCGTCGTTCCCTAAAGAATAAAAAGCGCTACCACCTTCCTGAGCATCTGTAGTTTTGGTAACGATATTGATTGTACCTCCAATAGAAGGAACAGCAACTTTTGAAGCTCCCAGACCTCTTTGCACCTGCATAAACCTTGTAACATCTGAAAGACCTGCCCAGTTACTCCAGTATACACGACCGTTTTCCATGTCGTTTACAGGAATACCGTTTATAAGTACAGCAATGTTTTCAGATTCAAAACCTCTTAGTGTTATCTCAGAATCTCCAAAACCACCGCCACCTTTGGTGGCATAGACACCTGGAGTAGATTTTAATATTTCAGGAAATTCCTGATTCCCTAATTCCTGCAGAATAGTTTCTGCTTTAATTGTTGAAACAGCAACAGGAGTTTTTCGGTCAATTGCAAGGGAATAAATGCTAATTATCACTTCTCCCAAAGCATCTTCAGCCGGGTTTAGCAATATTTCACCAAGATCCAATGTTTGTCCGTTGGCCACTGTGAAAGGGACCTGAAGGGTTTTATAACCCAGGAATCGAATCTCCAAAGTACCAGTATTAGACGGCGCTTTCAAAGAGAATTTCCCTCCAAAATCTGTCATTGTTCCAATAGTAGTGCCCATAATCGACACATTCGCACCCGGTAATGGTGCGTCAGAATCTATTACCGTTCCGGTAATTGTTCCTTGAGCAAAAATTGTAGCAGATGTTAAAAACAACGCCAATAGTAATAATTTCCTCATCATTTAAACTGTTTTGTTTTATGTTTATAATTCAACGCAAATGAAGTAAAATAAGGCTTATCAAACTTTAACGCAATGTTAAGACTTCTGTTTTTTACATCTTTTGCATCCCAAACATAAAACAATTATTCAAGTGATTGAATCCCTGCAGTTTAAAGTAATTAATGGTTTATTAACAATATCCTAATGGCTATTTTAAAAAGGAATTTAAGAGACTTTTAGTAGAACTGTCATGATTTTGAACGTTAGATTTCTGAATTTCGGTGAGAATTTCGGTCGCAAGTTGCTTCCCTAATTCCACTCCCCATTGATCATAACTAAAAATATTCCAGATAATCCCCTGAACAAAGATTTTGTGTTCATACATCGCGATCAACTTGCCCAGGCTGGTTGGGGTTAACTTATCGATCAAGATAGATGTAGTGGGCTTATTCCCTTTAAAAACTTTAAAAGGGGTGAGTTTTTCTATTTCTTCTGAAGAAAGGTTTTTTTCTTCCAGTTCCCTTTTCACATCTTCAGCAGTTTTCCCCATCAACAAAGCTTCTGTTTGGGCAAAATAATTGGCCATTAACTTTTGATGATGATCTTTGTCTTTATGTAAAGACTGTTTAAATCCGATGAAATCTGCCGGGATTAATTTGGTTCCCTGGTGTATTAACTGAAAAAATGCGTGTTGCGAATTGGTTCCTGGCTCTCCCCAGATAATATTTCCGGTTTCATAGGAAACAGGCTTTCCATTCCTGTCTGTACTTTTTCCGTTGCTTTCCATAATCGCCTGCTGCAAATAAGATGGGAGTTTCTGCAGGTATTGCGTATATGGAATTACCGCTTCGCTTTCGGCTTTAAAAAAGTTGTTGTACCAAATACTTAATAAAGCAAGTTGTACAGGAATATTAGTGCTGAAATCTTCATTTTTAAAATGGAGATCCATCTCGTGGGCTCCTTCCAGCAAGTCATCAAACTGATGATATCCTATTGCCAGACTAATCGATAAACCAACCGCGCTCCAAAGGGAAAAACGGCCTCCTACCCAATCCCACATCGGAAAAATATTTTCAGAAGCTATACCAAAATCCTTCACTTTCTCGATATTGCTGGATACCGCGACAAAATGTTTGGAAACCGCCTCATCCGGTGCTGTTCTTTTTAACCAGGCTCTGGCAGTATTAGCATTAGACAAGGTTTCCTGGGTGGTAAATGTTTTGGAAACTATTAAAAACAAGGTGGTTTCCGGATTGAGATCCTGTAAGGTTTCATGAACATGATCCCCGTCCACATTGGAAATATAATGCAGGTTTAAATGATTTTTATAGAATTTTAAGGATTCGGTTACCATGGCCGGTCCAAGATCTGATCCGCCAATACCAATATTCACTATATCTGTAAATGCCAATCCCGTGTGACCTTTCAGAACACCATTAATAACTTCAGTTGAAAATTTCCTTATCTTATCCTTAGCTTCATACACCTCCGGGACCACATTTTTCCCATCTAAAATCACTTCCTCAGTTTGTGGAACTCTTAATGCCGTATGGAGCACAGGGCGATTCTCTGTTTTGTTGATAGCTTCTCCGCCGTAATAGGATTTTATAGCCTCTTTTAAACCACATTCTTCAGCGAGTTTAAGAAGAATTTTCTGAGTTTCAACCGTGATCCTGTTTTTACTAAAATCCACATAAAAATCCTCCCATTCAATTTTAAGATCTTCAGCTCTTTGAGGATCTTCCTGAAACAGGTTTTTTATCTCCAACTCCCTGATCTCCAAAAAGTGTTTTTCTAGTTTTTTCCAGGCTTTTGTCTTGGTAGGATCTATATTTTTCATGGTATTTTATATTTCTTTAAATTCAATTTCATCAATAGCCATTCTTACAGACTCAATTGCTGCAAAATAATCCTCTTTTAAATTTTCTGCAATAGGCTCAGCCTCAGGAAGATTTTGACGGAATGGGTCCACCTGTTTTCCACGAACCCAGAACCGATAACAAACATGAGGCCCTGTAGCAAGGCCTGTGCTTCCAACCTTACCAATAACATCTCCCTGTTTTACTCGGTCGCCTACCTTAACCAGTCTTTTAGACATGTGCAGGTATTGGGTGGTGTACGTATCATTGTGTTTAACCTTTACGTAGTTTCCGTTTCCGCCTGTATATCCAGATGCGATCACAGTTCCATTTGCTGTACTCCATATTGGAGTTCCGTGCGGTGCTGCATAATCTGTTCCCCGGTGTGCTTTCCATCGTTTCTGAACAGGATGAAACCTGCTGCCGGAATATCTGGATGAGATCCTGCTAAAATTTAAAGGTGCTTTTAAGAAAAAACTTTGTAATGGGCGTGCCTTTTCATCATAATAATCACTTTTGCCAGATTCGGTATCTACCATATAACTAAATGCGTAGTAAGGCTTGTCCTGATGCACAAATACAGCTCCTTCAATGTTTTCTATACCGGCATAAATAGTGTCGTTTATATACTTTTCATTATATACCATCTTGAATTGATCCCCTTTTTGAAGTTTCCAAAAATCTATACTCCATTGATAAATACTGCTCAATTCATGTGACAAAAGCACACTTAAACCCTGGTTTTGCATCGCTTCTGAAAGATTGCTTACAATAACGCCCGAGATCATTCTTTTCTTAATACTTATAGGCTTACTTCCTTTATAAGCTGCTATGTTATCTCCAATACTAACCACCGTATATTCAATACGATCATTTTCGTAGATAAAAAATTGTGCTGTTCTTGCAGAATCTCTGGATCTTAGAACAGTATAAGGTTTCCCAATTACTAACCTGGTAGGATCTAAGGTTTCCCGCACCTTCTCAGTGATTTCATAAACTTTTCCAGGCGTTATTCCCTGGGTATCCAAAATCTTCCCAAAGATATCTCCGGTCCGAATTGTATCCCGGATCACCTCAAAATCATTCAGCACAAACCCATATTCTTCCAGCACAGGCGGTGCCACTTCAATGACTTTTACCTCTCCGAGATCCTTGTTTTCAACTTCCTTTTTACAGGCTGTAAAGGCTAACGCCAGCAATAACAGGTAACTTAATTTTTTCAACTTAAAATTTATTTTTCTGTATTAAACATATGGGTAACCCATTCCTTACCCCAATTTTCAAATTCTTCACTGCTCCAAAGATTGGGAAAAAAACTGTTTTTTTGGAAACTTGGAGGCAAAAAATCTTTCCAGTTTGTCCCTCCAGTTGCCTCTATCGTTTTTCTGTCTTTGTTTAAATAGCGGTGCGCTGCCCCCATATGCATAAGCAGCCAATTGATATTAAGATTGGTATCAAAAGTTCGCAAAGCTTCAATAAGAGCTGGATTGTTTTTTTCTTCCTGCGGAAGATCAAGGTATTTATGAAAGAGGGTATTACCTTTCAATTGATGAGCAAGCCTTAGAAAACGCCCGGTATAGCGAATTTCAAATTGTTTAAGGGTGAGTGTTTTTTCACCGGTTGCCAGATCGATTCCTCCTTTTTTCCAGTATAAATTCTCATAAAGTTCTTCAATACTGTTTTCTGAAGAAAAGTTTTCCCGTTCCTTAAATGGGATAAGATGTTCTATTGGGGAAGAATAGAGTTCAATCATTCGAAATTGAGCCGATTGAAAACCACTGGCCGGTAAAAGTGCCATCCTGAATTTTAAAAACTGCTCCCGTTCCATCCCCTTGATCATCACATCAAAAGAATTAATTAAAATCCTGATATACCGGTTTATCCTAATCAGTTTTTCAGTAAAATAGGCTGCATTAAGAGATTGATTTTCAATAATTTGTTTTTGCTCATGAATGATGAGTTTGAAATAAAGCTCTGTGATTTGATGGTAGGTGATAAAAATCTCCTCGTCCGGAAAATGTGTTTTTGGCACTTGTAAACTCAGTAATGTATCAAGGTTTACATAATCCCAATAGGTAATATACTTGTCATATAAAAGCCCATCCAGGTAAGAACCCATATCCTGTCCTGAATTTTTAAATTTTTCTTCAAGTTTTAATATGCGCTCCGCAATTTCAGGCTTGATTTTCTCCATTCTAATTCATAATTATTTTAAATGGATGTTTTAATCCTCTAAATTCGTCAATATCTGCATCCAGGGAACCAATTGCCAGATTTGCAGAAATTTTTACAGGCATTTTATTTTTATCATCGCTTATCCATATAGTGAGGCTCTCCTTCTCCTTAAACACTCTTCCGGCTAAAACGTAAGGCCTGAATTTTAATGTTGCAATTTTACCGAATTTTGTATTGATAACCTCTCTTCCCATGAACTTTAATTTAAAATCATGGTTTTCCTTATCAAAAAACATAGGAAAATTAAATTCATCCCCTATATTTAACTTATTGACATTAAGATCATTACGAACATAATAAAAGGCCGAGAGCAAATCATGAACGTTGTCCCTGGTAGTAAAGGTGGAGTTTTCATTATGCTTTCTATCAAAGACGTGTGCTTTATTCTGCTTTTGGTCAAAATCGATTTCCAGATCTTTGGTGTATCCGCCCTCATCTATTTTTCTGATAAACCTGTATGGAAGATTGGTTTTTTTATCGATATAGGTTTCATAATTATCGTCAACCTTAAAAAATAAATGCAGCAAGCCAGTAGATTTTCCTTTTCCTACAATGTGAAAGACATTTTTATCATCCAGTTTCGCTTCATTTACCTGCAAAGTTGCATAACTGGCGTTAAACCAGCCATAATGAACCCGGAACTTAAACCATTCACCAGAATCAAAAGCCTTTTGAGAAAATACGCTTAATGGCAGGAACATTAAAAGAAGACTGAATATAGCAATTCTAATTTTCATAATAGTAAGTTTAACACCCGCCATACAGCGGGAAGGGTTCAATTTATGCGAAGAATTACAATTACTATTCCAAATGTATTAAAACAAAAAACTCCATCAAATATTATGATGGAGTTTTTATCTTATTAACCAACTAAAACTTAAATTATGAAAATAATTAAAACATTTTGGTAACCACTCCAAAATGCGGTGCAAAAGTCTGTTTTTTATACAGTATTTACAACCCAAAATGTCACTTTAACCATAAATTTATCAAGTTGGTATTTTTAAAATAATTTAAATAAGGAAATAGCATTTTTTTAATACTTAGGATAAGGTACCCCTTAAGTCCTGTTCCCTTTCAATAGCTTCAAAAAGCGCTTTAAAATTCCCTTTTCCAAAAGATTGCGCTCCTTTTCGTTGAATGATCTCAAAAAACATTGTTGGACGGTCCAAAACCGGTTTTGTAAATATCTGTAAAAGATAGCCCTCATCATCCCTGTCTATCAATACACCTAATTCTTTTAATGGCGCCAGGTCCTCGTCTATTTCTCCCACCCTGTCCAGGACGGTATCGTAATAGGCTTCCGGAACATATAAAAATTCTACCCCACGATCCCTAAGGGCGGTTACCGTAGCTATAATATTATCTGTAGCCAGGGCTATATGCTGAACTCCGGCACCGTTGTAAAAATCTATATATTCCTCTATCTGGGATTTCTTTTTCCCTACGGCCGGTTCATTTATAGGAAATTTGATCCTTCCATTCCCATTGCTCATCACCTTGCTCATAAGAGCGGTATAATCTGTAGAAATATCTTTGTCATCAAATGAAACAAGCTGAGCAAATCCCATTACTTTGGCATAAAATTCACACCATTTGTTCATTTCATTCCATCCAACATTCCCTACCATATGATCTATAAATTTTAATCCAGTGGGTTCCGATTTAAAATTTGGAGCGTACGTTCTGTATCCTGGCAAAAAAGGACCTGAATAATTTTTTCGCTCCACGAATAAATGTACGGTTTCCCCATAGGTATGGATTCCGGAAATTACCACCGTACCATTATCATCCTCCATAACGTAAGGCTCCACGTAGGATTTTGCTCCACGACTTGTAGTTTCTTCATAACTTTTTCTGGCATCATCTACCCAAAGCGCAACTACTTTTACTCCGTCCCCGTGTTTATTGATATGTTCGTTAATAGGCCCATCAGGTTGCAGCGGAGAAGTTAAAACAAGGCGAATCTTGTCCTGTTGTAAAACGTAGGAAACACTGTCTTTTCTCCCCGTTTCCAAACCAGCATACGCCACCGGCTGAAATCCCCAGGCCTGCTGATAATAAAATGCAGCCTGCTTGGCATTCCCAACATATAATTCAACGAAATCTGTTCCAAGCAATGGCAAAAAATCTTCTGCTTCCTGAAACTTTTTCTTTAGTTTTAAAGATGTGTTATCTGTGCTCATAATCTTTTTAATTTAGAAGGTTTAAGATTCATAGAAAAAAAAGATCCTATAATCTTCATTTAATAATTCAAACCCTCTGTTTATAAATTCTATTTTTTCGATGACCTTTTATTCTTAAGATTTACTAATGATCCAACCAGGAGGTGTAATAAGTCTCATCCGCAATTTTCATCGCTTCCTCGGTAAGTTTTAACGGCTTAAAGGTATCTACCATAACGGCGAGTTCTTCGGTTTCGGTTTGTCCAATACTGCGTTCTGCTGCTCCCGGGTGCGGACCGTGAGGAATTCCAGCCGGATGCAGTGAAATATGTCCTGCTTCCACATCATTTCGACTCATAAAATCGCCATCAACATAATACAATACCTCATCACTATCTATATTGCTATGACTGTAAGGCGCCGGAATACTTTCAGGATGATAATCATACTTTCTGGGGCAGAAACTGCATACCACAAAGGTATCTGTCTCAAAGGTTTGATGCACCGGTGGCGGCTGGTGTATCCTTCCCGTTATGGGTTCAAAATCGTGAATGGAAAATGCATATGGATAATTGTACCCATCATATCCCACAACATCAAAAGGATGCGTGGCATAGATCATATCAAAGATCTCTCCCTGCTTTTTTACCTTGATAAGAAAATCACCTTTTTCATCGTTGGTTTCCAATTCATAGGGTTGTCTAATATCCCGCTCACAAAAAGGTGAATGTTCAAGCAATTGCCCAAACCAGTTTCTGTACCTTTTCGGGGTGTAAATTGGGCTTCTGGATTCCACAATAAAAAGCCGGTTGTTATCATCATCAAAGTCGAGTTTATAAATAACACCACGCGGGATCACTAAATAATCTCCATATTTAAAATCAAGATTCCCTAAATGGGTTCTTAATTTCCCACTCCCTTTATGAATAAAGAGCAACTCATCGGAATCGGTATTTTTATAAAAATAATCTTTTGTGGATTCCTGCGGAGCTGCCAGAGTTATATCCACGTCACTATTGGTTAGCACCACCTTTCGGCTTTCAAGGTAATCCGGATGTGGAGGCACCTGAAAACCTTTAAATCTATAGGATTTTATATTGTTTTCAGAAGCGATTTTTGGTTTAACGCTGTAACTGCCCTTTATGTCCTTAACCTGGGTTGGGCGATGTTCGTGATACATATTGGACGACATTCCATCAAAGCCAATGGTCCCGAACAGCTGCTCATAATACAAACTGCCATCTGGTTTTCTAAATACCGTATGTCGCTTATGTGGAATCTTCCCTAGTTTATGATAAAAAGGCATGAGATTTCAGTTTTAAAATTATTACTTCGGAAGAAAAAATTCATTATTCTTATTAATTCTGAAGTTTATCATCCAAAGTAACAAATATCGCTATTTATATTGAAAATTTCTCTTAAAGAAGGATTAAAAGAACTGCTGAATTTCCTTTTTTAAATAACAGGCAGAAGCTCCCTGAGTTTCAAAAACTCACAATTTATCTTTGCTGTTCAGCATTGATAAAACAGGAATTTTAAATGTCTCAACCCCCCCCTGAAACATTATAAATTATGAGTATCTGTTTTTAATTTTTGGAAGTAATCTCCCTGTATTCTTTTTATAGATTTCATATTCGGGAAACTTTTCTGACAATTTCTTTTCCTCGTACAGGGTTTTAAAATGAAATAAAATCAGCAAAAGAAAAGAAATCAACAATCTATAACCCGAACCCTGAAAAACAGCAATGGCAAAAAATATGAGCAGGATCCCTGTATAAATAGGATGCCTTATCAATTTAAAAACACCATTGGTGAGTAAGCTGGAATATTCCTTTGGAGTTGGAAAAGGCGACAGGTTTTTATTGAGCTGAAAAAAGGCAATTATAATTAGAAGCAAACCAACAATTCCAATTAAAACTAGGATAAATTCTAAAAATGAGGGACTTTCAAATGAGAACAGATTTACATCTAACAAAAAAGTAAGAAACAGGAGTATCTGAATTGCTACATAAATAATATCTTTTCCTGCTACTTTCATACACTATAAAAGATTTGTTACCCCTAATTCAGGGATTTGGTCTCCCCCAAGGGAGTTTAAAAGACCGGGGTTTCATCAAAATTTTGGCTTTTTTAAAGGTCCAATACCCTAATAGCATTTCGCTGTAGTTCTATTTTTCCGTCGATTTCAAGTTTCTTTAATAATCTTGATATTACTACCCTGGAGGTGTGTAAATCGTAAGCTATTTCCTGATGTGTAACCTGTATCAATTCATTTTGATTGATCTTTGCTTTATCCTGAAGATACCTCATAAGACGTTTATCCATGTTTAAAAAAGCGATGGTGTCTATGGTTTCCAACATTTCAGTAAGCCTGGAATGATAACTGTCAAATACGAAGTTGCGCCAGCTTTTATATTTGGAAGTCCATTCCTCCATCTTTTGAATGGGGATCATGATAAGTTGAGTTTCCTTTTCGGCAACCGCGCGTATTTCGCTTCGGGTTTGCCCTAAACAACAAGACAGTGTCATTGCACAGGTATCCCCGCTTTCCAGGAAATAAAGCAGCAATTCATCCCCTTCTTTATCTTCCCTCAAAATCTTGATGGCTCCGCTCAAAAGCAACGGAAGGAATTTCACATATTCTCCATAATCAATGATCTTTTCGTTCTCGTGAAATGTTTTTAGGATTCCTGATTCTGCAATTTCTTCAAGGATTGCATCTTCAAGAATACCGGTATAAGATTTTTTTAACTCGTCTAACATTGGCTGATTTTTTTCAAAGGTTAAAAATAAGGTTTTTAACCCGGCTTTTACCCCTTAAAACCAATACCCCAAACTAAAAAACCATTGACTTCTTTTAATTTCCGGGGAAAAAGAATATTTCACCTCTACAGGGCCCAGCAGTGTCTCCAAACCATACCCTAACGCATATCCTGTATAATCAGGGATAGAAAACCAGTTTCCGCTAGCGTATAAATTGTTTTCTACGTTGGCAAAATTGGCACTGCCAGTTAAATGATTTTTATTAAAGATCTCATAATCCAGTTCCACCATGCCCTTAATATAACTATCTCCGGAAATACTTATAAAATCATATCCTAAAAACGGAACAAAATTATTGATAAAATCATTTCCATAGCCGCCCAAAAAGAAGTCCAACGTGTTGCTGCCGGAGGTACCTATCCTAAAACCCGATTCAGAAAATATTCTGCCGGTGAACTTTGGAAGTATAGAAAATACATATCCTAATTTCCCTTTTGCGATGGAAAACTCAGAGAAATTATTATTATAATCTGAAGAAAATAAATAAAGATGAAAATCCCCGTCAAAATAAACGCCCTTTTTAGGGAAATATTTATTGTCGAAACTATCCAGTTTTAGGTACCCAAAAGCGCTGTAGTAGTTGCTATTCTCAAAGACTGCAGAGGATAGGTCATTGCCGGGATTTTCAAGCAAAGTTTCAGAGGTTATCTTTAAATGTTTGTGCTCCACGCCAATTCCCAGGGAGAAAATCTGTTTAAAAAAGGTTTCCCCATATAATTGATTGGTATAATCCTTATAATCCACTTCTATCCTGTTGATCCCAATATTTTCAATACCCGCATTCTCCCTGGCAAAATCAAAGGCCACTCCCTTATTAAAATTATTGTATCTCGATTTTACCCCTAAACTCCAGTAGTACCCCTTATCGATATAATATTGAAAATTATATCTGAAATTATCTCCCAAAACAACATCCAGTGAGGCTACATCATTCGTGAAAAGGGAACTTTTCCTTGTAAGGTTGATTAATGCTCCGCTTTTATAAAGATCATCATAATGAAGGGACAACCTCAGGAAGGTTTTATTTTGACTTTCTTCCAGCTGAATAGCCAGCGTATATGAAGTATCTATGGGAAAAAGATTGTAATTGATCCTGTCAAAATTTCCGGTAGCTGAAAGGTTATTAATACCATCTGCCAAGTCCCCCATGGTATATCCCCGGCCGTACTTAAGCCTCAACTTTCCCAGAATATAAGTGCGCGGATAGGAATTGTTTCCTTCAATTGTAAGTGAACTTATATTAATGCTATCAATGGGTTTAACTTTTTTCAGCTTTAAAGGAGCTGAAGTTTGGCTCTCAGCTATTCGCTTCAAATCCTCTATCCTTGCCCGTGCTGCCACTTCCCCGGAGTCGATTATGGCAGATCCCTTATCAAATGACAATATATTAAATCTGGTGATATCGGGTTTAATATAGAGATCTGTCATCTTTATTTTTTGACGCATATCGCTTATAGTCCTGAAATTATTAATTTGTGTCAAGATCTCAAAAACGCTTTTAAGCTGTTCACGGTCTACCAGACTATCCTGTACATCGACCCCAATAATCAACTCCGCTCCTCTACGTTTAAGTTCCTCTATAGGATAATTATTTGCAACTCCGCCATCTGTAAGGAGTTTACCATCTATTCTTACCGGACTAAAAACCGAAGGGATCGCACTGCTGGCTGAAACCGCTTTAGCTAAAGAACCACTGTCTAAAATTACCTGCTCCCCGGTTTCTATATTTGCTGCAACACAAAAAAATGGAATTGGTAAATTCTTAAATTCGCGAACATTTCCCAGGTGCAGGGTAAGTTTTGATACTAAATTATAGATGTTCTGGCCTTTGGAAAGTCCGGAAGGAAAAGAAACTTTAAAACCGTCAAAGGGAAGGGTGATCGCATATTTTTCAGTATCCTCCTTTTCATAAAAGGTTTTAGCGCTTCGCGGCACCTGATCCTGAATAAGAATATTAAAATTGATATCGTGAAAAAGAGAATCCAATTGTGTCGCGCTATATCCCGAAGCATATAATGCCCCAACAATAGCCCCCATGCTGCTTCCTCCAATGTAATCTATCTTTACTCCCGCCTCTTCAATAACCTTTAAAGCACCTATATGAGCCAGTCCTTTTGCACCACCCCCACTTAAAACCAATCCCACTTTTACCTCATTTTTTTCCTGGGAAAATCCCTGAAAAGAAAGGATTATAAATATAATACAGATTAATTTTTTCATAAGTAGATACTTATTGTCTTTTATTGGTCTCCCGATAGCTGTCGGGAGTAATTCGCATATTTTCATCGGTGTTTGTATCTTATTTCCGTTATGCTCATTTCATCTGTTTTTTATTGTTTTTTATCAGTCTCCCGAGCTGTCGGGAGTAACACCCATAATAATCATCCACCTGTGTATCGACTTGCCGTTAAGGATGTTTCATTTATTACTGATGATAGTTACTGTAAATAATGTTTGCTTTTGCCTGACCAACCAATTTGGACAAATCTTCCAGGGATGCTTCCTTAATTCTTTTTAATGACCTAAAATGCGTTAACAATTCCACAACTGTTTTATCCCCAATGCCCGTTATGGCTTCCAACTCTGTATTTAAGGCAGTTTTACTTCGTTTATTTCTATGAAAGGTAATCCCAAATCTATGCGCTTCATTTCGCAATTGCTGAATTATTTTTAAGGTTTCCGATTTCTTATCCAAATATAGCGGAATAGAATCTCCGGGGTAGTACAATTCTTCCAGCCTTTTAGCGATTCCTATAATCGCAATTTTTCCTCTTAACCCCAAGTCTTCCAGTGCTTTTACACCTGAAGAAAGCTGACCTTTTCCGCCATCTACAATAATGAGTTGGGGCAAAGGTTCCTCTTCCTCCAGCAGTCTTTTGTATCTTCTAAAAACCACTTCTTCCATAGAAGCAAAATCATCGGGTCCCTCTACAGTTTTGATATTAAATTTACGATAATCTTTTTTACTTGCTTTTCCATTTTTAAATACCACACAGGCCGCTACCGGATTGGTTCCCTGAATGTTTGAATTGTCAAAACATTCAATGTGCCTGGGTTCCTCACTCAGCCTAAGATCTTCCTTCATTTGAGCCATAATCCGGTTCACGTGCCTGTCCGGATCCACAATTTTCATCTGTTTAAATTGCTCCTGCCTGTAGTACCGGGCATTTCTGATAGAAAAATCGATGATTTTCTTTTTATCGCCCAATTTCGGAACATAAATAATAACATCTTCTCCAACATCCACTTTAAAAGGCACATAAACTTCTTTTGAATTTGAACGAAACCGCTGCCTTATCTCCACTATACCCAATTCCAGCAACTCCTTATCGCTTTCATCGAGTTTCTTTTTCATTTCAATGGTGTGGGATCTAATAATGGCCCCATGAGAGATCTGAAGAAAATTCACATATCCGTAACCCTCATCACTTACAATGGAAAAAACATCTACATTATTGATCTTTGAATTTACCACGGTAGATTTTGACTGATAGTTCTCCAAAACATCAATCTTTTCCTTGATGCGCTGTGCTTCTTCAAATTCCATTTTTTCGGAATGAGCCTTCATCTGATGGCGGAATTGCTGAAGGGAATCCTTAAAATTTCCCTTCACGATCTGCCTGATGGCTTCTATATTTTCATTATACTCCTTTTCTTCCTGAAAAGCTTCACACGGCCCTTTGCAATTCCCCAAATGGTATTCCAGGCATACCTTAAATTTTCCATTCTTAATTTTTTCTGAAGAAAGATCGTAATTGCAGGTGCGTAATTGATAAAGACCTTTTATTAAATCCAGCAAGGTGTTGACAGTTTTAAAATTGGTGAAAGGTCCGTAATATTCACTTCCGTCCTTTATCAATCTTCTGGTAGGAAAAACCCTGGGAAAGCGTTCGTTTTTAATACATATCCAGGGATAGGTTTTATCATCCTTGAGCATCACATTAAAGCGCGGCTGATATTTTTTAATCAGGTTATTTTCCAGCAATAAAGCATCGGTTTCAGAAGCTACCACAATATGCTTAATATCGTAGATCTTCTTAACCATAACACTTGTGCGGTGATTGTCGTGGGTTTTATTGAAATACGAAGTAACCCGTTTCTTAAGGTTTTTAGCTTTTCCTACATAAAGAATCCGCCCATTCTTATCGTAATACTGATATACTCCGGGACTTTGGGGTAAAGTTTGCAGTTGTATTTCCAATGAGGGTGTTTCCATCCCGCCAAAGATATTACATATTACCGGGAGCGATAAAATAAGCGCCATCAACTAATGTTAAAATTTTATTTAGAGGAGAAAAATCAACATCTAAAAAGGGAACTTTTTTGTATTTTATTTGAATAATTTAAGGTCTTTATAAGATAGCATAATTAATCATTTTAGTACCTTGCGCCCATGGAAAAGACAGTAATAGGCCGATTTGATAAGGCTGATTTCCCATTATTACACCTGAAGGATATCTCTGTTAAAATTGACACCGGGGCGTATACCTCATCCATTCACTGTGACAATATCATTGAAAAAGAGGGCTTTCTTCACTGTACTTTTCTGGATGAAGAACATCCGTTATACAACGGAAAAGAATTCATTTTCAGGGATTACGACATTGTATTTGTGAAAAGCAGTAATGGTTTGATACAAAAGAGGTTTCAGGTTCAATCTACCATAAAAATTTTTGAAAAGGTTTTTAAAATTTCCCTTTCTTTGTCTGCCCGGCAAGATATGCGATATCCTGTTTTGATAGGAAGAAAGTTCCTTAGCACAAAATTTATAGTAGATCCCGAGTTAATAGATATATCTTACAATTCAAAAAACGATGAACATAAGAATCCTATCCAGGAATAGCAATCTTTATTCCACCCAAAGGCTTATTGAAGCCGCAAAGAAAAGACATCACCATGTGGAAGTAATAGATCCCCTAAAATGTGACTTGATCATAGAGAAAAGGAAACCGTCTATTTTTTACAAAGGACGGATGATCCTTGAAACCGATGCTGTGATTCCCAGGATTGGAGCTTCCGTAACATTTTACGGAACCGCGGTAGTGCGCCAGTTTGAGATGATGGGGGTTTTTACCACTACCGAATCTCAATCCCTGGTAAGAAGCCGAGACAAATTAAGAAGTTTGCAGGTGTTATCCAGAGCAAGACTTGGTTTGCCTAAAACGGTTTTCACCAATTACTCCAAGGATGTAGGTGAAGTGATAGACCACGTAGGAGGAGCACCTTTAATTATAAAATTATTGGAAGGAACTCAGGGTCTTGGAGTTGTTTTAGCCGAAACAAAAAATGCGGCCGAATCTGTAATTGAAGCCTTTAATGGTCTTCAGGCCAGGGTCATTGTTCAGGAATTTATAAAAGAAGCCGGTGGCGCCGATATCAGGGCACTGGTTGTTGACGGTCACGTGGTAGGAGCTATGAAAAGACAGGGGAAAGAAGGGGAATTTAGATCCAACCTTCACCGTGGTGGTTCGGCTACTGTGATAGAATTAACCGATGAGGAAGAGACTGCGGCTATCAAAGCAGCCAAAGCTATGGGCCTTGGAGTTGCCGGAGTTGATATGTTGCAAAGTGCCAGAGGGCCACTTATTCTTGAGGTGAATTCTTCACCGGGATTGGAAGGTATTGAAGCGGCAACCGGAAAGGACATCGCAAAAACTATTATACGATATATAGAAAGAAACGTTTAGTTTATGGCTCACATTGACAAGGATGATGTACTCGAAATTTTAGGTAAAAAAATCCATCCCGGAAAGGGGGCTGTGATCAATTTGAACATGGCAAAATTATATACCACTACTTCGGTTGAAGTTCCTGTTATTATTGAACGTTCTAAAAAACCGGGTCCTGTAATGCTAATTACTGCAGGAATACATGGGGACGAGCTAAACGGGGTTGAAATTGTTCGTCAAATCATATCAAAAAATATAAATAAACCGGTAAAAGGAACTATTATCTGTATTCCGGTGGTAAACGTTTTTGGTTTTTTAAACCTGGCACGGGAATTTCCCGATGGCCGGGATCTAAACCGGGTATTTCCGGGAACTAAAAATGGGTCGCTGGCCAGCCGATTTGCATTTCAGTTTTCGAGCAAAATTCTTCCCGTTGCCGATTTCTGCCTGGACTTCCATACCGGTGGCTCCAGCAGGTTTAATGCGGCCCAGTTACGCGTTCATAAAGGGGATGAAAACAGCATGAAATATGCCAGGATTTTTAATGCCCCTTTCACGGTGTATTCTAAAACCATTACGAAATCCTATCGTGAAACCTGCCACAAAGCAGGAAAAAAAGTGTTGCTTTTTGAAGGTGGGAAATCCATGGACAGCAATAAGGAAATCGCAAAACACGGGGTGGAAGGCACGATGCGTATCTTAAGCCACCTTGGGATGCTAAAACCCAGGTTTGATTGCCCGGAAGCCCTTATGCCAAGTATTATCGTTGAAAATAGTACCTGGATGCGTGCAAAATATAGCGGACTCCTCCATATAAAGATCGAATGTGGAAAACACGTTGAAAAAGGAGAGTATCTTGGTACGATTACCGATCCTTACGGGAAATTCAGGCATAAAATTTCCTCCCCTCACACAGGTCATGTTATAAACGTAAATGAATCTCCTATTGTGTACCAGGGTGATGCAATTTTTCATATTACACTACCACCAAAAATCCAGGATGAAGAGCTCGTTGCGAAGTAAATACCGAAGCTTACGGAAGGCGCTGACTTCTGAAAACATTGAAAGTCAAAGTCTGGAAATAGCCAACAATCTTCTTAAACTTCCAGTTTGGGAGTACGAATTCTATCACCTTTTTTTAACTATTTCAGAAAAAAAAGAGATCCACACAGAGCCTCTACTTCATATTTTACAGGGAAAAGATAAAAATATCGTTCTATCCAAAAGCGATTTTGAAACGAGAGAACTGCAAAATTTTCTTCTCACAGATACTACCCTTATCAAAAAGAACAAATGGGATATTCCAGAACCTGTGGATGGTATTGAAGTTCCTGCTTCTAAAATAGATGTGGTATTTGTTCCTTTACTTGCCTTTGACAAATCCGGGCACCGGGTAGGTTATGGAAAAGGATTTTATGACATTTTCCTCGCCAATTGCAGGAAAGATGTGATTAAAATAGGACTTTCCCTTTTTGAAGCGGAAGACGAGATTCCCGGGATTTTAAGTAGTGACGTGGCTTTAGACTACTGCGTAAGCCCCCATCATATCTACAAGTTCAAAAAATAAGTAAGTATATTTGCATTATTTTTAACATTGTCCTACATTTAGACCACTATATACACAATTGATGCTCAACGACCTTCAGTTAAACAGTATTCTGGAAGATTTTGATATTGCCTACTGGAAAATCAATACTCTTACAAACGAAATCACATGGTCCGAGCATTTTGAAGCGCTTGTAGGTAAACCTTCCACCCAGGATTCCATTTTCACCTATTTTTTAAATAACATTCTCCATAAAGATTATAAATACGATTTTAGGACAGCCTTCGAAAGTCTTTCTTCCGAAACCCCGCAAATAAGCCAGGAAATAAAATTAAAGCTCCAAAATGATAAATACCGTTGGTTTGAATGCCGGAATTTAAAAAGTAAGGAAAACAGCAATAAAGATACTGCGGTATTGCTTTTTGTAAATATCCACCAGAGTAAACGGGATCAATACACCATTGAGGAGAATTTTTTCTATTACCGGGAAACCGCAGAGATGACCTCTACCGGTGGTTGGTATATAGACACCCTCCACAAGGCGATTTACTGGGACGATGTCACTAAAAAAATCCTGGATTGCCCGGGTGATTACCAGGTAAATTATGATGAACGTTTACGTTTTTACGCCACAGATCATCAGGAAAAAGCGCTTTCCATGTTTACAAAATGTGAGAAATACGGAATTCCTTTTAAAACCGAAATAAAAATGGTCACCCTTTATGGAAAAGAATTTTGGGTAAGGGCCACAGGAAAGCCGGTTTATAATGAGGAACAGGAAATCATAGGGATTCGTGGAGTTTTTCAAAATATAGATGAAAACAAAAACAATGAGCTCAATTTACAAAACTCCCTGGATATCATTGCGGCACAAAATTCAAGGTTGTTCAATTTTGCACACATCGTTTCGCATAACTTAAGATCTCACAGCAGCAATCTTAGCCTGGTGGTTCAGTTGCTTTCTGAAACCCAGCCTTTAAAAGATAAAATGGAATTGCTGGAAAATATCTCTGATATTTCTGAAAACCTGGATGTCGCGATCTCTAAGCTAAATGAAATGGTGACGCATCAGGATGTAATGACAAAAGAGCGAAAAACCACAAGTTTCAGCAGTGCCCTGGATGTGGTTATGGCATCGGTCTCTTCACTAATAAAAAGGGAAGGTGCTACCATTATTTCCGATTTTAAAGCCCATAAAGAAATTCAATATATTCCTGAATATCTTGAAAGTATTTTACTAAATTTAATAACTAATGCAATAAAGTATAAACAGCCTGGTAGAAAACCTGTGATTTTCATTCAAACCTATCTGTTTAATGAACAATCGTTTATGGAAATAAGCGATAATGGAATGGGAATAGATCTCGATCAATTTGGGGAAAAAATGTTCGGGATGTATAAAACTTTTCATAGGAATTCCGATGCAAAAGGAATTGGCTTGTTTATTACCAAAAACCAGGTAGAAACCCTGGGAGGTTCTATTTCGGTTACAAGCACCGTAAATATTGGAACAACTTTTAAAATTAAATTTTAGATTAAAATGGGGCAAAAAATAGAATTGGCGTGTATTATCGATGATGATAAAATATACGTGAACTTAGTGCGGAAGATCATTGAGATTAAACATCTTTCTGAAAATTTACTAATCTTTAAAAACGGTCTGGAGGCTTTAGATTACTTCAAAGTGATCCTAACCAATATGACCGAAGACAAACTGCCGGATATCATTTTCCTGGACCTTAATATGCCAGTAATGGATGGATGGGAATTTCTTGGGGAATTTATTAAGATCAAGAATAACTTCGACAAGAAGATCATCCTTTATGTAGTTTCATCCTCCATAGATCCTAGAGATCTTGAAAGGGCAAAATCCTTTAATCTGGTTACCGATTATTTGATAAAACCTATTGAACTTAAGAAGTTTGAGCAAATATTTGACAGGGACGTGGCCTGATTCTCTTATTCCTTTTTTTCTTCCTCTTTATTTGGGAAAGCTTTTTTATTGAATAATAAAAGAAGCACCACACCTGTGCTTATTGCGGTATCTGCAACATTGAAAACCGGCTCAAAAAAAGTGAAGTGCTCACCGCCCCAAAATGGGATCCATTCCGGTAAAATTCCATCATATAAGGGGAAATAAAGCATGTCTACTACTTTCCCATGGAATAAAGTGCCATAAGCACCAGCATCAGGCATAAAAGTAGCTACGTGCCCATAACTGTCGTCGAAAATGATTCCGTAGAACACAGAATCTATTATATTCCCAAACGCACCTGCAAAAATGAATGCGATGGCGGTAATCAGGATCCTGGAACCATTGTTTCTAATGGAATCCCACAACCAATAGCCTATTCCTACAATAGCTCCCAAACGGAACAAAGTAAGCAGTAATTTTCCATATTCTCCCGGGATTTTTGCCCCCCAGGCCATTCCCTCGTTTTCAACAAAAAGAATCCTGAACCAGTCAGTTACTCTAACTTCTTCTCCAAGAATGAAATTGGTCTTGATGTAAAATTTGGAAATTTGATCTATCAGTAAGATCAGAATAATAATGAGACTCGCTTTTTTTAAGGACATGAAAGGTTTGTATTAAAACGGCACAAAAATACTAATTTTATTTAGTTTTCTCGTACCCTGATATTTCCATTAATAGTTGTGAGATGAATTTTATTTTTTCCCGTGATTTCGGGAGAAACCAGCACGTTCCCATTTCTTGAGATTGCAGTGATCTCCGCATTTTGGGTTTGCACATCAATGGAGCCATTGTATGTATTTACAAGGGCATTTCCCATAAAAGATGTAAGTTCACAATATCCTGACTTCAACTCAACTTCCAGATTTTTATAAGTTCCGCTACCGGAAACAGAGGCTATATTGGATTTTATAAACACCTCAAGACCTTCAGGTATTTCCAGGGTGATTTCCAGGGAAAAAACCTTGTGCGCACTCAGCTTATCATATCCGCTTTGAAGAATTTTCCGGAATTGAGTTGTTAGAATCACCCTGTCCTGCAAAAGCTCCACATTTAGCGATATATCATTGAAATATTCCCCTTCAGAATGGGAAGTGAGAATGATTTTATCTTTTTCCGAAGTTTTCAAATTGATCCTGAATACCTCATCGGTAAAAATATAGACCTTTTTAATATTTTGAGCATCATAAGTTGCCGACAAATCCTTTTGGGAAAATGCGCTTAAAACAACACTGAAAAATATCAAAAATGAAACATAAAACTTCATCCAACCAAAGGATATAAAAAATGCTCCAATATGAATAAGATCAAACTGGAGCACATATATAATTAATAATAATATTGCCTAACGCTTAACGCTGCAAATTCTTCGCTTCCATACTCAAAGTGGCGTGTGGCACCAATTTTAAACGCTCTTTAGCTATTAATTTATTGGTCACCCTGCAAATACCATAAGTCTTGCTTTCAATTCGAATCAGCGCATTTTTAAGGTCTCTTATAAATTTTTCCTGGCGAATGGCCAATTGAGAATTTGCTTCCTTGCTCATGGTTTCACTCCCTTCCTCAAATGCTTTAAAAGTGGGGGAAGTGTCATCTGTACCATTATTGCCGTCGTTGACATAAGCACTCTTGTAAAGGGCCAATTGTTCCTGGGCTTTTTGAATTTTTCCTTTGATTAAGTCCTTAAATTCTGCCAGTTCGGCATCGTTGTAACGTTCTTTGGTTTCTGTTGACATGGGTTTAATGTTTTTTAATAGACAATTTGGTAGTCACATCGTCGAATTCTATTTCTGTTCCGTCTGCAACCACGTCCGCAAATTCGAGGTTTGCAGTGAGTGTCTCGTTTTTTATATACTTTAAATTTTCTAAGACGGCGTTCTCGACAACGCTATCCTTCAGTAGGGTCACATCTATAGTATCTGTTACTTCCAATCCGGAATCTTTTCGCAGGTTCTGAATTCTGTTAACCAACTCCCTGGCAATTCCCTCCTTCTTAAGTTCTTCAGAAATATGAACATCTAAAGCAACAGTGATGTTTTTATTGCTGGCAACCAGCCATCCTTCAATATCCTGGGACGTAATTACTACGTATTCGGATACCAATTTAGTCATTTTTCCATTAATATCCACAAATAATTCGCTTTCCCGCTCCAGCGTTGCTATATCTACTGAAGTAAGCTTATTAATAACATTCACAACAAATTTCATCTCCTTTCCAAACTTCGGACCCAAGGTCTTAAAATTGGGTTTCGCCTGTTTTACAAGAATCCCCGATGCATCATCTATAAGCTGTATTTCCTTAACGTTCACCTCCGATTTTATCAAATCCTCCACCGCACGGATTTCTGCTTTTTGCTTTTCATCCAACACAGGGATCATAATTCGTTGCAAAGGCTGGCGCACCTTGATCATCTCTTTTTTCCGAAGGGATAAAACCAGGGAAGAAATAATTTGAGCCTTTTCCATTTTATGTTCCAGGTCCTTATCCAGAAAAGCACTGTCAAAGGTTGGAAAATCGGCTAAATGAACCGATTCAAAGGCTTCCCTACCGGTTACCGCATTAAGATCCCTGTACAGTTTTTCCATAAAAAACGGAGCAACCGGTGCGCTTAATTTCGCAACGCTCAGCATACAGGTGTAAAGGGTTTGATAGGCTGAAATTTTATCCTGTTCATACTCCCCTTTCCAAAATCTTCTTCGGCTTAACCGAACATACCAATTGCTTAAATTTTCCTGTACAAATTCTGAAATTGCCCTTGTTGCCTTTGTAGGCTCATATTCTGCATAGAATTTATCAACCTTTTTTATCAAGGTATTCAATTCTGAAAGTATCCATCGATCAATTTCAGGGCGTTCCTCTAAGGGAATATCAGCTTCAGAATATTTGAATTTATCAATGTTTGCATACAACGTAAAGAACGAGTACGTATTATAAAGTGTTCCGAAGAATTTCCGACTCACTTCCCCGATGCCTTCCAGATCAAATTTTAAATTATCCCAGGGATTTGCATTGGAGATCATATACCACCTCGTGGCATCTGCGCCATAGGTAGATAAAGTTGTAAAAGGATCGGCAGCGTTGCCAAGACGTTTGGACATTTTTTGCCCGTTTTTGTCCAAAACAAGTCCGTTGGAAACTACATTTTTATAGGCTACATCATCAAATATCATGGTTGCAATGGCGTGCAGGGTATAAAACCATCCCCGTGTTTGATCTACACCTTCAGCGATGAAATCAGCAGTCCGCTCTCCCGAATCTACTTTTTCCCTATTTTCAAAAGGATAATGCCATTGTGCATATGGCATAGAACCAGAATCAAACCACACATCTATAAGATCCGCCTCCCGCTTCATAGGTTTTCCTGAATCAGCAACCAGGGTGATCTCATCTACTACATTTTTATGAAGGTCTACCAAATTATAGTTTTCCTCACTCATATTTCCAACTTCGAAACCTTCAAAAACATCCTTTTCCAAAACTCCGGCCTTCACGGCTTTTGCCATTTCTGCTTTTAATTCTTCTATAGACCCAATGATGATTTCTTCCTTTCCATCTTCCGTTCTCCATATAGGCAATGGAACCCCCCAGTACCTGCTTCTGGAAAGATTCCAGTCGTTTGCATTTGCAAGCCAGTTCCCAAAACGGCCTTCCCCGGTAGATTTTGGTTTCCAGTTGATCCCTTTATTCAATTCAAACATCCGGTCCTTAAACTCGGTTACTTTGATGAACCAGGAATCCAGTGGATAATATAAAATAGGCTTATCTGTTCTCCAGCAATTCGGATAGCTGTGAACATATTTTTCGACTTTAAAGGCTCTGTTATCTTCCTTGAGTTTTATCGCGATTTCCACATCAACAGACCGCTCCGGAGCCTGACCATCATCATAATATTCATTCTTAACATATTTCCCGCCGAACTCACCGATCTCTTTTATAAATTTTCCCTGCAAATCCACTATAGGGACCAGGTTGTCATTTTCATCCTTTACCAATAATGGCGGAACTTCAGGAGTTGCCTGTTTTGCTACCATGGCATCGTCTGCCCCAAAGGTTGGCGACGTGTGTACGATACCTGTTCCCTCCTCTACGGTTACAAAATCCCCGGAAATTACACGAAATGCGTTTTCTGGATTATTATACGGCTGCACGTAGGGCATCAATTGCTCGTATCTTAATTCAACCAAGTCTTTTCCCAAGAAAGTTTTATCTATAAAATACGGAATTTTATCGCCTTCTTTAAAGCCTTTTAAGCCCTCTTTATCTGCAACTTTAATGAACTTTTTATCGAATTGTTTATCGGCAAGCGCTTTTGCAACTACAATGGTTATAGGTTCAAAGGTATATTGATTGTAAGTTTTAACCGTAACATATTCTATTTTGGGACCAACTGTTAAAGCCGTATTACTGGGTAATGTCCAGGGAGTCGTGGTCCAGGCGATTAAGAAAGCTCCTTCTAGCTCCCCGGAAAGGTCAATAGCCCCCTCCTGGCCTCCCCCCAAGGGGGAGGAGTTTGAAATACGGAACATGGCCGTAACTGTGGTGTCCGTAACATCCTGGTAGGTTCCCGGCTGGTTAAGCTCATGGGAGCTCAATCCTGTTCCTGCTTTTGGCGAATACGGCTGGACGGTATATCCCTTGTAAATAAGGCCTTTTTTATAAATTTCAGAAAGCAGCCACCACACTGTTTCCATATATTTTGATTTATAGGTGATGTATGGATCTTCCATATCCACCCAATAACCCATTTTTTCGGTGAGGTCGTTCCAGACATCGGTATAGCGCATTACAGCGTTTTTACAAGCTTCATTGTATTTTTCTACACTTATCTTGGTTCCGATATCCTCTTTTGTAATTCCCAGTTCCTTCTCCACTCCAAGCTCTATTGGAAGCCCATGGGTATCCCATCCGGCTTTTCGTTTTACCTGATAACCTTTTTGGGTTTTATATCTGCAAAATATATCTTTAATCGCACGGGCCATCACGTGGTGAATTCCCGGTAAGCCGTTGGCAGAAGGCGGTCCTTCAAAAAATATGAACGGCTCCTTTCCTTCACGGGTAGTTACGCTTTTCTCAAAAATATCATGCTCCTTCCAATATTCAAGGATTTCTTCTGCTACTTTTGGAAGGTCAAGACCTTTATATTCAGCGAACTTTGTGCTCATTTTATCAAAATTTCTTATGAGGGGCGAAAATAATCATTTTTAAGAAAAGAGAAGGTTTTATAAGTGGAAAAGTGAAACCTAACAGGTCTTGAAGACCTGTTAGGCTTATTGCAGAGTTTCGTTTCTGTAAGCTAAAAGCTAAATTTCAACGCCAGGATCAAATTTCTTCCAGCGGCAGCAATTCCTGAAGAATACGTCCGGTACCGCTGATCGGTAATATTTTCGAGTGATGCCGTTGCCTGCCAGTTAGCTGAAATTTCATACTGTCCGGTAAAATTAATAGTGTACCAGGATGGGGCATAAGGATTCCCGTTTTGGTCAATGGCGTACAAATATGCTTTCCCTTGTTCAGATGGAGCGAGGTCCTCATAATCGAACTGCCCGTTGTATTCTCCAAAAAGATCCAGTTTTAATTTATCCCGCTGCCATACCAAATGCGTATTTCCAAAAAGCGGGGCTGCATGTCGTAAAGGAGCAGTTGTGCCGTTATCCAGTTCTTCTTTTCCTTCTGTAATGGTAAATTGAGAATTCAGTAAAAGGGAAGGACTAAAATTAATTACAATTCCTCCTTCAAATCCATATACATAAGCATTTGCGCCATTTTGTATTGCCTGCACATTACTTGGTTCTCCCTGGTAATCTATTGTTTCAACTCCATTGAAGCTAAAATCCCTCCGTATAAGTGCGTTGTCCAAATGTGTATAAAAGGAAGCAACATCAACACGTATAGCTTGGGAAATTTTCCAGTTCACAGCAATTTCTCCATTGTAGGCGTATTCCGGTTTTAAATCGGGATTTGGAACCACTACAGATCCAGGTTCTGAATCGAAGATCTTTCCCACATCGTCTATGTTAGGAGCTCTAAAAGCTGTTGAAAAATTTAATTTCCAATTGATTTTTTCTGAAGGATCCCAACTCAGTCCGGCACTACCTGTTAAAGCACCGGTGCTTAAATCGGCATTTTTAAAAGGATATTGATATACGGCATCGTCAAAATCGGCTATCAAAAATATATGATTGTACCTGGCCCCAGTTTGCAGGGTTAATTCCGGGTGGAGTTCCCATTGAAATCCAGAATAGGCAGCAAGGGATTGCCATGAGGATCCATCTGGATAACGGGGCATATCGGCATTTGAATTACCCGTGGTTCTATTTATTTGTCGCCCTTCAGAAGAAATCTCATTCAAAACATATTCTGCGCCGTAATTCAATTTACTCTTTTCAAATTTTTTCTCATAATCCAGATTTACCGACCAGGCATCTACATTTTCTTCAGAATTAAAAAGCAGTTCGCTTCCAAAGTCCCGATTGTTCCTACTTTCTTTGAAATATTGATAGGCGGCGGTCAATTGAGCATTGTCATAAAACACTCCACTTCCTACCTTATCGATTTTAAAATTCCCCATAAACCAGGTTTGCGGACCATAATACCATTCTGAAGACCTCAACTGCCCGTTTCTTTTTTGAATAAGCCGGTCGTACCGTGGAAAATCGGAAGTGGTGCTGTACATGAAATTCAGGCTGAAATCCCAAAATTCATTGGGCATATACCGAATCTTTTCCAACATATTGATTTGATTGTAACCAGTTGGTTTTTGAATCCGGGGGTCTTGATTTGAAACAATACGATCATTTCCATTGCTATTAATCACATATTCGTTCCTAAGATATTCATCCGGACCATGACTTCCCATTTTAAGGTCCCCAAAATCGGAGTAGGTAATGCTGGTTAGAAACACCCAGTTTTTCCGGCCGATATTAAAATCGGCGTGAATGGTTTTTTCATCACTAGCAGAGGCATACCGGGAATAGGCATTTCCGGAAACAACCGTATTGCGCCCCATTGCAAACTCCGGAGTCAAGGTGTAAAAGTTCATAACCCCTCCTACCGCATCACTTCCAAAAATTATAGATCCGGGACCTAAAATAACCTCCGCCCGTTCTACTGCCAAAGGATCTATAGAGATCACATTCTGAAGATTTCCACTTCTGAAAATAGCGTTATTCATTCGCACCCCATCTACGGTGATAAGCAATCTGTTGGTTGCAAAACCTCTAATCATTGGACTTCCACCTCCCAGTTGACTTTTTTGAACATATACCTTGCCTGAGCTTTCTAGAAGATCGGCAGCGGTTTGGGAATTGGAAAATTGAATTTCTTCTGAAGTAATACTCACAACCTGCCTTGGGAGGTCTCTTTTATTTTGCGCGAATTTGGAAACAGACAGGACTACTTCCTGAAGTTGATTTTCATCCGGAATTAAATAAACCTTATAATTTAATTTGATGTCAGATTTTTTGATTCGCAACTCATGATGAGAAACGTGTTTAAATATTAAAATTTGATCAGAAGAAAATCCGGAAATATTGGCAATTCCATCAAGATTAGTGAGTGTGCTTCTGGTTCTCTCTTTGTTGTAAATTGCCACATTGCTCAAGGGGATTCTTGACCCCCTATCCAGCACCATTATTTCCTGAGCATAGGAATTGCTGAAAAACAAAAAAAGAAACAGGCCTAAAAGAACTCGCATTTAATTGAAAATTTCGTGAAGCACCGCCAGCGACTTTGGTTTCTTAAATGCGTCTATATGAAGTTGATAATACACTAATAACATCTCAAGAAAATGGCTTCGGTTAGTTTTGGTTAATTTCAGTAGTTCTAACCCATCAAAATTTATACCCAGAAGTTGTTTTAAAATCAGAGCGTTTTGGCCTTCTATACAGTAATTATTGGTTTCCACATCCTGAAATACGCCGTCCAACAAATTAAAGTATTCAGAATTGGTATTGGAATCATCGGGATAAAAACCAAGGTACCTGGTAAGTTTCAGCATAAACAGCAAATGAAAATTAGCGAACCTCTCATGATGATCCAGCCAGTTTAGTGTTGTTTCCAGATAATGGTATAAAGCTTCATTCTCTTCTTCCTCCTGTATCGAATTCCGAAGAATTTCAGAAACAAAAAGTACCATGGATGATTTTATTACATCTGTATGAAGTGTTTTATAGGTGCTTAGCATTTTTGCTTCCTGCAAATATTCCAGCGTGCCTTTATCCTTATGCTTTGCAACCAGTTCCAGTTGAGACAAGGGTTGAAACATGGAGGTCTTGAATTTTCCTTTTTTAGACCTTAGAACTCCGCGCAAAATATACGTTTTAAGGCCGCTTTTTTGGGTGTAGCATTTCACAATTAAATCTGCCTCCGCATATTTCAAAGCACTTATAACAATGGCATTGGTTTTTACCAGCATCGGGAAAATTTTGGACGAAGATAATTAAAAAATGCCGCTCGGGAAGCGGCATTTTCAAAGCTTATATAAATTTGATCTTAGGTATAAATGTAGTTCTAAATCAAGAAAGGTTTTTACAGTTATTAACCTGGTAGCATAAATTACTTTTTCATGGAATTAGTTTTTTCAGCATTTAAAAAAATAGCTTCCATTTCATTAATAAGAACAGATAACTCTTCTGAAAGTTCCTCAAAAACCAAATAGGCCCCATCTGTAGGCCTTGCCTCCCCGCTATCCACGATCAATCCTAAACTGGCAATTTTGTTATTTAGCCTGATGGGGAAGTTTAAAGGATCCTGGTTACTCTCATTTTTCACCTGGTAAATAGCCTCTTCAACTGTATTAAGGTTTTTCAACACTTCAGAATTGATGTTATCACCCATTTGTTCTTTGTATTCTCTAATCTTTATAACGGCTTCATTGGCCTCGCTTACTTTCTCACGAATTTTCATTCCAAGATCAAACTGTTCTTTAATATCTGCTTCAGAAATATTTTCCAACCTTGGATCAAGTTTGATCTCAAAAGGTTTGGTTTCCGTTTTACCATTTGCATTTACCCTTACCTGATAAATTCCGGGTTTTGCCAGCGGCCCTCTTTCAGGACGGGCAGACCATAAGATCATTCCATCAAATACTGTAGAACCAGGATACCTTAAATCCCATTTGTAAGTGTTCAATCCTTTTTTACTGGCTGGTGGCTTTGGTGGAGTATAACCATTAGCTGTTTCTTTTAGCTCTTCCTTAACTACTTCTTTTACAACTTTAGTTTCATCTCCTTTTATAACTTCAGGATCTTCCGGTTTTTTCTCTTCTTCAGGCTTTGGCTCTTCAGAAATAAAAGTCTGGATAATTTCTCCGGAAGGATCCAAAATCTCAATTTTTACCTCTTCTGCATCTTTTCCGAGGTTATAATGAAAAATAGCATCCTGTACCCTTCTTACTGCATAATAAGGCTTGAATAAATGAAGGTCCTTTTTCAAAATATCTTTGTTGTATTCTCTTATAGGGGAAATATCGTCAAGGATCCACATAGATCTTCCGTGGGTAGCAATAGCAATATCCTTTTCTGTAACCGCAAGATCCCTTATTGCAACATCCGGTAGGTTGAGCTGAAGGGAATTCCAGTTTTCACCATCATCAAAAGAAACGTACATTCCATGTTCTGTACCTGCATACAGCAATCCGGGAGTGGTAATATCTTCCCTTACCACATGCACGTAATGTCCTTCCGGAATTCCAGTGGTGATCTTCTTCCAGGTTTTGCCATAGTCCTTGGTTTTAAAAATATAGGGACTACGGTCATCCATTTGATATCGTTTCACGGCAACGTAAGCTGTTCCGGGTTTGTGTTTTGAAGCATCAATAATACTCACCCGCGAATGCTTTGGCAAGCCCGGGGGAGTAATATTTTCCCAGGTCTTCCCGTGGTTCCTGGTAATATGGATCAAACCGTCATCAGATCCTGCCCAGATGGTATTTACATCGTGGTAAGAAGGAGCCAGTGCATACACAGTGGCGTATAATTCCGGGCCACTCATATCGAGTGTAACTTCTCCCCCGCTTACCCCCATGGTTTCAGGATCTGCATAGGTAAGATCCGGACTTATTTTTTCCCAGGATTGTCCTTCACTGGTAGTTGTCCAAACATGCTGACTCGTTACATACAGCCTATCTTCAAGAGGTGAAAAAACAATAGGATAGGTCCAGTGCACCCGCTCTGGTAAGGTCTCAGCGGCATTTCCCATAAAATATCGTGGATACGGTTCTATGCGTCTTCGTTCTCCGGTCTTGCGGTTTATCCTGGTCAATACTCCGGAATAACTCCCCGCATAAAATATATCCAGATTATTCGGATCCTGAGCGATATAGCCGCTTTCCCCTCCTCCTACAGAATATGAGGGAACACTTTCTTTCATAGTATTTCCCCGTGCGGTTAGGAAATCCCAACCTTCACTGGGAACAGCAACTGTGCTGTTATCCTGCTGCGCACCCGCGACAAAATACGGGAAGTCGTTGGTAGCGGTAATATGATATAATTGGGCAGTAGGAAAATCCTCGTCTGTCCAGGTTTCTCCACCATTTACAGATATAGTTCCCCCTCCGTCATTGGCCTCGGCCATACGCATTGGGTTATTGGGGTCTATCCAGAGATCATGATTATCTCCGTGGGGAACTTTGATCTCGGTATCAAATTCTACTCCGCCATCGGTAGATTTCCAAAAATCAACATTAAGTACATAAACAGTTTCTTTATCCTGAGGATCTGCATAAATTCTGGTGTAATAAAAAGCCCGTTGCCGCAGCTTTCTGTCCTCATTTGTGCGTTTCCAGGTTAAACCTGCATCATCAGATCTAAAAACCCCTCCTTCGTTGGCTTCTATAATTGCCCAAACTCTGTTGGAATCCAAGGGAGAAACCGTGATCCCTATCTTGCCTATGGGACCTTCCGGTAATCCGGATTTTTTAGTAAGTTCGGTCCAGTTCTTTCCACCGTCAGTAGATTTAAAGAATCCGGAAGCTCCTCCACCTCCCCACATTTTCCATGGCTTCCTATAAACCTCCCAAATGGAAGCGTAAATTACTTCAGGATTATTAGGATCAATGATCAGATCGGCTGCTCCGGCTTTTGGTCCTTTATAAAGAATCTTATTCCAGGATTTTCCGCCATCGGTTGTTTTAAAAACCCCGCGTTCCTCATTTGGGCCAAAAGGATGCCCCAAAACCGCTGCATAAACAATATCAGGATTGGTAGGGTGAATTCGAATTCGGGAAACCGTTTGAGAATCTTTTAAGCCAACATTTTCCCAGGTCTTCCCGGCATCTATAGATTTATAGATGCCATCTCCTTGCATGATGTTACCTCTAAACTGAGATTCCCCCATCCCAATGTAAACAATATCGGGATTACTATCTGCGACATCAACAGCTCCTACTGAAGAAGCATTGATCTGGCCATCGGTTACAGGTTTCCAAATAAGACCTCCGTCCGTGGTTTTCCATAGGCCTCCACCGGTAGCACCGAAGTAATATTCATGAATCCTGTCCGCATGACCTGCTATGGCTGTAGAGCGCCCACCACGGTAAGGACCTGCAACTCTGTACTCCAGGGTTTGGAAAAGCGTTGTATCTAAAGTTTCCTGCTGAACCTGTTGGGCCTGAACAAGAAAAAGGGGAGCCAGTAAAAATAAATTAAGAAAAATAAATTTGTATTTTTTAAGAAAATTGGGATACTTCATACGTGCTTGTTAGGGACTAATTATGGTAATTAAATTTTAGTTTCTTATTCACTCAAAGAAAAAAATTTATTTCCTGCTAAAAAAACAGGAAATGTACAAATTAAGGATAAAAATCTTTACACCAAACCTTTGTAAATAATTCTTAGAAAGGAACACATAAAAAATGCCGCTCAGGAAGCGGCATTTATATAATTTTCCAAAGTTCAGGACTTTGCAATGGTTAACCCTGATTTCCGAAACCTTTGTAAAGTTTCCAACTCTAAAAAAATTTTGGAAAAGTGAATTATACCTATACCACTCCCTGCGCTAACATGGCATCTGCAACCTTCACAAAGCCTGCTATATTTGCTCCTTTCACATAATCCACATAACCATTTTCACCACCGCCGTATTCCACACATTTATCGTGGATACTTCTCATGATCTCGTGAAGTTTTTTATCAACTTCTTCAGCAGTCCAGTTGTATCTCAAGGAGTTTTGAGACATTTCAAGTCCTGAAGTCGCTACTCCACCGGCATTAGATGCTTTCCCGGGAGAAAAAAGAATTTTAGCCTTCTGAAAAACCTCAACAGCCTCTGGAGTACAAGGCATATTTGCTCCCTCTCCAACACAAATACAACCGTTTTTCACCAATATTTTTGCATCTTCAACCAACAATTCATTTTGGGTAGCACAGGGCATTGCAATATCGCAAGGCACTTCCCAGGGAGTTTCACCTTCAAAATATTTAGCCGAAGGATATTCATCTACATATTCACTTATCCTACCGCGTTTTATATTTTTAAGATCCATAATAAACTTCAATTTCTTTGAATCTATTCCCTCTTCATCCAGAATATAACCACCGGAATCAGACATGGTAAGCACTTTTGCCCCCAGTTGGGTTGCTTTCTCTGCTGCATATTGTGCAACGTTCCCGGATCCTGAGATTAAAATAGTTTTTCCTTCTATCTTGTCTCCTTTTAGGTGCAGCATATTTTGAGTAAAATACACATTTCCATAACCGGTAGCTTCAGGCCGAATTAAAGACCCCCCATAGGAAAGACCTTTCCCGGTTAAAATTCCGGTAAATTCATTTCTAAGGCGTTTATACTGTCCAAACAGGTATCCAACTTCGCGCCCTCCAACACCTATATCACCTGCCGGCACATCGGTATTTGAACCAATATGGCGTTCGAGTTCTGTCATAAAGCTTTGACAAAAACGCATTACTTCATTATCTGTTTTTCCTTTAGGGTCAAAATCTGATCCTCCTTTTCCACCACCCATGGGCAATGTTGTAAGGCTGTTCTTAAAAACTTGTTCAAATGCAAGGAATTTAAGAATGCTAAGGTTTACGGAGGGATGAAAACGCAATCCACCTTTATAAGGTCCTATTGCAGAATTCATTTGTATTCTAAATCCGCGGTTAATTTGAGTTTTCCCTTTATCATCAATCCAGGGAACCCGGAACATTATAACCCTTTCCGGTTCCACCATGCGCTCAAGCAACATGGCATTCTGGTATTTTTTATTTTTTTCAATAAATGGGATCACCGTCTCGGCCACCTCATGTACAGCTTGCATGAATTCAGGTTCATTTTGGTTTCTTTTAGCGGCAAGGTCCAAAAAATCTTGTACATTTTTTTCCATAATGTAATCCTTAGTATATTTAATTATTAAGAAATTCGTAATTTATTTCAAATATAAAAGTTATATGTTGAATTAAGCGGATATTTTGCATTTTGATATAATATTAACGTCCAATTTATTTAAAGATTCAAGGAAACCATTTTAACAATAATTTTGTTAACTTCTATTTTATATATTTGTTACTCCTTCACCGTTTGATCTATGGCAGATTTGCGCTCCCTTTTAATTGTTATCTGGCTGCTTTTCCTTCCCGGAGGAAGCGTATATGCACAGCTTGGATTATCTCATGAAATAGGAATACTGGTAGGTCCCACCTCTTTTTTTACCGATTACGGCCAGCGTTATAATTTTAAGAATAATGTTAATAATTCCGGGATAGGCATTGGCCTGGTGCATTATATGAATTTTGCTTACCGGGCAGATTGTAACTGTTATGCCCGCGAAACTTATTTCAACGATCACTTTAAAATACGCACCGAAATAGATTATTTTAAAACAAAACTTGAGCATTTTGGACCTATAGCTGAAAAACCCAAATCGGCTGGAGGAATCTTATTAAGGGCCATGCATGGGGAGACCCAAACCTTTGAAATTGGAACAAGCCTGGAGTATTATCCCCGCAGCATAAGGGATTACCGGGCATTTTCACATCTTTTCTCACCATTTATCAGCCTTGGGGTACACTTTGTAAGTTATTTTCCCGACGCATATTCAGACCTGGGACCAATTACTGATGAAAATAATTTATTTCCCACTTTTAGAGATGGGGGAGTAGAATTGGACAGCGGTTCTACATGGGCCCTTGTTGGGATTGCAGGAACCAGGTTTCGCCTTGGTCATTCAAGTGATCTCAATCTGGAAGCCCGTTGGCAATACTATGATACAGATTGGCTGGAAGGACTAAATGTACAGGGGCCTCAAAACCAGTTCAACGACCTGGTTTTTTGGGTTAATGTGGGCTACATTTATTACATAAATTTCTAAACAAAAAAACCTCAGCTATCGCTGAGGCCTCTTATTTATATTTCAACTTAATCCTCTAACCCAAAGCCTGTTTCAGGTCCTCGATTAAGTCTTCATCATCTTCAATACCAACGCTTAGGCGGATAAGAGAATCTACCACGCCTGTTTTTTCACGTTCCTCAACAGGAATGGAAGCATGGGTCATACTTGCAGGATGTCCGGCAAGCGATTCAACTCCTCCCAGGGATTCGGCTAAAGTGAAGACCTTTAAATTTTCAACAATCTTGACGGCACTTTCCAGCGTATTTTCTAATGTTGTGAAAGAAATCATTCCGCCAAATCCGCTCATTTGCTTTTTAGCAATATCGTGGTTGGGATGATCTTCAAATCCAGGCCAGTAAACTTTACCTACTTTTGGATGATTCTTTAGGAATCTTGCTATCTTTTCTCCGTTTTCGCAATGACGTTGCATCCTGATATGAAGAGTTTTTATTCCTCTTAATACCAGGAAACTATCCATTGGACCACAAATAGCACCACTGGCATTCTGAATAAAATACAATTTGTCCGCAAGTTCTTGATCATTCACCACCAAAGATCCCATGACCACATCACTGTGACCTCCAAGGTATTTTGTTGCAGAGTGCATAACGATATCGGCGCCAAGATCTAAGGGCCGCTGCAAATATGCTGTAGCAAACGTATTATCTACGGCCAACAGCAACTTATGCTTTTTGGATATTTTTGAAACGGCTTCAATATCTATGATGTTCATCATAGGATTGGTAGGTGTTTCCACCCAAATCATTTTAGTGTTATCATTGATGAATTCTTCAATTTTACCGGAATCCTTCATTCCGACAAAATGAAATTTCAACCCTAAACCTTCAAATATTTTTGTAAAAAGCCGGTAGGATCCGCCATAAAGATCATTGGTTGAGATAATCTCGTCCCCGGGTTTAAAGAGTTTCAGCACCGCGTCGATGGCAGCAAGACCAGAACCAAAGGCCAGACCAAATTTTCCGTTCTCTATACTTGCAAGGGAATTTTCAAGCGCGGTCCTTGTAGGATTAGCACTTCTGGAATATTCAAAGCCTTTATGCCCTCCCGGAGTGGTTTGAGAATACGTGGTTGTTTGATAAATTGGTGGCATCACCGATCCATAAGCAGGATCTACATTATGCTGTCCACCATGAATTGTTTTAGTATTAAATTTCATCTCTATATATTTTTGTTTTTAGCTACCTACCTTTAGAAGCCCGCATCTGTCAAAAGCCCAGCCGGTATACCGATATTTTTACAAGTATTTCAGCTTGTTTTCAAAAAAAATTTCGTTCGAGTAAATGTAGCATTCGTATTGTTGATTGACAAAATAGCATGTACCTTTATCCCTAATTTAACATAAGGATTTATTGTGAAAAAACTGCTTTTACCCATAATAATCACCGTATTATTAGTGGGATGTAAGAATGAAGATGAAGAGCTGCATTTCGAGGAATTTTTTATAGAAGAGGTTTCTGAAACCGCCTGTAATTCCGAAGAAGAAAATTGTGCATTTATAAGTATTCATACTCCGTTAGCTAAACCTGTAGGACCACGAAGTAAAACCATCAACCAAAATATCGAGGAACATGTACTTGGTTTGGTAGATTACCAGGAGATGCAGAATATAGGTTCCCTGGAAGAACTTGCCCAACGCTTTATTGATGATTACGAGGCCTCTGCAGAAGAATTTAAGGAATATAATATTCCCTGGGAAGCTTCGGTGGAAGGTAGAATTGTCTATCAGTCTGCTGAACTTATTTCCCTGGAGTACAAAGTAGGATTATTTACAGGAGGTGCCCATGGGTATACCAGCGTTAGTTTCCTGAATCTCAACCCTGAAACCGGGGAGGTTTTTTCCAATAAAGATCTGTTTACCGCCGGTTTCAATAATTATGCTGAAAAACTTTTCAGAAAAAGGAATAACATCCCTGAGGATGGCCCTATTAACAGCACCGGATTCTTTTTTGAAGAGGACAAATTTCAATTGCCTAAAAACATTGGTTTTCTCAAAAACAAAGTCATTCTCAGGTACAACCCTTATGAAGTAGCTTCCTATGCCGAAGGTGGTATTCAGCTGGAAATTCCACTGGAAGAAGTTGAAGAGTTTATAAAAATCCTTTAATTTGAATAATTATGTTTTAGAACATTATGGATTATGTTATATATCTCAGTTGAGAGTTGTCATTTTTTGCTTCGTTTCTTTTTAACCACACACCAAGAAAAAAACACTGAGGACGCAAAGAAAAAAATGATGATTGAAAATGAACCATGGGTAATTATTGAGTTGGAAATTAGAAAGGGACTACTTGACAGCAATACCGAATGAAATAGCAAGTTGCAACCTTTGTGGAAACTTTGTGTCCTTTGTGGTTAATGAAAGCACCTTTCTATAATTTCCTGAAACATAACCATTTGAAATGAGGGAATCCTTTTTTTGCAAGGAGGTAACTTTTTAATAAAAATCCTGGAAATGAAAAAAATCTATCATCTTTCAACCTGTGACACCTGCAAAAAAATTTTAAAGGAACTGGATCCTCTTTCTTCTTTTATTCTTCAGGACATAAAGCAAGAACCTATCATCGAAGTTCAGCTTGAAGAGATGAAGGAATTGAGTGGCAGTTTTGAGGCATTATTCAGCAAAAGGGCAAGATTATACAAAGAACGGGGTCTTAAAAATGAAGATTTAACCGAGGATCGTTTTAGAAATTTAATTCTGGAACATTATACATTTTTAAAGCGTCCGGTAATTATCTACAATGACCGGATATTTATTGGAAATGCTAAAAAAACCGTAGAAGCAGCCAAAACAGCTATATATGGATAACAGGGCTCTGGCAATCCTGGCAGCTACGGGCGCCAGTACGATTTACGGCATCAACCACACGATTGCAAAAGGCCTTATGCCGGTTTACATAGAGCCTTTCGGGTTTATTTTATTGCGGGTTACGGGAGCAGCTATTTTGTTCTGGATCATCAGTTTCTGGGGACCAAAAGAGAAAATTGCCACCAGCGACTGGCCCAGGATTGTGGTATGTACCATCTTTGGAATGGTAATAAACATGCTCCTATTCTTTAAAGGTCTCAGCTTATCTACGCCTATCAACAGTTCGGTAATCATCACTGTTTCCCCAATCCTGGTTTTGATCCTGGCCGCTATTCTTATCAAAGAGCGTATCACGCCGTTAAAAATTATTGGGATTGTAACCGGCCTTGCAGGAGCGTTGACCCTGGTGCTTTTTAGTACGGAAAAAACATTTAATGCCCCCAATATTCCTTTGGGCAATCTACTCTTTATCATCAATGCTTTTTCCTACGGATTATACCTTATCCTTGTAAAACCTTTAACAGCCAAATACCATCCTTTTACATTGATGAAATGGCTTTTCCTTTTTGGCATAATCATCAATTTTCCAATAACAATTTCAGAGTTTTCCAGGGTAGAATGGACGGCTCTTCCTACGGATGCAATGTGGAAAATGGCATTTGTGGTTGTGGGAACAACTTTTGCAACTTATTTACTCAATATTTTTGCATTGAAAGAATTAAGCGCTTCTACAATAAGTGCGTTTATTTATTTACAACCTCTTGTAGCGATAGCATTTGCAGTAGGAACAGGCGCCGATTCGCTGAATACTGTAAAAATTATCGCAGCCCTTCTGGTATTTGTGGGTGTTTATTTGGTATCCCGAAAAGCAAAACCTATACGAGTTTAATCAATTAAATCTTTAGGTTTTTTACTGAATTTCCTGGTATCTTCTTTTGTTAGGGTTCTGAAATCCTCCGTATGAGAAAGGCTGTTTAGATTTTCAAATAATTCTGATGGCAAACCTATAAGTTTTCTTTCCTTCAGGTCTATCCAACCGCCCATCATTTCACAGCTGGCGAAATTACGACCTTTATGATCATAAAAATTATGGATAAATTCAAAATACTTGCCATCCTCAGAAAGTCCCTTTAGCTGAAGGCTCACTTTTACGGGTTTTCCGGCGAAAATCTCCTTGAAATAGTATACGTGCTCATAAAATACCACCGGCCCTATATTGTGTTTTCCAAGTTCCTTTTGACCAAATCCGTTTTCCATTAAAAACCCCATCCGGGTGTGGCTCATGAAATTGATGAAAGCGCTGTTTGCCAAATGTCGGTTGGCATCCAGATCACTCCATCGTATATCAAATTCTTTTACGTACATAGCCTATGATTTTTAGCAAACCTACAAATAATTAATATGCGTGCATAACAAAATTGATTGCGTAGGCATAAGCGTCTTAAATATTTAGGCAGGATTAAAATTCTTTTTAATCTTAATAGATCCGTTTTAATCCCTCATTGAGGGTTTAATCGGCTGAAGCTTTCCAGGAATTTTTAAAGTAATTTCCAATTCATACCTTGTGAGCTTGCCCCAAGGTTTTTGATTTCAGAAATTTGTTCCCTATGCCTATTATAAAAAGCACATATCGTCCTCCGGTACTATTCAAAAATTACCATATTTCAACTATCTATGCTTCGGTTTTAAGGAAAGTTCCACCGGTGGCTCAAAGCAGGGAACGGCTTGAGCTGGAAGACGGAGATTTTTTGGATTTGGACTGGAGCTATTCCATTTCGGGGAAATCGGAAAAACTATTGATCCTCCTCCACGGACTTGAAGGCAACGCCCAACGACCTTACATGGTAGGAATGGCGCGATATTTTAACCAAAATGGCTGGGATGTTGCTGCTATAAATTTCAGGGGATGCAGCGGTGAAATCAACCGGTTGTATCGATCTTATAATGCCGGTGCAAGTGAGGATCTGGTGCAGGTAGTTTCACATATTCTTTCAAAAAACAGGTATACCAACCTCGCCTTAAACGGATTTAGTCTTGGGGGAAATTTAATGCTGAAATACCTTGGAGAAGGCAATAAGCTTCCAACTCAATTGAAAGCGGCAGTTGCAATTTCCACTCCCTGCGATCTTCATTTATCGCTTAAAAAACTTGAAGAATCGCGAAACAGGATCTATTCCGGAAGATTTGTGAAAAAGCTCAAAACACAGCTCTATAATCGTGAAACCCATTTCCCTGAATGTTTGGAAAAACAACAGATAGCAGCCTGCACCAGTTTGTTTGCCATAGACGACCTTTACACCAGCCGTGCTCACGGATATAAAAATGCAATAGATTATTATGAGAAAAGCAGTTCCCTTCAGTTTATAGAGAAAATATCCATTCCAACCTTGCTCATAAATGCAAAAAATGATGGGTTTTTATCTGAAAATTCCTCTCCAATTGCGATTGCACAATCCAATCCTAACTTTCATCTTGAAATGCCGGAATATGGCGGCCATGTTGGTTTTATTCAGAAGAAAAAACAAACCTATACAGAAGAACGTTCCCTGGAATTTATTTTAGAATATATTTAAATAAATCCAATTTAAAATGTAATAATTTTATGAAGGTTTAATTGAACCTTTCCTGAAAATGAAAAATAAAGATACGGGCAAAATTGCCAAAATAAGATCTGCCGGATTCTTCACCAAAGGTGTCGTGTATGTACTGCTGGGGAGTTTAACTTTTATGGCCGCCTTTGATCTGGGTGGGGAAATTTCCAACACCAATGATGTGATTCAGTTTTTACTTGAATTTCCCCTTGGAAAAACCTTTGTAGGAGTCATTGCCCTTGGATTATTTGCATATTCCTTTTGGAGATTCTATCAGACTATAAAATTGCCGGAAAGCGATGCAGAAAATGAAACGTTAAAATCGGGATTTACACGGATACGTTATTTTTATTCAGGAGTATTTTACGGTGTTTTAGCTTATGCTTTTGCAAAACCCCTAATTAACTCTTTAACCGGAGGTTCTCAGGAAGATTTGAAAACAAATGGAGGGGGAGATAAAAAAGCTGCCTTGTGGGAGCTATTGTCTCACGACTGGGGAAAAGCCCTTATCTGGGCTTTGGGAATTCTTATAGCCGGCCAGGCTATTCAACAATTCTATATAGCTTATAAAGCCTCATTTATGAAGAAAATTGATAATTATCCTTCGGTAAAACACGAATATGACTTTATAAGAAGAGCGGGAAGATTGGGATATATTGCCCGCGGAATGGTATTTGGAGTGCTCGCTTTCTTTATAGTAAAAGTTATTTTAAATCTCAATGCCAATGAGTATAAGGGCACGGAGGGAGCATTGGCATATTTTCTAAGTTTTAGCTATGGCAACCTCCTTCTTGGAGCAGTTGCACTTGGCCTAACCGCTTATGGCATGTTTCATATTATGGTTGCAAGACATGCAAACCTGACAAGATTGACCTGAGAACTTCAAAATAGGGTTCTCCTAAATTTGTGATGCTGTAGAAATACCTATCTTTGCGCAACTTTTAAAAATCGAACATGATTCAGTCAATGACCGGATTTGGAAAAAGCCTTTTACAGCTCCCATCCAAGAAAATAACGGTAGAAATAAAATCCTTAAACAGCAAAAGCCTTGACCTTAATGCCCGCATTCCCGGACAGTACAGGGAAAAGGAACTGCAATTACGCACCCTCATTGCCAATTCCTTAACCCGCGGAAAAGTGGACTTTTCCTTACACGTAGAAGTTACGGGCGAAGAAACTACTGCTGCAATCAATCCTGCGGTGGTCAAAAATTACATCCGGCAGTTAAAAGAGATCGTAGACGGCGATGAAACCGAATTATTGAAAATGGCGGTTAGAATGCCCGATGTTCTTAAAACTGAGCGTGCTGAAATTGATGAAACCGAATTTGAAGGAATTGAAGAAGCAGTTTCTGAAGCATTAATCGAAATAAATAAATTTAGAACCGATGAAGGCCTTGCACTGGAAAAGGACCTGGAATTTAGAGTGACAAGTATAGAAAGGCTTTTGGAGGCTATAATTGCCATGGATCCCGACAGAATAGAAGGGGTTCGGGAACGCCTTAAAAAAGGGGTGGCAGATCTAAGGGAAAATGTTGATGAAAACCGATTTGAACAGGAACTTGTTTTTTACATCGAAAAATTCGATATCACCGAAGAAAAAGTGCGCCTGGACAATCACTTATCTTACTTCAAGGAAACATTAAATTCTGAAGATTCCAATGGAAAAAAACTCGCTTTCATCTCTCAGGAAATGGGCAGGGAAATAAATACCATTGGGAGTAAATCCAATTATGCACCTATGCAGCAACTGGTAGTCCAAATGAAAGATGAACTGGAAAAAATAAAAGAACAACTTTTAAACGTACTTTAATGAAAACCGGAAAACTTATTGTTTTTTCGGCTCCTTCCGGATCCGGAAAAACTACCATTGTCAGGCACTTGCTTTCCCAACCGGAACTGAAACTGGATTTTTCCATCTCTGCAACTTCCCGCGATCCAAGAGCTGAAGAAATTGATGGAAAAGATTACTATTTTCTCTCTTTGGAAGATTTTAAAAAGAAGATAAAAAACGATGAATTCCTGGAATGGGAAGAAGTTTACAGGGACAATTTTTACGGCACCCTAAAATCTGAAGTTGAACGAATCTGGGAATCGGGTAAAAATGTGATCTTTGATATTGATGTGGTTGGAGGTTTGGATATAAAGCATATTTATCCGGATGAAACCTTAGCTGTATTTGTTAAGCCGCCAAGTATTGAAGAATTAAAGATCCGTTTAAAAAAGCGAAAAACAGAGTCGGAAGATAAGATCAATATGCGCGTTGCAAAAGCATCTATAGAACTGGCAACCGCACCTCAATTTGATTTTATTATAGAGAATAATCATTTGCAAACAGCACTAAATGAAGCCTACAATTTAGTATCGAATTATGTGAATGCAGATAAAAAATTGGTATGAAAAAAAAGGTAGGCTTATACTTTGGAACTTTTAATCCCATCCATATAGGGCATATCATTATTGCAAATTATATGGTGGAATTTTCAGATCTGGACGAAGTCTGGCTGGTAGTTACTCCGCATAATCCTTTTAAGAAAAAAAGCAGCCTGCTCGAAAACCATCACAGGCTGGAAATGGTTTATAAGGCTTGTGAAGATTATGAGAACTTAAAACCCTGTGATGTCGAATTCAAACTTCCGCAACCTAATTATACGGTCGTCACACTCGCCAAACTGGAAGAAGATCACCCCGGTTTTATTTTTTCCCTTATAATGGGCGAGGATAATTTAAAAAGTTTCCATAAATGGAAAAATTACGACATAATTCTTGAAAGACATGCTGTTTATGTATATCCAAGGGTTTCCCTCGGCAGGGTGGATAATCAATTTAAAGATCATCCAAAAATCACGAGGGTAGATGCTCCGGTAATAGAGATATCTTCTACTTTTATAAGAAATGCGATTAAAGATGGGAAAAATATTACGGCGATGTTACCTGTGAAGGTCTGGGAATATATAGAATTGATGAATTTCTATAAATTGTAGCCTCAACGACTTAAATTATTTAAGGAAGAAATAGTTATTAAAATTAAAAGGCCGGAAAATCATAATTCTCGTTTTCTCATTAGCAATCTCTCTTAAAGACTTTACATGAAAATACCAATTTGCCAGCTCCCCAAAAATTGCCTGGCTCTAACTCAATTTTTACGTTTTTAAATTCTTCCATACCGGGTGATCACAGCCTTTCTATGAAATGCTTCCATCCGTTGTTGGAGTTATAACATTCTTATTTTACGGAATCCCGTAAGAGGTATTAACAAAATTTTAATAGATTTACAGGAAAGCCTACGATTAAGCCTGCTTTAATTCCGGGTGAATACCATTATTATGGTATAAAAAAGTGGGGTATAACGAGTTGGGCAGCATTAAAGAATTATGAGAATAAGAAGATTATTTCTGATTTTTGGTCTAATTACATTAATTGGATGTAAAAAAGTTGAAGAGAAAAAACCAGTAAATGTAGAACACGAAATTGCTGAATTAAAATCTCTGTCGGATAAAGAAGATTATTTAGAATATATTCTTGAAACAGATCAGAATATACGAGATGAGCGAAGCTCAGAAATTTTTTTAAAATATGGAGAGAACTCTAGTGAATATCATAACTTCAATTATATAATGGATTCAATTGACCAACTGAATCTAAAAAGAATAGATATCTTTTTAAAAACATTTGGATATCCATCAGTAGATTCAGTTTCAAGGAATGCTTCAATAGCTCCTTGGATAGTTATTCATCACACAACAGATGTTGAGCAGAGAAAGAAATATTTCAACTACTTATATAATGCTTATATAGATAAAAATATAAGTTCTGACTATTTTGAAGGATATTTAGGAAGAACATATCAATTTCAATTTGGTAATTATCCGAGTGGAGAAGGAGCTTATAATATGGATGATAAGATTAATGGATTAATTAAAAAACTAGGATTAGAATAATGTAACGCAGCCGCAGCCTAACATCGGTTAAGAGCAAATAGCTGGTATTCTGGTGAAAAGTGATATTTTAATTTAGAAACCAAGAAAAAACAACTAAGACGATAACCACCTCAGCAATAAAAAAGACTGTTTAAAAATCCTTTTGAATATTCTTGATGGTTAAATGATCCTACTTTTTTCATTGTGGAACAATAACCTGGCACTTCGACTGCGCTCAATGTAATACTCGCAATTCTTATAAACAGTCCTTTTACTTTTATTCCTTCAAAGCCGGAATTCTTAATACCTGTCCCGGATATATTTTATCGGGATCTGTTAGCATTGGTTTATTTGCTTCAAAAATTATTTGATATTTATTTGCGGAACCATAATGTTCCTTTGCAATTTTACTTAAAGAATCCCCTCGTTCTACCGTGTGAAACACCGCTTCGGGTTCCTTTCTGTCAACCTCCATATTATCCTCTACCTGGGAAATCCCCTCTACATTTCCAACCACCAAAATCACTTTTTCCCGTGTGGTTTGGTCTAGTGCCTTTCCAGATATTTTGGCCATTTCATTTTTTATGGTAATCTTCAGGTTTTCAACCTTGAGACTTAAATCCCGTATGGTTTCTTCAAGTTTCCTTGCAGCTCTTTCATTCTCCATTTCTTCAGATTTTTCCTGCTCTCCGGCAACCTTCACCGAATTTTCTTTGGAATTTTTATCTGCACCAAAAATTTTAGCTCCTGCACTCTTAATAAATTTGAATAGTCCCATGTTTATCTTTTAATTTATATAAACAAGATACAAATTCTCCTGAAAACTGAATTATTTTAAACTTATAAAATTTTGTTATAAAGGAATCAATTATAAGCGTGCAAGCTTACGAGGTATGTTAAAAGAAAAACTTTTCAAAATAAATAAATTGGTACTAAAACAGAAAAACAGCACCCGGTAATTAAAGACCTGATGCTGTTTTCCAACCAAAATAACCAACCAAAAAAACTAATATAAATTAGTTCTAAAGAAGCAACTTTGCGCTTCGTTTAATATAAACGCAGAAATAACATATCAATTGTAGATTCAACAAGAAAAGAAGGAATAATTCACTTTACTTTAAATTTATGTATTTTTGACGCAATAAAATAAACTATGGAAAACTCTCCGAAATTTGGTGTCATTGGCGGCGGAAGCTGGGCTACGGCTATTGTGAAAATGCTAAGCGAAAACCTGGACGAAATAAACTGGTATATGCGCAGCAAAACTGCCATAGAACATTTAAGGACCCAGGACCACAACCCCAATTACCTCAGTTCTGTAGAATTTGACGTGAAACAACTTAGGTTAAGCAACGATATTAATGAGGTGGTAAAAAATTCTGATTATTTAATATTTGCCATCCCTTCTGCATTTGTTAAGGCAGAGTTGGACAAGTTGTATATTTCGCTAAAAGACAAGGTTATATTTTCAGCCATTAAGGGGATCGTTCCTGAAACAAGCCTCATCGTTGGGGAACATTTTAATAGGGAATATGGAGTTCCAGATGAAAATTTTGGCGTGATTACTGGCCCTTGTCATGCAGAAGAAGTCGCCCTGGAGAGACTTTCTTATTTAACCATTGCCTGCCAGGATGAAGAAAAAGCCACCATTATGGCCAATCACCTTCAAAGCGATTATATTACCTGTAAAACCAGCGATGATGTAACAGGAACAGAATATGCCGCAATGTTGAAAAATATTTACGCCATTGCAGCCGGAATTGCGCACGGACTTGGATATGGCGATAATTTTCAGAGTGTATTGATGAGCAATGCCATTCGGGAAATGAAAAAATTCATCAAAAAAGTGCATAAGATGAAGCGGAACATCAATGATTCTGCTTATTTGGGGGATTTGCTGGTAACAGGATATTCTGTTTTTAGCCGCAACCGAATGTTTGGGAATATGATAGGGAAAGGGTACACCGTAAAAAGCGCGCAAATGGAAATGAGCATGATTGCCGAAGGTTATTATGCCACAGAAAGCGCCTATAAGATCAACCAGGGGAAAGGCGCAAAAACGCCTATTATCGATGCGGTATATGACATTCTTTATCAGGGTAAAAATCCTAAAAAAGTCTTCAACAAATTAGCTGAAAAACTGGACTGATCATTTTCAGTAAAACAGCCTAAAACCTAATTTCAACTGCGGTTTTTTAACTGCATTTTTCAGAAGTAAATGAATAATCCTGTTCTTAAAGGCAGCCTGCTGGTTGCCCTTGGCGCTTCCAGTTATGGAATGCTTACAACCTTCGTTAAAATGGCTTATGCTCAAGGTTTTACTTCCTACGAGATCACTTTTTCACAAATGATCCTTGGCTTAATCGGACTCATTTTAATAAACCTGATTTTTGTAAAAAGAAAGAAAACAGAGACCACCGAGCCTGAATTAAGAAGTATTCTAAAACTTATGGCGGCAGGGACTTCTTTAGGCCTTACCAGTATTTTTTATTATATTTCTGTTCGCTATATTCCTGTTTCCATTGGGATCGTGATGCTTATGCAAAGTGTATGGATTGGGGTTGTCCTGGAAGCCATTATAGGCCGGAAAAAACCTTCCAGAAGCAAAATTATCGCCGTTTTTGCCATACTTGGGGGAACTGTTCTCGCTACCAATTTATTCCTTAACTCCATTCAGCTGGACTGGCGTGGAATTGCCTGGGGATTTCTGGCTGCGCTTTCCTACACCGTAACTATTTATGCTTCCAATACCGTTGCCAATCATTTGCACTCTTTCAGGCGAAGTCTATGGATGATGGTAGGCGGAACGATAATAGTAAGTATTATTTCCATCCCGTTTTTATTGGAACAATTTAACCTGGAGATCTTTCAAAAATGGGGACTTATTCTGGCTCTTTTTGGCACTATTCTCCCTCCTATTTTATTCACTTTAGGAATGCCCAAAATAAATGTGGGACTTGGCGCTATTATCTCTTCCGTAGAATTGCCTGTAGCAGTATTAATGGCCTATATTTTTTTAAGCGAAGTGGTTAATTTCCAACAGTGGATAGGGATAATAATTATTCTTATGGCTGTGGTGGTTATGAATGTACCCAGATTCAACAGGAGTTTGAAATAGATAGCACTTTTACTTCCCTATTTCTTCAGGATTCCCGGGAGATTAATTATTGGCAATTTCACCAATTCGGATTCTTTAATGGAATTTTCAGCAAATATAAAAGTCCTTTCATACATTTTACCATCGGCAAAATAAGTTACAGCAAATTCATTTGTAAGCTTTAAAACCTCCTCCTGCAGAAATTCGATTTTCGCGAAGGATTTTGCATGAAGCTCTTTTACAGTATGCCGCATCTTTGAAGTCTTAATCTCTTTATCGAAGCCTTTGCTTACAATCAGGATCATTTCAATTGTAACATCCCGGTCATTTATTAAATAGGCATTCCATTCCATGATTTGAGATTCTTCATTTTTTTCCCTGGCTACACCAATATAAATTCCTTTAGACTCCGGTATTTTAATATCTTTTTTCAAAATTGATCCTTTTTACTTTGGTTGTTTCAAATTATACAAAAACCTGGCAACAAATATAATGTTTGAAAAAGCAATTATAAGGATCAATTCAAGCTATTAATATCAAACCATCAGAAGCTATTTAAATTCAATGAAATGTGGTACTTTAAGCAAAACACCTCTTTAAAAGCTTTAAAATTGTTCATTGAATAATTATCTTGCTGGGGTAAATTAAGGCCTTCATAAAAATGGACAAAAGAACACTCCCCGACTTAAAAACATACGAATTTGAAGAGTTTGCATTTAAAGAATTAATGCAAAACAGGATCAATAAGGTGCTTATCGTATGTTCTAACTATGATTATTACATGCTCGAGGAGGATGGAAGAATAGACGAGCGTATTTTCAATGAATATACTGCTTTAAACCTTAGGTATCCTCCAAGTTTTACCCATGCCAATTCTGCCAAAAGGGCAATAAGCACAATGCAATCTGATAAAATAGACCTGGTTATAACCTGGCTTGATATTGGAAATGCGAAGGCTTTTGAAACTTCAAAGCAAATAAAAGAGGCTTTCCCATCCATTCCCATTGCTGCTCTTAGCCTGTATTCTGCTGAACTTAGAAAAAAAACACTAAGTGAAAACACGGGAATTATCGATTTGGTTTTTCATTGGAACGGGAATGTTGATATTTTCCTGGCAATTATCAAACTTACTGAAGACAGGATGAATGCCGAAAAAGACATCAGTGAAATTGGTGTTAAAGCGATTTTGCTGGTAGAAGATTCCTTAAAATTCTATTCGAGGTATCTACCAATTATTTATAAGATCATTTTAAAACAAACTCACTCTTTCATGTCTGAAGGTTTGAATGAGCACCGGACTATGATGCTTATGAGAGGCCGTCCAAAAATTTTACTGGCAACAAATTACGAAGAAGGACTTTCCCTTTTCGAAAAATATAAAGACAATCTTTTAGGGGTTATTTCTGATGTAAATTATTTCAAAGGCGGAAAAAGGGATCCTAATGCGGGATTCGAATTTCTGAAATATGTTAGAAGCCTGAAACGCTATTTTCCGTTCCTGATTCAATCTTCCGATAAGAACAACGAGAAATTAACCATGGAGTTAAAGGGAAAGTTTCTGTATAAACATTCTGAAGTTCTGGGTGAGGAAATTAAAAATTATATCAATAAATACTTTTCATTTGGTGATTTTGAATTTTGGGATCCGGTTCAAATGAAAGTTTTGGCTACGGTAAAAGATTTAAATAATTTTCAAAGGAGCCTCAACAGCGTAAGTTTAGAATCTTTACAGTACCACGCAAAGCGAAGTGAATATTCTAAATGGTTAAGATCCCGGGCGCTTTTTCCATTGGCTAATTTATTTAGCACTGTGGAATATGAGGATTTTGATGATATAGAACAAATAAGGGAGTTTTTAATAAACGCCATTAAAAAATACCGTTTATACAGATCCAGAGGAGTTATAGCTAAATTTGACAAAAATAAATACGATGAGTATTTGGATTTCGCACGAATAGGCGAAGGTTCCCTGGGAGGAAAAGGTCTTGGACTGGCTTTTATCAATTCTTTTTTAAAGCGCCATAAATTATTCAATAAATACAAGGATATTTCCATCTCAATACCTCGAACGGTGGTTTTAAGCACGGAGGTATTTGATGAATTTATGGAAAAACATAAGCTTATACGCTTTGTTGCTCAATGTGATAATGATGATGAAATTTTAAACGAATTTATTTCAAAACCACTGCCCAACTGGGTTCTGGAAGATATAAAATCCTTCTTAAGTATTACAAAAACTCCAATCGCAGTCCGTTCTTCCAGTGTATTGGAAGATTCGCATTATATCCCATTTGCAGGGGTTTTTGCAACCTATATGATTCCAAATTCTTCAAAAGAAAAAATGCTGCATATGGTTTCCAACGCCATAAAATCGGTAATGGCTTCAGCCTTTTTTGAACAGAGCAAAATTTACTTAAAGGCATCTTCCCATAGTATTGAAGAAGATAAAATGGCCGTTATTTTACAAGAGGTTACCGGGAAACAATATGATGATGTGTATTACCCAAATGTTTCAGGAGTGGCGCGGTCCATAAATTTTTATCCCCTTGGCAGTGAATTGCCCAATGAGGGCATTGCCAATATCGCATTGGGATTGGGCGAAATTATTGTTGGCGGTGGTCAAACCCTTAGATTTTCACCTTATCATCCTAAAAAGATTCTCCAGCTATCTTCTCCCGAATCTACCAAAAGGGAAACACAGCAATATTTCTATGGGCTGGATATGGATCCGGAAAGCTATCAGGTTTCCACCAGTGAAGCTATAAATAAGAAAAAGATAAGCATAAGAAATGCTGAAAAACACGGCTCTTTAAAATTCGTTTCTTCAACCTACGACATTCAAAACAACACCATAAGACCCGGAGTTTTACAGGATGGTATTCGGGTAATAACTTTCGATAATATATTGAAGTACAACAACTTTCCGTTGGCAGAAATCCTCAAGGACCTGCTACGAGTTGGACAACGGGAAATGCGGAATCCCATAGAAATTGAATTTGCGGTAAAACTTGATGTTCCATCCGGCAATCCAAAAGAATTTAGTTTTTTACAAATAAGGCCTATTGTTGAAAGCATTGAGACAATGAACAAAATTCCAGAGAATTTTGATATTGAGGACACTATAGTTTATTCGGAGTCTGCACTTGGAAACGGAAATTATGGAAATATTCAGGATCTTGTATATGTAAAACCCGAAACCTTCAACTCTGCCAATACCCGGGAAATAGCAGCTGCAGTGGAACGTATAAATAAAAAATTCAGTGAACTGGATGAGCAATATATTTTAATTGGCCCGGGAAGGTGGGGCTCCAGCGACCCATGGCTGGGCATTCCTGTGATTTGGCCACAAATAGCATCGGCTAAAATCATCATTGAGGCAGGCTTGAATGACTATAGAATTGAACCCAGCCAGGGAACTCATTTTTTCCAAAATCTAACCTCTTTTAAAGTGGGTTATTTAACTATAAATCCTTTTATAGAAGATGGATATTTCGATTTATCTTATTTAAATGAACAAGTTGCTGAATATGAAGATGAATATTTAAGGCATATTCGTTTTAAAGAACCTTTAAATATAATTATAGACGGGAAAAACAGTAAAGCCATAATTTTTAAAGCAGGACATAAAACGGAAGATAATCCTAAGCCGGAAGTTTCCCTGGAAGATCTCCCTCCGGAAGGATTTATGTAGCTGAAGTTAAAATGAAATTTTCCCTAAGGGCACCTGCGGTATCTGGGAATTATACCCCGCTGCTTTGTTAAAAACTGAGGGTTGTTTTTAAATAAAAATACAATTTAATATATGTAATTTTGCACCCGGATAACAAACGGAAGAATATATCCCTAAATAATTTTAAATACGTTTAAATCATACTATTATGAATGTAAAAGACATATTAAATAATCTGGAAACAAAACACCCCGGAGAAAAAGAGTACTTGCAGGCGGTTCACGAAGTATTGGAATCTATCCAAACTATTTATGATGAAAATCCTCAATATGAAGCAGCAAAAATAATTGAGCGACTTGTGGAACCCGATCGTATTTTAACCTTTAGAATCGCCTGGGTAGATGATGAAGGAGGGGTTCAGGTAAATTTAGGGCACAGGGTTCAATTTAACAATGCAATAGGACCTTACAAAGGAGGAATTCGACTGCATCCAAGTGTAAACTTAAGTATTCTAAAATTTTTAGGATTTGAACAAACATTTAAAAATGCCTTAACAACCTTACCAATGGGTGGTGCCAAAGGAGGATCTGATTTTAATCCGAAGGGGAAATCCGATGCAGAAATCATGCGTTTTTGTCAGGCCTTTATGCTGGAATTATGGCGTGTTATTGGTCCTAATCAAGACGTTCCGGCAGGAGATATTGGAACTGGCGGTAGGGAAATTGGTTTTATGTACGGAATGTATAAAAAACTACAATTTGAAAATACCGGGGTTTTTACTGGTAAAGGTTTAAACTGGGGTGGAAGTCTTATAAGACCAGAAGCTACTGGTTTTGGAGCAACTTATTTCACAAAGGAAATGCTGGAAACAAAAAATGATTCCTTTATAGGAAAAACGGTTTCTGTTTCAGGATTTGGAAATGTAGCCTGGGGTGTAGCTTTAAAAGTTACTGAACTTGGCGGAAAAGTTGTTACCATCTCCGGTCCTGACGGATATATCTATGACGAGAGCGGTCTGGATGCAGAAAAAATAGCCTATCTCTTATGGCTTAGGGCATCAAACAACGACATTGTTTCTCCTTATGTAACAGAATTCCCGGAAGCCAAATTTGTTCCCGGTAAAAAGCCCTGGGAGGTTGCTGTGGATATCGCAATGCCAAGTGCAATTCAAAATGAATTGGATGGGGAGGATGCAAAAACATTAATTGCCAATGGCGTAAAATATATTGTGGAAGTATCCAATATGGGATGTACACCAGAAGCGGTTGAACTGTTTCATAATCACAAATTACCTTTTGCTCCTGGAAAGGCTGCAAATGCTGGCGGGGTAGGAGTTTCAGGATTGGAAATGTCACAAAACGCAATGAAAATCAACTGGACTAACGAAGAGGTGGATGCAAAACTACATCAAATCATGTCTTCAATTCATACGGTTTGTTCCAAATACGGAACAGATGATGATGGATATATTAATTATGTAAAAGGTGCGAATATTGCAGGCTTTATAAAAGTGGCCGATGCTATGTTAGATCAAGGTGTTTTATAGGTTTGGCAGGAATTTAAACCGTTCAGATTAAATTAGAATCGATATATTTATTAATTCCCGGGAATATATTCCTGGGAATTTTATTTTTAGAAGAAACTCCAATTCCAGTTTTTTAGCAAACTCAATTTCAAATCAATCCAGCTTGTCCTTTACCATCTTATACAAATAACCCATGAAGAAAATGGCCACCAGGAAAAGAATGGCGCCCACAAAAAATTCAATTACCTGAAACACCAGCGTAAGTACCGCTATCCCCGCTAAAATAATAACCGCTAAAATAATAATTCCAATCTTTTTCATATATAGAGACTTATTGGTTTTTATTGATCTCCCGGATAGCTATCGGGATTAAGTCGCATTACTCCATTGGTATTTATATCGGGGTCGTAACGTTCAATTTACATGGATGATTTAAATTGTTCCAGAAACCTAATATCATTTTCATAGAACATCCTTATATCTCCAATTTGGTAAAGCAGCATGGCAATACGTTCTATTCCCATTCCAAAAGCGAATCCGCTGTATTCTGTGGGATCAATCCCGCAATTTTTAAGCACATTTGGATCTACCATTCCACAGCCCATGATTTCCAGCCAGCCGGTTCCTTTGGTGATGCGGTAATCGGTTTCTGTTTCCAGTCCCCAATAGATATCAACTTCGGCACTAGGCTCTGTAAATGGAAAATAAGAAGGTCTAAGCCTGATTTTGGACTTCCCAAACATTTGTTCTGTAAAATACAGTAAAGTTTGTTTTAGATCAGCAAAGGAAACGTCCTTATCGATATACAGCCCCTCCACCTGGTGGAAAATACAGTGAGATCTTGAAGAAATAGCTTCATTCCTGAAAACACGTCCCGGGGAAATGGTTCGTATTGGAGGTTGATTATTCTCCATATATCTTACCTGTACAGAGGAGGTATGTGTCCTTAATAAAATATCGGGATCTGTCTGGATAAAAAAGGTATCCTGCATATCTCTTGCAGGGTGATATTCAGGAAGGTTCAATGCCGTAAAGTTATGCCAGTCGTCTTCAATTTCCGGTCCTTCAGAAACATTGAATCCTATATTTGAAAAGATCTCTATGATTTGATTTTTCACGATGGAAATAGGATGTCTGGATCCAATCTCAACAGGTTCTGCCGGGCGGGAAAGATCACCATATACTCCATGTTCTTCCTGTGCACCTTCAAAAGCATTTTTTAACAACGAAACCTTTTCCTGAGCGGCGGTTTTTAAAGTATTTATTGCCTGACCGAAATCTTTTTTCTGATCATTCGGAACATTTTTAAATTCAGCAAAAAATTGATTTAAAAATCCCTTTTTTCCGAGGTATTTAATCCTGAAAGCTTCCACTTCCTCTTTATTTGAAGCCTGAAAACCTGCAACTATCGCAATATGTTCCTTTATCTTATCAATCATGAATTCATTTCTTTAACTGGCAAATTTACTAAAATCGTACTTTTACCCTGTAATTTTAACAATCTTATTGAATATATCCGGTTTCGAGAAAATACTGTACTATGGCATCCTTCATCAACACCGATTGCTCTCCTGCTTTCAAGCTGGGCAAAACTTCCAGCACCTTGTAATGAGGCCAACCCTCTTCATCAACAAAATCGAATTCATAATACCCATAGGGCGCCAGTAAACGGCATATTGCTATGTGCATAAGATCTAATTTTTGATCTTTTTTGAATTTTTCATGAGGTCTTCCAAGTTCCTGCACTCCAATAAGGTAGATTATAGCATCCAAATCCAGCATATCTCCATCTGCAAATTGATTGGAAATCCTGGTTTGTAACTGGGTCCACCGTTCTTTTAATTGTTCATCTCTTGCCATTTGGCAAAGATACGTATCTTGGAAGATGTAATTGCTATCCTTAAAACATGAATATAATAGATATAATTCTTGCCGTCATCCTTCTTTATGGATTGATACGAGGCTTTTTTAGAGGTTTTTTTGCTGAACTTGCTTCGTTGGTTGCTTTTGTGGCCGGAATATATGTTGCAGTATATTTCTCCCATATTTTAAGCGATTACCTTATTGATAAAGTTTCCTGGAGCATTCAGTTTGTAAAATTAATAGCCTTTGTAATCACTTTTGTCCTTATTGTTTTTGTGATCTCCCTTGCAGGAAAATTTCTAACCGGTATAATGAATTTTGCCGCCTTAGGAATTATAAATAAACTGGCAGGTGCCGGATTTGGATTGATCAAACTCGCCTTTATTATAAGCGTGGTGATTATGTTTTTTGGGGAAACAAATGAAGATATTAATATTGTAGAAGAGGAAACCATCGAAGATTCCTTATTATTTCCTCACGTAAAGGCGATTGCCCCTGTTTTATTGCCGGCTATTCTACGGGAAGCAAAAGAAATAGATCTTCTTGAAGAAGATTTTGAGGTATAAAAAAAGGACCGATGTGAACACCGATCCTTTGGCTCCCAAATCAAACAAATTCAGGGAAATATAAATCTTGATTTAGAAATTAAGCTGGTAAACCTCATCCAGTTCAGAATCATTGCTGATGTTAACACCCAGATCCTTAATAATTCCTGAATCTATTCCATACACCCAGCCATGAAGGCTAAGTTCCTGGTTTTTTTCCCATGCTCCCTGCACAATAGAGGTTTTGGCAAGGTCAAAGACCTGTTCTGTAACATTCAATTCCACAAACCGGTTGGAACGCTGTGTCTGGTCTTCAATAGCATCCAGTTCTTCTTTATGCAACCTGTAAACGTCTTTAATGTGACGTATCCAGTTATCTATCAAACCAATAGATTGGTTTGTCATGGCCGCATTTACGCCGCCGCATCCGTAATGCCCGCAAACAATCACGTGCTTCACCTTTAATGCATTCACAGCATAATCCAGTACGCTCAACATGTTCATATCAGAATGGACAACCATGTTGGCTATATTCCTATGGACAAAAACTTCTCCAGGTTGAGCTCCAATAATTTCATTTGCAGGAACCCTGCTATCTGCACAACCTATCCATAATAAAGGAGGTTGTTGTCCCTTTGATAGCTTGTCAAAATAATCGGGATTTAAATCCAGTTTACTCTTTACCCATTTTTTATTATTCTCAAGTAGAGATTTATAAAATGTACTCATAATGTGATATTTTTTAATTAATAATTAATGTGCTCCTTCTAATACGTTCACTCCAAAAAATTCGCGATAGCTTGGCGGGTTTTCAACCACACCCCTATCTGAAATTAAATTGATAGTGATATTTTTTCTCTCGGCCGTTATTGAAAAATCATCAAGGATTTCCAAAACATCCAGGTCAAGGGATTTTGTTTTTCTTACATCCAGGGTAAGATAGGTGTCTTTTGGCAATGCATACAATTCTCTTTGAATGGCTGCTTTATTCAAAAAGGTTACTTCCTCTGCAAATTCCATTTTAATCTTGTGCAGGCCATTGGATTTATCTTCCATATGAAGAAAGTGAGAGTTTTTGTAACTGTTTATCAATATAGTAATTATTCCCACAGCCAAACCTAATAAAATACCCACCAATAAATCGGTTGCAACAATCGCTATAACAGTTACCAAAAATGGCATGAATTGGGTTTTTCCAAGTTTTGACATCTGGAAAAATTGCTTCGGATTTGCAAGTTTATAACCAATAATCAACAATACTGCTGCCAAAACCCCTAATGGGATCAGGTTTAAAAACCGCGGAATTAGGATTACACTTAACAACAATAAAAGCCCGTGCATAACAGTAGAAGCTTTGGTTTTTCCTCCGCTCATAACATTTGCAGAACTTCGAACAATTACCTGGGTTATTGGTAAACCACCCACAAGACCGGAAAAAGTATTCCCTATACCCTGGGCCACCAATTCCCTGTTGGTTGGGGTTACTCTTTTTGCAGGATCAAGCTTATCTGTGGCTTCCACACTTAATAAAGTTTCCAAACTGGCTACAACGGCAATGGTAATAGCCACGATAAATACCTGTGAATTTCCTATTTGAGAAAAATCAGGGAATGTTAACTGGCCTAAAAATTCCGATACATTATCGGGAACCGGTACAGTTACTAAATTAGCTCCTGTAATTTCAAATACTGAGCCGCTGCCTTGAAAAATAAGCATATAAATAACACCAACAACTACAGCTACCAGTGGGCCGGGAATAAGTTTAAAAGCCTTGTGCTTTTTTGCAAGAACTTTATCCCAAATCAATAGGATTGCCAATGAGATTGCAGTAATAACCACCACTCCTGTCGCAACAGAATTTAACATATTTACTAAACCAGTATAGATATCAAATCCGGTGGTTTCAAAAAAGGCAAACGGTGTTTCCCCATCTTCGTAGCCAAGCGCCAAAGGGATTTGTTTTAAAAAGATAATGATCCCAATTGCAGACAGCATTCCTTTAATTACTGAAGATGGAAAGAAATAACCAATAACCCCGGCTTTTAAAATTCCAAGAAGGATTTGAAGCAATCCGGCAATTACTACAGCTACCAGAAACAATTCATAACTCCCCAAATCGGAAATTGCGGTTAAAACCACTACTGCCAATCCTGCTGCCGGACCACTAACTCCAAGGGAAGATCCGGAAATGGAACCTACAACAATACCTCCGATAACGCCGGCAATAACGCCGGCAAATAAAGGAGCTCCACTGGCCAGGGCTATTCCCAAACATAATGGCAAAGCAACAAAAAATACTACTAAACTTGCAGGCAAGTCGTTTTTTAAATTTTTAAACATACGATATGAAATAATAGGACGATTATCTACTGCCCTTTCAATTTCAGGTTTAATTATAAACCTGATTTAGAGAAAGATGCTCCTAACAATCGGAAAATTTGCGAATAATTTGAATTTGAATATTCAGAAACAGCACTAGATTACCTACCCTTTATGCCTCATAGAAGCACACATAGGCTATTCCGATTTTGAAATACGGTTGCTGAAACTAAAGATTCTCTAATGAAGAAGTATTATGCAATATCCGGAGGAGGCGATATTACTTCGGGATATAATAAATCAAGGTCACTTTTTACCTTATAGGCTATTACTTTCTTCTTTGAAAGTAATCCAATACTAAGATGGTTTGTATCGTTATCGTGGAAAGTGAATTCTGTAAGAGTTTTGCCTTCTTTAGACTGTTCCTCTTCAGTCATGGAAAAAACATAGGAAATATCTGAATGCTTATCAATTATGACCACTATCGTTGGGCATAAAAGAAAACTTATAAAAAGAAATGCCAGAAGGCCAGCTGTTTTTTTCATCGGTGCAAAAATAGCATTTAACAAGCTATATCAAAACTTAAAGCGATAATTTAAACTAAGGTTAACATCAATAAAAACTATTTATAAGAATCGCACCTCATTTTTTGTAATCCAGCCCTGCGCACCGTTTGATAATTCAAGTTTAATCCAGTCCTGAAATGTCTCCAATACTTTTAGTTTTGTACCTTCATGCAGGAGGAATAATTCATCACTTCTAAGGTTAGGCTCACTCCTCACAGGAACCTCTTCCGAAAATATTATAGCATACTTGCTGTTTTGAATCGATACCTGCTGCTGATACGCAAAACCTACCGAGCCTAAAGAAACTATTAGAAAGAAGATTGAAACACCAAAAAAGATTCTTTTAAATTTTGCTCCGGCACTGAAATAATACAGCAGGAAAAAAATCGCAAAAATCACAGAACTTACTATTGCCATCCAGGCCCAACCATCAAAACTGAGTTTGGAAATCGTATTGTTAATCATTTTGGATAACCCTGTTTCAGGTACATCTGCAATATCATCAATAACCATATTCCTTGCAAATTCAAGGTTATTCTTTATATCCTTATCCTTAGGTTTTAACTGAAGTGCTTTTTCGTAATAATAAACACTTGGTGCAATATTATTTAATTTATAATGCGTATTGGCTAAATTGAAATACAAGGCAGCTGAGGTTTCTCCATTGCTGAGAATTTGTTGATAATTTTCCAATGCCTCCTGATAATTCCCCGCATTATAATCAGCGTTCGCCTCCTCAAATATGGCTTCATTTTGAGCCATTAGTGGGATACAGCAAAACATTAAAAAATAAAATAGTAAGATCTTCATGATTTATAACTGTTTATCTAAAGCTGAAATTGTAATAACGGCCTTTTCGTATTCCTCGCGCATGGTATCACTTGAAGAAGGTGTATAACGTGCAAATTCGCAACTTTTAAGGAGTGACATGAATTCCATGATAGCCGGTTTATCCACCTTTGCTTCTTCCAAAAGGCTTATGATCTTCTCCTTGCTCATATCTGTGGTCTGTATATGCAACTTGGCTTTAAGGTAATTGTGCAGCGCTCTTTCCAAAGCAATGTAAAAAGCTGTTTGATCGCCAAGATTCTTTTTTGCTTCTGAAAGATACTTACGTGCGAGTCTATTAGCTCTTTTAATTCTGTTTCCAGCAACATCATTTGCCAGTTCTGTTCGTTTTTTTCCTAATAAAATACCCAAAACAACAAGAAGAAATGGGGAGAGATAAAGGGCCCAAAAGGACCAACCTCCAAAAAAGCTACCGGAACCAACAGGATGCAAACCGGGATTTAATTTTATATATTTAAATTGATTTTCCACGATTCCTACCGGCTGCTTCACTCCGGTCACCGAGCCTCCGGAGGCCATTGAACTTCCTGCCGGAGCGGCAGAAACATCCAAAAGGATCTCGCCGGAGGTGATGGTTTTATAACTTTTACTGTCTAAATCAAAATAAGAGAATGAAAGTCCGGGAATTGGGAATTTCCCTTTTTGAGTAGGAACAATGGTAAAATTATCAGTCACACTTCCCTGGGTTCCATTAAGATCTGTCCGGACATTTTCACTGCGTTCCGGCTCATATTTTTCCAGCGAAGCTGGTACCTGCAATTTCGGAAGTTCAAATAATTTTAAATTCCCTTTACCGCTTACTTCAACCTTTACAGTTAAAGATTCGGTTGCGGCAAGTTCGGTTTTACCGGGGATTACCTTAAAATCAAATTTTCCAACTGCCCCTGTAAATCCTGCCGGTTTATTCGCTTCTGGCAAAGGTTTCACATTAATGGTCCTTTTCCCGGCTGCAACGGTTTTGTCAATGGTTTCATAAAGTCTGCCTCCAAAAATATCCCTGCGGTTACTGGGAACATCTACAGCGACCGAAAGCGTTAAGGGCTCGATATCCAGTTCTCCTGTTTTTTGAGGGTATAAAATTGTTTTTCGAAGTATTACAAACCTGTACGGTTCTCCCTGATATGCGCCGTTTTCTATTTTAAGCTGTCGAATATCAATATTCTGACTCCAGAAATCACTGTAAACAGGATTATCCAATTCTCTCCAGTTGCTCACACTAACCCTGGGGCTCACATAAAGTTTGTAAACTACGGTTATGGCTTCATTGAGATAGGGATTGGAATTTGATATTTCTGCCACCAAATGCAGATTTTCAGATGCAACAAAATCAGAATTATTTCCATCGGTAGGTTTATCCACCGCAGCGGTTACTTCCACCTGAACCGGCGAAGTTTTGTACGTTGTTCCGTCAATGGTGATCTCTGCCTGTCCTATGGTAAATTTTCCCCTGGAGGTTGGTGCCAAAAAATAACTGTATGTTTTTGAATAGGTACGCTTCCCGTTTATCCAGCTGTTACTTACCGCCTGGTTTGGGCCACCAACCACTGTAAATCCGATAAAAGAGGGCGCCTTAAAATTATCTCCATCCTGATTCATTTCAAAATCTACCCGAAGACGTTCATTCATCCCCAGTTTATTTTTACTAACCTCTGCAACAAATTTCACCTGGGCAAAACCAATGCCTGAGATAAGTAAAAAAAATGATACTATGAATATTCTTAAATTCATTCCTAATTAAACTTTTTAATCCCTTATTGAGGGTTTAACCCGCCTGACGGACGGACTGGTTCCCCGAGACCTGCCCGAACTATTCATGCGGGCCTGCCTCGAATTTTTTAAAAGTATTTTCTAATTCATACCTCCTGGTTTGCCCCGAGGTTTTTGATTTGAAGCTTTATATGGACTTTTACCAGTCCTTTCCTGTCCTGGTTTTAGCTCCCTGCGCTTTTTGCGCATTTATTTTATCCTGAACCTTCTTCTCTTCATTATTCATCGCTTCCAGCAAACTTTTTATTTGCTGTGGAGATAGTTGTCCAGGTTGGGGCTGTGGTTGTTGGGGTTGCTCCTTCTCCCCATCTTTTCCTTCGTCTTTCTTCTGATCTTTAGGGTCTCCATTTTCATCCTCTTTTTCAGGTTCTTTTTTGGATTCATCTTCCTTGTCACCACCCTTATCTTCATTTTCTTCTCCGTTCTTTTTATCCTGATCTTTTTCTCCTTCATCTCCTTTTTGATCTTTTTCCTTGTCCTTTTCCCCTTCGTCCTTATCTTGTTGGTCATCATCTCCGCCACCGCCATCTTTTTCCTCCTCTTCCAGCATTTTCTTTGCTAAAGCCAGGTTATAACGGGTTTCCTCATCTGATGGATTACTTCTTAAAGCATTTTTATAGGCTTCTACAGCTTCTTTATATTTCTTTTGCTCCATAAAGGTATTGCCTAAATTATGGAAGATCTTATGCTTGGAGTCCTTGGTTTCGGAAACTTCAGCAGCTTGTATGTAACGTTGCGTTGCATTTCCCGATTTTTCCTTGCCGTAATACATGTTGGCCATATTGTAACGCGCAACTTCGCTGTCAGGATTCTTGGCAACCGCCTTTCTATAAGAAGCTTCTGCAGAAGCAAAATCATTCTCACCCAGCTTTTCTTCAGCCTCCTTCAGGAATTTATTTGTTTGCTTTTCTATCTTTTTTTGCTCCTCCTCCATAGTTTGGGAATAGGAAGTCCCGGAAATTAAAAAGCCTGCACCTATAAATAAGTACACAAAAAATTTATATGTTATTAGTATATTTTTCATCTTCTTACTTGCTTCCTCTTTCATTAAACAGGTTTAATTTTTTCACCCAGGCAGTTTTTCTTTCTAACATAAAAATATCTGCCAGCAGCAACAAAATAGCCAATCCTAAAAACCATTGGAACTGGGATTGATAATCTGCAAATTGTTTTGCTTCAAATTCGGTTTGATCCAATGTTTGAAGAAATTCTGCAACTTCTCCTGTCACTTCAGAGGTAACATTCCCCTGGATATAAGTTCCGTTGGCAACATCGGCAATGTCTTTTAAGGTTTGATCACTCATCCTGGTGATCACGGTTTCCCCATTTTGATCTTTTTTATAGGATTGGATTACTCCGTTTCTTTTAATAGGAATAGGACCGCCTTTGGGAGTTCCCACGCCAATTGTAAAGATACGTATCCCTTGTTCGGCAGCTTCCCTGGCCACTGCCAATGCATCTCCTTCGTGATCTTCGCCATCGCTGATAATTATTAGAACCTTGCTGGTTTGGCTGTCTTCATCAAAATAGGTTGTTGCCATTTTTATCGCTTCTTTTATAGCCGTGCCCTGGGATGAAACCATATCGGTATTCATGGACTGCAGGAACATTTTTGCTGAAGCATAATCTGTGGTTATAGGCAACTGCGGGAAAGCACTTCCTGCATAACCGATTAGTCCAATTCTGTCACTCCCCAAATTATTGATAACCTGAGTAACCAGTTGTTTTGATTTTTCAAGCCTGTTGGGAGCTACATCTTCTGCTTCCATACTTTTAGAAACATCCAGCGCAAAAACAATGTCGACCCCTTCCCTGGTAACCGTTTCCATTTTGGTCCCGATTTTTGGATTTACCAAAGCAAATGCCATCGCCCCCAAAGCAACCAACAAAAAGGCGAATTTAAGAGCCGGCTTAAACCTGGATCTATCCGGACTTAATTGCATTAGCATTGCGGGTTTTGCAAATTGCTTTTGCTTTCGTCTTTTCCAGAATAATTGCAGAAAATAAAACAGGAGCAACACCGGAACGATGAGCAATAACCAGAAAAATTTTTCCTCTTCTAAAATATACATTTAAATGCTCCTTTATTGTTCAATTGTCACATTCCTTTGAAAGAAATATGCGTTGCTATTTTTAAATTTAAATAAAACTTCTGAATACCGTAAACCTCAAAAAAAGTTCCAAAATCAACAAAAGTCCGGCTAACAATAAAAATGGCCGGAACCTTTCCTCATAATTGGTATATTTAAATTCTTCGATCTCCGTTTTTTCAAGGCTATCTATCTCTTCATAGATCTCTCCAAGTTTTTCATTATCAGTTGCACGAAAGTATTTCCCGCCTGTTGTTTGCGCTATCTCCTGCAGTAATTTTTCATCTATTTCCACCCGGGCCATTCCGTATTGAAACTGGCCATTTGGAAGTATTCCAATGGGAGATAATGCCATCCCATTGCTTCCAACTCCTATGGTATATACCTTGATTCCGTATTCTACGGCAAGTTCACTCGCAATTTTTGGGTCTATAAATCCGGAATTATTTACCCCATCTGTAAGTAAAATAATGACTTTGCTTTTTGCTTTACTATCCTTTAATCGGTTAACAGATGTTGCGAGCCCCATTCCTATGGCGGTCCCGCTTTCAATAACGGTATTGTATTTTATCTCGTCAAGGGATGTAAGCACGATAGCCTTATCACTGGTCACCGGGGTTTTTGTAAAACTTTCTCCCGCATATTCCACCAATCCAATTCTGTCTGAGGGGCGGCCTTTAATAAAGTCGGCTGCTACTTCTTTTAATGCTTCCAGCCGGTTTGGCTTAAGATCCCGGGCAAGCATACTTGCCGAAACATCTATGGAAAGCACAATATCGATCCCCTGGGTAGAACTTGTTCTTGTGGAAACATCGGTAGTTCGGGGGCGTGCCATCGCAGTTATTAATAATGCCAGCGCTATCAACCTCAGCAGGAACAATCCGTGTCTTAAAACAGGTAACATGCTACTTTTAGCCTTAAATCCCCGGATACTTGAAATCCTTAGTTCTGCCTGTTGCCTGTTTCGCTTCCAGAAATACCAGGCCGCGGCTATTGGCAGTAAAAGCAATAACCAGAAAAACTGAGGGCTTTCGAATGTGAAGTTTTCAAACATTAATTTGTGGGATTTTCAAATTCAACCGAATTTATAATGCGGTTTGCAATTTCTTCAGCAAAGGGATCCTGTTCATCAAAGATCACAGTGATTTGTTGGAAACCCTGATTCACTCCAAAATTCAAAATAATATACTCTTTTTTTACAGCACGCTTTGTTGCTGGGTTTTCCAGCTCCAGTGTTCCAAAAACCTTTACCCCTTCAACACCCTGTATTGTGTTGTATTTTTCATCTTTTACAATAATATTTTTTGCACCTTTTTTCTCAAGATTTGCATAAACACCTTCCACAGCAGTATTGAGATCGAATTTTGCTTCTTTTTGAAATTTCAGGGTGCTAACCACCACATAAAGATCATTTTCCAGGCTTCCATCTATAAAAGTTTCATCTCCAACCAGCATTTCATTTGCTTCGTCCGGCCTTTCTATTATTCCGCGGGTTAGTACCCTTGGGGTTGTGATAGAAACCAGGGGGTCTCCATATTCACTTTGTATCCATTCGCCTTCCAGCAATTCTTTGGTCTCATTCCCAATTAAAATGTCTTGTAAATAATCATAGCCTTTTGTTGTAATAAGTGCAGTGACGACTATTGCAATTACCAGAACACCGGCCAGCACTCCATAAATTATTTTTTTGCGTTTGCGCTTTCTAAGTCGCTCAATTCTATAAGCTTCATCTTTTAAAAGTTCCTCTTCGGTAGGTTCCGGAATAGCGGCTTTTGTATCATTTATAACGTGCTCGATTTTACTACGGTCTCCTTTAGCAGTGATAACATCTGGTCTGGAATTCGCAAATTTCGCAAGATCTGCACGTTGTAAAATTCGTTTCAACTCATCGATGGTTTCACGGCTTAACTTCAGCTGTCCGGCTTCCATTTTTATTTCGAGGTCATGGATAAGTTCTGAAGTGGTGCTTTCCATAGCACGTAAATGAATCTCATCTTCCAGATAACGCCGAACCGCTTCGGTTAACTTCGAATAATATTCTTTCGTTTGTCTGTTTTCCAGAAACTGGGATTGATCCAGTTGTTGCAATTCAAACAAAGCTCTTTCATAAGGCGGCAATTGTTTGGCCGCTTCCTGTTTTTTCTTCCTTCTCCTGAAGAAATAATATCCTAAACCTATCAGCAATAAAATACCCAGAAACCACCATACCCAATTTGGAATTTGAAATCCTGAAGGGACTTCCATCGCAGGTTTAATAGGATACATTTTTTGTTTGGTTGTATCTACAACAACATTTGAAACCTCCACCCGCATGGAATCTGTAAAATACGGGGTGTCATTTACAAGAACTCGCTGCCGCGGAATCGTATAATTCCCGGAATCAAATTGCGTTAGCGCATATTCCTTAAAGAGACGAAACCGGTTTTGAACCCTGGAAGTATCGGTTTGCAGGGATTCAACAACCTCCATTGGATTAAAGGTTTGCCCTTCAGGAAAAACCACCAAATTCGTAGAATCTGTTTCCACCTGAATACTGTAGATAATTTGTTCTCCAATCTTTATTCTGGTTGAATCTATTGCAGAAGAAATTTTTGTTTCCTGAGCAAAACCGGAAAATGAAGTAGCTATAAAAATTGAAAAAAGAAGAAATTTATGAAACGCAGTATTTGCAACTTCAGGAAATCTGAAAAGCTCAGGTATCTTCGATTTTATGATAAACGTATTTAAATTTGAATATTTTTTGGTCATATTTTTCTTATCCCCTTGTTTTAAAATATCCCAATAATTTTTTGACGTAGCTTTCATCTATCCGGGTGCTCAAACTTCCGGCACCACTCTTTGTGAAACTCTCCCTGAAGTAATTTTCACGATCCCTGAAATATTCGGCATAAGAATATCGAACAGATTTTGAGCCGGTATTTACCATCATCAATTCCCCCGATTCCCTGTCCAGCATTTGCACCAAACCAAGGTTAGGAATTTCTTCTTCCCTATGATCATAAACGCGAATCCCGGTAACATCGTGTTTTCCACTGATGATCTTTAAACTATGCTGATATCCATCATCGATAAAATCTGAAAGCACAAAAACGATGGCCTTTTTCTTCAGAACATTGGTGGCATATTTAAGCGCTTCGGTTAGATTGGTGCTTTTCCCTTTTGGTTCGAATTCTATAAGTTCCCTGATTATCCGCAATACGTGAGATCTTCCTTTTTTAGGCGGAATAAACAGCTCCATTTGATCTGAAAACAGTAGAAGTCCTATTTTATCGTTGTTTTGAGTCGCAGAAAATGCCAACGTGGCAGCCACCTCGGTAATAATATCTTTTTTAAACTGATCCCCGGTTCCAAAAAGTTCAGAGCCGGAAACATCTACCAGCAACATCATCGTAAGTTCCCGTTCCTCTTCAAATACTTTTACAAAAGGCTCATTATACCGGGCAGTTACATTCCAGTCTATACTTCGAACATCATCTCCAAACTGATAACTTCTAACCTCGCTAAAAGTCATTCCCCTGCCTTTAAAAGTGGAATGATATTCCCCTCCAAACACATGATTGCTCAGGCGCTTGGTCTTGATCTCTATTTTCCGAACTTTTTTGAGTAATTCCTTCGTATCCATTCTTTACGTTTCCTGAGTCTTTCCCGATGAGAAAAGGAACCAACTATTTTTTTAAAAAAAATTCCCTTTGGAGGATTTAAGGCCTTTTTATGGAACTTCTACCTCATTTATAATTCTGCTGATGATATCTTCAGAAGTTACATTTTCAGCTTCGGCTTCATAAGTTATTCCAATTCTGTGTCTTAAAACGTCGTAAACTACCGCTCTTACATCTTCAGGAATCACATAGCCTCTTCGTTTTATAAATGCATAACATTTAGATGCGATCGCAAGGTTAATACTTCCCCTTGGGGAAGCTCCAAAATTAATAAGCGGTTTTAACTCTTCAAGTTTATATTTTTCCGGAGTTCTGGTGGCAAAGATGATATCGAGAATATATTTTTCAATTTTTTCATCCATATAAACTTCTCTCACCGATGCCTGTGCCTGTGCGATTTGGTCCAGGGTCACTACCTGGTTTACCTTTTCGAAACCACCTCTTAAGTTGGCGCGAACAATTTGTTGCTCATTAGCCATTGAAGGATATTTTATAACTGTTTTCAGCATAAATCTATCCACCTGGGCTTCTGGCAAAGGATAGGTTCCTTCCTGTTCTACAGGGTTTTGGGTAGCCATTACCAGAAATGGCCTGTCGAGTATAAAAGTTTCATCACCGATGGTTACCTGTTTTTCCTGCATGGCTTCCAGTAAAGCCGACTGTACTTTTGCCGGTGCCCTATTAATCTCATCTGCAAGTACAAAATTGGCGAAAATAGGCCCTTTTTTAATGCTGAAATCACTCAGCTTCATATTATAGATCATGGTTCCCACAACATCTGCCGGTAAAAGATCGGGTGTAAATTGAATTCTGCTGAAAGTTCCATGAACTGCCTGAGAAAGTGTATTGATAGCAAGGGTTTTCGCCAAACCGGGAACACCTTCCAGCAAAATATGCCCCTGGCCCAAAAGACCAATTAACAGGCGCTCTACCATATCTTTTTGGCCTACAATAACCTTGTTCATTTCTCCGGTAAGAAGATCTACAAAAGCGCTTTCCCGCTCTATTTTTTCATTTAAGCTTGAAATATCTACTGAAGCGTTATTTTCAATCATGGAATATTTTTTTAAGAATGTGAAGATATTCACAAATTACGAACGATGCAAATACGCAATTATTGAACCAAAATTGCTCAAAAAGCAAAAAAAGACCGCCTTTTCAGACAGTCTTTTTCAGTGATTAATTTTAATCCTTATAGGTCTTCAAGAAAAATAACCTCAAGATCAGCTGAAGCGCCGGAAGAAACCTGAACATTATTGATAACTTTCACGGCTAATCCGGATGTAACAGCAGGAGTTACAGTTACCTGGTAAGTACCAGCGGGAACTCCATTAAGCGAAAATTTTCCATCGGCAGCAGCATAAGCTGTGATGGTATTGGCAGCATTTGCAGCCTTCACCACACTCTGACTTAAAGAAGGCTGTACTTCTCCTTTAATAATTCCTGTATCTTTCAAATTAACAAGACGAATAACAGGTTTTAAAATGTAACCTCCTGATGCACCTGCAGACACAATAGATTGATCTACATCAAAATCCAAAAGATATTCATATTCCATTCCTGCTTCCAGTTCCTGGTTTACCTGAAGCTTCAATCCAGATTGTTCTGTACTTGGAGCGGAAAGGTTTACCACGGTACCAACTTCATCATTAAGAACAATTGTGTTGTCTGGTCCTAAGATCAATCTAATTTGTCCTAAAGTTCCCGGTTCCATTTCAGAATTGGCAAGCATCTGTGTTACTCCACCTGTTAACTCTAAAAGATCATAGATTCTCGGTTCAACTCCGGATAAACTAACCCAGCCTTCCTCATCGGCTGAAGTATTTGATTTCACCTTCACATCCTGAACATCGATAAAAACATTTTTATAATCTCCGGGGGCATCCGTCATACTTACTTTTACTCTTGCCTTTCCTTCCGCATCAGAATCGTTATCGCAGCTGTAAAACATAGTAACTGCCATTGCAATGATTAACATTGCTGTAATTTTCCTTACACTAAACTTCTTTGAGTACATTTTCATATTTGTTTAAATTTGGGTTCGGGCTTAAGAACGCGATATTGTTCTATAGATTATAAAGGATATATACAATTAACTTTTTTTAACACTGCTTAACCCTCTTTTACAAACTTAATACCGGTGTAAGCAATACATTTTATACCTTAGAAACTTTAAAATAAATATCTAAATATGAATAAAATAGCCCTTATTACCGGTGCCACCAGCGGAATTGGAAAAGCAACTGCACACGCATTTGCTTCAGAAAAAATTGATCTCATTTTATGCGGAAGAAGGAAAGAGCTTCTTTTAGAGCTTGCTTCAGAATTATCAAAAAAAGTTTCAGTAACGACCCTGGTTTTTGATGTTCGTGATAGAACCGAAGTATTCAAACAACTGGAAAGTCTTCCTTCCGAATTTAAAAAAATCGATATACTCATCAACAATGCCGGAAATGCTCATGGTATGAATGCTATTCAGGATGGAAATATAGATGATTGGGACGCCATGATAGATATCAATGTGAAGGGGCTGCTTTATGTGAGCAAAGGGGTAATTCCGCAAATGGTGGAACGCAAATCCGGACATATCATCAACATAGGCTCTACTGCCGGAAAGGAAGTATATCCCAAAGGGAATGTGTATTGCGCAAGCAAATTTGCGGTTGATGCCATTAACCAGGGAATGAGAATAGATCTTAACAAAGCAGGAATCCGGGTGGGCGCAGTTAATCCCGGACTTGTAGAAACGGAATTCAGCAAAGTTAGGTTTAAAGGGGATACTGCAAGGGCAGAAAAGGTTTATGAGGGATTTCAGGCTTTAAAACCAGAAGATATTGCAGATGTTATTCGTTTTGTGGTCACTCGTCCGTACCATGTAAACATCGCAGATCTTACCGTGATGCCCACCTCACAGGCCAGCAGCACCATTATTAACAGGGATTAACAAAAAAGAAGAGAAAACAACTATTTTAACCCAGCAGAAAACACCAACAATTTCAACCGATGATCAACAAACGGCTTTTAATAAAAAACCTGCTTGCGCATAATGACGAGAACAGCTTTTACGATAAAAAGCGGTTGCTTAATATTAGCCAAAAAGAAGGAAAAGCAAAGTTTTTAAAACACGTTTGTGCGCTCGCTAATTCCAATCCGTATAACAATTCCTATATTGTGATTGGGGTAGAGGATGAAGACAATCATATTACCGGGGTAGATTTTTTTGATGACAGCAAGATCCAGAACCTCGTGAACGCATATCTTTCTAATCCCCCAATGGTTTCCTATGAAAACATTCCATTTCCGCATTTGCCTGATAATCTGGTAGTTGGCTTAGTGACAATCCGGCCAAATTTTGGTAAAATTTGCTCGTTGCGTAAAAACATCTGGAAATATTATGGCGGCTCGGTTTTTATAAGGGAAGGCAGTATAAGTATGCCCAAAATCTTTGGAATAGAGATTAAAGATGTGAATTCAAAAATCGTGGATTCGATAGAAAAACACGCCCAAAACAACATTGAGCTCACCCTGGATGGCGTTTTTGACTTTATGAAAAAGCGAAAGGATTATAATCCTGAATATAAAGTTTTTAAGGAATATTTTGTGGTTTGCTGGGCCGGTAAAATTAAGAAGATCAAAAATGAAATTTATTATTCCAGGGTGGATATTGAATTGATAAATGAACAGGTAAAACTCTTTTATTCAGATCTGGATGAAGTGAGCATAAGTATTGATAAGGATTATTTCAAGATCGTGGAATATGTGCATTTAGGACTGCAGAATAAATTTCAGTATTACCCACTGGAGGAAGTTCAAATTAAATTCAAGGATAACGCGGGATATGAAATGGAAAGTAAGCTTTTATTTGATCCGCCTAAATTTGATAAAAAGATCTTATATCATATTTATAATTCCAACAATGCCCTTATCTCTAAACTGAAAAACGGGGCCGCACTTAATAAAAATGAAGAGAAAGACCTTTTAAATCTTCCTGCCACTTATTTGATATGCTATTTCAACGATTTTGAATTGGCGATTCAGAAACTGGAATCGGCAAAAGAAGTTTTAAAAAAGCATAGCCAAAAGCTTTATCAGTCTTATAAAGAAAGTATGCGCATATTAAGAAAGGTACAATACAGTTAATGATGAAAAGAACTATTGCAATTGGGGATATTCACGGCGGTTTAAAGGCTTTGGTACAGCTTCTTGAGGAAATCAATATCACCCCGGTCGATACTCTTATTTTTTTGGGGGACTATGTTGATGGATGGAAAGATTCCGCAAATGTTGTTGGCTATTTGATCGACCTAGCAAAACAAAATACCTGCATCTTTTTACGCGGAAATCATGATGACCTCACCTATCGCTGGTTAAAAACCGGGGAATTAAACGAGCAATGGCTGCAACATGGCGGCCAGTCAAGCATTGATGCTTACCGGGATTTTTCTTCAAAAGAAATAAAAAGTCATCTGGATTTTTATGAACAGATGCTAAATTATTACATCGATAAGCAAAACAGGTTATTTGTTCATGCCGGTTTTACAAATCTTCATGGTCCGGAACAGGAATATTATGAAAGTGGGTTCTACTGGGATCGCACTCTATGGGAAACAGCTTTATCACTGGACAAAAGCTTACCAACTACTCATAAGCTCTATCCTGCACGCTTAAAATTATTTAAAGAAATTTTTATTGGCCATACTCCGGTTTCACGAATAGATGAAGAAAAGCCTGTAAAAATGGCAAATGTTTGGAACATTGATACAGGCGCAGCATTTAAGGGAAAACTTTCCGGGATAGATGTAGATTCTAAAAATGTATGGCAAAGTCAACCTGTATATAAGCTATACCCCAAGGAAGAAGGCAGAAATTAATATAAATTTTAGGAGGAAATCTTAATAACTTTATATCTTTGAGGTTTACCTAAGTTTAGTTGCACAATTTTTGATTATATTTTAAAAAAAATAGCCTACGCTTTACAGAAAATTATTTTGTATTGTAAGGAAAACCCCTAAAGATAAAAAGCTATGGCCCTGGATAACATTCGATTAGAAGTCATGCAAACCGTCGAGAAATCGGTAGATGGTTTTATAGATAAATACTTAATTCCTGTCGAGGAGATTTGGCAACCTACAGATCTTTTGCCAAATCTTCAGAATGAAAATTACATGGATGAAATTGTCCAGATTCGGGAAGAAGCTCAGGAATTAGGATACGATTTTTGGGTTGTGCTTGTAGCCGATATGGTTACTGAAGAAGCTTTGCCTACCTACGAGTCCTGGTTAATGGATATGGAAGGGGTCGAGCAACACGGAGCTTCTCACGGTAAACAAAATGGATGGGCACGATGGATACGCCAATGGACCGGAGAAGAAAACAGACACGGAGATACCCTTAATAAATACCTTTACCTTTCCGGACGTGTTGATATGAAGGAAATTGAAAAAACCACGCAATATCTTATCAATGACGGATTTGATATTGGGACAGGAAGAGATCCTTATAAGAATTTTGTATATACCAGTTTTCAGGAATTGGCTACCAATATTTCACACAAAAGAGTAGGGCAACTTGCCAAGAAAAAAGGCAATAAAATGCTCGCTAAAATGTGTAGCGTTATTGCCGGAGACGAGATGAGACATCATTTGGCATACCGGGAATTTGTAAAAGTTATATTTGATTATGATCCAAGTGAGATGATGCTCGCTTTCCAGGATATGATGAAGAAAAAAATCGTAATGCCCGCACAATTTATAAGAGAGTCGGGAGATGATATCGCCACCGCTTTTGAGAATTTCTCCAATGCGGCTCAACGACTTGGTGTTTATACCACCTACGATTACATAGATATTCTTAAAAAATTAAATGACTATTGGGAAATTGACAAGTTCACTTCCCTTACCGATGATGCTGAAAAAGCAAGGGATTATTTAATGGCACTTCCGGATAGAATGACCAGAATTGCAGGCAGGATTTCTATCCCACAGGATCAGCACCAATTTAAATGGGTAGCTGCCAATGGCAGGCTTTAATCATCTAAATGCTGAAAAATAATTGATACTCAGAATGAAATATACGAAACCCGCTCTTTTAGCGGGTTTTTTGTTAAATTTAATTTCAGGAGTAGATTTCAGCAAAAGAACATTATAAAGTTGTTTTTATTTCTTAGTATTACTTTTAAATAATTGTTGTCCGGCAAACATTTTTGTGAAAGCTAAAACCACTCATAGTTTGGGCATTCCAATATTATTTTTAATAACCAAACCTTGCTTTTCTGAATTTTTCAATTATATAGAAAATTAAGGTGTTTTGAAAAAACAAAAATTCTAACTAAATGTTTATCAGCTAATTAAAATCAAGCCTTTTTTCTTGGTTCTTGCAGTTACGCCAAAGGCGAAACGATCTTGGCTCTTTACCGGACATTACTGTTTCTAAATTTCATTAATACCTTTTTGAAAACACATTTAAGCTGCTAATAATTCAGAATAATATTATAGAAATGAAAAACCTCAACGATCTATTGCTTCTTGGAGATCCAAGGCTTTATCAACCCTGTGATCCGGTTCTAAGGGAAGAATTACCTATGGTAAAAGCATGGGTGGAAGACCTGGATAATGTTATGCGAGAGATCCGTGAAAAGTACCATTTTGGTCGTGCCATAGCCGCGCCACAATTAGGGATTATGAAAAGGCTTATCTATATGAATATCGAAAAACCTGTGATTATTATAAATCCCGAGTTCAGCTTTCTAAGTAAGGAAATGTTTGAAGTCTGGGATGATTGTATGAGTTTCCCTAATCTTCTTGTAAAAGTAAACCGGCATAAGACAGCGACCATTAAGTACCTGGATGAATCCTGGCAACCCCAGGAATTAAAACTTGAGAATGACCTGGCAGAACTCTTACAACACGAGTATGATCATTTAAATGGAATTTTATGTACTATGCGTGCAATAGACGAAAAATCCTTTAAATGGAGATCCTGAATCCCTCATTGAGGATTTAATTCCCCGAGTTTTTTAATTTATCTATTATGAAGCACACACCTTATTACTTAAACAAGCCCGATAATATTTTGCCGAAAGGGCTTACAAATTCCGTTTTCAGAAGCAGTGATCCCCTGGCATATCATCAATCTTTAAAAAACTATACGGTTACCCCATTGCTGAAATTAAACGAATTGGCGAAATACTTTGGAGTGAAGAAAATTTTTGTGAAAGATGAATCCTATCGCTTCGGCTTAAATGCTTTCAAAGGTTTAGGGGCTTCTTTTGCAATTTCAAAAATACTGGAAAAGGACCCGGACATAGAGACATTTTGCTCGGCAACGGATGGAAATCATGGCCGTGCCGTAGCATGGTCGGCAAAACTTTTTGGAAAAAAATCAAGAATTTTCGTTCCTAAAGATACTACCAGGGCTCGCATTCTGGCAATTGAAAACGAGGGAGCAGTAGTAGAAAAAGTCGATGCAGATTATGATGAAACCTGTGAGTTTGCCAAAGAGATGAGCAGGAAAAACGGCTGGCAACTCGTTCAGGATACAGCCAGCGCGCACTATGCAGAGATCCCGGCTTATATTATGGCAGGATATTTCACTCATTTTATGGAACTGGAAGACAGTATCCACACCTTGCCAAAACCTAAGATCGATATTGTGTTTTTACAGGCTGGAGTGGGAAGCTGGCCAGCGGCAGCAGCCTGGTATTACCTCAACCGGTATGGTGTAAACAGGCCAAAAATCGTACTTGTAGAACCCATAGAAGCTGCAGGGATTTTGGCTTCCTTTAAAAAAGGAAAACGCACCAAACCTGAAGGGAATTTTAAAACCATAATGGCAGGACTAAACTGCGGCATTCCATCTCTAACCGCCTGGGATATTTTAAAAGATTCAACAGATGCCGCAATGGCAATCGAAGACAGCTTTACAAAACAAGCCATCAGGGAATTATATTACCCTACCGGGGATGATAAAAGGATCATTTCGGGAGAATCTGGTGCAGGTGGACTCGCCGGCTTTATCGCATTAATGACGGATCCCCGTTTCAGGAATTTGAAGGAAGCCCTCAATATTACCGCTGAATCGAGGGTGCTTTTTTACAGTACCGAAGGAGATACAGATCCGGAAAATTTTAAAAATATCATTCGGAAGAAGAAGTAAACAACACCAATTTTTAGATTTTTTATTTTATTCTCAATTATTTAGTACCTTTAAAAAAGATCCTTCTTTGGGATTAATTTATTTTAATCTAACCAAAAATTTAAAATTATGTATTTATACGTAGAATTATGGAATGTGACCGAATCATGGATGAAACTTTCTAAAGATAAAAGACGGGAATTTTTTGATAAAATGGAATTAGGTGTAAGAGAGATCATGGATAGCGGAGCAGAAGTGACCGGTTGGGCGATGAATGATGAACACACACCCTATAGAAGCGATTACCGCTATATGGCAGTTTGGAAATTACCATCTATAGATGATGTGGAAAAACTGGAAAAAGCAGTGGCCGATTCCGGGTGGCATAAATATTTTTCCCAGGTAAATGCACGGGGAGAAATGATACCAATGCCTAAGGTTATTGAAAAATTGATAAACATTGAGGCTCATTCAACCTCTTTAATCGACTAAAATGTCTATATAGTTACTATCTCCAACTCTTTTTTAAAACTAAAAATCATAGTGTTTTCTTTAAAGAAATGCTGTGATTTTTTTATACTTTACATACCCCTCTTTTTTAAAAAAGAGGAATCTAATTCAACTGCATTTCTGGGATATCCCCTTCAACTAAAAGAGTTCCTTCGGTAGCATTTTTAATTTCCTCAACACTTACTCCCGGTGCGCGTTCCAAAAGTTTAAATCCTTTATCGGTGACCTCCAGCACTGCAAGATTGGTAACCACTTTTGTAACACAACCTACTCCGGTTAGGGGTAAGGAGCATCTTTTAAGCACCTTTGACTCCCCTTCACGGTTTGTATGCATCATTGCTACAATAATATTTTCTGCGGAAGCAACCAGGTCCATAGCACCTCCCATTCCCTTCACCATTTTTCCGGGAATTTTCCAGTTGGCGATATCACCATTTTCTGCTACTTCCATAGCGCCTAAGATTGTAAGATCTACGTGTTGCCCCCGAATCATTCCAAAGCTCATGGCAGAGTCGAAAAAGCTTGCCCCAGGCAGGGCTGTAATTGTTTGTTTCCCTGCATTGATCAAATCGGCGTCTTCCTCCCCTTCAAATGGAAAGGGTCCCATTCCTAAAATCCCGTTTTCACTCTGAAATTCCACTTCTATATCATCCCTTACATAATTGGCCACCAAAGTTGGGATTCCAATTCCAAGATTCACATAAAAGCCATCTTTTACTTCCTTCGCAATGCGTTTTGCTATTCCGTTTTTATCTAACATATTATTAATTTGAAAATTTGTTGATTTGAAGATTTGAAAATTCAAATCTTCCCTTTTTTAATTACTAAATTGATATTGAAAACAATATTCTATTTGAAAATTTTTAGATTCTGAAATCAACGTTTTTTACTACTACTGATAATTTTGAAATAATTAAAATAATGGACTTTAATTCTGTTTCTATATCTAAAGGTGGATCCGGATAATGCTTTGAAGCAGTGAAGAGTTTAAGCCAGTAATTTGCCTCATCTGCTTCTTTCGCAGCTATTTTAAATTTGTGAATGAAATCTGCATTACTTTCTGTATTTTGGGCCTCCCACGTATTTGCACCAATAGAATTTCCACTTTTAAAAAGCTGAGAAGCCATTTCATACTTGTGCAATAATCTTAATTTTTCTGAATAATCCATAACTTCCAATGCAAAACTGAAGGTTTTATTTACAATAAGATTTACCTTTTCGTTCCTTATAATTTCAACTTCAGTTTTACTCTTTCTCATTTCACGTTTCACTATTGCTGATTAACAAAAAACCGCCCACGATAACTATCGGGAGTGCAGAGATTAACGTAAATATTTTTAAATTATCACATCTTCAAATCAATCTTTCTTTCTGACTGTACGCTGCTCGATACGCTTCTCATAATCCTTTCCCTGAAAAATTCGCTGCACAAAAATTCCCGGGATATGTACCTGGTTTGGATCGAGTTCCCCCGGTTTTACCAATTCTTCAACCTCGGCTACGGTTATTGTTGCAGCTCCACACATGAGAGGATTAAAATTTCGGGCCGTTCCTTTAAATATCAAATTCCCGGCTTCATCCCCTTTCCAGGCTTTTACAAAAGCAAAATCGGCTTTATAGGCTTCTTCAAGCACATACATTTTCCCGTCAAATTCACGGGTTTCCTTGTCTTCAGCTACTTCGGTACCATAGCCGGCTGGCGTATAAATGGCGGGAAATCCCTGCTGAGCGGCTTGACATTTTGCGGCAAGTGTTCCCTGCGGGGTTAATTCTACGTCCAGTTCACCACTAAGCATTTGCCGCTCAAATTCTGCATTTTCCCCCACATAGGAAGATATCATTTTATTGATTTGTTTTTTTTGAAGCAAAAGGCCGAGGCCAAAATCGTCTACCCCGGCATTATTGGAAATGCAGGTGAGGTTTTTAAGATTAAGACGCACCAATTCTGAAATTGCATTTTCGGGAATTCCACTCAGGCCAAAACCCCCAAGCATAAAGGTCATTCCGTCATGAACTCCTTTCATTGCTTCCTGTACGTTATTAACAGTTTTTTTGATCATTGAATTTCATTTTGTGGAAATTTACAAAATTAATGATCTTACTACAACGTTTTCTTCTAGGGAATTTAAGTGCGACTTTAAGACATTTTAGAAATCAAGTTCGTCCGGAATGTATTGATGATCTGAATTTTTACCATTGTATTTACTACAATCTATCTCAATTGATAAATTCTCTGGTCTTGGAAAAGCACCGGAAGAAACTTCAAGATCATTATCTGCATAGACCTTTTTCATATAAATCCCCCATATAGGCAAAGCCATCGTTGCTCCCTGGCCATAAGTAATTCCTGGAAAATGCACGGCACGATCTTCACCTCCCACCCATACTCCTGTAACAAGGTCTGGCACCATTCCAATAAACCAACCATCACTCTGGTTTTGCGTAGTACCGGTTTTTCCGGCAATTGGGTTTTTAAAGTCGTATGGATATCCTGTGACCGCTCTTTTATAATGATCCTGATTTCCGGCCCAGGTTCCACGAAGTCTTGTTCCGGAACCTCCCTGAGTTACCCCTTCCATAAGGTTCACGGTAATATAAGCAGATTCTTTATTAAGGACATCCCTGGTTTCTGGTACGTGCTGATACAATACCGTTCCGTTTTTATCTTCTATACGATTGACTATTACAGGTTTTACATAAACACCTTCATTGGCAAAAGTGCTATAGGCTGAAACCATTTCAAAAACGCTCATATCGGCAGTTCCAAGTGCAATAGATGGCACATTTGGAATATCTTTGGTATCCACACCCAATTTATCAAGTAGCTCAATTACCGGTTTGGGACCTGTCTTGGCAATTAATCTTGCGCTTATCGTGTTTACAGATTGAGCAAGTGCTTGCTTTAAGGTAAGCATTCCATCATATTTATTATCGCTGTTGGATGGGGACCAATCATTTTGAGATCCCAGGTTACCGGCTTCAATAGTAAAATGATTTCTGGGCAAGGTATCACAAGGAGATAGTTTTAACTGATCTATAGCCGTAGCGTACACAAATGGCTTAAAGGTAGAACCTACCTGACGTTTAGCCTGCTTTACATGCTCATATTTAAAATGCTTAAAATTGATACCACCTACCCAGGCTTTTACTTCGCCGGTTTGCGGAGTCATAGACATCATGCCGGCATTTAGGAAAGATTTATAATATAGGATGGAATCACGTGGTGTCATGACAGTATCTTTAATGCCTTGCCAACTAAACACGCTCATCTCCGTTAATTTCTCAAAGGAATTAACAATCTCTTCCCTGGATTTTCCCTGAGCTTCCATCTTTTTCCATCGGTCTGAAACCTTCATGGATCTTTTTATGATGCTTTCAACTTCGTCCTCATTAATATCCCTGAAAGGAGCTGTTTTATTGTTCCTGTTTTGATAATTAAATTCCTTCTGAAGGTTGGACATATGCATTGTTACGGCTTCTTCAGCATATTTCTGCATTCTGGAATCTATACTGGTGTAAATCTTTAAACCGTCCCGGTATATATTGTACTCTGTTCCATCTGGCTTCGGATTTTTCTGAATCCAGTCCCTCATAAATCCCTGAAGGTACACCCTGAAATAGGTCGCGATCCCTTCATCATGACCTTGAGGCGTGAATTCTATTTTCATAGGAAGTGCCTGCAAGGAATCTTTTTCCTCGCTGGTGAGAAATCCGTTTTTTTGCATTTGCTTCAAAACCTGATTCCTGCGTTGTACTACCAAATCCGGCCTGCGAACAGGATTGTATAATGCTGAATTCTTAAGCATTCCCACCAAAACAGCCGATTCCTCAATTTTAAGGTCCTTTGCTTCTTTATTGAAATATATCTTGGATGCAGAACGAACTCCTACCGCCTGGTAAATAAAATCGTATTTATTAAGATACATGGTGATGATTTCTTCCTTGGTATACTGGCGCTCAAGACGAATTGCAATAATCCATTCCTTGAATTTTTGCATCACCCTTCCAACGAAATTTTGAGAAACATTGTCTGTAAATAAAAGTTTTGCCAACTGCTGCGGAATGGTACTCGCTCCTCCACGTGCACCTAAATAAACTGCGGCTCTCATCGTTCCAATAGCATCTATTCCAGCATGTTCATAATAACGTTCATCTTCCGTCGCAACAAGGGCCTGAACAAGATGATTTGGCAAATCATCATATTTTATTGGCGTTCTGTTCTCGCTGTAATATTTCCCAAGAGTTTCCCCATCTGATGAAAATATTTCGGTAGCAAGATTTGTTTCAGGATTTTCCAGTTCTTCAAATTTGGGCATTGTCCCAAATGCACCCCATCCTGCCATAAGAAACAGGAGTATGATTATTAAGATCCCAACACCAAAAAGTGTCCAGAATCCTATGATATATTTTGTGAAACCAGTTTTTTTAACCGGTTTAGATGTTGTTTTTTTTGACGGGTTTGCCATAACTGCACTAAAATTATTTTGGGGCTTCTTCTATCCGAAAACCAATTTGTGTTATACCTTCCAGGTTTTCAATTCCCTGTTCACTGTTGTTTTTTCGCATTGCGTGTTTAAGAAAAACCACATATTGGCCGGGTTCTTCAAAACTCACCTGCTCTTTGTACCAGAGTTTATTTTCCTTAACATTCCCAAATCCCGTGCCAAGCCATTCCCCGCTGGGGGCTGCCATTTCATATTCCAGGGTATCGGTGATAACTTTTCCCTGCGGAAACTGAATCTCTGCTATCAAAAATAAATTGCTGAAATTAAATTCGTTGTTATTCCGAACATTAATAAACAGGTCATATTTTTTATCCGGATCTATATTTTGAAGCTTAAACGTAACTATAGAATCTTTATTCCATGCTGTTGAAATAGAATGGTATTCATCATAAACCCGTTTAGAGTCGCAGGATACAAATCCTGTTGCGGCTATAACCAACATCCATAAGAACAATCTATTCATTTTTTGATGGATTTTGTTTTCGGCGTTTATTTTTACGGCGCTTTTTATTGGTGCTTTTTGGGGTGTCAAATCTTGTTAAACTATCCTGTCCAACCACATTATTGAAATCGGATTTTGTAGTATCTTCTTTCTCGATCATTACCTCATATTCTTCCAGGCTGTTTACCGGTTCCCTGTCTATATTGGCTTTTATGATTTTATTTGCCTGCTCCGGGGTTAATTTATGCCAGTTCATCCAATCTCCTTCATAGGCATACCATAAAAATCCCTGGAAAATATCTGTTTTCTGACATACCGCGGTTCCTTTTTTGGTAAATAACTTCACTTCTGTTTTTGGAAAAGCTTTTAAGGCATCCAGATAGGTGTCTAATTCGTAATTCAAACAACACTTTAGTTTCCCACATTGTCCTGCCAGTTTTTGAGGATTCAGTGATAGTTGTTGATATCTTGCCGCTGAGGTATTTACCGATCTAAAATCTGTTAACCAGGTAGAACAGCAAAGTTCCCTTCCACAGGATCCAATTCCTCCCAATCTTGCAGCTTCCTGCCGGAAACCTATTTGCCTCATCTCTATACGAGTACTGAATTCTACTGCGAATTCCTTAATTAGCTGGCGGAAATCCACACGTTCTTCTGCAGTATAATAAAAGGTTGCTTTAGAACCATCTCCCTGAAATTCAATATCGCTAATTTTCATGTGAAGATTTAGCCTGATGGCTATTTCCCGCGCACGAACTTTCATTTTATCTTCTTTGTTCCTGGCTTCCTGCCAGATATCAATATCCCGTTGAGTAGCTTTCCTGTATATTTTCAGAATTTCAGGGCTATCAATAGCCACTTTTTTCTTCTTCATTTGTACCCGTACCAGTTCTCCGGTAAGGGTTACAATCCCCACATCGTGACCCGGTGAAGCTTCCACTGCCACTACATCTCCAATACTCAGCGTTAATCTTTCAGTGTTTTTGAAGAAATCTTTTCTTCCGTTCTTAAAACGGATCTCCACACAATTAAAGGGTTCAACCCCTCCAGGGAGTGACATATTTGAAAGCCAATCAAAAACAGTTAATTTATTACATCCATCTGTACCACAGGTACCATTGTTCTTACATCCCTTTGGCTGACCGTCTTTCCCGGTCGCACAACTGCTACATCCCATACTCTTTTTTATATATTGAAATTCTAACAAGGCTTATACCTGTTGAATTTTAGATTCGTAAATAATTCTAAAAGGTAAATATATCACTTTTTAAATGATGGTTAAATTTCCTTTGTTTTATATTGGTATTTAAACGAAAGAAGCTGTTCCAATATTAGCAAATACGCTAAAAGACATTCAGTTTGTCTCTTTTACTGTAATGATCTTTACGGGACAAGCCTTTGAAGCGGCTTCACAAGCCTCTAAAATTGAATAATTGTGAGACTTAAGTGTAAAAAAGCCTTTGCTGTCTACAGATTTTAATAATACACTTTTCCCGTCTTTTTTTGACATTTGAAATTGCTGAGGAGCAACCTCAACACAGTAGTTGCAACCAATACACTTTTTTCTTTGTAAAGTAATCACAACCATCAGGCTTGTGTGATTTTATATAATTTATCTGACATTCTCACCCTAAAAGGTAATTTCAGGGTAATGTTATCGCCTTTTTTTGCTTTTTCGAATGGTAGATCATTTACAAACATATCCTCAATAACTACTTCCTCCACTCCTGTGCTGGGTCCGGTTATCAATATTTTATCTCCTTTTTTGATGTCGTAGGCCTCAATTTTAAACTCAGCAACTCCGGCTTCGGGAAAATAATGGGTGCCTTTCCCTATGTATATCTTTTTTTGCGTGGCTTCTGAGCCATTGTGATTGGACCATTCTCCCAATTTTTGTCCCAGGTAATACCCAGACCAAAATCCCCTATTGTAAACCGTGTTTAACGCATCCATCCACAAGCTTACTTTCTTCTTTGAATAGGTCCCAAGGTAATAAGCATCTATTGCCTTACGATATGTTTTGATCACAGTTGCTACATATTCTGGTGCCCTGCCACGACCCTCAATTTTTAGGACCTGTATGCCTGAAGCGATCACCTGATCCAGAATATCTATGGTACAAAGGTCTTTTGGCGACATCATATATTCGTTGTCAAGCTCAATTTCAAAACCTGTTTCCTGATCTGTTACCGTATATTTTTTTCGGCAGCTTTGTTTACAGGCGCCACGATTTGCCGAAGAATTATCTGAATGCAAACTCAAATAACACTTTCCTGAAACCGCCATGCAAAGTGCCCCATGGCCAAATATTTCAATTTCCACCAAATTCCCGGAAGGCCCCTTTATCTCATCTTTTTCAATTTGATCTGTAATATGCTTTACCTGTCGTAAACTCAATTCCCGGGAAAGCACCATCGTATCGGCAAATAAACTGTAAAATTTTACAGTTTCAATATTTGTTACATTAAGTTGAGTAGAGATATGCACTTCCATTCCTATCCCCCTTGCTGAGGCGATTACCGCCTGGTCTGAAGCTATCACAGCCGTGATCCCGGCTTCCTTTGCTCTGTTCAGAAGTGTTTTTACTACTGATAGATCGTGATCGTAAACAATGGTGTTAAGGGTTAAATAGGTACGCATATTTTTTTCTTCACATCTTCTTACAATTTCAGATAAATCATCCATTGTAAAATTGACAGATGCGCGCGCCCTCATATTTAATTGATCCACTCCAAAATAAACCGAATCTGCCCCGTTTTGAATTGCAGCCTGAAGGGATTCAAAATTTCCCGCGGGAGCCATTAATTCAATTTTTCCTTTTTCCACGATTTCCTATTGAATTACTTTAAACAATTTGTCCGATTTCCTTATTCTAAAAGGTAAGGAGAGGGTTATTTTATCTCCGGCATTTGCAATGTTTGCAAGTTTGCCATTCACGTACATTTGATCTAATGTGAATTCCTGAACGCCGGTTGTCGGTCCTGAAATGCTGATTTTATCTCCGATCTTTAATTCGTTTCTGTCCAATACAAATAATCCTATTTTAGATTTGGTATAGTAATGCTCCCCTTTTCCGATTAAAACCTTTTTTTTCGAAATGCGTTTACGGATAGTTTTTGGCTTTTTGAATACGGCTAAAGCAGCATCCGGCAGATCTCCCGATTTTTTAAATTTCAGGTCCTTTGATTTTCCTTTCTTGAAGATCATATTTCCCTTATCGAGTCCTTTCCGCAATTTAATTTGATCTGCCAACGGCAATTTAATAATCTCCAGGCATTCGGAAGAACAACAATCCTCCATTGCATCGCTACATTCATCACATTGAAGAAAGAGCAAATGACAGGCATCATTAGCGCAATTAGTATGATTGTCACAAGGTTTTCCACATTGATGACATTGGGAAATTATATCATCGGTAATCCTCTCCCCAAGTCGATGGTCAAAAACAAAGTTTTTACCAATAAACTTTGTTTCTAATTTTTCAGCATTTATTTGGCGCGTATATTCTATAATTCCGCCTTCCAGCTGGTAGACGTTTTTAAATCCTTTGTGCTTAAAAAAGGCACTTGCTTTTTCACACCGAATTCCACCGGTACAATACATCAACAGATTTTTGTTTTCCTTATGTGCTGCAAGTTGGGTTTCAATAATGGGAAGGGATTCCCGAAAGGTATCAACATCGGGAGTAATTGCGCCTTTAAAATGACCAATTTCGCTCTCATAGTGATTCCGCATATCCACTACAATTGTATTTGGATCGTTCAAAAAACTATTGAATTCTTCGGCTTTTAAATGAATTCCAATATTGGTAACATCAAAATTTTCATCGTTAAGCCCATCTGCAACAATTTTATTGCGCACCTTAATCGTTAACTTCAAAAAAGAATGATCATCGTGTTCCACAGCGATATTCAGGCGAATTCCCCGCATAAAATCATATTCTTCAATAACTTTTTTGAATTCATAAAAATTATCCGCAGGAAGGGAGAGTTGAGCGTTAATGCCTTCTTTGGCTACATAAATTCTACCCAAGACCTCCAAAGGGTTCCAGGCTAAAAATAAGGCGTTTCTAAAAGATTCCGGATCTTCAATTTTTGCGTACGCATAAAAAGACAACGTCAGTCGTTGTTTGCCCGCTTCGTCTATAAGCCCGGCCCTTTCTTCTGCGCTTAAGGTGTTGTATAGTTGCATGCTATAAACGGTTTAAGTGAGAAATATAATTTGTTCTAAATGGAAGAACAGGCTGCAAAAGTACTGATTTTATGAGGTCAGTCAATAAAAAAAGCATCAAATTGGTCATTTGATGCTTTTTTTCGAACGGCTAATTCGTTATTATTATTTTTTATTTACTATCGTAAAAAACTAATAACGAGTTAGCCACCATCAACCCTGCTGCTACAACTCAATAAAATTGTAGTAGCAGCGCCAGGTCGATCCAAGTTTAAACTGGTTTTAAGAAACCTCATAATACTGCTTCTTTAAAATTAAGAAGCAAACAATTACAAAAGGTTGCGCGTTAAATTGTAGCGAATCAAAACTTATAGTATTTTAGCTGCACGCATTTATAAAAATTAGAAAAAATATTATGGTCGACGAAAAAGAAAAAGAAGCTAAATTAAAAGCATTAAAGCTTACCCTTGATAAAATGGATAAAACTTACGGAAAAGGAACCGTAATGAAGATGAGCGATCAGCCTATTTATGAAGGGGAAGCTATTTCTACAGGATCTTTAGGTTTAAATTTGGCTTTGGGCGTAGGTGGATATCCGCGTGGAAGAGTCATTGAGATCTATGGCCCGGAATCTTCAGGAAAAACAACTTTAACTTTACACGCCATCGCCGAAGCGCAAAAAGCGGGTGGAATTGCAGCATTTATTGATGCCGAACATGCTTTTGACAGGTTTTATGCGGAAAGCCTTGGAATAGATCTTGAAAACCTGATTATCTCTCAACCCGATAACGGAGAGCAAGCTTTGGAAATAACCGATAATTTGATTAGATCTGGAGCTATTGATATAATTGTGATAGATTCTGTTGCCGCTCTTACTCCTAAAAGTGAAATTGAAGGAGAAATGGGAGATTCAAAAATGGGACTTCATGCACGGCTTATGTCCCAGGCTTTAAGAAAATTAACTGCCAGCATCAGCAAAACCCATTGTACCGTGATTTTCATCAATCAGCTTAGGGAGAAAATAGGTGTTATGTTTGGTAATCCTGAAACAACTACCGGTGGAAATGCCCTTAAATTTTATGCATCGGTTAGGCTTGATATAAGAAGATCAACTCAAATAAAAGATGCAAACAGCAATGTTTTAGGGAATAAGACGAAAGTAAAAGTCGTAAAAAACAAAGTTGCTCCGCCCTTTAGAACCGCAGAATTTGATATTATGTACGGGGAAGGAATTTCCAAAATAGGGGAGATAATAGATATAGGAGTAGATTATGAAATCATTAAGAAAAGTGGTTCCTGGTTTAGCTACGAAGATACTAAATTAGGCCAGGGCCGCGATGCTGTAAAAGCTGTACTTAAGGATAATCCTGAGCTCATGGAGGAATTGGAAGAAAAAATCAAGGCCGCTATTAAGATCGCTAAGGAATAAAATAATCTTCACATTAAACAAAAATCCCGCAAATGCGGGATTTTTGTTTTTTATTCACGCAACCCTTTAACCTTATTTGCATCTGATAAGTGTAACCTACTTATTCAGTCAATTTTTCAGATGAAAAAATTACTACTGTTATTTTTTTATTCAGCAATAATGACTGCCTGCTCCAGCGATGAAGACAACGGCGGAATGATGCAGAATCTGGCGGTTATAACAAATGTAGAATTACCAGAGCATTTTGAATATAACCAGGAATACGAGATTAAAATCAATTACAAACGCCCTACTGCGTGTGACTTTTTTTCCGGATTTGATATTTCAAAAAGCAGTAATTTAATAACTATTGGCGTGGTAACAAGTTATCACGTAAGCAATACAACGTGTGAGCGCACAGGAAATTTAAATACAAGCACAAAATTAAATTTTGTTGCAGATAGGGATGATTTTTATATCTTTAAATTCTGGCAGGGTGAAAATGCAGCAGGAGAGGTTCAGTTTTTAACCGTGGAAGTCCCCGTAACCCGTCCAGGAATGTAATATTAACTAACAATTTCCCAGACATTTGAGTTTAAATCAGCTCATACACAATTGTAAGAAACAGGATATAAAAGCACAGGAACAACTGTATAGGCTTTATGCCAATAAATTATTTGCAGTGTGCCTTAAATATTCAAATAGCTATCAGCAGGCTGAAGACAATCTGCAGGATGGTTTTATGACAATATTTGATAAAATTTTGCAATATCAGGATAAAGGTTCTTTTGAAGGTTGGATGAAGCGAATTGTGATTAACACCGCTCTTCAGAAATACAGGAAACAAACTGTTTTTGAGCTTGTTAATGAAGAACAGCTTAGAGAGCCCGCTCTTGAAATCGATGAGGAAGAGGTATCCATCGATTATTTACTGGAGATAATCCACGCATTACCGGACAGGTACCGTCAGGTTTTTAATTTGTATGCATTGGATGGGTTTTCTCATAAGGAAATTGCAGAAATGCTTCAAATTTCAATAGGCACTTCCAAATCCAATTTGGCAAGAGCCCGAATAATATTAAAAGAAAAAATTGAAGCCAGCCAGGAAAAACTGGCCGTGCATTCATCATAGTAATGGAGGAAAGAAAGCATATAGACAGAGTATATCAGGAGAAATTCAAAGATTTCGAGGCTAGTCCACGCGAGGAAGTCTGGAGGAATATTTCCACCAAATTACATGAAAAGAAACGTAAAAAAAGCGTTTTACCTCTTTGGTATAGAATGGCTGGAGTTGCAGCTGTACTGGCGCTGTTTATAAGTTATACCAACGGTTTGTTCAAAACCAATAATTCGCAGGGATCACAAACAGCTTCAGCCTTGATGGATGAAACTTTTCTTGAGGTAAGTCTTGCTTCGCAGGCTTATACCGAAAATATGATCCGGTCTTCCATTATACTTCAGGCTTTGAGGCAGAATACCCAAAATAGGGAAGCTATTGAAGCGCAGGCAGCATATTTCAGAAGTGAGAAAAATAATGACGAAGTAACTTTTGGAAGTATTGGAAATATAAGCAATACAACACTTCCCATAAATTCCGAAAATGGAGCATATACATTTTCAGATTTTGAAGATTTAAAAGCTGAAGGGATGGCAGAAGTAGCGGAGACCTCTACTACCAAAAAACGCGATCTCCCAATTGCAAACCTTGACTCAAAAGACGCGCTATCCCAAATTAGCGAAAAATCCAGTATTTCAGGAAAATTAAAAGTTTCTACCATGGCTGCACCTATTTTTTATAATAATATGGGAAGCGGAAATGCGATAGATCAACGTTTTGCCAATAATGAAAACAGCAGTGAGATCACCCTTTCCTACGGAATAAATTTTGCGTACCAAATTTCAGAAAAAATAAAGATCCGTACCGGTATAAGCAAGGTGGATATGAGTTATAACACCAACAATATCGCATTTACCGCAACAGTTAACCCGGTTGCTTTAAAAGGGATTAATTATGGTGATAAGATCCCAAATTTCAGAATAGAGAACACTATTGCCCGTCCATTCAGCAATATTAGTGCTTCTGCAGAATTCAACCGGGCAAGCCTGGCTTCTCCAACAACAGGATATTTAAATCAGCAAATAGGTTTTATTGAAGTTCCCTTAGAAATTGAATATGTGATTGTTGATAAAAAGATAGGCATCAATATTATTGGAGGTGGAAGTACGCTCTTCCTGGACAGGAATATGATTTCTCTTAATTCAGCCGATTTTTCCACCAATCTTGGAGCATCCAATAATCTTAATAATTTAAGTTTTACAACAAACATCGGGGTAGGATTGGACTACAATATTTCTCCAAAGTTCGAATTAAATCTTGAACCTATTTTTAAATACCAAATGAATGCGTTCAATGAAAACACGAGCAATGTAAATCCTTATTTCTTTGGGGTTTATTCCGGTTTCAGCTTCAAATTCTAAACCTACAAAGAAGGATTTCTTAATTCCTTCAGAATCAAATCATAGGTTTCCTGCCTAACAACTCTTTTGTCTTCCTGAGTTTTTCCTTCGGTAGGAATAATTTCGTGCACTTTAGCCCTCATTTTCCCAGGACTTCCAGAGAAAAAAGTATAGGAAAATCGCTTCTTGTTATCGTGAAAAGTAATTGGTACTATAGGGATTTGATGATCTATCGCCAGCCTGAAAGCACCTTCCTTAAAGCTAGTAAGTTCCAGGTTTTTATCTTCGGGAACTCCACCTTCCGGAAAAATACAAATACTGTTTCCCTGCTTTAACCTGCGCTGCGCTTCTTCAAATACCTGAAATTTACTCCGTTGACTATTTCTGTCCACCAAAATACAGGTTCGCCGGTAGAAATATCCAAAAAGCGGAATTTTGGTAAGCTCCTTTTTTCCTACAAATACAAACGGATGATCTATCACCGTCAACATTAACATAATGTCTATTATGGAAGTATGATTTGCTACAAACATATAGCTCTCTCCCTTTTTTAATTGAGCCGAAGATATTTTTTTCGGAAAAAATCCCATCCCATAAACAATGCATTTCGCCCATATTCTTGCACAGGCAAAATACTGTGGGTAGTACTTTTCTGAAGAGGTGAAAAAGACCAAAAAGGGCAGCATTATAATTATGGGTATTCCCATTAACACATAGAACCAGATTCGCCAAAGAAGGATCAGAAATTTTTTGAATATCTTCATAAGAGCCAAAAATACTAAAATGAATTAAGCCAATTCCATAAAAGAAGTACCTTTGTGAAAATTAAAAAATTCAATGGCAAGAATACTTACCGGAGTGCAAAGCACAGGCACTCCCCATCTTGGAAACTTATTGGGCGCCATAATTCCGGCGATTGAAATGGCAAATCGGCCTGAAAATGATTCTTTTTTATTTATCGCAAACCTGCATTCCCTCACCCAAATTAAAGACGCATCGGTTTTAAAGGAAAACACGTACTCTACCGCGGCTACGTGGCTTGCATTTGGTCTCGATATTGAAAAAACCGTTTTTTACCGGCAAAGTGATATTCCACAGGTAACCGAACTTTCCTGGTATTTAAGCTGCTTTTTTCCATACCAACGCTTAACCCTGGCACACTCCTTTAAAGACAAAGCCGATAGACTTGAAGACGTGAATTCAGGCTTGTTTTCGTATCCTATGTTAATGGCTGCAGATATTCTTCTTTATGATGCCGAAATCGTTCCTGTAGGAAAAGATCAATTGCAACATATTGAAATGACTCGGGATGTGGCATCAAGATTCCATGCTCAAATGGGAGATACATTTGTAATTCCTGAAGCAAAGGTGCAGGAAGACACCAAATATATACCCGGGATCGACGGCGAAAAAATGAGCAAATCCAAAGGAAATGTGATAAACCTATTTCTTTCAGATAAGGAACTTCGCAAGCAGATCATGAGTATCGCAACCGACAGTACTCCGCTGGAAGCTCCAAAAGATCCTGAAACCTGTAATGTTTTTGCTTTGTACAAACTCCTAGGAACGGCTGCAGAAATCAAAGAAATGCGAACTAAATATTTGGAGGGCAACTATGGATATGGCCACGCCAAACAGGCCCTTTACGAGCTTATTATCCATAAATTTGAAAACCAACGGAGGCGCTATACGTATTATATGGAACATCCCGAAGAAATAGATGCAGCCTTGAAAAAAGGTGCAAAAAAGGCATTTGAAACAGCCAACGAGGTACTTTTAAGGGTGCGGACCAAACTGGGTTACTAAATAGCTTCAAATAATTTTCCCGGAAGGGGCCGTATGGCCCCTTTTAATTCCATTTCAAGCAATAATCCGGCAGCTTTGTAGGTTGGGATCTCACAGCTTAGGGCGATGGTATCCAGTTGCTGCTTTCCGTTTTCTCTTAAATAATTATGGATTGGCTGCTCCAGGGAATCCAATTCCACAAAAAGTTGTTTTTGCACCACCGATTGTACGATATTAAGATCCCAGTTAAGGATGTAAATAAGATCTGCAGCGCTTGTAAGCACATGGGCATTTTGAGATTTTATAAGGTTATTACACCCACGGCTTTGTGAATCATTTGGTCTTCCGGGAACTGCAAAAACCTCGCGATTATAAGAATTCGCGATATCTGCAGTTACAAGCGATCCCCCTTTTTCGGCACTTTCAATCACTAGTGTAGCTTCGCTAAGCCCTGCAATTATTCTGTTTCGTTTTAAAAAATTGGTGCGTTCAAATGCCTGGGTAGACCAAAAATCGGTGAAAAAACCTCCGTTTTCTTCGATCTGTTCAACATATTTTGAATGAATTTTTGGATATATCTGGTTTAGGCCATGAGCCAGACAACCAATGGTTTGTAATTTATTTTTAACCGCTGCCTTTTGTGCGGTAATATCTACACCGTAAGCAAATCCGGAAATAATAACCGGATCTAAAGGAGCCAGTTCCTCAATAAGCTTTTCACAAAAAGCGGTCCCATTAACAGTAATATTTCGGGTGCCAACCACGCTTATTATTTTTTTGTTCTTCAAATCTATTTTTCCACGGGAAAACAACAAAATTGGCCCGTCATTACAATGTTTGAGTTTTTCCGGATAATTCGGATCCTGGTAATAATCATATCGAAGATTGTTTTCCTGAATAAACTTAAGTTCATCTTCCGCAGCACGTAAATGCACAGAATCATGCAATCCTTTCAGCTTGATGTTTCCAATTCCATCAATTTTCAGGAGGCTTTCCTTTTTTGATTTCAGCACTGCTTCTGCAGATCCAAGATGCCTGATGAGTTTTTTAGCAGTACTATCTCCCAAATTTGGAATATGTTGCAAAGCCAGAACGTAAAGTAAGTCAGATAAATCCATAATTTTAAAAGCTTTGCCCGGTAAAATGAACTAATGAGATCAAATCGCTGTACATTATTCATTTTCAATGATTAATAACATTCAGGGAGTATTAAAAATACTCAAAAAAAGATTTGTTAATAAGATATCTTTAGCTAATTTTATGCTGTTGCTTAAAATCTTACTTTTGTTATTATGACCATAGCTACTTTCATCTCTGATTTACTTTACCGTTACGAATGTGTCATCCTTCCAGGTTTTGGGGCATTTTTAACCCAAACAGAGTCGGCACATTTCGACGAAGATTCCAAAACTTTTTTCCCGCCTAAAAAGCAGGTTTCCTTTAATGCACAATTAAAGAAAAGTGATGGATTATTGGTAAACTATATTTCAGAAGTACAGGAGATCTCATATCCTGCCGCTGTTTATAAGGTGGAAGAATTTGTTCAGCAAATCAACGAACAACTGGAAAAAGAAAATAAAGTGACTTTAGATGCTTTGGGGAATTTCTCTGTTTCTTCTGAAGGAAATTTAACATTTGAACCTTTTAAAGCAACCAATTTTCTTTCGGAAGCATTTGGTTTAAGCACTATCCCGGCTTATGCGGTGAAACGGGAAGTTTATAAAAAACAGGTTCAGGAACTCGAGGAGAAAGTACCTTTCCTTTTCACTCCTGAAAGAAGAAAAAGCAGGCCTTATTTGAAATATGCCGCCATAGGATTAATAGCTTTAGGCCTTGCCGGGTTTACCGGTTTGAATATTTACAGCAATCAGGTAAGCCAGCATAATGTTGCTGAACAGCAGGCTGCAGAATCTCAATTACAACAACAAATTCAACAGGCTACATTCGTTATAGATAATCCACTTCCGGAAATCACTTTTAAAGTGACCAAACAACTTGGAGATTATCACATCGTTGCAGGTGCTTTCCGTGTGGAAGAAAACGCCCATCAAAAAGTAACCGAGTTAAGGACTGAAGGTTTTAAAGCCCGTTATATTGGCGAAAACAAATTTGGACTTCATCAGGTGGTTTATGGTAGTTTCCAAACCAGACCGGAGGCCATGGTTATGTTGAGAAAAGCCAAAAAATCGAATGAAGGAGCCTGGATGCTTATTCAGGAATTTTAATACTTCATTAACTTGTAAACAGCTGGAATGGCTTGTACCTTTGCCAGAAAATTGGCAGAATGCAATCAAGAACTCCCAGCGATTCCCGTACTACCCTTACAGACCTTGTTTTACCAAGTGAAACCAATCCGCTTAATAATTTATTCGGTGGGGAACTATTGGCAAGAATGGATCGTGCAGCGAGTATTGCCGCAAGAAGGCATAGCCGAAGGATCGTTGTGACCGCCTCTGTAAATCACGTTGCGTTTAACAAAGCGATTCCTTTAGGAAGCGTGGTTACTGTAGAAGCGGCTGTTTCCCGTGCCTTTAAAAGCTCTATGGAAATCTTTATAGATGTTTGGGTGGAAGACCGAGAAAGCGGAAAACGATCTAAAGCCAACGAAGCCATTTATACTTTTGTTGCCGTAGATGAAACCGGATCTCCGGTTATAGTTCCTGCTTTGAACCCTGAAACAGAACTTGAAAAAGAACGTTTCGATGCTGCCTTAAGAAGAAAACAGCTAAGTTTGGTTCTTGCCGGAAAAATGAAACCAAAAGATGCTACCGAGCTGAAAGCGTTGTTTAAAGATTAGAGCATCCCACATTATTTCCATCAACGTTATTAATCAGGAATTAGTCATATTTAAGGTTTTTCATCCACAATTTACATCCGTAAGATCCAATCTGAAGGATCCAGTTTATCCATGTTTTTATAGATAAGGAAATAGAGTGTTGTTTTACCTGAACTGCTGCTGGTAGCAACTTCTCCTATATCCTGACCCAGAGAAACAACATCTCCCTTATTAACATATACCTTGGAAAGATTGTTATAAATGGTAAGATAATCTCCGTGCCTTACCATTACGGCTTTATTTGCACCTTTTACGGCCTGGACTTCACTTACTGTTCCTCCAAAAACCGCCCGTGCTTTTCCACCTTTATCGGTTTCAATACGCACGCCGTTGCTGTTTATGCTTATTGATTTCACAACCGGGTGCGGTTGCGTTCCAAATCGGGTAGTGACAACACCAGATCGAACCGGCCATGGAAGTTTCCCTTTATTGCTTGCAAAATTTGCCGCAAGCGCTTTTGCTTCTGGGGTTAATTCATAAACATCCCGGGAGGTTGAACCGCTTTCCTTATTGGCAGCAGCGATGGAAGCCCTTATAATTTCATCAATTTGTTTATCTATCGCGCTGATCTCCTGCTGTTTTTTCTTGATTTGCGATGCAAACTGACCCTCCTTTTGTCTTATACTTTTTATAAGAACCTGTTGAGATTGTCGGTTTTTCCCTAATTGTGCCCGGGTTTCCCTATTTTCAGCAATTAAGATATCCTTTGTTTTTTTCTGCTTGATCAAACTTGCGTTCAGCTCCTGCATTTCTACTGTACGAAGCTTTATTTCGTCTCCTTGCTGTTTTCTATAGTTCGCGTACTGTTTCATGTATTGAAGCCTCTTGTAGGCCTGTAAGAAGCTTTCAGAAGACAATAAAAACATCACCCTGCTTTGCTGGGATTTACTCTTAAAAGATTTTTCGATCATTTGAGCATAATCTTCCTTTAATTTCTCCAGTTCCTTCCGTAGACTCTGAATTTTATTCGTGTTAGAATTAATATCGCGCGTAAGCAAATTCGCCTGTTGGTTGGTAACCTTTATCAAATTTTCTGTAGTTCTTATTTGGCGGTCCAGGTCCTCCACTTCGGTTAAAACGGATTTTTCCTTGTTTTTATTTGAAGTTCTTAAACTGTTGATCCTTTGAATTTCTTCCCGAAGTTCCAGACGGCGTTCTTCCAAATCCTCACGACTGGTTTGCGAATACACTGAAATATTCCCGGTATAGAGAACAACCAGAAGAAATAAGAGCGAAATACTGTTTTTGAACCTCATTATTCTATAGCGATTTCATCATAACCTGAAGGAATTTCAAAAGGGAAACTCACCGGGTCGTTAAAAGTTACCGATTTAAAGGAGATCTCTATCTGGGTACCACTTCCCTGGCTATTGGCCACGATCCTAATCTCCTCCGGAATAGTTCTTCCATTCACCCTTTGGTATTTTGGATAGGTAACGGTCACGTTTCTGTTTTCCTTCTCCTGGGATAATTGCTGGGCGATTGTCTTAAAACTTTTGGAATCAAGCAGGAAAATTTTTTTGATGATCCCCAATTCCAGTAAAGGTACCAATTGATATCCCTGAATGGATTCGGTTAATTTATAACGGTCTGACCTTAGATCATATATGGCCTGTCCAGTTAACAAATTCTGCAATTTATCAAAGTCCAAAGGAGTTCCCAGCCACTTGCTGAGCAATCTGTAATCTCCGTCAAAATAGGTTTTGTTTATCTTCTCGTAGTAACTCACCCTATCCCTGGTGATAATGGCCTTTGCCAATGGAATTCCGAGTAATTGAGCACTCATCCAGATCACACTATCTTTTTGCATCCTAAAACTCACCGTAACCGATTGTGAACGGTCTTCATCCTGATATTTCAGGCGTAACCGGCTGTTCATGGTTTTAAAATCGGCTTCGTTGCTATAGTGCATTGCAACAACTTTTGCGGTTGCTGTATCTTCAATTTCAACAGGTTCTTTCCTGCTCTTACAGGAAATAATCAATAAACATATACTCAGTAGGGTGAATGCTTTCTTATACATTTAATTCTGACTTTTTTTAATTTCTGCCGCCTTCTCGTTGAATTCTATCGCTTTTTCAGCGTTTCCAAGTCCGGTGTAGGTTATAGACAATTGATCATAGAATTCGGCGGTCATTATTTGATTATCTATTAAATAATCTAGGCCAAATGTAAGTATTTCCGCTGCTTCTGTAAATTCCTTTTTCTTATTTAACGCAGCACCCTTAATGAGGTACAGGATTGGTTGGGCAGGGAAAATTTCTATGGCCTTATCACTTAATTTTAGAGCATTATCAAGTTTTGAAAGATCCAGTTGCAATAGCAATGTATTCCGCAAAAGATCAAAATTGTCAAGGTTTTTTTCAATGCCCAGTTCAAAATACCCGAGCGCTTTTTCCTTCTGGTTTTTTTTAAGATAATATTCCCCGAATCTTTGATAGATCTCCGGACTACTTTCAGATTTTGAAAACATTTCAGCAACTTCCAGTAATTCATCCTCATATGAAGGATTTTCATTTACAAACAGCAAAAAGTCATTCAAAACCTTAAACTTCGACTCGGGATCAATTTCTTCAGCCTCCAGGATAAGTTTCATGGAATTCAGAGCTGCCTTTGTTTCTCCTGAATCCAGATGAAATTTATACAAAGCCAGATGAACCACTTTTGAAGTAGGAAATATTTTTTCCATATTTTTAGCGGTTTCAAAAGCTTCTTTCTGCATATCCTGCTCACTGTAAACAAATATCAGGTTGAGATAATTCCTTTCATTTTCAGGATTAAGTTTTATCGCATCCAGTAAAACCTGAATTTGCGCCGGAGTATTATCGGTAAGTGCATAAATTTGCTGTCTAAGACCTGTTCTGTATTCTGTTAAACCAAGTTCAGAATCCAATTTATCCAGCAAGCTTAATAAGGCATCATACTGTTTGCTTTCAAATAAAATATCGGCCAGATTTTCATTGTATTTTGAATTAAAAGGAAGCAATTTTTCAGCTATCAAAATAGCCTGTTCATAATCCCTAGCATCATGAAAGGCATCCATCAATTCCACCAGCACCCATTCCTGATTGGGCTTTAATCTATTGGCCTTTTGCAAACTGGGAATAGCCTGTTCGTACTTTTCAAGTGCATTGTAATTCTTTCCAAGCTCAAAATGAATTACAGCATTCTCAGGTTGCAAGCTTTCGCATTTCTGAAGAGCAACAATCGCTTTTTCGTAATTCTCGATAGCTTTTTGCTTTAAGGCTTCAAAAAAATATTCCTGAAATTCGTCGGTTACAGTTCCCAGATCATCTACATTAACATCCTGAGCAGGAGTTTCAATCTCCTGTGCAATTGCTTCGGAAGAAAATAAAATCCCCAAAAACATCAGTATAACTATGTAGACCTTCTTTTTCACTCTTTTTCATTATTAACGCTCAACCAAGGGGACCAAAATGTGGTTATTTATTCCAACACCGAATAATCTCCAATGCTAATACTGGTAAAATCACCATTAAATTTAGCATAACTCCCAATCATTGCATTGTCCAGGTTTGCATTTTTTATGTCAGAAAAATTCTGAATTAAACTGTTTTTTATAGTGGAATCCTTTACCACACAACCATCTCCAATGGAAACATTTGGACCTATCTTCGCATTTTCCAAAACCACATTTTCGCCTATGTAACAAGGTTCCGTAATTTCAGAATTTGTGATCTTAACAGAATCTGATATCAGCTTTTCACCGTCCTGATGCAAAAATTTCAGGATCCTTCCATTGGTTTCTACGGTAACGTCTTTATTTCCGCAGTCCATCCATGCGTCTACCTTTCCGGGAACAAAAATCAAGCCTTTTTGCTTCATCGCCTCAATTCCGTCATTGATCTGGTATTCCCCGCCACGAATAATATTTTCATCCAATACGGTTTGTAATTCCTCCTTTAGAACGGAAACATCTTTAAAATAATAAATTCCTATCACAGCAAGGTCTGAAACAAATTCTTCCGGTTTTTCAACAAGATCTGTAATTTGGTTCTTTTCATTTAGTTTCACCACGCCATAGGCATTGGGATTTTCCACCTGTTTCACCCAGATAACACTATCGGCATCTTTATCGAGTGAGAAATCTGCTTTAAAAAGTGTATCGGCATACGCGATAACTGCGGGACCCTCAAGAGAATCCTTGGCACACATGATCGCGTGACCGGTTCCCAAAGGTTTATCCTGGTAATAAATACTGGCTTTTGCGCCAAGACTTTCTGCGATCCTAATAAGGTCTTTTTCAACTTTTTCACCAAAATCGACTCCAATAATAAATGCGACTTCCTCAATTTTTTCATCCAGTACTTTTGCGATATCTTCCACCAAACGATGAACGATAGGCTTTCCGGCTATGGGAATTAAAGGTTTTGGAACAGTTAAGGTATGAGGGCGAAGTCGTGAACCACGACCCGCCATAGGTACAATTATTTTCATAATAAAGTAGTATTGAGTATTGAGTAGTTAGAATTTAGATATTAGATTTGTGTCAACTTAATTGTTTATTATCTATATTCTTTCTTCTGTTTTTTATATTATTGTTTAATAAATTTATTATTTGGTTCCGGTGCTGCCGAAGCCGCCGGCTCCTCTTTGGGTTTCTTCAAGTTCTTCGACTTGTATCCATTCTGACCGTTCGTGTTTTGCAATTACCAACTGTGCCACGCGTTCTCCATTTTCAATGGTGAAATTTTCGTTGGACAGATTTACAAGAATAACGCCAATTTCTCCCCTGTAATCTGCATCTATAGTGCCAGGTGAATTGAGCACTGTTATTCCTTTTTTTGCAGCGAGTCCGCTTCGGGGCCTTACCTGAGCTTCATAGCCCATAGGTAATTCTATAAACAAACCGGTTTTCACGATACTGCGTTCCAATGGTTTTAACGTAATTGCTTCTGAAATATTGGCTCTCAAATCCATGCCTGCAGAAGCTTCTGTTTCGTAATGTGGTAATTTATGAGAAGACTTATTGATTATTTTTATTTTCATTTTAATATATTTTTTTGAGTTATAAACGTAATAATACTAATGTTAGGGCTTGTATTTAAATACGTTGAACATCATTAAAATTGCCTCTAACACATGAATAATAAATTATTGGAAGCCTTTAGACATTCTTTTTTCGTAGCTCCTTCTTACCATCAAGGCAGGATTGATGTTCGCTTTCTTAACAACCCAGCATTGAAATAATTATTGATGACTGATGTGAAATTATCTATTATAAAAAATCATCATCAAAATCACCATCAAAATCTTCGTCTTCCCCTCCCATAATTCCTTCTATGTCTTCAAGGTCAACATTTACATCCTCCACCTCAAATTCAATTGGATCAAATCTACCGCCCATCCATTCTAACATATCCTCATATTCAGGATGTTTTTTATTCGATATTATTTCCAAAAGATTGTAATACCCGTATAAACCTCCGCAATCTTCAGGAGGGCAAGCAAGTTTTCCTTTAATGCAAACAGGGTAATATGTATCCCGATCTAAAGGCAAGGTTTTTTCAACAACAATGGAATGAATCCATCCATCGCCAAAATCATATTCATAGGTAAAACTTTTAACCTCACCTTTTGAAAGCACTTCATCCAGGGTTATTTCGGTAGCGTCAATAACATCCGAGCTAACAGATAGCGGATCATCAAAATCTTCATCTATAATTCCAATTCGGTAATTCCCGATCTTAAATTCATATAAATGAAAATTCCCCCAACCCATCGCTATTTGAATGGTATAATGCAATTCATAAAAAGAGATCGAACTTTTCACCAAAACCCGTCTCCAGATGGGAGGCTTAGAATTTTTTAAAGAAATCTTAAGTTGTACCGCCATTTCGTCCATACTTCAATATTTTAATGATTGATGATTTTTTTGAAATCCTTCCGTTCATTTATAAAGACAAACATTAAGAACAAAACTACAAAAGCAGTTCCTACAAAATAATTTCCCCTGAAAAAATTAAAGGAAATCACTGCAAATCCTATTGAGATAAACAGGTACAAAAATATGTTTTTAATATCATAGGGAACCGGATAATATTTTCTTCCCAGGTAATATGAAACAAGCATCATTGTGCCATAGGCAGCGAGTGTTGTATAGGCCGATGCCATAAAACCGATCATGGGAATAAGCCATAAATTAAGGCCAATGGTAATTATGGCACCAATTATAGATATATACATCCCAAGTTTTGTCCTATCGGTTAATTTGTACCAAACCGAAAGGTTGTGATAAATCCCCAGGAATAAATTGGCCAACAAAATAACGGGTACAATTGAAATGGTAACCCAATAATCAGGATTTGGAACGATAAGCATCTTGAATAAATCCAAAAATACAACCATAACAATAAAGATCAAACTTCCCAGGATCACAAAATAGTTGAGAATATTGGCATAGGTTTGTTTTGCATTTTCCTGTTTTGCCTGGTTAAAAAAGAAAGGTTCTGCCCCTAACCGGAAAGCCTGGACAAAAATGGTCATAAAAATAGCGAGTTTGTAACAGGCAGCATAGGCTCCCATAATTTCATCTGAAACCATTTCCTTCAAAAGGATCTTATCCAGCATTTCATTGATCACAAATGCTATCCCGGCAACCATAATGGGCCAGCCATATTTCCACATTTGTTTGAAAATGTCGCTGCTAAATGCAATACTTGTTCTGAAAAAATATGGCAACAAGATCAGGAAAGTCGCACCGCTGGCGATTAAATTTGCAAGAAAAATATACTGGACTTTGTCGGTTTCAGAATAGTTATTTAAAATGAAATCGGGAATTAGTGAAGTATGCTTTGGTATAAGCCATAGAAAGTAAAAATTCACCAAGACCACCAAAACAATATTAAAGATCTTAACGGCTGCAAATTTCAGTGGCCTGTTGGAGGCCCTTAAAAATGCAAATGGCACCACCACTAATGTATCCAGGGCTAAAATTCCCAAAAGCATATTGAAATAATCCGGATTGAGGTCCACCAAACCTATTATGTGATCCCTAAGTATAAAAACAACAAAAAAGAAAATTACGGTTGTTAGCGTAAGACTTATAAATGCAGTGGAAAAAACCAGATTCTTCTTCTCCGATTGACTAAAATACCTAAAAAAAGCTGTTTCCATACCATAGGTCAGGATCACATTAAAAAATGCGGCCCAGACATAAAAAGTGGTATTTACCGAATATCCAACCGTGGATAGCGCCGTAACATGCAAAGGCACAAGAATGAAATTCATGAGCCTTGGCAATACTGTTGCGAAACCGTAAATGATGGTATCCTGAAAAAAACGTTTTAAGGTGCTCAAAAGGGGGTTCGTTTAAGGTATAAATATCTTAATTAATCGGTTAATTCCGGCCTGCATAAACGCTTATTTGTAAATACTATTCTTTTGAACCCTCTTTTATCCCCGTAATTTTATAATATTTCTTTTTATTATTTTCCTTAAAAACAATTACAGCTTCATCTTCCTTTAGCTCAAAAGGAACTTTAACAGGCATTTGAGGCATCTTATTGGCATATTCTTCCGCGGGGTCCGAACTCATGATAAGATCTTGCTTTCCTGTATTAAAATGAGCGTTATAAATACTTTTATTCTCTGGATCTTGTTGCAGCGCCGACTTCATTCCGCGGAAATATACGCTGTCAAGACTAATCCTGTTAGGCTGAATAGCTTTAACCGGAATAAAGAGTTGTAACGAATTGGCGGTTGAAGTAAAATAAGGTTGATCGAATTGAGCGGGCGATCGCTCCTGAAGTTCCTTATTACTTCCACAACTGCTTAACAAAACTGCAGCAAATACGGTACTAAATACGAGATAGAAATATTTCATAGTAAAATTTTTATAATAGTTAATTTATCTAAAACAAAATGAATGCCAAAAGAAAACCCCGGCACTTCTGCAGGGGTTTTCGGTATAATTTATACTTCTATTGTTTTAATTGTAATAAGATCTTTAGTTATTCAACGCTTCAGCATTTGAAAATTTTACTCCGCTATCGCTGCGTCTAATTGTTCAAAGCCTCGGCTCCACCAACAATTTCTAAAATTTCATTGGTAATGGAAGCCTGACGGGCCTTATTGTACGATAATTTAAGGGAATCCCTTAATTCGGTAGCATTATCTGTAGCCTTATGCATTGCTGTCATACGCGCTCCGTGTTCTGATGCAAGGGAATCACTCATCGCCTTAAAAAGCTGCATTTTCAAAGATTTTGGGATCAAATCCCGAACGATCTCTACTTTTGTTGGCTCAAAGATATAATCCAGGGTGACATTTTTATCCGTAACAAATTTCTCGATAGGTAAAAATTGCTCTTTGGTTATGATTTGAGTTGCGGCATTTTTGAACTGGTTGTAAACAAATACGATCTCATCATATGTTCCTTTCAAAAACAATTCCATCAATTCTTCTGCGATTACAGCAACATGCTCATAGTCCAAATTGTCGTAGATGGCATTGTTGGCTTCAGAAATAGTGAAACCTTTTTTCAATACATCGCTTGCCTTTTTACCAATAGTGTAAAGGCTAACATTTTTATCGCTGTATTTTTCAGCAGCGATTTGTCTAACTCCCTTTACAATATTATTATTAAATGCACCAGCCAGACCCCGATTTGAGGAAATAGCAACGATCAGGACATTTTTCACCTCGCGCTGCTCAGCATACTTACTGCTGGTATCATCATCCAGAGTTGCGCTTAAACTTTGAAGCAGTTCTGTTAACTTTTCAGAATAAGGACGCATTTGGGTAATGGAATCCTGGGCCTTGCTCAACTTTGCGGCCGACACCATTTTCATAGCGCTGGTGATTTTCATCGTTGATGAAACCGATGTTATCCTGCTGCGTAATTCTTTTAAGTTTGCCATTTTTTATAGAATTGAGTATTAAGCACCAGCTTTAAAACCGTTGCTCAATACTTTATAAATCCATTTTTTAAATACAAGCCCAGGTTCCTGAAAACCTGGTTATTTGTACTCAATACTAGTTCTTGAATTTTGCTGAAAGCTCTTTTGCCGCATTGGTAAGAGTTTCAGTAATTTCGTCTGTCCATTTTCCAGATTTGATAGCGTCCAGAACATCACGGTGTTTCACGTTCAAATATTCCAGGTAATCTCTTTCAAAATCCTTAACTTTTTCAACAGGTACACTCCTAAGAAGGTTTTTTGCTCCGGCAAAAATTATTGCAACCTGATCCTCTACTGCATATGGGTCATTTTCAGCTTGCTTTAAAATCTCAACGTTACGCTTACCTCTTTCAATAACATTCAGCGTTGCAGCATCCAGATCAGATCCGAATTTAGCAAATGCTTCCAGTTCACGATATTGTGCCTGATCCAGTTTAAGGGTACCAGCCACTTTTTTCATCGGCTTAATTTGTGCATTACCTCCAACTCTTGATACAGAAATACCCACATCGATCGCAGGACGAACTCCCGAGTTAAACAGGTCTGTTGTTAAGAAAATTTGACCATCGGTAATCGAGATCACATTGGTTGGAATATATGCAGAAACGTCGGCAGCCTGAGTTTCAATAATTGGAAGTGCGGTTAAAGAACCTCCTCCTTTTACTTTTCCTTTCATCCAATCCGGAAGATCATTCATTTGCCCTGCAATCTCATCGTTATTAATGATCTTTGCAGCACGTTCCAGAAGTCTGGAGTGCAAAAAGAAAACATCACCAGGATAGGCTTCACGTCCCGGAGGACGACGTAATAAAAGGGAAACCTCACGGTAAGCTACCGCTTGTTTCGATAAATCATCATACACAATTAGCGCAGGACGACCGGTATCTCTAAAATATTCCCCGATTGCAGCTCCTGCAAATGGTGCATAAACCTGCATTGGAGCAGGATCTGATGCATTTGCAGCAACAATGGTAGTATATGCCAAAGCACCTTTATCCTCCAATACCTTCACAATTCCTGCAACGGTAGAAGCTTTCTGGCCAATGGCAACATAGATACAATACACGGGTTTTCCGGCATCGTAAAATTCTTTCTGATTCAAAATAGTATCGATACAAACAGCTGTTTTCCCTGTTTGACGGTCACCAATTACCAATTCCCTTTGACCTCTTCCAACCGGTACCATCGCATCAATAGCTTTGATTCCTGTTTGCATAGGTTCGGTTACTGGTTGACGGTAGATAACACCAGGAGCTTTACGTTCCAATGGCATCTCGAAAGTTTCTCCTTCAATAGGTCCTTTTCCGTCGATAGGAGTTCCAAGAGTATCTATTACCCTTCCTGAAATTCCTTCCCCAACTTTTATAGAGGCAATACGTTGGGTTCTTTTTGCTATAGATCCTTCCTTTATCTCCTTGGAATGTCCTAAAAGCACTACCCCAACATTATCTTCTTCAAGGTTAAGAACAAGTCCTTCCAAACCACTTTCAAATTCTACCAATTCCCCATATTGAGCATTGGCTAAACCATAGATACGGGCGATACCATCACCAACCGTAAGCACAGTTCCCACTTCATCTAAAGAAGCTTTTGCTTCAAAACCTGAAAGCTGTTTTTTTAATATTGCTGAAACTTCAGCTGGATTTACTTCGGCCATAATTATTTAGAATAAAATTGGTACGCATTGCGCACCTGTTTTAATTTAATTTTGAAATATATGTGTTGTTTTTAAACTCCCTTTTCAGGTTACTTAGATTTTTAGCTACACTTGCATTGTATTGCAAATCTCCTATTCTAAGGATAAAACCTCCAATAATAGATGGATCCACAATGTTATCTATAGTTGCACCGCTTCCGGTAAGTTCTTTTGCCTTATTCAGTATTTTTTCCTCCAGTGCTGTATCCAATGGAATTGCAGTTGTTACGGTTGCCACCTGAATGTGGTTCATCTCATTATACAATAAAGTATATTTTTGAGCAACTGCCTTTAAAATAGCGATCCGGTTATTTTCTATAAGAATATCAAAAGCACCCAATGTAACAGCATGGACATCACTAAAGATCTCCTTTAAAACATTCTTTTTTATGCCACCTTTAATCACAGGACTTGAAAGTGCATCCTGAAGATCCTCACTACCAATAATAGTTTTAAAAATCTTTTGCATATCGCCATTGACAACATCTGCAGCATTTTGATCTTTTGCAAGATCTAAAATCGCGTTTGCATATCTTTGAGAAACTCTGGTTCCTTTCATCTGTTTATAATATTGTTTTAGCGGTCATATGTAATTCGCATATCTTCATTGGTATTTGTACCAAGTTTCCGTTATGCTCATTTCATAACTCTAATTTAGCGTAACATCATCCAACATCGTTTCAACAAGCTTTCGTTGCTTATCCTTATTGGATAATTCTTCACGAACAACTTTTTCGGCGATCTCAATAGACAAACTGGCAACCTGATTTTTAATATCAGCCATTGCAGCGTTCTTCTCATTTTGAATCGTGATTTGAGCCTGACCAACGATATGATTTGCTTTTTCCTGAGCCTCTGCTCCGGCATCGGCAATCATTTTATCCTTTATCTCTCTGGCTTCTCTTAGAAGGGCATCCCGTTCAACCCTTGCCTGCTTCAACAATTTCTCATTATCGGCTTTCAAATTCTGCATTTCCTTTTTTGCATTTTCAGCAGAGGACAATGCGTCATTTATAGAATCTTCACGGCTCTTAACAGCACCAAGAATTGGTTTCCAGGCAAATTTTGCCATAAGGATGATCAATACTAAAAAGACGATGGTTTGCCAAAAGAACAAGCCAATTTCAGGAGTAATTAAATCCATAATGATTGTTATATATAATTCTTTTTAATTCAAAATAACATTAAAACCTACTCGTAACCAACCGTTACGAGCAGGTTCTTAAAACTTAAGACTAAGCCGGTACTGTAAGTACTCCTAGCAAAGCAGCAACTACTCCAAAAAGGGCAACACCCTCTACAAGTGCAGCAGCAATAATCATAGCAGTTTGGATTTTTCCAGAAGCTTCTGGCTGGCGAGCGATAGCATCCATTGCAGATCCACCAATTCTACCAACACCAATAGCAGCTCCAATAACTGCAAGACCAGCTCCTAATGCGGCAAGTCCAATGTGTAAATACTCCATAGTAATAAAATTAAAAATTAAAAATTAATGATGCTCATGTTCCGCAACCGCCATCCCTATGAACAGGGCAGACAGCATTGTAAAAATGAACGCTTGAAGGAATGCAACCAGCAATTCCAAAACGGTTATGAACAATGCAAATGGCACCGAAATTCCGGCAACTCCTGCACTTTCCAATATAAAAATAAGTCCTAATAAACTTAGAATAATAATATGACCTGCGGTGATGTTTGCAAACAAACGAATCATTAAGGCAATAGGCTTAATAATTAAGCCCATAACTTCTACGACCGCCAAAATAGGCTTCACAAAAGTAGGTATTCCCGGCATCCAAAAGGTATGTTTCCAGAATTCCCTGTTCCCGTTAGCTATTATTAATACCAGGGTAAACAGACCAAGCGATACTGTAACAGCAATATTTCCGGTAACGTTTGCAGCCCCTGGAAGTAAACCTAAAAGATTCGTGATCCAGATAAAGAAGAATACCGTTAAAAGAAAAGGCATAAACTTCATATATTTTTTCTCCCCAATTTGCGGTCGGGCAATATCGTCGCGTACAAATATAACCAAGGCTTCCATGGCATTGTTGAAACCAGATGGTGCTTTGGTGTTGTTTTTATGGTAGCGGGCAAGTGAAAAGAAGAATAACAGCATTAAAATTACTGTTAAGAACATTGCTGCAACATTTTTAGTAATAGAAAAATCCCAGGGTTTGCTTGCATTTACCGCATTATGATCATCATCAAAATTAATAGCGGTAGCCCCTTCATCAAGCTTATATATTTTTTCGTGGTAATTCACGAATTGCATTCCATCTTTTTCCACTATATACTCACCTTCTGTATCATGGTGAAATTCACTGGACATAAATGAAACCATTCCATTATCAGTAAATAGAATTACAGGGAGCGGAAGGGTAAAAGAATTCTCTCCAGATCCAAAAAAATGCCATCCATGTGAGTCGCCAATATGATGCATAATCATATCGGTAGCATTGAATTTTTCTGCTGCTTCTTTAATTTTACTGCCTTCTTCCTGAGAAAAAGAAAACAAAGGAATCAAAGCCAGTGCAAAAACCACTATAATCTTAAAAGATTTTTGTGCTATCATAGTTCTGTTAAACTTAATAAATGGGTGCTCAAAATTTCCGTGCAAAGGTATACTTTTAATTTTTATCTAAAAGCTAACATTTCATTTTTTTGATTCGATTCATGCTTTTTTGATGGCTTTGAAACCCAAATAGTTATTTGGAATTTATTAGGCGGACCGCATAAATAGTTTCAAAAATCAAATAAAGAAAATAGGGGATAAAAAAGGAAAGCAAATTTATAAACCGAAACTCTTGATTTTTTAATAACATAGGCAGTAAAAAAAGCACCGCAGCAAGCATTTTCAACAGACTTCCCCCCATAAAGGCAAAACCGGTATTGTCCCTAAAATTCTTATGTATTAAAACCATTACTATAAAAATAATGGAAGTTGCTAAAATATGAAAAGAGTAAATTGTCCAGATACTGTAATAAAATACGATGTCCTTCAGAAGAAAATTCACCACCAGGTATTGGATTACAAATAAAACGATGGAAAATGGAATAAATATTTTTAAAAAATCAAGTAATTTTTGCGTCATATGTAATATTAATTGTTTTTTTATTGGTCTCCGGAGCAATTCGCATCTCCCTGAACACTGGCAGGCGGGTTCATTTGTGTATGCATCAAGTTTCCGATATGCTCATTTTATAGTTCTTTTAATCTTCCTTGCTCATTTTCATTACCCTTCTTATCACCATGTATAATGCGATAAACACCCCAAAAAGGGAAACTCCAATTGTAAATCCTGAAAAATCATTTGGAAATTTTTTATCCAGCCAAATTCCAAGCAAAACGCTTGCTGTTATTATAATCCCCATTTGAAATGCAATGTTTATAAATTCAAGGTATTTATCAAGCGGAGCGTTCGTTTTGTTTTTGTTCATCTTTTTTGACGTTTTTTAAAGCGCCTTTCATCTCGCAGGATGCGTTAAAGGCCGCTCCTGGTTCTATCGCAAGTTTCCCGGCAATCACTTCCCCTTCAATAATTGCGGAAGATCTTAGGGTAAGGGTTTCATGAATAATTAACTTACCCAAAAATTTTCCTTCAAAATCTGCATTCTGGCAATCTAAATTACCTTGTATAAATCCACCTTTGCTTATTACTACTTTCCCTGACGTTTTCAGGGTTCCTTTTAAAGTCCCTTCTATTCTAAATCCTCCTTTGGCTTCAATATCACCGGTAATTATTGTTCCTGCAGAGATCCGGTTTTGCTCTTTACTGATTTCATTCGTGAACTTTGATTTTTTCTGATTTGAAAACATAAAATTTGGGTTTACTGTTTTTCTTTTAATTCAATATAAGCTTCTAAATTTTTATGAAGCTGAACAATTCTATAATTATCTGAAGAAATAATCACAGGTGTTTTACTAATATCATATTTTTTGTTAATCCTCAATAGCTCTGCAAATCCTTCTGCTTTGTTCCTATCTTCAATTTTATGTGCCACTACAAAAATACTGTCTGTAGCATACACATCTACCGAAGTTGAGAGTTTGGAGTACCCTAAGTCTGCCATGGCAAGTTCAATTTTTTCTTTCAGTTTAAGTGCTTCCGGTTCTTCCTTTTTATTAAAAGTATAGAGCAATTTGAGGTTGTTTTCATCGGTTAACTTAAATTCTTTATTTGCCAGTTTTGGAAGCGATGTATTATAGAGTTCCTGCGCTTTTTTTCCGGATTCTGTTTGAGGATAACTGGTAGCAACCTTTAACAGAGCTTCTTTATAGGCTTCAAATCCAAATAAACGGCCTGTTGCCATCGCCTTAAGCAGACTTATTTTTGGTAAAATATCTTCATCCTGGTACTTTTCCAAATAACCTTCACTTTGCTCTAATACCTCCACATAGTTGCCTTCTTCAAATAAACGGAAAAGTTCAAGATATTTATCTTCAACCTCATCATTAAGTTTTACAGCCAGGCCAGGATTTCTAATACTGGCAGCATATCTTGAATCGCCATAGTTTTGTAAAACCAACTGTTTGTATTTTTCAGCTTCGGAAAGGTTTCCCTCTTCCAGATAGATTTGATATAAATAATAGGTGGACGGAGCCACCAATCTTTCCTCGAATGTAAAACCAAGTAAAGCCTGAAATTTTTCCAAAGCCAATTCATTTTCACCGAATTTCCCCTTGTATATCAATCCTAACCGGTAATAAGCATCATTTCGCTGGGCAGCCAGACTGTCTATTATTCTAGGTTCCCGGGGGACTTGTTCCAGATATGTTTGTGGGTCAAATTGCGGGTTGTTGGCAATTATAAGGCTTGAAACATCATCCAGCTCTTCCGCACTAAAACTTTTGGCATCCCCCGAGTCCAGGCGCCAATTGTCCTTTAGTTCTCTGCTGCCCCAGGTTTGTAAAAAATCCCGCATTCCATTGGCTACTCTTACTGGATTATAAAAATAAAACGTATTACTTCCTGCATTGGGCCCTTCCAAAGCAGGCGGCATTCCCGGTCCGGTTGGAATTCGTGCAATTGGTACCTGTTCCGGGATATTTCCCTTTTTAGCTTCTGCAATTGCTGCCTGCTTTAAAGATTCCGTATAGGAAGAGAAAAAATTAAGTCTTTCTTCATCGCTCATAGCAACAAGTCTCAGGATACTGTCATTTTTTTCGGCAATTTCTTCAAATAGAATCACTTCCTGAAGATTGTCGCGCTTCCGTTTTATAAAAAAATAATCCCTGGTATGGGTTGGTATTTTGGTAAGTGTACTGTCATAGTACTTTCCCGCAAGCCTGTAATCGGAATTTTCAAAATAGATATTCCCCAAAGTTTCATAGTTTACAGACTGGAGAAAAGTATCATTTGAAGATGCCTTGAGCGATTTATTGTAATAGTTTGCCGCAAGACTTATCGAGTCCAGATATTTGTAATATTCGGCGAACTGAAAATAGATCTTATCCAGAAAAGGCCTGTTTTCACGATCGTCCTCCAGTTCTTTTAACTGTTCATAGAGCCCTAGGTGATCCTGTTGAGAAAAATTAAAGTTCCTGAGCTTTCCTAGTTCTGCATGAATCAAATATTCCCTTGGGATTTTTCGGTTTAATTCCGTGACTTTTTCAAAGGCAAAATTGGCACTATCTTTTTTTTGTAAATGATTATATAGCTGCCCTTCTATAAAGTGATACCTGCCTTTTTCTGCGTCTTTTTTTGTAAAAACGGCCGCTTTTTTTATTGGAACCACAGCACTATCCAAAGACCCCCTATTGATATATGCCTGGGCCAGCATCGCATTTGCATCTGCAAGATCCTGATCGTTCAGGGTTTCGGCTTTAAGGATCTTTTTCAGATTTTTAATGGCCAAACTGGTGTTTTGTAACCGGATATTGGTTTTTTCTCTCCATATCTGGGCGTGATTAATGGTATTTCCTGCGGGATATTTAAAAAGAATGTAATTGAAAGCCTCCAGTGCCGGGATAAACCGCTGGTCATAATACCTGGCTTTTCCCAGTAAAAGATAGGCTTCATCTATTTGTGGATTTTTCTCCCTTCCCCCAATAAGCATGGAATGCTTTTGAATCGCTTTGGTGGCTTTTACTTCTGCAGCCCGAAAGAGTTCGTTTCTATTTGCGCCAGGAAGGACAATCTCTTCAGAAAACTGCATGCGCTCCACCGGAAGTATTTCCCAGAAATTTTCATTGTAAGAACTGGCAACCTGTTCTTTTCCCTGTTCCAGCGCAAGATTGCCGTTGTAGAGCGTATTAAACTCTGTATTTACGGCATGCCAGTTCCTGTTGATGAAGGTGTCCTTTTTTCGGGAACATCCCGAGACCACTATCACCAGAATAAGACATAAAGCGCTGAAGGTAATTCTATTCAAAATCAATACGTTCTTGATTAATAAATAACTGAAATATTAAGTATTTAGTATTCAAAAATACGTTTCTTTTTCTTACTGAAATAGAAATGCTATATCTCTACGGTTTGACCTCCTGAAAAATAAGTTTCCAGTTCCTTCAAAGTAGCTTCCGAAGTGATGATGTCTTTTACAAGGATTCCTTTATCCATAACAACTATGCGTTCACAAACTTCGGTAATATGGATAAGGTCATGACTGGATATTAAAAAAGTAGTGTCCTGGGAAGCACCTAATTCCCTGATAATTTTTTTGAGTCTTATTTGGGTGGTAGGATCAAGATTGGCAAAAGGTTCATCAAGAATGACCACTTTAGGATTTCCGATAAGTGCTGCCACAATTCCCACTTTTTTCTGATTCCCTTTTGAAAGGTCCCTTAGATATTTGCGCTTTTTTAAAATTTCATCGTTAAAGAAGTCTTCAAAAGTGCTCAATAAAGCATCTACATCGGCTTTATTTTGCTGTCTTAAATCGCCAATAAAATAAAAATATTCTTCCGGGGTAAGGTAACCTATAAGGAAACTTTCATCTATAAAAGAAGATGTAAAAGCTTTCCAGGCTTCACTCTGGCTAACGGTGATCTCATTGTTAAAAATATTCCCGGTAGTAGGTTGAATCAAATCCAGTAAAAGACTGAAAAAGGTGGTTTTTCCTGCTCCGTTATTTCCTACCAGACCAAAACTTTGCCCGGTAGGAATATCCAGATGTTCTATGTTTAAAACAGTGGTTCCGTTATATATTTTTTTGAGGTTTGTTGCGGTTATCATAAGCTGTTTTATTTTATTTTAATCGCCCTGTTGTTTGAATCCTTCGATCATAGCATATTTATTCCTTTTATAAATTTGTGCGATGGAATCTATAAGCCTGCTTCTTAAAATGAGCCCCAGGACACCTAACCCAAATAAGAAAAGCATTCCACTTTCATATGAAATAAATTTATAAAAAATCCAGAACAGAAATACAGGAATCACCATTAGAGGAATTCCTACCAGCCATTGCGCTGCACCCGCTCCCTGGTAATTCATGAACGGACTTTTATCAAGATCTATTCGTTTTCGGTTAAAAGATCCGGCGTATAGCAAAATTGGAATGTTAACTCCAATATTGTAGATGGCGCAAATAATATTCAGCAAAAATATCCTCCATCCAAAATAAGCATACGGTGTAGCTAAAATCGCCAGCGCAACAACACTAAAGGTTATCAATCCGGCTTTTGCGGTTAAATATCTGTTCATCGGGATATTTTGAGCCATGATCATTGGATAATAATTGGAATCCCAGGCGGGAATAAATTGGCCAAAGTTGATCATGAACATCCCTGTGATAAAAATACCTACAAACACAAAGCTCCAGGGTAGATCCTGGTAAGTATCCTGAGTGTAAAAGAACAATCCATATCCAAGGAAAAGAATGGACATATAAATAGATGTTTTGGGTCGTTTATTTCTCCAAATCAATTTCAAATCCTGCTGAAGGTAGGGTGCGATATCCCCAAACCTGCGTGTCCATAAAAACTCGCGGGTATTTATGATTTTGGTTTGTTCCTTTAAAGTGGTATCCAGGTAAAATTTGCTTTCAAGATTTTTACGATTCCAAAGGTACAGCACTACAAATAACAAAATTGGAATAATAGCGATAAATGGATAGAAAAGGATCTCATTTAAACCTTTTCCAAACCACACACTGATCTCGAAAATTTTAAAATAATCAAGAATTGCTAAACCTGAAAAAACAACCAAAACCGGAATCAACGCCTTTAAGTTTTCTGTAAATCTCTTTTTGATGATGAAATTGGCATAATTCACACAAAAGGTAAACCCTGCCATCCCAATCATCCAGGCAAGAACAGGGCCTGTTGCAAATTGCTCCTTATAAATATTGAAGATACCAAATGGGATGATTACCATTAAAGGCAGAAAGTTAAAGAAGGAATAAAGGGATTTCAGCAACACAAAATTCACCACTTTTCGTTTTTTTATCGGTAATATTAAAAGTGGTTTGATGTTTAAAACCGGGAGGGTTTGTAATAAAAACCGGTATGCCAGTTCAACCAAAAGCCAAACCAATACAAACCTGTTTATTACAAAAAGCGGTGTTTCTCCAGGAAAATATTTTTCTACAAGCGGATACAGGCCAATACCAAATAATAAGAAGATCGCTGTGAAATAGATACCTAAAAAGATCATCAGTATTTTTAGGCCAATGCTCTTGCCCATGCTTGCCGACCGGAAAAAAGATTTCCATTCCAGCGAGATTAAACGCTTAAACATATATTCTGAAGTTTTTATACAAGTGTTGAAATTTACGCATTTGTTACAATTAAAAAACTTTAAGTCTTTGTATTTTTGCGTACAAATATGAGATGATGAATAAATTTTATGCGTTAAAGATAAAAGAAATTATCCGCGAAACTCCGGAGGCCGTAAGTTTATCCTTCGACATTCCTCAGGACTTAAAGGACAAATTTAACTATAAAGCAGGGCAGTATGTTACCATTAAAACAGTTATTGACGGCAAGGAAATAAGAAGAGCTTATTCCCTTTGTTCCTCGCCGCACACCCACGAATTTAAAGTCACCGTTAAGGAGGTTCCGGGAGGGCTTTTTTCAGGACTGGCAAATAATAAATTAAAAGCCGGCGATATCCTGGAAGTTCATCCACCAGAAGGCAAATTTATCTTTGAACCGGGGGTCATTCCACAAAATTATGCGGCTTTTGCTGCAGGGAGCGGTATTACACCGGTTTTATCAATTATTAAAACCGTTTTAATACGGGAGCCGGAGAGCAAATTTGTATTGGTATACGGAAATAAATCCCTGGACGAAACCATATTTTTCAAGGAATTGCTGGAGCTTCAAATAAAACATCCGGAAAGGTTGTTTATTGAGTTTATCTATAGCCAAACAAGGGAAGAAAACGCACAATTTGGGAGAATAGAAACCAGTACTGTTAATTACGTTCTCAAAAATAAATTTAAGGGCACCAGCTTTAAAACCTTTTTCCTGTGTGGCCCCGAACCAATGATAAATAGTGTTACTGAAATATTAAAACAAAACGGTATTTCTGAAAAACATATCTTATTTGAACTTTTCACGGCGAAGGAAGATGATGAAGTGACAATTGCAACCGAAGGAGAAGTAGCGCTTAACATTATGGTCGATGATGAGGATTTCGCCTTGACTATGGACAGCAAAAAAACAGTTCTGGAAGTAGCTTTAGATAATGATATTGATGTTCCTTATTCCTGCCAGGGCGGAATTTGTAGCAGTTGTATTGCCAGGATCACAGAAGGAACAGCCGTAATGCGCAAGAATCAAATATTAACCGACAGCGAGATCGCTGAAGGATTGATCCTAACCTGCCAGGCGCAACCCACATCGCCGGTTTTAAAGGTAGATTATGATGATGTTTAGGAGCCCAGCCCCGAAGGGGGAGCTTTTCTTTTTCTAAATAACTATTGAAGTAGCCCCTTTTCGGGGTTTGTATAAACAAGGAAGATCCTGGCAAGCCAGGATCTTCCTTGTTTATAATAATTCTCATATTTTTTTAATTCCCCCTCGGGGGTTAGAGAGCCTTTAATTTATCAATCACTTTTTGTGGTGAAATAGTTCGCATTACATCCTCATAACCCTCCGGGACTTTGTTGCCATAAACCGATGTTGGTATTTTTGAATATTTATTGAGATCCGGAAGTAAATTGTTTTCCGGGGGTTGATTAAATGCTGAAAAACCTGCATACGGATGGGTTACTCCCCAAAGTGTAATTACCGGAATCCCGTATATGGCTGCCAAATGTGCATTCCCGCTGTCCATGGAAAGCATCACATCGAGATTGGAAATCAATGCCAGTTCTTCCTCAAACGAAAGTTTTCCAGCTATAGAAACCACATTTTTAAATGGTTTGGCTAACTCCTCCAGTTTTTCGGTTTCCGATTTCCCTCCTCCAAATAGGAAAATCTCTGCTTTCCCTTCTCTATCGATCTCCCTGATCACTCTTTCCATAAGATCCAATGGATATACTTTTGAATCGTGTTGTGCAAAAGGGGCAATTCCAATCCATTTAAGAACATTTATCCCTGTTATATCCAGGGTTTTAGGCGAAAGTTTCTGTTTTGAGGGAAACGAAGGTTTTTTTAAATTCACGGGGTATCCCAATTCCGACAAAACATCGGCATAACGTTGATGCGTGGATTTCAGCTGTTTCAAAACCTTGTCATTTTCAGCAGTTAAGGCCTTTTTTTCCTCTCTTCCCTTATCTATTTGCTTCACCGGGATTCGGTACAAATAAAAAATATACCTCAACACATTGCTTCGTAAAACATCGTGTAAGTCTGCCACGGCATCTATTTCAAGTTCCTTCAGTTCTTTCGCCAATCTGCAAAGACCAACGAATCCGTGGTGTATCCCGGATAGATCGGCTTCATAAACGTCCACATTTGAAATATCCTTAAACATGGGCGCGAAAAATCTACGGGTAAGCAGGGTGATCTTTAGGTTGGGATAAGTAGCAGTTAAAATTCGTAGAACTGGCACCAACATAGCAACATCTCCCATTGCAGAAAGACGGATTACCAGAATATGTGCTGCCTCCTCTAACTTAGGCTTATCATACAAAGGATGAGAGAAGTCTTCGAATTTAGAGGTGCGGCGGGCCATTTTTTATTTTTTACGTAAAACGGGATTCAATTCATCATCATTATACATCTTCATTTGCTTATAAACTTTCATATATTTACCTCCCCTGGAAATTGCTTCAAGCAATTGGTCGATAGCTTTAGAAAGATCTGCACGTTGTTCCAATAAAACATCAAGCTTAGCTTTGCATTTCATCCGGTGTTCCTGCGAGGCATCTTCCCTGTTTGCCTCTTCCTCCATATGATAGATCTTAAGTGCCAATATAGAAAGGCGATCTACTCCCCAGGCCGGACTTTCGGTATTGATGGTCGCTTGTTCTTTGGGAGTTACATCCTTGTATTTTTCCAGGAAATAACTATCAATATATTCAACGGTATCTGTACGATCCTGATTGGAAGCATCAATTTTTCTTTTCAATTTTAAAGCCGCGACCGGATCTATGTTGGGATCCCGGATTATATCCTCATAATGCCATTGTACGGTATCTATCCAGCATTTTCTGTATAATAAATGTTCCAGAAGTTCATTTTCTTGATCATACGGATTATTAAACTCCTGGTTAACTGTATTTATCTCGTGATATTTTTCAATTACTTCCTTAAATATACGATTTGCCTTAGTTGAAAACATGCTTATTGATTTTTTTCTAAAATGTGTAAATATTCTTTTGTGGCAGAAGCCGTGTGATTTCGGTTTTCGGTCTTATCTGCCTTAAAACGTTGATAATCTGTTGTAACAAGATCATATTTTCCCAATCCCTGCATTATTTCTCGAATCTCTGCTGCCGGCATTAATCCTTCATTGTTATAGCTTAAAAAAATGTACTTAAAACGGGCATTCTTCAGCAATGTTTCAAAGGAATTCTTCACCTGGGAAGTTTGGCAATATTCAGATCTGTAATAAGATCTCAAGCCAGTTTTCCCGCTGGGAACAAAGGTATCATATTTGGCGATAGTATTCAACAAATGGTAATTGGCGCCATATTGCCGGTTGTTGTAAGGTGGATCCAGGTACAGGATATCTCCCTCAATTTCCTTGATTAATTGATTGGCATCTTCCTGATAAACCCGATGTGGATTTTTGGTGAGCTCGAAATAGGCCGGAGCAATCTGCATTATTTTAGCTGCGGAAGGTTTTATCTTTTTTAAATATGCACCGTAAACCGAAGCAGTATTTGCAACTTTATCGGCACTTTCTATAAGGGAAGCCAACAGAAAATAATATAAATTGAGCCCAATTTCTTCTGAATTTTTCCAGGTTTCTATCTGAGATCTTGCAGCATCGATTTTTTGTCCGTTTTCAGAAGAAAAATAAAGTCGGCCGGCATCTCCTCCTTCCGAATAATTCTGAAAAATGAACCCTTTTATTCCTGAAAGTTCATTCAGAAATAATAAATAAGTCTCAAAATGGAGTTTTTGATGATTTCCTATGTAGTTTTTCAATAATGAAAAACTGTAAAATTCAACATCGTTGGCAATTACCTGTTTTACCGAAGTTTTAAAATTCCTGCCTACACTGCCGGTTCCTGCAAAAAGATCACAAAATACCATTCCGCTTAAATCCCCGGAAACCGCTTTTTCAACATTGGATTTTATAAATCCTGAAAGTTTATTTTTGGAGCCTATATAATTCATTTTACTGCCCGGATAATTTCAGCAAATTAAGATTTTTCAAAATAAAATAGGGATTAAAAATGGCATTAAGACCAGGCCAATTAATAGAATTTCCTTGAAGGTCCTTTCCCGCTTGCTTTCAAAATAATTGGATGCGATAATAGACAAGGGCACAAAGTAGAATATAAATTCACTCCCGTTTTTAACGGGCGAGAAAATTGCAACAGCAACAGAAACAAGTAATGTAAGAAAAACCAACGTATATGTTGGCCGGGAATTTATACTGGCTTTTTTTAACAATCCAAAATAGTGAAAAAGCGTCCAGAGCGATAAAGCCAGGATTATGCTGAGCGGAATTAATAAACCCGGATCGTTGTATGCCTGAAAATCGAAACTGCTTTCCTGAAACCAGGCTAGAAAACTGTAAAACTGATCGTAAAAAAGGATATGAAACGCAGTTACCAGTAATATCACCCCGAAAATAGCTACCGGTGGGACCAACCAGTTTTTAAAATAATTTGCAGTATACATTAAAATCCCGCTATAGACCACGATTAGGAATAAGATGGACCAGAAATAAAACAAAGATGCAATACAAACCCAGAAAGTTGCATCAAAAATTTTCTTCTGAATTTCTTTATGGGATTTTAAGCTTATGATTCTTCTCAAGGCCATTAAAACGCATAAATTGGCTACAATAACCTGATTATCTCTAAGGATTGGTAAAAATGAAGTTGAGAAAACGGCAAATAGTACGATCTTGAAAGCGCTTCTTTGAGTTAGTTCATTTTTTCTCGCAATAAAATCCAATACCCAAACCCCTATTATAAAACATACTAATATCCCTGTTTTCTTTGCTATAAGAGACACATTAAAACCTGTAAATAAGACTTCGTAATTTGCAAAAACGTAAAATAAAGCCATAACAACTATTACAGCTAAAAAATTTACCGGTTTTGATTTGCTAAAAAAGCTTGTTAGCATTGGGGTTTTTTCTATTTTTGTAAAATAATATAACAAAGTTATACAATGAAAGAATTTTTTGAAGGAATTGCATCTCTTTTTGAAGATGTTTTATTCATCCCTTTCGACTTGCTTAGAGATTTGGAATTAGAATCCTGGTTTCTCGCCAATTTTATGAATTGGATTTTTGTAGTTATTGCTTTTGTTGCTTTTCTCTTTTGGATGCTGCAACTTAAAAAATTCAATGACAATGATGAAGAGGACCGCGACCCAACTGCACATTCGTTTTTAGGATAGATCAAATCCTAAATCCTTTCTATAATACATCTTATCAAAATGAAGTTTATCTACATTTTGATAAGATTTTTTTAGTGCCTCTTTGTAATCGCTGCCAAAAGAAGTAACCGCCAGTACCCTGCCACCATTGGTAATGATCTTATCATTAAATTCTTTTGTTCCAGCATGAAAAACCAGCGAACCTTCCACATTTGCAATACCTGAAATTTCCTTCCCTTTTTCATAAGCTTCCGGATAACCTCCTGAAACGAGCATTACCGTTGCTGCGGTATTCCCGTCAATTTCAATTTCGGTTTCATTCAGGGTTTTTGAAGCGACCTTCTGAAACAATTCCACCAAATCTGACTTTATGCGGGGCAAAACAACTTCTGTTTCCGGATCCCCCATTCGTACATTGTACTCAATTACATAAGGTTCACCTTTTATCACCATTAACCCTATAAAAATAAAACCTTTATAATCTATTTTTTCCTTTTTAAGTCCTGCTACCGTTGGTTTTACAATGCGTTCCTCTATTTTTTGCATCAATTCATCATCTGCAAAAGGAACCGGGGATATCGCGCCCATTCCGCCGGTATTAAGGCCTGTATTTCCTTCCCCAATTCGTTTATAATCCTTTGCCGTGGGAAGCATTTTATAATGTTCCCCATCGGTTAAAACAAATACGCTTAATTCTATACCATCCAGGAATTCTTCAATAACAACTTTTTCTCCTGCGTTCCCAAACTTGCTTTCAAGCAGCATATTTTCCAGTTCCTTTTTGGCTTCTTCTAAATCTTCTAGGATTAAAACTCCCTTTCCACCTGCAAGACCATCGGCTTTCAATACGTAAGGCGCATTTAGGGTATCCAGAAAATCTTTTCCGGCCTGTAAACTTTCTGCAGTGAAACTTTGGTAAGCAGCAGTTGGTATTTTGTGCATGAACATAAACTCCTTTGCGCGTTCCTTGCTTCCTTCCAGAAGGGCTCCCCTTTTTGAAGGGCCTATTAAAGCAACGTCTTTCAACTCCGAATCCTCTGTGAAAAAATCTGAAATTCCCAGCACTAAAGGATCCTCTGGTCCAACTACTACCATTTTTATGGATTCTTTCAATACAAATTCCTTAATTGCATCAAAATTGGTTAGCTTCAAATTTATATTTTTACCAAACTGGGCTGTACCGGCATTTCCCGGCGCGATAAAGAGTTTGTCACATAATTCGCTTTGGGAAATTTTATATGCAAAAGCATGTTCCCGGCCACCGGCACCCAAAATTAAAATATTCATGGAGAAGTTATTTATTGTTCTTGCGCCAAAAATAATTGTTTGTAAATTGAAGCACTAATAATTTTGAATAAATTAAAGCCAATAATATTCTTGAACTGGTTTAAAATCTCCCTACAACTCAATAAATTTCCCATTAACAGGGCGCAAAAATTGCTGCGCGAAATTCAGGATATTCCAGAGTCCGAATATCATTCTTATTTGGAGAAGCAACGGAAAAGTATTGTGAACTATCATTTGGCGAATAATACGAATTATAAAAATTTCTTCGGAAGTCCTTCTTTTTTAAGTTGGGAAGAGGTTCCTGTAATGCAAAAGTCAGATCTGCAACATCCTTTGAAGGAACGTTTAAGCGACTCCTTCAATAAAAACAATACCTATATTGGAAAAACATCCGGTTCCAGCGGTCATCCTTTTATTTTTGCAAAAGATCGCTTGTGCCATGCACTTGCCTGGGCAGAATTTATCGACCGGTATCAGTGGATGGATATAGACCTCAACAAATCACTACAGGCACGTTTTTACGGAATTCCACTGGATTTTTTCGGGAATTTACAGGAACGGTTTAAAGACCGCATGAGCTTAAGAAGAAGGTTCAATATTTTTGATCTTAGTGAACAAAAGATGGAAATATTTTTAAACCGGTTTAAAAGATCAAACTTTGATTATATAAACGGGTATACCAGTGCCATTTTGCTTTTTGCGAAATACCTCAGCAGGAAAGGGATTGTTTTAAAAACGATTTGCCCTACCCTTAAAATATGTATTGTAACTTCTGAAAAGCTTTTTGAAAAAGATAAGAAACAGATCGAAAAATCCTTTGGAGTACCGGTTATTAATGAATATGGGGCGAGTGAAGCCGGCCTGATTGCTTTTGAAAATCCTGAAGGCGAATGGGTGGTGAACTCTGAAGGTTTATATATTGAGATTCTGGACGATGAGGATAAGGTTTTGCCGTACGGGGAAGAAGGAAGAGTTGTAATCACTTCTCTTTACAATAAAGCACATCCAATGATACGTTATGACATTGGCGATATTGGAAGTCTGTCCAGAAAGAGCAGTTTTAAAAAACCTATTTTACAAACACTTACAGGAAGGACCAATGACGTGGCTGTACTTGCAAACGGGAAAGTTGTTCCCGGGCTTACGTTTTATTACGTGACAAAATCTATTATTGAAGATACCGGAAGCATCAAGGAATTTGTGATCTTTCAAACCGAACTGGACCGGTTTAAAATTGAATATGTAAGTGAAGAACCGTTCACAGCGGTTCAAATTCAGAAAATATTAGTCGCTATAGAAATTTTTGTGGGTAAAAATCTCAAAGTGGATTTTGAGCAGAAATCTTTTTTAAAAAGGAACAAAAGCGGAAAACTTCAGCAGTTTTCCTCATTGGTCTAATTTTTTCTTCTGTTTCCTTTTGACCACAAAATGTTCCCATAAAAAAAGAACCATATAACCACTGCTTTTTAAAATTCCGAAGTCCAGAAAGCGGTTATATACCCGATAATTATATTTGATAAGTGCCCATTTGTTGGTTGAAATGCCGTTTTTTCGTATCCTGTAACAAGCCAGTGGCTGCTGTATACCTTTGCCAAATTTCACCTTTTTTAATACCGAAAGCCATAGGGCCCAATCCTGTCTTTTGCGCAGTAGCGGACTGTAAATTTTACCTGTTTTTGAAACATCATACATTCCGGTAAGGTTGCCTACGTAATTTGCTTTCAGCAGTTTTTTGTAGCTAAGCTTTGGTAAAGCGAGAATGCCTTTTGAAAAATACGCACCATTTTCAGAAATTAGATGGTAGCTTGAAAAACACATCGCCAGCTGGTTTTCCTTCATAAATTTCATCTGGACTTCCAGCTTTTCAGGTAGCCAGAGATCATCGGCATCAAGAAAAGCTATAAAATCTCCTTTTGAAGCGGTTATACCTTTATTTCTGGCAGCTCCTGTGCCTTCATTCTTTAAATTTTTCAGAAGGTGAATCCCTGGTTCCGGCTTTATAATATTTTCAACAATGGAGCAGGTTTCATCGGTTGAAAAATCATCAATTACAAACAGTTCCCAGTTCTTATAAGTTTGGTTTTGCACCGAGGCGATTGCTTCTGAAATATAAGCTGCAGCATTATAGGCGGGCATAATCACAGAAACCAATGGCTCATTCATCCTGACAGGGTTTTTAGCGCTTTATATGCCTTGAAAAGTCCTTGTGCTCACTTTTGAACAATTCCTCCTTTGTGAGCCCTTTAAAATAGTTATAGGTGAGCTTCATTCCCTCACTTCGGGAAACTTTGGGTTCCCATCCAAGGATGTTTTTGGCCCTGGTAATATCCGGTTGACGTTTTAACGGATCATCCTCCGGCAAAGGTTCGTAAACAATTTTTTGAGTTGAATTGGTTAGTTTTATGATCTCTTCTGCAAACTGTTTAATAGTGATTTCATCCGGGTTTCCAATATTTACGGGATCGCTGTAATCGCTAAGCAATAAGCGGTAAATCCCTTCAACCTGGTCATCTACATAACAAAAAGAGCGGGTTTGGGCACCCTCCCCAAAAACGGTAAGATCTTCTCCACGCAATGCCTGCCCAATAAATGCGGGAATTACCCTTCCATCATTTAAACGCATTCGTGGACCATAGGTGTTAAAAATACGTGCGATACGGGTTTCAACACCGTGAAACCTGTGATAGGCCATCGTCATGGATTCCTGAAAACGCTTTGCTTCATCATATACCCCACGCGGGCCTATAGAATTTACATTTCCGTAATAATCTTCATTTTGAGGATGCACAAGCGGATCACCATACACCTCTGAAGTAGAAGCGATAAGGATCCGTGCATTTTTTTCCTTTGCCAGACCCAGTAAATGCAAAATCCCCAGGGATCCAACTTTTAAAGTTTGAATGGGAATTTTTAAATAATCTATTGGACTTGCAGGGGAGGCAAAATGGAGAATGTAATCCAGGTCTCCGGCAACGTGAACATATCTTGTTACATCATAATGATAGAATTCAAAGGCTTCTTCTTTGAGCAGATGGTCAATATTTTTCATATCGCCCGTAATCAGGTTATCCATTCCTATGACTTCAAAACCTTCTTTGATGAACCTGTCGCATAAATGAGATCCCAAAAATCCAGCCGCGCCTGTGATCAATATTCTTTTTGCCATAAATAGATATATGTTGATAAGGTCTGTTTATATAATAACATTTTCTGTTTGATAGACCTCTCTTACAGCTTCTTGCCAGGAAACGGGAATGAATTTTAAGGTTTCTATCAGCTTTTGCTTGTTTAGTACGCTATACGCTGGTCTGGCTGCAGTTGTTTTATAAGAAATGTCCTCGTTTAGCTTAATTTTTTCCAGATTGTTTGAAACCCTTAATATCTCTTCTGCAAAGCCATACCAGGTTGTTTCTCCCAAATTGCTGAAATGATACAGCCCATAATTTGAATTTTTCTCCCGGATAAGTTTCAAGATCAATTGTGCCAAATGATTTGCATTTGTAGGTGTTCCTGTTTGGGCGGTGGTAATATTCAAAGTTGCATTTTCAGCAGCTTTCTTTAAGATGGTTTTATAAAAATTATGACCAAATTCAGAAAATAACCAGGAAGTCCTAAAAATAAAATATTCATTCATATTCTCCCGGATACTGGTTTCTCCTTTAAGTTTTGAAGCTCCGTAAACATTGATAGGGTTTGTGGTGTCTGTTTCAGAATAGGGCTTGCTCGCACTTCCGTCAAAAACATAATCTGTGGAGACGTGAATCAAGACAGTGCTGTTTTTTTTACAAATTACAGCGAGATTTTTAACCGCATCGGCATTGACTTTAAAGGCTTTTTCCTGTTCCGATTCGGCTTTTTCAACATTGGTGTAAGCTGCAGTGTTAATGCAAAAATCGATTCGTTTGCTCTTAAAACATTCCTCAAGATCACACTTTGAAGTAATATCGATTTCTGAAGAATCCATGAAAAGCCAGTCGATAGAATCTTCCGCTTCGGAAAACTTTTTAATGCAGGATGCCAATTGACCTGAGGCACCGGTAACTAAAACTGTTTTCATATATATTTTTGTTTTGAGTAACTTCAAATGGCTTAAATGAAAAGTTCCGTAAGGAAATTTAAGCAATGTGTTTCTAATAAATTTATTATTGAAAGAGTTCGTTTAATGTTGGTAATTTAAGGTCTTTTTCAGATAAAATCATTTTTTCTTCCGGAAATCCCCAGTCAATTGCAAGGGAAGGATCATTATAGATAATTCCGGATTCGGATCCCGGATAATAAAAACAGTCACATTTATAAGAAAAAACCGAAGTTTCAGAAAGTGTTATAAACCCGTGCGCAAAACCCTGGGGCACAAAAAGCTGATGTTGATTCTCGTCATTCAGAATAATTTTGTGTGCTTTTTTGAAGGTTGGAGAATGTGGCCGAAGATCTACTACCACATCCAAAACCTCTCCGTAAACAACCCGCACCAGTTTTGCCTGTGCAAAATCTCCGGTCTGAAAATGCAGGCCTCTTAAAACCCCCTTTTTTGAAACTGATTGATTGTCCTGAACAAATTCAATTTCCAGATTTGTTGCTTCTTTAAACTTTTTTTTATGATAGGCTTCCACGAAAATCCCCCGGTGATCCTTAAAAACCTCAGGAGTTACGACGAAACAATCTTTTAATGGAGTTGGATGAAATTGCATAGATTTTTTAAGAATTGAATATTTGTTCCAATATTTTTTCTGTGATAAGATAGGTGGGTTTTACCCCGGTAGTCCCAAGTCCACCCGACGCCAGGGTACTCCCGGTAATCAAGGGATTGTCTGAAGCATAATAGGCATACCGAACTTGTACATTTTCACTTATATTTCCGCGAAGTTTTGATGCTGCCTGAATCGCTTTTTGATAATGGGCGCCTTCCATTTCAAGTCCTACAACATTCCAGGTTGATTCCTGAAAAAATCTTAGAATATCCTTATTCTGCAACGAAGTTCCCAAAACCGTGATCATAGATCCATCAACAACCTTAACTTGGCTGTCTTCAAAATCAGATTTTTTTAGTTCATTGTTAAAGGGATAATTATCTGCAGTGCCTTCAAACAAATGGGCAGAAGGGATCATAATATCGCCTTTTCCTCCATCTAATATTCCTGCTTTTCCCATTATGGAAATTGAACTGGCATTTAAATGGATCTCATTTTCTTCAAATGTATAAGGTTTCAGGAGTTCATCCATGGTTTCGTAAGCCTGTTCTCCAAAAGCATAATCCATTACAACAATTACAGGTTTTTTATCTTCTGGTTTATCTTCAAATCCTGAATTTCTGTACCCGTTTTTTATCTTGGAGGTGTCAAATATCTGTACATCGATATAAGCCCCACTAAAATCTTCAAGAAATTTCATGCCGTTCTCCAAAGCAACTTTCATCACTTTGTGGCGCAACTGCCCGTTGGAACTATCGCTTAATTCCTTATATAGTTCCATCGAACTTTTCTTCTTCAACTCCTCTTTTAAAGCTATTGGAGCATACAACGTGTTCATCACGCTATGCATATTTGCACTTATAATATGAATTGGACGATGCATTAAGTTGTTTTCCAGTAATTGCTTTTTAATGGAATCTGCCCAAATCTCTCCGTGGATATGATGACCAAGGCGTTCCCTTAAAACCGGGCTAAAAGTAACAATGCGCTTATTGGATTCAATGGTTTCTTCAATTGCCAATTTCCCCAGCCAATAGATGATGTGTAAAAAACGCTCTTCATTTTCGGGAATCATGAATTTTGGATAAAGTGTTGTAACCTCTTTAAATGTTCTTCCCAGAATATTTGAAGTATGCGTTAAGGCTATTTCGCGCTCTATTTGTGACAGTTCCTTTTTTAAAACTGCTTCTTCAAGCTTTTTCCAATCCCTTGTCATCTCCCCATCTTCATCTATAATCACCCTGCGCATTATTTTATGCGATTCCATGAACAAAAAGGTGAGGTGCGTAAGGATATCGTAGATCTCGGATCGCCCCCTGGTAATTTCAATATTCATTTGTTCCTCATCGATCCGGTAACAATTCCTGCGTCTTTTAGGGGGAACAATAGGCTTAAAATGTGAATTGGCATAGCCCTCATCACTGGTTAAGTTAATATACCTACATTCTTCAATCCCTTTTGGTAAACGATCTATAACATATAAAAGCCCTTCAAGTTCCACTTTTTCATCGGCTATTGAGCCATAAATTTCGGGCCTGAGGGTCAAAAGAGATTCCCTTAAAGTATCCCCAGAAACACCCATTGGCTTATAAAATCCGCGATTGAACAAATGCCGCATGGTTATATACATGCGTTCAATGGCATTGGTGCTCTCCTGTGCCCTCGTTCTGCCCATCAATTTGAAATTTCCCATTCTGTTCTAATTCTTTTTAATTTTCTCGAGATCATCGGCGATTTTTCGATCGTTTGATAATCTTGGTAATTTGTTTTGACCGCCCAGTTTTCCTATAGACTTCATATACTGTTGAAATCCATTTTGTGGAATTGTTGTTACTTTTAACTTCTGAAGGATCCTGCCTTCAATTAAATCAAAATAATAAGAATTTTGCTCTTGCATGGACCTGTCCAGGATATCAATAAATTCATTCATGTTTTCAGGCTCTTGTTCAAATTCCACGAACCATTCATGGTATGGTAATTCTTCCCCATCAGGAGTAATTTGCGGAGCCACGGTAAATTCTGAAATTCTGGCGGAAGTTTTTTCTGTAGCTTCCTGCATTGCAAATTCCACTTCTTTTGCGATCACATGTTCTCCAAAAGCCGAAATAAAATGCTTGATCCTTCCGGAAACTATTATCCGGTATGGAGCCAATGAGGTAAACAGAACGGTATCTCCAATATTATACCCCCATAAACCGGCTGTTGTAGAGATGATCATCACGTAATTAATCCCAATTTCAACCGCTCCAATTCCTAAACGGGCAGGGTTTTCTTCAAAAAATTCATCTGCTTTAATAAATTCATAAAACATTCCTGAATCCAGCTGAAGCAACATTCCTTTTACATCCTGTTTATCCTGAAATGCAAAAAACCCTTCAGAAGCAGGGTACAACTCAATACTATCCACTTTTCTGCCTATCAGGTTTTCAAATTTTGCCCGATAGGGTTCATAATTCACCCCGCCATAAATAAACAGGTTGAAATTTGGAAAAAGATCTCCTATATGTTTTCCAGTTTTCTCATAAAGTCGTTCAAAATACATTTGCACCCAGGAGGGAATTCCGCTTATCACGGTCATATCCTCTGCTTTGGTTTCCTCCACAATCGCATCCACCTTGGTTTCCCAATCTTCAATACAATTGGTTTCCAACGTTGGCATTCTGTTCTTTTGAAGATAAGCGGGAACATAATGTGCCACAATTCCGGAGAGTCTTCCCTGTTTCACTCCGTTTTTATCTTCCAGTTCCGGACTTCCCTGTAAAAAGATCATTTTACCATCCACAAATGCTGCTTTCCCAGTTTCGGCTATATAACATAAAATAGCATTTCTGGCAGCATTAATATGCGTTGGCATGGATTCCCTGGTAAGCGGAATATACTTTGCTCCACTTGTTGTTCCAGAGGTTTTTGCATAGTAAAGGGGTTTCCCGGGCCATAAAATATCTTTTTCGCCGGCAACCATTTTATCTACATAAAACCGAAGTTCTTCATAATCCCTTACAGGAACATTTTTTATGAACTCCTCATGGGAGGTGATATTTTGGAAATTGTGATCTTGTCCAAACCGGGTATTTTTGGCAAATTTTATTAGATCCTTGAAAACCCGTTCCTGGGTTTCTATAGGATGGCTCGCCCAGGAATCTATTTTATTCCGGATATATCTGGCAAAGAGTTTAGCTGAAAAGGATTTTATAGACATAAATAGTTAATCAAAATCAATATAATCTGTTGGATTTACAGGATTTCCCTCTTTCCATAGTTCAAAATGAAGGTGGGGACCTGTACTGTATTCGCCTGTAGATCCGGCAGCGGCAATCACTTCTCCGGATCTTACAAAATCACCCTGTTCTTTGGTGAGGGAGGAGTTGTGCTTATATACGGAAATCAGGCCGTAATTATGTTCAATGATTATCACATATCCGGTACTGGCACTCCATTCTGCAAAAATCACTCGGCCATCGGCAACTGCTTTAACGGGCGCATTTTTTGAAACAACTACATCTACTGCAAAATGGCGGGTTTTAATATTATATTTTTCAGAAATTGACCCCTTAACCGGCGGAAACAATGCAAATTCCATCTCAGAACCGGCTTCTTCAAAAATATTATATTTATCCTCCTGTGCAACCTGATCCCTTAATAGAGAATCTGCACGGGAAGGATTTAAATTTAGTAAGTCAGGATCATTTATTCCCCGCTTTATCACGGAATCCCTATTTAAGTTTGTACTGTCCAATTCCCCGGTCAATACACGTTTTACCGACTCATAGTATTGGTTATTCAACATCAGGACTCTTTGAAGGGAATCTGTTTTATAGGCCAACTCTGTAGCTTGTCTTTTCAAAGTTGCAGAAGAGTATCCGGGAATATATTCCCTTAAACCGGTAAAGGCTATTAAAAATGTAGTGCCCGCGATAAGGATTATCGCACTTAGCGTTACCACAACAAATACATTGAGACGGGTTAACTTAAAGGATAATTTTTCTTCAAATGTATCTTCATTTAAAATTACCAGCCTGTATTTATGCAGTAATTTAGTGGCAAATTTTTTGTTATCTTTTTTATTACCCATTTTTTCGAAGCTTTGACAAAGATAGTATAAAGTTAAATTTATACTATTTTATTGTTTTTTATTGTTGGGAAACGTTAGTTTTAAGGATTTCTTAGTAAGTTTGTAGGATAAAATTTTTTATTATGAACGCACTGATTTTACCATTGATGATAGGAGCACCACAAATCATTCTTATTGTAATAGTTATATTACTCTTATTTGGTGGCCGTAAAATTCCAGAATTAATGAGAGGTTTGGGTAGCGGAATAAAAGAGTTTAAAGATGCTTCCAAAGAAGATGATTCTGATAACAAGAAGGTACCTGAAGAAAACAAGTAATCCTTTCTAAATACTTTAAAAAAAGCCCAATTTAAATTGGGCTTTTTTTTATTCTATTTTCGCCGATTTCAGAATAGCTTCCAGTTCAAACATATTATCCCTTTTTGCCGTTGAAGGTGAGAAAGTAAAACCTTCCAAAATAAGGTATCGGTTATTTGCGCTGTCACGTACCGCATAATTGATAAACGGACCCGCCATAAAAGCATTTTTTACCTCCCAGGTACCTTTGGTCTCATAAGCAAACTTTTTGTCGATCTCCGAATCAAATAAATAAGGAGCGTAAGCCTCCTCCGTGATCATATAGCTATCTTTAAGAGGTCCGGGGATGTGGGTCTCCCCAATGGAATCCCTCATTCTTATTATATTGGAAACCACACTGGAATCATTTTCTATGGAACTTATAGGAACCTGGTACACCATAATTTCCATATTTCCGCTTGGAATATCTTTTCTTATCCAAAAGAAATTTTCATCTTCAATTGCGTATCTGTAGGCAGAGGGAAACTTCAGGGAAACCCCAAATTGCTTTTTCAGCTTTTCATCATTCTTCAGGGATTTATGGATTCTACGTTGTTTCTCCTTTACTTCAGTGGTCTTCAAAATATCGATAATACTGTCTGAATGTTTATTGATTTGATCTACTATTTCCTGTGGGTTGTTTCCGGCGATTAAAATTCCGGTTTGAGGGTGCGCAAAAGGATCGTTAAAAACCTTAAAATTCGCTGGTTTATCTGATTCGATTTTTACAAATAACCTGTTTTTTCTCACAAATCCGGAAAAGGCTTCCGGAGGCATTTGGTTCAAAGAAAACAAGGGTTCTTCCTGTGGCAATCCATCTACAGCTGCAGCAAGATTTTTCCGAAGTGCTTCCCCTATCTGGCCTTCCCATTTTTCATTTTCAATTATTACTGAAACATTGTTGATGTTCCCTGAGGAATTTGTAAGGATAATTTCATTCTGATTTTCAGAATCATTACAGCTTAAAAAAAGTGTGGCTACAATCAATCCAAAGAATATAAAGCTCTTCATATACTGGTTTTTAAAAGAAGATCCTATCCTCGTGAGAGTTTTAGGACCATCCCTGGTTTAAGGTTGGTATGGGTTATTCCATTCCAACTCCTCAAATTTTGTACCGTAATTCCAGGGAACTTTTTAGAGATGCTCCAAAGGGAGTCTCCGCTTTTAACTGTATATAATTTTGTTTCAGCTTCATTGCTGGGTCTTGCATTGCCAGTATTTGCAACATTTACAGGCTTTCGGGAATAAATAGTGAGGTATTGACCCACCCTTAAATTATTTCCGCTTAGGTTATTCCAGCTTTTTATACTGCTAATCCCTACACCATATTTTTGAGCGATTTTTCCAAGATAATCACCGCTTTTCACACGATATCTCACCTTGTCTTCAGCTTCCACATATGCTGGTAACGCTTTCTCTTTTTCTACCAACTCGGTTTTAGCGAAATTGTAAATGGCATCTTCGTTATTTACAAACATTCCCACGCTTTTTCTGGGCATCCGGAGCGCATAGTCTTCATTTTCAACATAGGGAATGATATCCAGTTTATAACTGGGATTTAAAAACTGTAACAGTTCTTTTTCTACGCCTGTTACCTTCGATATATGATCGAAAGAAAGCAATTGTTTCACGTGGATAGTATCGGTTTCAAAAAATGCCAATTCAGGCTTTTCAGGCTGAAAACCGTGTTCCTCTGCATACTCAAATAAGTATAATGTAGCCAGGAACGCCGGAACATATCCTGCAGTTTCCCTTGGTAAATAGGAGCGCAAATTCCAGTAATTGGTAGAGCCACCACTTCGACGTATTGCCTTGGAAACATTTCCCGGACCGGAATTATACGATGCCAGCACCATATCCCAGTCACCAAAAGTGCGGTAAAGACTGGCAAGATATTGCGCCGCAGCCTCTGTAGCCATTATTGGATCCATTCGCTCGTCTACATAGGAACTCACATTTAGCCCCTGCATTTTTCCGGTTGCGAACATAAACTGCCAGAGTCCTGTAGCACCCATGTGAGATTTAGCCCTGGGATTTAAAGCAGATTCCACAATGGCAAGATATTTAATTTCCAGAGGAACATCATACCTGTCCAATTGCTGTTCAAACATTGGAAAATAATATTCGCTTAAAGCCATAAGCCGCTCCATGGACTTTTTATTACGCTTCAAATAAGATTTAATTACGCTTTCCAGTATAGGATTATACTCCACATTAAAAGGTGTTCGTGCATTTAATTTTGCCAATCTTGCCTTTAAGGTATCTGTGGGTAATTCTTTATAAACAACTTCAGAATAGTCCTGGTCCCGGATCTCCCGTTGCATCATTTCAAAAAGATCTGAATTCAACAATTCTGCTTTCCAAACTGAATCTATAACAGCAGCCTTTGGTAGATCCTGAAAATTTGATATTTCATCAATTTTAGCCCCTATAGGCAGTCGGTTTTTAAATTCAGGGTCAGGGTTTAGCAATTTTATGCTGCTGCTGTCTTTTTTTTCGAAAACCTGAACCCTGAAGTTCGCTTTTTGAGCATTGGTAGTCTTGGCCGTATTTATTTGTTTCTTTGGGTTTTGGGCATAACTGCCTAAAAACCAAAGAAATAACATCAGGAAAGAGATCGTTTTTTTCATTTCGCCGTTGAATTATGGTTTAAAACGGAATTTTTTCAATTTTAGTGCCTACTCTCCGGAAATTGCCTCGATTCCGGGCAAAGATTTTCCTTCCAGCATTTCAAGCATAGCACCACCTCCGGTGGAAACATAGCTCATCTGATCTTCAAGTCCGAATTTTTTCACAGCAGAAACCGAATCTCCTCCACCAACCAGGGAAAATGCTCCATTTTTGGTAGCTTTTCCTATAGCCTTTCCGAGTTCTATGGTTCCTTTTGAAAAAGTTTTCATTTCAAAAACACCTATAGGACCATTCCAAAGGATGGTTTTAGATTTAGCGATCACATTAGAGAAACTTTCAATGGTTTTGGGGCCTGCATCCAATCCCATCCAGCCATCCGGAATATTGTCTATTGGAGTAGTATTGGTATTGGCCATTTCAGAAAAACTATCGGCAATTACAGAATCGATTGGCAAATGGATTTCAACACCCATTTTTTCTGCTTTTTCAAGAATTTCCAATGCCAGCTCCTGTTTATCTTCTTCAATTAGTGAACTTCCTACATTTCCTCCACGTGCTTTTATAAAGGTAAACGCCATTCCTCCGCCAATAATTAGATGGTCTACCTTATCAAGAATATTCTCTATTACGGTAATTTTTGAGGAAACTTTTGCACCTCCCAAAATGGCCGTTACAGGTTTTTCTGCCGATTTTAATACCTTATTCAAACTTTCAATTTCCTTTTGAAGCAAATAACCAATACATTTATCTTCAAAATATTTTGCGACAATGGTAGTAGAAGCATGAGCCCTGTGGGCCGTTCCAAAAGCATCATTTACATAGATATCCCCAAGTTTGGAAAGTTGTTTGGCAAAATCTGAGTCTCCTTCCGTCTCTTCTTCATGATATCTCAGGTTCTCAAGTAAAAGAACTTCTCCGGGTTTTAAGTCATTGGCGGCATTCTCGGCAACTTCCCCTACACAATTGTTTACAAATTTCACATCCACTCCAAGAACTTCAGATACTTTTCCAACAATTTGCTCGAGAGAATACTTGGACTCATTGTTCTCTGGCCTTCCTAAATGAGACATTAAAACCACGCTTCCGCCATCGTTTAATACTTTTTTAATAGTAGGTACGGCTGCTTCAATCCTGTTGGCATCGCCTACCTTCCCACCTTTATCTACAGGAACATTAAAATCTACCCGAATTAAAGCTCGTTTGTTTTTAAAATTATAATCGTTAATTGTTTTCATTTTCTTTATATTTTATGGTTCCACGCCACCATCGGGAATAATTAATTAAATTTTTTAGACCACAATCATATTTGGCCTTTCTCAGGGGGTACGTATATTACAAATATAAATTTTTCTGAAGATATAAAGTGTAGATTAATTTTATCTTTGCTTATGCTTTTTTCTGAAGTTTTGGGCCTACCCCACATCAAAAATCATTTAACTACTACCGCAGATAGAGGACGCATTCCACATGCACAACTATTTACGGGAAATCATGGCAGCGGATTACTCCCCATGGCCATTGCTTATGCCCAATATATATTATGCGAAAATTCTGGCGGCGAAAACAGTTCCGGAACACAATCCTGTAATAACAGCTTTAAAAAATTAGCACATCCTGATCTTCATTTTGCATTCCCTGTAGCAACAACAGATACCATAAAAAAGCACCCGGTTTCGGGGAATTTTATGGATTCCTGGCGGGAATTTATCCATGAAAATCCCTACGGAAGTTTGTTTGACTGGTACCTTAAACTTGGAATTGATAATAAACAAGGGCAATTAGGAGTAGATGAGGCGCAGGAAATTGTAAAATCCCTTTCGCTGAAATCCTATGAAGGCGGTTATAAAGTGATGCTTATCTGGGGGGCCGATAAAATGAATACGGCCTGTTCCAATAAACTTCTAAAACTTATAGAGGAACCGCCGGAGAAAACCTTGTTTATTTTAATAGCCGAAGACGAGGAGCAAATTATTCAAACCATAAGGTCCCGGTGTCAAATTCTTCGTTTTCCTCCTATTGCAGAAACGGTAATTGCTCAGGAATTGGAAAAAAACAAAAAAATTGATGCGCTTTCAGCAAAAAAAATTGCGATCCAGGCCAATGGAAATTTTGCACAGGCGCTCCAGATTTTAAAAAATGATTCCGGCGATGAACAATTTGAAGCCTGGTTCATTTCCTGGGTGCGCAGTGCATTTAAGGCAAAAGGCAATAAAGCTGCAATTCATGACTTGATAGACTGGAGTACAGAAATTGCAGGAATTGGCCGCGAGACTCAAAAGAGCTTTTTGTCCTATTGTCTTGATTTTTTCAGGCAGGCATTAATGTTCAACTATAACGCAAAAAACCTGGTTTATTTACAGCCGAAATCGGCTACTTTCAAGATGGAAAAATTCGCGCCTTTTATACACGGTGCAAATATTATGGCGATCACTTCAGAAATTCAGGATGCTATATATCATATTGAACGAAATGGAAATGCAAAAATAATACTCACAGACTTATCTATAAAACTAACCCGTCTTTTACATCAAAAAGCAGCTTAATCACAAATATGGTAAACCTTCAAACTTATATTACGGAGATCTTAATTCTCATCTTTATTCTTATCACCTTTTTACAATCCGGAATTGATAAAATAACCGACTGGAAAGGAAATACAGGTTGGTTAAAATCCCATTTTTCAAAAACATTTTTAGCCGGGCAGGTACCGTTAATGGTTGGTACTATATTAGTTCTTGAGGTGGTAACAGGTCTTTTGGCTATTGTTGGAATTATTAAATTGATAACAGATGGAGAACTTCTATTTGCACTTTATACCTGTATAATGGCAGCAATCACTTTGTTAATGCTTTTGTTTGGACAAAGAGTGGCGAAAGATTATGCCGGAGCTTTTACAATTTGCGGATATTTTATAGTGGTGATTTTTGGGGTGTATATTCTATCCTGATTTAATAGAATTATAATGATAAACCGAAAATCAGATACTGCTTCAGTATATACATAAAAAAACGCATCAGACAAAAAGCCTGATGCGTTTTTTAAATTAAGAAATCTGGTGCTACTCTTTATAGCCTTCATTCAATTTTTCAAGGATCACCTCTGTAATATCAAGGCCTTCTTTAGCATACATAATGTTTGCAGATTCGTTTGAACCAAAAATATAGGTATAGTCATTTTTCTCACCATATACCTTCACATAATCCTTCACTTTAGTCACGATAGAATCAATTACCACGTCGCTTTCACTACGCAATTGATTACCCATCATTTGTTGTTGCTGCTGAATAGTTTGCTGCTTTTTCATTAATTCCTGCTCTTTTTCCTGTCTTTGAGCAGTAGATAACTTACTCATATTTTCCTGATAAGCCTGAACTTCTGCCTGGAAACTTTGGGCCAAAGAATCCAATTCTCCCTTGATCCTGTCGGATTTTGAAGTGAATTCAGCTTCCACATCTTTCATCTCCTTATATTCCTGAATAAGTTTGGTCGTATCTACATACGCCGTTTTTTCCTGATTACAACTTGTAAGACCGGCAGCAACTAAAACTACCAATATTAATTTTTTCATCTTTTTAATTTTGTTTAGCCGCAAAAGTAACAAAGTAGGATTGTAAAAAATAATTAATTTGGAAATTACTGATTATAATTAAATTCTATAGTAATTTTAAAAAACATAGCGAATTGAAATAGAAAACAAGCTGATTAAAGCCGTCAAAAACCATTTTCAGACAAAAAACAGGTGATTGGTTATTTAACAGGTAGATACCCGCTTAAAACAGCTTAAAATGGGTTTTACTTAGTTTTTCGGAAGAAATACACCAGCGAAGAATACTCTGTGGTGGATCTTGCTTTTATATTCGATTTTAATCCTATTGCGAAGGCTTTTAAAAAATTGCTTCGCCCGGTTTTATATTTTTCCGAAAGAAGGCTTACATAAAAGGAATCAAAAATCAATGGTTTGAGATCGGTCTGTTTAAATCCGTTTTCCGAAAAAAGAGGTTTAAAGCTTTGTTGGGAGAAATGCCAAAGATGTCGGGGGACATCATAGGCCGCCCAAAATTCTTTATAATATTGAGCATCATAGCTTTTGTAATTTGGAACCGCAATAACCAATAATCCATTTTTTTTAAGAAGGTGTTCCAATTCTATGATCTGACTTTTTAAATCGTGTACGTGTTCAAGGACGTGCCACATCGTTATCACATCAAATTTCCCCGATTTGAAATTGTGGGAATTTACAGACAATTTAATTCCCTTATCTAAAGCTCTTTTTCGCGCTTCTGTATCGGGCTCTATTCCATGAACTTTCCATCCCCTCTTTTTTGCTTCGTTTAAAAAATCACCCGTTCCGGCACCAATGTCAAGTAAGTTTCCTATTTCCGGATATTTTCTTTCTATCCATTTCAGCTTTCTTAAAAGCATATGCTTTTTAACCTGATGGTAGATTTTCTCTATTAAAGTTTTTTTGGAATCGGTATGTGAAATGTAATCCTTGCTTTTGTAAAAGCCGGGGAGATCTTTTAAATCCGGTTTAGGAAAAGTAGTCAACATTTGTTTTTCAGGATCATATAACAAATCAAATTGTTCCTTTGAAACGGTATGATCTTTACACGAGATAAAAACTGAATGTTTGTTTTGTATATCGGATCCTATCATTGAATTTGTTGTTGTACTATTTAAAAAACAAAATTTATTTCAAATTGTTCCACGTGAAACAATCTGTTTTATCTTCCCATATAAACCAACAAAACTGAAACATCGCTGGGACTCACCCCACTAATCCTTGAAGCCTGAGATACCGTGACAGGTTGAATTTTATTCAGCTTTTCCCGAGCCTCATAAGACATGGATTTAATGTGGGAATAATCGAAATTCTTAGGGATTTTCACCTCTTCTAAACGATGCAATTTATCGGCATTGTTTTTTTCCTTATCTATATATCCGGAATATTTAATTTGAATTTCTGTTTGCTCAAGCATCTCTTCATTCAAATCATGTTCCCTTATATATTCCGTAACCCCGGGGAATGTTTTCACATCCTCCATCGTAATATTTGGTCTGGAAAAAATCTTAAAGATCTTATCGCTTTGTTTCATTACTGCAGAATCTTTAGATTCCAAAACAGGATTAGAAAATTCAGGAACCACACTTGTTTCCTTTAAAAAATTGACAAAGCCGAAAGATTTTTCTTTCTTCTCTTCCATTTTTCGCATCCTTTTTTCTCCGGCCAAGCCTAATTTATAGGATTTTTCAGTTAACCTGAAATCGGCATTATCCTGCCGAAGCAAGGTTCTATATTCGGCTCTGGAAGTAAACATCCGGTAGGGTTCCTCAGTTCCTTTAGTTATCAAATCATCCACCAGCACTCCAATATAAGCTTCGTCCCTTTTCAAAATAAAAGGATCCCTTTCCTGAACTTTAAGCGCGGCATTTATACCTGCCATCAACCCCTGGGAAGCGGCTTCTTCATAACCGGTGGTTCCATTGATTTGACCGGCAAAATATAAGCCTTCAACCAATTTTGTTTCCAGGGTATGTTGCAACTGAGTGGGCGGAAAATAATCGTATTCGATCGCGTAACCCGGTCTGAAGAATTTCACCTTTTCAAATCCGGCTACAGATTTTAATGCTTTGTATTGAACATCTTCCGGAAGCGATGTTGAAAACCCATTTACATACATCTCTACCGTATTCCATCCTTCCGGCTCCACAAATAACTGATGCCTATCCTTATCGGCAAATCTATTGATCTTATCTTCTATAGATGGACAATATCGAGGTCCAATACTCTTAATCCTTCCGTTGAACATTGGAGAACGGTCAAAACCTTCTTTCAATATATTATGTACCTCATTGGAGGTATACGTCATATAGCAGGAACGTTGTTTTACCAAAGGTTGTGTTTCATCCAGGTAAGAGAATTTGGAAGGGATTTCATCACCGGGTTGTTCTACCATTTTTGAGTAATCCAAGGAACGGCCATCCACACGCGGAGGCGTTCCGGTTTTCATTCTGCCCGATTCAAATCCAAGTTGAACAAGCTCTTCTGTAATTCCTGTAGCGGCTCTTTCGCCAGAACGACCACCACCAAAATTTTTATTTCCTATATGAATTAACCCGTTTAAAAAAGTACCGTTTGTAAGCACCACAGATTTTGCCCTTACTTCAAGTCCAAGAGAAGTTCGAACTCCGGCAATCCTATTTCCTTCAACGATTAAACCGGCAACCATTTCCTGGTAAAAATCAAGATTTGCCGTATTCTCAAGCCTCAATCGCCAGTGTTCGGCAAACATCATTCTGTCGCTTTGAACCCTTGGACTCCACATTGCAGGGCCTTTAGATTTATTGAGCATTTTAAACTGAATGGCACTGGTATCACTCACCAATCCGCTGTAACCCCCAATGGCATCAATTTCCCGAACGATCTGTCCCTTTGCAATACCGCCCATAGCTGGATTACAGCTCATTTGTGCAATATTTTGAAGGTTCATGGTGATAAGCAAGGTACTGCTTCCCATATTGGCCGCTGCTGCAGCTGCCTCACTTCCGGCGTGACCGCCTCCTACCACAATTACATCATATTCCTTATCAAACATATAGCTTATCTTTTCCTATTGTTCCACGTGGAACAATTTCAGTTTTTCCTCTTCTTTAAGTCTCATCAAAGAGGATTCTTCTTCCGTTTTATCGTTGTAACCACAAAGATGCAAAACCCCGTGGATTATAACCCGTCGCAATTCTTCCTCAAAACTAACATTGAATTCCCGGGAATTTTCCTCCACCCTCTCAGTGCTAATATAGACATCACCCTGTAGTATATTCCCTATAGAGTAGTCAAAAGAAATAATATCGGTAAAGGTGTCATGATCCAGATATTTCATATTTATATCCAGCAAATAATCGTCGTCGCAAAAAATATAACTGATCTCTTCCAGCTTTTTATTTTCCGAATCAATCACCCGTTCGATCCAACTTTCATAAGATTTCTCATGTTCAAGTTGGAACTCATTTTCCGAATAAAAATTAATTTTCGACTCCTTCAAAATAGCGCTTTACTTTTTCTTTATAAACAGGGCGTAAAGGTAAGGTTTGTCTGTTTAAAATTTCTGTAGAATTAAAATATTCTTTTGCCTTAATGATTTGATCCTTAGCGTGGTTCTCAAAACTATTCTCGTTAGTCCTGGAAATTCTCCTTTCCTCCTCCTCCTGCTCCATCACCGCACTCTCAAGTTGAAGCAATCTATGCACAATCCGGTTCATCCGTTGGCTCGTTTCGGAATTAAATCCTTTCTCAAGAATATCCCGCTCCACATTTTCCATCTCCCTTAACAAACCAGAATTTTTCTTATCCAAACCACGTTCCTTTAATTTATCTTCCAGTTGTTGCCTAAGCATTTGTTGTTCCTTGAATATCTCATACAACTCACCGTCCATCTTTTCGTCCAACCTATCCGATCCTTTTTCCTGCTCTCCATTCTGGTCGCCGTCTTTACCATCTCCCTCACCATCTTTAGGCTCTTCTCCTTCACCTGGATACATTCCTTGCTGCATTTTTTCTCCTAATTGTTCCTGGGATTGAATAATATCGGGCAGCTGCATGCCTTTTCCAGTCCCGCCAGAACCTAGCTGCAAATTTGCCATTTCCTGCAAATTTGCCAATACATCACTCAACATTAAAGCCAACTCATTGGTTCCGGTCATTACGTATTGCTGACTAGCAGTTCCCTGCGGCAATTCATTTTCAGCAAGCCGTTCCAAAGATTTATCTATATTAAACTCAATATCCGTTAATTTGGAGGTGATCTTTTCTGTGATCAGTGGATTATTAAGCGCGAGGGAAAAAATACTATCGTCTATATGGCGGAAATGGTCCTTTAAAACCTGTTGCTTCCTCAACTCCTTTGCATATCCCGGATCGTTAATCCTTAAATCCCTGAATTTAAGAAGCAAATCTTCCTGTTCAAAGGAAAAAACGAGGAGGTTACTAAGGATTTGCCGCATGCTTTCAATATTGGCATTTAGCTGTTCCCCTTGAGCCATCATTTGAGAAGCTTTCATTTTTTTGCTCATTTCCTTCATTTTTTCTGCCGCCTTCTGTTGGTTTTTTCCGGCCTCTTTTGACTTATTTTTTTCCAGATTCTCTTTTGCCTGTTGTTGCTCTTCCTTTATGTCCTGTTCTTTTTCCTCTTCCCTTCCAAGATCCATGGGCTTCTTTAAATTCTCGTTTTCCTTTTCCAACTCCTCCATTTGTTTCTGGAAATCTTCAAATTCCTTTGAGACTTCTTCCTGATCCTGAACTGCATTTGATGAATCCTTATCTTTTAACGCCTCCTGCTTTTGAGCCAGTTCACTTAATTCATTTGCAAGTTTTTGGGTTTTTTCCTGAACGTAATATCGTTTGGTCAACTCCAGGAGTTGTTCCAGATTCTTTTGCTCAGTGCTGTTTTGTTTGGAGAGTTTTTCAAGTTTTTCGGTTAATTCTTCCCTGTTGATTTTTTCTGAATATTTCTGCAATTCTTCCAGCAGTGCTTCATTTTCCTGAAGGCGTTTTTCATTCCGTTCTAACCTGTCTTTAAGTTCCTCTTTAAACTTGCTGCTTTCTTCAGTTCCAACTTTATCCTCCAAACTTTGCTTTAACTTTTCAGAATAATTTTTCATCATTTCTGATTGTTGCTTTTGGCGATCCAGGAAATTATCAAGCTTCTTCCGGTCGTTATAATTAAACTTGTCTTTTTGTTTCTGAAGTTGAGAAAGCTCCTTTAATTCCTGCTCTGAAAGTTGCATTTGATCGAGACTCTGTGTAAGATTTTGTATGGATTCCCCCTGTTGCTGAAGTTGTTCTTCTACGATCTCTTTATCCGATTTTTCCCTGAAACTAAAAACTTCACTTTTGCTGCGCTTAGCGCCCCGTATTCCATCATTGTCGAAAACCTCAAAATAAATACTGTACTCTTTTCCTCTTTCCAAAGCAATATTTCCTGGGAACGAGTTTAGAAATTCATTGAAATTCTGATTTTCTACAGTTATTGCAATTTTTTCAGATTTATCTTCTTCATTATCAACATAATACACCATATTCACGGCAGAAACCGCGTGATCATCGGAAACCTTTCCGAAGAAATAAAGACTTTCCCCGTCAATACTATCGAGTTTATGTTCTACCGTGATCTGCGGAAACTGATCCCTTATTACAGAAATTGAATATTCCAGAACCTCATGATCTTCAACCCTGGAATTTGAAGTTTTGATCCTGTAATCAAAATTTGAAAATACGGGTGTGACCATAGTAAATTTGGCATTTTCCTTCTCAAACTGAATTACGCTGTCCTTTAAAACAAAAGCTACCCTATCTGTAGATTTTGTGTTTAACTCCCAGGAAACCATTGTGCCTTCGGGGATATTCACATTTCCAGTTCCTTTAACAGTTTCAGCTTTTTTTTGAAGGTACTTTGGATACTCCAGATGCATTTGAAAATCCAATAGTCTAGGAACCTCTAAAGCCTCGATTTTATAATTCCGGGACCTAACATTATTGGAGCTTAAATAAAATTCTATATCTTCTTTTATTCCGCGGAAATCATATTCAAATTCATTGGCGTTAGTAGATTTCAAATAATACATTTCCCCATTATAATGAATCGTCATTGTTTCCGGAACAAGCTTCCCACTGGTTTTAACTTCCAACTTAAGATCCTTACCCTCCTCTACTAAAAACTCATCATTATTCAAGATAAAGATAAAAGGCGCCGGTGGTTCATAAATGGTTTTATAATGTACCACGCGGGAATAACTATCTGAAAAAACAGAAGAATTCCCTGTGAGCAAAAAGGCGAGAATAATTATTACGGGAAATGCGGCATATTTCAAATACTTCAGACTGGATTTGAAATTAACTGCAAATTTAAAAGGTATGGGCTTTAATTCTCTGGATTTTTGAGCGATGCTTGCAAGCAACAAATCCGATTTTTCGGAAGAATTTTCCAATTGCAATACGTTAAGCAGCTTATCATTTACTTCCGGAAAATGCCTGCCTATCATTCTGGAAGCTTCTGCGAGACTTATCCCTTTAGATATTTTAAAGAGTTTTCCCAACGGAACCAAAATGAATTTAAACAACAATCCAAATGAAACGGCTATAAAAATCCAAAATAGGAAACTTCTGCCGGTGGGTGCCAACCAGAAAAAGTATTCGATAAGCAGAATAAGGATGAGATAAAAAAGCCAGATGGAAAAAAACAAAATACTGCCTTTCAGCAATTCATTTATATAAAATCTTTTTATAAATGCTGATAATTTCTGTTGAATAAAATTGAAATCCTCCATGATTTTTCCTCCTTCCTTTCCCGGTATTAAAACTACGAATTTCTTATAACTTTCTCATATTTCTTTTATTGGAATTAGATATTTCAAAAGTGCAAACCGATGCCTCTACCTAACAAGCTATAAAAATGGTAAAAACCTTTAGAATCCATTACCTTTGCATTTAAAATTCACAATTATGCCTGCTAAAGTACGCGTACGTTTTGCACCCAGTCCAACAGGACCTTTACATATAGGTGGTGTAAGAACAGCATTATATAATTATTTATTCGCAAAAAAACACAACGGAGATTTCCTTTTGAGGATAGAGGATACAGACCAAAACAGGTTTGTGGAAGGCGCCGAACAATATATTATTGATTCCCTGAATTGGTGTGGAATTCCTTATGATGAAGGCCCCGGGAAAGAAGGAGATTACGGCCCATATCGCCAAAGTGAGCGTGCACATTTATATAAAGAATATGCCGATAAATTGCTGGAATCCGGAAATGCCTATTATGCGTTTGATACTTCAGAAGCATTGGAAGAACATCGGAAGGATCATGAAGAAAAAGGGAAAACCTTCATTTATAACTGGCATAACCGACAAAAATTGAATAATTCCTTATCCCTTTCTGAAGATAAAGTAAGGGAAAACCTGGATGCAGAGGTTCCTTATGTAATTCGTTTCAAATCCCCGGAATCTGAAACCCTGGAGCTGTACGACGAAATTAGGGGGAATATGGAAATAGATACTGCTGTGTTGGATGATAAAGTGCTTTTTAAAAGTGATGGTTTACCAACCTATCATCTGGCAAATATTGTTGATGATCATTTGATGAAAATTTCACACGTGATTCGCGGTGAGGAATGGCTTCCTTCCCTTGCTTTACATGTCCTGATTTACCGGGCATTTGGATGGACAGCTCCAAAATTCGCCCATTTACCGCTTATTTTAAAACCTCAGGGAAAAGGAAAATTAAGCAAACGCGATGGAGATAAAATGGGCTTCCCTGTCTTTCCTTTGGAATGGAAAGATCCTAAAACAGGAGAGGTTTCAGCCGGATACCGCGAAGAAAACTACCTGCCGGAAGCTCTTGTAAATATGTTAAGTCTCCTTGGGTGGAATCCGGGTACCGAACAGGAATTTTTCATCCTGGAGGAATTGGTACAAGCTTTTGAAATTTCCAGGGTACATAAATCCGGGGCCAAATTTGATCCTGAAAAAACAAAATGGTTTCAACAGCACTATTTGCAACTGGAATCTGACTATGATCTAGCCAAGGAATTTCAAAGAATACTGGAATCCAAAGAGATATCATTTAACCTGACATACGTTATTGAAGTGGTAAACCTTTTAAAGGAACGTGCTGTTTTTGTGGACGATTTCTGGGAATTGGGAAGTTATTTCTTTGAGGCACCTAAAGAATTTGATGAGAAGGCAGCAAAAAAGGCCTGGAAAGAGGACAGTGCTGAGATCATGGAAAAACTTGCAGTGATTTTATCAAAAGTAGAAAATTTTGAGGTTGAAAAACTAAAGCATGACGTCAAATCCTGGATTGAATCAAGTGAAATTGGATTTGGAAAAGTGATGCAACCATTCAGGCTTTCGCTTGTTGGTGCAATGCAGGGTCCGGATGTTTTTGAAATTGCCGCCATGTTAGGAAAAGAAGAAACCCTGAAGCGAATTAATTACGCTGTAACCGCGCTTAAATAGATGATCACTATCCCCGGAGCAAGCCCTGGGGGGTTATAAATAAACTACAATTCCCGCTGTTGCTAAACCTAAATGACCATTTAGATTAGCAGCGCGGGAATCTTTATTTTCCAGTCCTTCAGAATTTAGTTTGCTGAAAATATTATTTACGCCGTATTGATATTGAATCCATAATTTAACATCCCTGAAACCCGCCGAAATATTTCCGGCAACATTAAAGTTAACCCTGGAAATCTCTTCCAGATCCTCAGCCTGAAGATCGTAGCCTTCTATAAAATAATTTTCAAATTCCTTTTCAGGTTTCCATTTGCTGTTTATTTGAAGCACAGGACCCGCTTCAAAGCTTAAATGTTCTCCAATGATCTTGTGGCCTCCAAAAAGGTTTAATTGAACCCCTGTAGCTTTAAAATTAGCAACTATGGATTGAGAAGCCTGTGTTTCCATGATATTTATTCCTGTTTTGAATTCATAGAAATTAATCCCGTAGATAATGATGAAATTATTATAAACAGCGGCACGGGTAGTTAGTCCAACCATATATCCTGCTTTTTCAGAAGTATTAAAATCATCGCTATTAAATCCTCCATAGTTGATCCCAGCCTGTATCCCAAGCCGGTTGTAGGAGTCTCCATACCTGTTTTGTGCCTGTATACAAAGAGTACAAATCATAAGCATACTCACTATAAATAAGGTTAAATTTCGCATATTTTAAAAATTTTTAATAATCTAAAGTAGGTCAATTATTAGTATATTATGCATCTAAATTATACTAAACACTATGCTTGCAACAATTCTTATTCCCATTGTTCTTGTTTTTGCACTAATTATCCTGTTTTCAGGAATATTTACCGTGAAACAACAAACTTCAGCTCTTATAGAGCGATTCGGAAAATTCAGAAGTATCAGAAATTCGGGTTTACATTTTAAAGTTCCTATTATAGACCAAATAGCGGGACGCATTAATTTAAAAGTTCAGCAACTGGATGTTCTGGTAGAAACCAAGACCAAGGATGATGTGTTTGTAAAACTAAAAATTTCTGTGCAGTTCCAGGTTATGAAAACAAATGTTTATGATGCCTTCTATAAACTGGAAAATCCCAATGACCAGATCACCTCTTATGTCTTTGATGTTGTGCGGGCTGAAGTTCCAAAAATGAAACTGGATGATGTTTTTGAACGAAAGGATGACATTGCAAATGCGGTGAAAAGGGAATTAAATCAAGCTATGCAGGACTATGGATATGATATTATAAAAACCCTGGTTACAGATATAGACCCCGATGCGCAGGTAAAATCGGCGATGAACAGGATAAATGCTGCTGAAAGGGAAAAGGTAGCTGCAGAATACGTAGCGGAGGCTGAACGTATCAAAATAGTGGCTAAAGCCCGCGCGGAAGCAGAAAGCAAGCGATTACAGGGACAGGGAATCGCAGATCAGCGACGGGAGATCGCAAGAGGTTTGGAAGAAAGTGTAGATGTTTTAAATAAAGTAGGAATTAATTCTCAGGAAGCTTCGGCTTTAATTGTTGTAACCCAACATTATGACACCCTGCAGGCTATTGGAGAGCAAACCAACAGCAATCTCATTCTACTCCCCAATTCCCCACAGGCAGGAAGCGATATGCTAAATAATATGATCGCTTCTTTTACCGCATCCAACCAGATTGGAGAAGCTATGAAGCAAAAAAATGCTGAAAATTTATACCTTCAGAATAAAAAAAAGGAACGAAAGGATAGGAATTCAGGAACGGAAGAATAATTAAGAGAAATAGAAAATCACGTTATTATATTATTCAGTATCAGTAATGTCCGATAAAGAGCCAGGATCGTTCCACCTTCTGCGTAACTGCAAGAACCAAGATAAAAGACCTGATTTTAATTAACGGATAAACATTTAGTCATGATTTCTGTTTTTTTTAAAACACTTTATTATCGATATAATTGAAAAATTCAGAAAAATAAGGTTTGTTAAATCAAAAACCTCGGGGCAAGCCCAGCCTGAACGACTCGTGCAGGCCTCGTGGAATTAAACCCTCAATGAGGGATTAAAAATACCATTGGATAGCTAAATGAATGTGTGGTTTCTGCTTTCACAAAAAATGTTTAACGGTCAACAATCATTCAGTATCAATCTCAAATTGAAAAAAGGATAAAGTCATCGAAATTTCGATGACTTTATCCTTTAAAAATCCCAAGTGTTGGAATTAAAATTTAACGCGTTGAAGTAATTACTTTCTTTACACCAAATATTTTTGCAACAGCTTTTAAAACCAGGGCCTTTTGAATTACAGAGCTCGCCATACTTGCAATAAGGGAAAACGGAGACATGTTATCCTTAGTAAGTTCATAACTTAATTTTATCTCCTCCTTATCTATTTGTGTTTGTAATTTTAGAATCTTCAGATCTCTTTCTATTTCATCAAATGAACTGTACTCTTTCATAGCATAAAATTAATCGTTAAAGAAAGTTCTGGAGGATTTAAGAAGGATGATCTTCCGGATGTAATGCTTCCCAAATACCCATATAAAAATAAGTATGAGCAAATAAAAGCCTCCTACAATATAGTATCCTGCACTGGGTATCCCTAATGCTTCTCCAATTGTAATTGCAACGGCAATGGATAAAAATAAAAGTACAATAAGGCATATAAAACCAATCAACATCATATTAACAAGGAAGATTGCTCCTCTTATTATTTTCTTGTATAAGTCCAACTTATAATATTCGGCACTGCTGTGTGCGAGTGCGCGAATATTATCATTAAGATCTTGAATACTATTGGTTAGTTTTTCAAAAGCCATACTAAACTTATATTATAGCTCTATCCGGAATGTCTGAAGCGGAATCTGATTTAACGTCTTTTTTTAATTTGGCGTTTTGTTTTCTAAGATCCTCAAGTTTAGATTCCATTGCTTCCAGGATTTCATCAGCTTTATAGCTGGCTGAAGATAAAGTTTCCTCAAGGCGGGATTCAAAATCTTTACGGGCTTTTTTAGCCTTTGAGCTTAAATTAGAGGAAGTTTCCTTATATTTTTTATTAAATTCTTCCTGCGCTTTTTTGGTTTCTTTACTTATTTTTTTACGGGTTTCATCTCCACTTTCCGGAGCATATAACAACCCAACAGCTGCACCAATAGCGGCACCTGTTATCAACGCTAATAAGGTATTTCCTGTATTTGCCATAATTATTTTTTGATTTAATTGATTATTTATTGCACAAAATTAACTTAAAACTAAGGTTTCCTCTGTTAATAACCGGTTAATATGTAAACTTCCTTTCCCAAAATATTCTTAAATGGCCTTTAAAACCTTGATTTCCGCCAGTATTACTGGTTTTGTTTTCCCCAGGAATCGCGTAAGGCAACGGTTCTGTTAAAAACAAGTTTGTCTTCAGTAGTATCCTTATCCACATTAAAATATCCAATTCGCTGAAACTGGAATTTTTCTGAAACACCGGCTCCTTTTAACCCAGGTTCAACATATCCATTCACGATTTGTAAGGAATCCGGATTGATAAATTCCAAATAACTCTTTTCCTTATCCGTATCTGGAGATTCCTCATTAAATAAGCGATCGTAAAGCCGTATCTCTGCTTGAACTGCGTGCTTTACAGAAACCCAGTGTAAAGTCCCTTTAACCTTCCTTAAAGCTTCCTCGGTACCACTTCCACTTTTACTTTTGGAATCATACGTACAATGAATTTCAAGGATCTCTCCGTTTTCATCTTTTATAACCTTCTCCCCTTTTATAATATATGCGCTTTTAAGCCTTACCTCTTTGCCAATGCTAAGCCTGAAAAATTTCCGGTTGGCTTCTTCTTTAAAATCTTCCCTTTCTATATAAAGTTCTTTTGAAAAAGGAATTTCCCTTGTACCTGCCGATTCATCTTCAGGGTTGTTTTCGGTTTCAAGCCACTCTTCCTTTCCATCCTTATAATTGGTAATCACCAATTTAACAGGCTCTAAAACACCCATAACACGAGGTGCAATTTTATTCAAATCCTCGCGTATGCAAAACTCAAGCAGCGATACATCAATAATATTATCACGTTTTGCCACTCCAATGGTTTCGGCAAATTTCCTGATGGAAGCCGGTGTATATCCCCTTCTTCGCAATCCAGATATGGTAGGCATTCGGGGATCGTCCCAGGAAGAAACTAATTTATTATTCACCAATTCTGCAAGTTTGCGTTTACTCATCACCGTATAACTCAAATTTAAACGGGCAAATTCGGTTTGTTTTGGGTTTAATTGATCCTTGGTATCAATCACCCCTAAAAACCAATTATAAAGCTCCCTGTGCATCACAAATTCAAGTGTACAAAAGGAATGTGAAACCTGTTCTATAAAATCACTTTGGCCATGTGCCCAGTCGTACATAGGATAGATCATCCAGTCGTTTCCTGTACGGTGGTGGTTTTTATGTAAACTCCTGTACATTACAGGGTCACGCATTAGCATATTTTTAGAGGCCATATCTATTTTAGCCCGAAGTACATGCGCTCCTTCTTCGGTTTCTCCATTCTTCATCTTTTCAAAAAGATCCAGATTTTCTTCGACCGACCTGGACCTAAACGGACTATGGATCCCGGGCTGCGTTGGAGTTCCCTTTTGTTCTGCCATAACTGCGGAAGTCTGACTATCTACATAAGCATATCCATCCTTTATCATTTGAACAGACCAATCATATAACTGTTGAAAATAATCGGAAGCATAGCATTCTTTTTCCCATTTAAAACCAAGCCATAAAATGTCTTCTTTGATGGAGTCCACGAACTCCTGTTCTTCTTTGATTGGATTGGTATCATCAAACCGAAGATTTACCGGAGCACCATACTTCACTCCTAATCCAAAATTCAAACAAATGGATTTTGCGTGTCCAATATGTAAATAACCATTAGGTTCCGGAGGAAAACGAAATTTCAATTGTTCCCTGGAATAATTTTCCTTAAGATCTTCTTCTATAATTTGCTCAATAAAATTGAGGGGTTTTTTTACTTCAGTCATAATAATTCTGGATAAAAAATAGGTGGCAAAGTTATCAAAAATTCGCTCGGGAATACCAATCAATTACCTTGAAGCAAGCTAAAGAAACAAGTTAAAGAATAAAACAACCTTAATTCCAATAAATTCTTCCAGTAAATCAAGGTTAATCCTCCATTGAGGCTTTAATTCCCCGAGGCCTGCCCGATTGGTTCAGGCGGGCTTGGTTCGAATTTTTAAAAGTATTTTTCCAATTCATACTTCGTGGCCACGCCCCGGGATTTTGATTAAAACTGAAAAAATGAATTTTATAGAACATATTAGGTTGCGGGGTTCTACATTTGTAAAAAAAGTGTGGGAACCATCAAATTAAAAAACATAAGAACCTTCTCGAATCACGGTTGTTTGGAAGAAGAAGGGAAAATAGGAAGCGATTACCGCGTAGACCTTACGGTACACGGTGATTTGTCTCTTTCGGCTAAAACTGATTCTTTAGTAGATACGATCGATTATGTTCATCTTAACAAAATAGTAAAAGAGGAGATGGCGATTCGTTCTAAATTATTGGAAACTGTTGCCGAACGTATTCTTGTAAGGACTTTAGCAGAATTGAATCTTATAAAAAAAGTAAAGGTCTGTGTATCAAAAATAAACCCTCCAATTGATGGGGATGTAGAAATGGTAAGTGTGTGCAGAACTAAATCCCGCTAGTTTTTTGTTCAGTAAATAGAAAATTTTGTTACATTTGCCAACCAAATTAATGGCATCGTGGCCGAGTGGCTAGGCAGAGCTCTGCAAAAGCTCGTACAGCGGTTCGAATCCGCTCGATGCCTCCAAAAGCTTCCTTTTCAGGAAGCTTTTTTTATGTTTTATAATCTAATAATTCTCAATATTATGAATTCCTCAGGCTTGTCAAGTTTTCTTCAGCCTAAACGAAGAAAGAAATTATCCTTTCTTCTGAAAAAAGTAAATTTTGGAATCTTTAGGGAGTAATGAAACGACGTTTTCAGGATGGATAATATCAATTCGTTCCTGTAACTTCTCTGCCCTCTTAGGAAAAACACCCCGAATAATTAATATTATCCCGAAAATTATCATTAAAATACTGATGCCTTTCTTCATTAAGTATATTCGGTTAGGTGTCAATTTCCTGTTTAATTTTTTAGCCAGGAGGATTTTAACAATATCTATTACAAGGTAAGTGATAAGAATAGTTCCGAAAAATACCGAAATCCTGTTTGTTTCCATATTGAGCGTAGGACCAAAAACGATAATCAATCCAAGCCAGAATCCCAATACACCAATATTTATAAAATTTAGGAGAAAACCTTTGGCTGCCATACCAAAAAAATCGCTTCTGTTTAATTTTCTTACTTCAGGGATTTCATCTTCAAGTGGAAGTGCTTTTTTAGTTTGTATAAACGACATTAAACCGTAAGTGGCAAGGATCATTCCTCCAAAAATATACAATGCAGGATCGTTTTTTAAGCTTGAAAGTAATTTTGAAGTACTGAGATATGCTATAAAGAGAAAAACAATATCGGCTAAAATTACGCCTAAATCAAAGGAAAATGCAGCTCTGAATCCTTTAATTGCCGCTGTTTCCAACAAAACAAAAAATACGGGTCCAAGTAAAAAAGCCAAGAAAATTCCCAGAGGTATGGCGGCCAAAATATCTTGAATCATACACAAATGTGATTTCTACAAAGATAAGGTTTTAGAATATATATTTTGGAGTTCCTCCAAAGCATGCCTTCCTACCAATTATTTATGGATTTCCATCCTATAAATATTTTTAGCCTGCACCCAGTTAATTATTTCTGAATTGGAAAATTATAAATTATTCCTTTTCTACACTTTTTCTACTTCCAACTAAATTGAAATCCAAGTGTCTTTTTACCAAATCGGCATTTTTTACACTTACATACACTTCGTCTCCAAGAGTATATTTATTTTTGGTTTTTCTTCCAACTATGGCATATTGTTCCTCGTCAAATTCATAATGATCGTCCCTAATATCCCTAAGTCTAACCATTCCTTCGCATTTATTGGCTTCAATCTCCACATAAATACCCCATTCTGTAACTCCTGAAATAACTCCTAAAAATTCTTCTTCCTGGTGATCCAGCATAAATTTAACCTGCATGAACTTTATGGAATCCCTTTCAGCACTGGTAGAAAGGCTTTCCATATCACTGCTATGCTTACATTTTTCCTCGTATTCCTCTTCTTTGGCAGATGGTTTATTATCCAGGTATTCCTGAAGCAACCTATGCGTCATCACATCCGGATATCTTCTTATAGGGGATGTAAAATGAGAATAATGATCGAATGCCAAACCGTAATGTCCTATATTCTTAGTGCTGTAGTATGCCTTACTCATCGTCCTGATGGTAAGGGTATCTACCATATTTTGCTCTTTTTTACCCTGTACATCGCTCAACAGCGTATTAAGAGAATTAGCGATGGATTTTTTATCCTTTAAATCTATTTTATATCCAAATTTCGAAATAACCGTTTGCAGGGAATTAAGTTTAGACTCATCCGGTTCATCGTGACATCGATATACGAAGGTCTTTTTTGGTGTTTGTTTTCCAATAAACTCTGCCACTTTTTTATTGGCCAAAAGCATAAATTCTTCAATAAGCTTATTGGCTTCAGCTGAAGTTTTAAAATATACTCCAATAGGCTCATTGTTTTCGCTTAACTGAAATTTCACTTCCACCTTATCAAAAGAAATTGCACCTTCTTTCATCCTTCTATCGCGCATTGTCATAGCGAGATCGTTCATTGTTGTAATCGCAGAAACCACATCATCATTCACCGTATAACCGCTTTCCTGAATGGAAATTTCATCCGGAATCACAGCCTGATTTGTTTCAATGATATATTGTGCCTCTTCGTAGGCAAATCTATAATCGGAGTTTGTAACCGTCCTTCCAAACCATTGATCTATTACATGGCCTTTGGTATCTATTTCAAAAATGGCAGAAAAAGTATACTTTTCCTCATTAGGCCTTAATGAACATGCGTTGTTGGAAAGTACTTCCGGCAACATAGGAACCACGCGGTCTACAAGATATATCGAGGTTGCCCGTTCATAGGCCTCATCATCTAAAACTGTTCCAGGTAGCAGGTAATGAGAAACATCGGCTATATGTATTCCAATGTTGTAATTTCCATTTTTTAGAGCCTCAAAACTTAATGCATCATCAAAATCCTTAGCATCCTGCGGATCGATAGTGAAAGTAAGCGTATCCCTTAAATCCCTTCTTTTTTTGATTTCAGATTCCTTTATAGAAGTATCAATACCATTGGCAAAATCTTCTATTTCCTTGGGAAATTCATGCGGTAATCCATATTGTGCTAAAATGGAATGCATTTCAGTTTGGTGCTCGCCTGGTTTACCAAGAACTTCTTTTACTCTTCCAAAAGGAGAATCAGCCTTTTCAGGCCATTCTTCAAGGATAACAACCACTTTATCACCATCCTGGGCATCCAGTATCTTATTTTTTTGAACAAAAATATCGGTATACATCTTTGGATCTCCAATAGCAACAAAACCAAAATTCTCCTTCAGTTGGAGAATTCCCACAAATTCCGTACGTTTTCGGTTAAGGATTTTTACTACTTCCCCCTCCGATTTCCTTTTGTTTCGTTTATTGTAAATATAAATTTCTACTTCATCCCCGTTTAGTGCTTTGTTCAACGCATTTTGAGGTATAAAAACATCGTCCTCCAGTTCCTCTACCACAACATAACCAAAACCTTTGGTGGTCATATCAAGTATACCTGAATAATATTCCAGGTTTGCTTCAATCTTGAATTTTCCCCTGTCTTCTTCCTTAATTTGCTTTTTTGCCGCAAGCTGCGCCAGCACTCTTATAATTTTATTTCTTGATCCAGGATCATCTACACCAAGTTTTGCAGCAATTTGTTTATAGTTAAAAGCGTTTTCAGGTGATTTTCTTAAGATATCCAGAATGGTTTTTGAAAAATTATCCTTGCCTCCGGATGTATGCGATTTACTCTTTTTCTTCTTCATAAATTTAAATAAAGCATAAAATTACAGCTATTATGTGACTTTAGATTAATAAGCCGCTAAAGATTTGTTAAGTATGTTTTAAAGGTTAAACCCTATAAACAAAAGGACTCCTTTGATTAACAAATAGTTAAGAAAATATTTTTTGGTTAAATCATTTGTTTTTTATTAAAAGTTTCTTAAATTCATATTCCCATTCCCCAATAAAATCCCCCATCTAATTCCCCAGATTTTTTAAAAAACGTTATGGTTTTGAGTAAGTCCTCTAAAATATCATTGTTGTTTTTTCTTATTTTCCTTCTGGGGTTAATAGGAGTAACTGTTCTTGTAAATAAAACTTTGAATAAAAAATCGTTTACAGAAATTCAGGTAACAATCTATTCAAAGCAAAATAGTTTACTTAATAAAACTACCAAAATTTATTTTGAATAAAATATTATTTTTTCATTTAAAGCCTATTAAACCAAGTGAAATAAGAACTATGTGAATATACATAGCCTGAATTATTATTTTTTATAATATTAAAATGGCTTTTGCTTAAGTATCATATACTTGGTTTTAACTAAAAAGTTTTAAATCCTTTCATTAATTTTATCTCATAGAAACTATAGTTGTTAACATAAATAATATATATTTCATTTTTCTTCTTTTACTAAAATTAAAACTGATGCTTATTATAGCTTGTTAATTTGTAGCATAACTTTTTTGAATTAAAATTGGATTTCTCATTACGAACAATTGATTTCAACTTGTTAACATAACTATAAAGACCCAACTTCTTGATTTTGACTTATTTTTAAGGTTTTCTTAACAATGGTTAACAAAATCTTGTTAATATAAAAATGTGAAAATTAATTTTGTTTTGGTTGTTCACAATGCCATTTTTAGTGCTCATAAGTTGTCTAAAAATTGCAGAGTTATAATTTGCTTTTAAGGGTTAATTTTTTCTATTCTAATTCTCATCCACTTATCCAAATTTCGTTGTTAGATTCTAACTAAAGGTTATCCACAATTTAACGATATTTCCAAAGTCTTTAAAATAAAGGAAGTACAGTTAGTAATTAACAATCAAAATAATTTAAGTTAACAAGCCATTTTTTACCTTTGCTTAACTAAAAACATAACTATGACCATCTCAATTGGAAACGATCACGCAGGAACCGAATATAAACATGCTATAATGGCCTATCTGGAATCTAAAGAAATAGATGTTGTTAATTATGGGACGGACTCTGAAGAAAGTGTAGATTATCCGGATTTTGTTCATCCTGTGGCCAATGATGTTGAAAACGGGAAAGTGGATCTTGGAATAATTATTTGTGGAAGCGGAAATGGAGCTTCTATGACTGCAAATAAACACCAGGGAATTCGTTGTGCTTTGTGTTGGACTACTGAAATAGCTAAACTTGCACGACAACATAATGATGCTAATATATTAAGTATTCCTTCCAGGTTTGTCTCGCAAACTCAGGCGATTGATATGGTTGATATTTTCCTAAATACCAATTTTGAAGGAGGTAGGCATCAAAACAGGGTAGCAAAAATTCCATTTGAAAAATAAAAAATTTCCGTATCCAATCATCTCAATTTAATTGCTTTTGAATGAATATTAAAATAAAAACATTTCAGGAACTTGAACTAGAGGAACTCTATAAAATCTTACAGCTAAGATCTGAGGTTTTTGTTGTAGAACAGGATTGCGTTTACCAGGATATAGACGGAAAAGACAGCAAGGCTATCCATGTGATGGGTTTTGAAGGAGATGAGCTTGTTGCCTATACGCGCTGTTTTAAACCGGGATATTATTTTGAGGAAGCATCTATTGGCAGAGTGATTGTAAAATCTAACTTCAGAAAATATGGATTTGGCCACGACATACTCAAAGCTTCCATCGACCTTATAAAAAACCAATACCAGACTAAAAACATAAAACTTTCCGCGCAAAAATATTTAATAAAGTTCTATGAAACCCACGGTTTTATTCAATTAGGGGAAGGATATCTGGAAGATGGTATTCCACATATTGCAATGATAAAAGGTTCCTGAGTGGAACCTTTATCATTTATAAAATCAGTAATGTCTGGTAAAGAGCCAAAATTGTTCCGTCTTTTGCGTAACTGCAAGAACCAGGTATGGTTTATAAATAAGGTGAATGAAGTGTATTATTTTAAAATAGATTTATAACGCTGTTGATTATTAAGAATAGCCCTGGCTTCAAGAATTTCAGGATTATGCTTTACATAATATTTATACAATCCTTCCTGATAGAAATATCTTTTAATAATTTCATCGGTTAATAAACTTACCAACTCTGGTTTTTTAGCATCGAGTTCTTCTTTTTTAGCCGCTTCTATTTCAAGCGTTATCTCCTTATAATTCTGAATGGTTTCCTCTTCAAAACCCTCATTTTTAGCTGTGATCATAGCTTTATCGAGTTCCATTTCGGTCCTTGTTTGGTAGCTAAACCCGGTTTTGTTCAGATGTTCTTTAAATTCATTATAATCTGCATCGCTAAACCGAAAACTTTCGGGATTTTCCAGTTTATGAGAATAATAATACGTTGTAGCAAAATCAAAAAGTGCATTGCTGGCCAGCAGTGCATTGGTTATTGCACTATATTCTGAAGTCTTTAATGTTACATCGGGAAGAATTCCACCACCGTCAAAAACACTTCTTCCGTTTTTGGTTTTAAACTCATTATAATCCTCTGTTCTGGTCCTTACTGCATTTCCCTTGGTATCCCTATCCCTGTAATCCAATGCCTGAATACATCTTCCACTGGGTGTATAATAGCGGGAAATCGTTAATTTTAACTGAGTTCCGTATGCAAGTTCTTTAGGTCGCTGTACCAGTCCTTTTCCAAAACTCCTGGCACCTACAACTACCCCGCGGTCCAGATCCTGAATTGCCCCGGCAACAATTTCACTTGCAGATGCGCTTCGTCCATTTACCAGAACAGTTAATGGAATTTTAGTATTGATAGGCTCATTGGGCGTGAAATATTCTTTATTGTATTTCTCTATAACAGATTTTGTAGAAGTGATTAATTGACCTTTATCAAGAAAAATATTGGAAACCAAAATAGCTTCACTCAGCAAACCCCCGGGATTACCACGTAAATCAAGAATAATTTTAGTTGCCCCCTGACTTTCGAGATCTTTGAGGGCTTTAATTGTTTCGTTGGATGCATTTTCATTAAACCTGCTTAAAACGATATATCCTGTTTTGTCTTCCAGCAATTGATAATGAGGAACCGCTTTAAGGGCCACTGTTCCTCTTGTTAATGTTGTGGACTGGGTTTTCCCCTGCCTAAGGTAGGTGAGGGTAATTTGCGAATTTGGAGCACCGTTGAGCAGTTTTCCGGCATCTTCCTTGAAATCCTTCACCGCAATTCCATCTATTTGTATTATTTCATCTCCGGGCTTTAAACCGGCTTTATCTGCCGGAAAATCTTTGTAGGTTTCAATGATGGTAAACCTGTCCTCCCTTATCCTTACAGCCGCTCCTATGCCTTGATATTCGCCTGCAGTATTCATTCTTGCTGCTTCCACATCCTGTTCATTCCAGTAATTTGTATAGGGATCCAGATCTTCAAGCATTGCTTTTATGGCGGTATCCATCAAATCTGCAGGGTTGGTTTCATCTACATAATTCATGTTCAGCTCCTTGAACAGGGTTGTAAAGATCTCCAGTTGTTTTGCGATTGCAAAAAAATCAGATTTAAAACCGGTTGTTCCAATAAGAACTGCAATTCCAAGAACCGCAATTCCAATTGTTTTAATTATTGATTTTTTCATGAGATGCCTCCTTTTCTTTTAATTTTTCCAAAATCTGGATCAAACACGTATTTATTTGATGATAATCAAATTTTTTAGCGGTGGTATAAACAAACATCATCGCGTATTTTTGATCTGGATTGCTTTCTACAAGATATTTATTTTTTCTGAAAGCCTCACGCATTAATCTCTTAAAATAATTGCGGTCTACAGCTCTTTTAAAATTGCGTTTAGGAACAGAAACCCCTGTTTTACAGGTTTTTAATCCAGTTTCTTTCAGGGGTAGATAAATGAGTTTTAAAGGGAAATTTTTTATGGATTTTCCTTCTGAAAACAAGCGGTCTATAAGTATTTTGCTTTTCAGTTTTTCTGAAGAAGGAAACTTTTCATTCATCGTTGAATTATTAGAGGGCTAAATTAAAAAAATCCGCTTTGGGAATTCCCAAAACGGATCTTTCTTTTTATGTATGCTTATTAGAAAGACGTTCTAATTTTTTGCAATCAACCTTTATTCCTGCTCAAAAACATTGTTTTCACGATTGATATCGGCCATCATCTGGGAATCATCAATAATGATTTTGCTTATTTCCGCTTTAGGTTTATTCAATTTCAATGTATAGGTAGGATATGCCCAGGCCCAATCGTCTGCAACTATCCGTTTAGTAGTATTCTGGGCTGGTTTTTGCCAACGCATCATTCTTAATGGAATGTAAACCAATTCCTCTGTTCCGTCTTTGTAGACCACTTTTAGATCTACAGGCATCGGCATCAGGCCAATTCTTTCAAAAGTTACGGTAGTTGTTTCATTTTCACCTTCCGCAACCTCTTTTATTGAGTAGTCTATGGTATTGGTGGTTTGGGTCCAATCGGTTAAATACCAGTCCAGTTCAGCTCCGGAAACTTTTTCAGCAATCCTTATAAAATCATTTGGTGTAGGGTGTTTAAATTTCCATTCTTCGTAATAACGATTTATTGTTTTCTGAAGGTTTTCTTGTCCAATAACATATCCAAGCTGAGAAAGGAATATAGCTCCTTTTGAATAGGCACTTGTTCCATAAGCAGCATTTACTGCATACCTGTCTGAATGGGTAGACTGTGGCTGCTCAATTCCAGAGGTAGCCAATCTTGTATAACCTCGGTAGGTTCCCTCTAATGGATTTTCCTTTCCTTCCTCCATAACCTCATTCATTGCAAGATTGGAGATATAAGAAGTAAATCCTTCATCCATCCATTCGTGCTTGCTTTCGTTGTTGGCCAGCAAATGCTGAAACCAAGCGTGGGCCAGTTCATGTGCGGTTACTCCTACCAAACTTCCAAAAGTACGTTCTCCGGTTATAAGGGTAAGCATCGCATATTCCATTCCACCGTCACCACCCTGGATAACAGAATACTGATCCCATGGATATTCCCCGATGTGTTCATTAAAATACAGCAATAAAGCTTCTGTTTTAGGCTGAAGATTTTTCCAATTTTCTTTTATATCAGGGTTGTTTTTATAAAGAAAATGCAGCACTGTTCCATCTGCAGCGGTTCTTTTATCGTGAATATATTCAGGATCGGCAGCCCAGGCAAAGTCGTGCACCATTGGCGCTATAAAATGCCAGGTGAGTTTTTTACCACCGGGACGGTTTACTTTCGTACCTGCTTCTTCGTACCCATAACCTATTTCCTGCGGATTTTGTAAATATCCGGTTGCACCCATAATATAGCTTTTATCGATGCTGATCTTTACATCAAAATCTCCCCATACACCGTGGAATTCTCTTCCTAAATAAGGATCGGCGTGCCATCCTTCAAAATCATATTCAGCTATTTTAGGATACCACTGGGTCATTGAAAGGGCAACTCCTTCAGAACTATTTCTTCCGGAACGACGAATTTGAACAGGCACCTGTCCTGTAAATTCCATGTTAAAAGTTGTCTTTTCTCCAGGAAGTATCGGGTTTTCAAGTGCTACTTCAAGTACAGTTCCAACCTCTTTATAAGTTAAGGTTGTTCCGTTTTGAGTAAGCGAATTTATCTTTAAAAACCCTTGTTCGGTTTCAGATAATTTTGAAATACGATCTCCTACCCTGCTATCTGGATCTGCAATAGTTCTGGATCTTACATCCATTTCACTTCCAGGCTGGAAGGCATTAAAAAACAAGTGGTAAAATACGCGGTTTAAGGTATCCGGGGAGTTATTTGTATAAACCAACTCCTGAGTACCTGTATATTGGTAGTTATCAACATTCATATCTACTTCCATTGTGTAATCAACCTGTTGTTGCCAATAAGAAGTATTGTTTTGGGCAGAGGCCCAGAATCCGGATAAAAATGTAAGCGTTATTAAAATTCTCTTCATAATTTACTGTTTTGAAACTTTATCTGCTAAAATTAATGCGTTATATAAATTAACCATATTTCCTGAAACGGAAAGATCCTTGAATTTTTTCTGAATTTTTCCTTCTCCCACGAGCACGGTAGCATTGGTGGAAATACCACTATTCATAATTACCTGTTTAACCTGATTTGCGGTTAATTTTGGATAAAATGACCTGATAATTGCAGCTACACCTGAAACAGCCGGAGCAGCCATTGAAGTTCCCTGTAAATACTCGTAGGTATTATTGGGAGTGGTGGACCAAATTTTTACTCCGGGTGCAAATACATCCACATTGGTTTTACCATAATTTGAAAATCCTGCTATAAGGCCAGATCCGTATTCATAATTAAGGGCTCCAATACTTAAAACATTATCTGATATTTCATTAGGGGCACCAGGATGTTGATCATTTGGATATACCCTTTTGGTTTCAAGATCCAAACCTTCATTTCCGGATGCATTCACGATCAAAACATCGTTTTCAGCTGCGTAGATGATAGCATCGGTTACCCATTCCGGATTTGGAGAAAAATATTTCCCAAAACTGGTATTTATTATTTTGGCACCGTTATCTACGGCATAACGTATGGCCAGGGCAATATCTTTATCGTATTCATCTCCATCGGGAACGGCTCGTAAAACCATTATTTTCACATTATTTGCAACCCCGTTTATTCCAATGTTATTATTTCTTTTTGCAGCAATCGTTCCAGCTACGTGTGTACCATGTTTAATGTCTTCCTTATCTTTTGAAGGACCTGAAACCTGGTTATTCCCGTATTTTGTATCGGTAATATCATAGGGATCATCCCCTACTACTGCCCTACCATCCAGCTGAAAGTTGAAATGTGAATCCAACCGCTCTGAAAAATAGGTAAGGCCTTCTTCCAGTAATTTTAAGGCTTCCGGAATGCTTTCATTCACATTATTCTGGATTTGCATTAACATGCCTTTATAATTTTTCATCTGGTCTGTATCAGCAGGCATTGCCGATAATTCCTTTTTGGAATAATCCTCTTTTCCCAGTTTTGAAGATACAGCAGCATGTGCAGGAACCAATTGTTGTTTTATTTGTTGGTATTGATCCCGGGATTGAAGGGTTTCATTATACTCTTTTTCATATTCGGCCTTAGCGCGTTGATAAAGGGCAAATTCTTCCCTGTTTGCAGTGCTTATAGAACTGGCAGGTTTATTATCATAGCTTGGTTTTAAACGTTTGTAAATACGGGTGTATTCCATATTTTCTTTTACAGCATCTCCTAAAAAGTTCCAGCCGTGAATATCATCTATGTACCCGTTGTTGTCATCATCTTTTCCATTGTTGGGAATTTCATCTTTATTGATCCAAACAACACTTTTTAGATCTTCATGGGTGATATCAACTCCACTGTCTATTACAGCAACAATTACCGAAGTTCCTGTTTTGTTTTTAATAATTTCCTCATACGCCTTATTGATGCTCATTCCTGGGATTGTATCGGTGGAAAGGTCTGCTTCACCCCAATATTTTAGTTGAGAATCGGTTAAAGGGACAATCTTTAAAGGAAGTTCATCTATATTTTCAATGGGAGTGGAAAGAATTGAAGGGGATGTGCTGCTACATCCGGCTAAGGATAAGACCAAACTTGTAATAAGCAGGGGTTTGAAAAATGGTATTTGCATATAATTATTATTTGTTAAATTTAAGCGATATCTATCGAATTAAATAAGCCTGATATAGGAATTAGATTAATCAAAAAGTTCGTTAAAGGTAAAGGTTTCATCCAGCCTAACACCTTTTTCGGTGTGTTTTACGGTTATTATTTGATTGTGCGCATCGTGTTCAAGAAACAGATAAAAACCTTCATCTGCAGCGGTATTCAAAAACAACTCTTTTTCAGATAAAGTTATTAGCGGCCGGGTATCATAACCCATTACATACGGCAAAGGAATATGTCCTGCGGTAGGAAGCAAATCTGCCATAAAAGCGATGGTTTTTCCTTTATATTCTATTTTTGGGATCATTTGTTTATCGGTATGCCCATCTGCAAAAAACACACCAAAACCTAAATTTGGTAAATTTGTGAATTGTTGAGAAGAATCTTTTTCTATAAAATGAAGTCTTCCGCTTTGATTTATAGGGATAATATTTTCCTTTAAAAAGGAGGCCTTCTCCCTGGCATTGGGTTCGGTTGCCCATAACCAGTGATCCTTGTTACTCCAAAAACGCGCATTTTTAAATGCAGGTTCATAGCCTGTTCTATCTTTATTCCATTGAATGCAGCCGCCACAATGATCAAAATGGAGATGAGTTAAAAAAACATCGGTGATATCGTCTCGGTGAAAACCATATTTTTTTAGGGATTTGTCTATAGATTCGTCTCCCCAAAGATTATAGTACCCATAAAATTTGTCGCTTTGCTTATCCCCCATTCCTGTGTCGATAAGGGTTAATTTATCTCCGTCTTCTATCAATAAACAGCGCGCGGCCATATCGATTAAATTGGATTCATCTGATGGATTTGTGCGATTCCAGATTGTTTTTGGAACTACGCCGAACATCGCTCCTCCATCCAGCTTAAAGTTTCCTGCTTCTATTGGGTATAATTTCATGAAAAATGGATTTTTTTTAATCCCCAGGTGTCCTCACGCAATTTCCGGCGGGATTTCATAAGGGTTTTGAGTGCTTCTTCCTTTTACATACCTTGTGAGCATGCTTCAGGGTAATTCATTACATCCGCAAATTACTAAAACCATTAGACATTTATTAAAACTTTAGAATCTACCGGGAATATTTAACATACATTTTCAATATTGGAAATTTCGTTTTTTCAAAAGCTTAACTTGCCTGAACTTAAATCCCTGAAGTTTTATAATAAACATTAATTTTACGGCGATTTTAATTGTTTTTTAAAATGCCAATCAAAAAATTTATAGAATGCTAGAGCTTGCAGGATTAATTATACTTGGAATATTGGCTCAATGGCTGGCCTGGAAAACCAAAACGCCAGCAATTTTACCCCTTATTTTAATAGGACTTTTTGTAGGTCCCTTTTCAACGCTTATTTCTGAAGACGGAACTAAATGGCTGGAACCCATATGGAATGGAACAGAGGGTTTATTTCCGGGAGAAAGTCTGTTTTATTTTGTCTCCCTGGCAATATCAATAATTTTATTTGAAGGTGGGCTTACTCTTAAAAAAAGTGAAGTGGGCCATATTGGGCCTGTTATTATAAAACTTATTAGTGTAGGAGTAGCGGTTACATTTTTTGGTGCGGGTCTGGCCGCACACTTTATTTTGGGATTAACCTGGCAAATTTCCTTCCTCTTTTCAGCCCTCATAATTGTAACAGGCCCTACCGTTATTTCTCCTATTTTAAGAAATATCCCGCTTAAAACACACGTTTCTTCCATCCTTAAATGGGAAGGAATTTTAATTGATCCAATTGGAGCACTTATTGCAGTTTTGGTATTCGAATTTATTAGGGTTGAAGGTGGGCAGGATTTTACCGAAACTGCCCTTATTGAGTTTGGAAAAATACTTTTATTCGGGTTTACCTTTGGATATGCATTTGCCAATGTTCTTGCCTATTTGATCAAAAAAAATGTGATCCCCCATTATTTGCTTAATGTTTTTATTCTGGCAACAGTACTTGGGGTATTTGTACTGGCAGATATTTTTGCTCATGAGAGCGGATTATTGGCCGTAGTGATCATGGGAATGGTTATGGGTAATAAACAATTGCCCAATATCAAGGAACTCTTGTATTTTAAAGAATCCCTTAGCGTTCTTTTGGTTTCCATTTTATTTATCCTACTGGCTGCAAATATTGAAATCGAGGAACTGGAACTAATCTTCAACTGGAATTCCCTGATATTGTTTGGAGTGGTTATATTGTTAGTAAGGCCATTTGGAGTGATATTGAGTTCTATAAACTCCGGACTTAAAATAAATGAAATAGCATTTATAAGTTGGGTTGGCCCGCGTGGAATTGTGGCCGCCGGTATAGCCTCTTTATTTGGACTTAGACTTGTAAAAGAAGGGGTTCCTGGTGCAGAATATATCACCCCGCTTGTATTCATGATGGTTTTGGGCTCTGTATTGCTAAATGCCACTACCGCACGGTTATTTGCCAAATTGGTGGGTGTGTTTGTTAAGAATTCGGAAGGGATATTAATAATTGGTGCCTCTTCTATTTCCAGACTAATTGCAAAATATCTTCAGGATAATAAAAGGCACGTGGTACTGGTTGACAGTAATAATGATAACATTAAAAAATCCAAGAGAATGGGGCTGGATGCCATTGAGGGAAGTGTTTATGCCGATGATCTTTTGAATAATATAGAATTAAATGATATTGGATACCTGATGTCCATGACAGGAAATAGTGACATCAATAAAACTGCTATTACCAGGTTTAAAAAGCAATTTGGGGAAAAGGGATCCTACCGTTTGATTTCTTCGGATGAGATGAATGATCCTGAAACTAATCCATCCGAAGGTCTTTTTTCTCATACCGACGATTATATAAAACTCACCGAAATATCACGAAAGTACCCTACAATTCATGAAATACCTCTTAACAGTTTACAACATTATGAAGGCTTGATCGAGATATCTAAAACCGATCCTCATATCGTACCCTTATTTATTAAAGGAGTAAAGGGCGAACTTAAAATCATCCCTTCAAATAACTCAGAAATTGAAATACAGGAAGGTTCAAAGCTGGTTTATCTTGGAAAACAAATTCAAAAAGAAGAAAATGTAGATGAAAAGGTGTGATCTATATTTTATGAATAATTTGTCAAAATTTTGATAATTCACTGCTAAATTTGTCTTTACAATTCTTTTTTTTTACGCTAAATAATTTTTTTATTCAGAATAAATTCCACCAGGCATTATAATAACACTACTAAGGTTTTCAGATGGATGAATTTTCAGAAATTTTATATCACGAATTTGAATTGCCTTTTAGCAATCCCGTGCTGGTTTTTTCCCTTATTCTTATAATAATTCTGGTTTCCCCAATATTATTCAGAAGGCTTAATATACCGGGAATAATCGTATTGATTATTTCAGGTATTTTTATTGGCCCTTTTGGGGTTGGTCTTTTAGAGCAAAATGCAGCTATCGATCTATTCTCAAAAATAGGCCTGCTGTATATTATGTTTATTGCCGGGTTGGAACTCGATATGAATCAGTTTAAAATCAATCGGAATAAAAGCTTTCTTTTTGGTTTATTCACCTTTTCACTGCCCCTTGCTATAGGATTTCCAGTATGTTTTTATTTTTTGGGATACGATTTTAACGCCAGTTTTCTTACTGCCAGTATGTTTGCAACTCACACGCTTATCGCTTATCCTATTGTTAGTAAATTGGGAGTTTCCAAGGACGAGGCTGTGGCAATTACCGTTGGGGGTACTATTTTAACCGATACCGCCGTGCTTATAATCCTGGCCGTGATTATGGGAAATGCCCAGGAAGGTGGTTTAACATTGGATTTCTGGATACGACTCCTAATCTCACTCACGATTTTTTGTTTGATCATGTTTTTTGCAGTACCAAAAATTGCTAAATGGTTTTTCACCAAACTTGAAAAAGAGAAACACTCCCATTATATTTTCGTGCTTACCGTGATGTTTTTAGCTGCTTTTTTAGCTGAACTGGCGGGGGTAGAGGACATTATTGGAGCCTTTTTGGCAGGATTGGCCCTTAACAGATTAATTCCACATTCCTCTGCACTTATGAACAGAATCGAATTTATGGGGAACTCCCTTTTTATTCCGTTTTTCCTTATCAGCGTAGGCATGATGGTAGATATAAGCGTGATTTTTGGAGGATATATGGCCATAGTCATCGCAATTACACTTTCTGTAGTTGCGGTTTTAGGGAAATGGCTTGCTGCATTTTTCACCCAATACGTATTTAAATATACCGCTTCACAACGCAAAGTGATCTTTGGCTTAAGCAGTGGGCATGCAGCCGCTACCCTGGCAGTAATTATTGTTGGTTATAATGCCGGAATAATTGATATCAACATCCTAAACGGAACGATTATACTTATTCTTATTACTTCAATTGTGTCAACTTTAGCAACTGAAAATGCCGCAAAAAGTATGGTTTCTGAAGCTAAAGAAACAAATCCGGAGGAGATCAAAAAATCTGAAAGTTATAAAATGGAAAGTATCTTACTTCCATTGGCCAATATGGTAAATCTTGAAAAATTATTGGAATTTTCAATTCTTATAAAAGACAAAAGCTCTACAAATCCGGTTTCTATTCTTACCGTTGTTCCCAACGACGAGGAAGCAGAACTAAATATTGCCCAGGCAAAAACAAAACTGGAGGAATATATAAAGCAAGCTTCAGCTACCGAAACTGCAGTAAATGTAACCGCCACTATAGATCAGGATATCGCCAATGGAATTTCCAGAAAGTCCAAGGAACTTATCGCCGATTTTATTGTGATGGGATGGCCTACAAGCTCCGGCAAAGATAAAGTGATAGGTGAAAAAATGCGCAGTATAATAGACAATACCACCAAAACCATATTTCTTTGCCAGAGCGATAAACCCTGGGCCACACATCAAAAAATTATTCTTGCCGTTCCCGAAAGATCCGAAGATATGGTGGGATTTGAGCTTTGGGTGAAAAAGGTCATTAAAATTTCAGCGGAGTTAAGCGTACCCATAGTTGTTAACTGCACGAAAAAAACCCAAAAAGCTATAGAGGAACTTGTAGATGATTTAAATTTACGAGCTCCATTCGAATTTAACGAATTTAATGATTGGGAAGACTTTTTAATACTTTCCAAAAATGTCCAACCGGAAGACATTATTATGCTTATTACCGCAAGAAAAGGCAGCGTGGCCTATCAGCCGGTTCTCGATAAAATCCCGATAAAAATGGAAACCTATTTTGAGGAAAATGCCAAGATTATGATTTTTCCACAATAAATCTTTTTTAATAAAATAGAAACCCCCTCAGGTTTTAAAATCTGTGGGGGTTTTGTATTCCCTCATTGAGGGTATGCTTTTTGTCTATTTGGAGTATTCCTTAATCATTCAATTTTAAAACGGCCATAAATGCTTCCTGCGGAATTTCAACATTTCCAACCAGCCTCATACGTTTTTTACCCTTTTTCTGCTTTTCCAGAAGCTTTCTTTTCCGGGAAATATCCCCTCCGTAACATTTAGCAGTAACATCTTTCCTAAGCGCCTTAACGGTTTCCCTGGAAATAATTTTAGCGCCAATTGCTGCCTGTATTGGAATATCAAATTGTTGTCTTGGGATTAATTGCCTTAGTTTTTCACACATTTTTTTACCAATGTCATAAGCATTATCCACGTGAAGCAGGGCTGAAAGTGCATCTACAACGCTTCCGTTAAGCAGGATATCAACTTTTACCAATTTTGAAGCTCTCATTCCAATTGGGGAATAATCAAAAGAAGCATAGCCTTTGGATACGGTTTTTAACCGGTCGTAAAAGTCGAAAACTATTTCTGCCAGCGGCATATCAAAATTAAGTTCAACCCGTTCCGGGGTTAAATAGGTCTGGTTTGTGATTTGTCCACGTTTTTCAATACATAAGGACATCACAGGACCTACAAAATCTGATTTTGTGATAATGCTGGCCTTTATATAAGGCTCTTCCACCCGCGCAAGGCTGGAAGGCTCCGGAAGATCTGTAGGATTATTAACAAGGATTACCTGGTTAGGATTTTTATGGGTAAAGGCGTGATAAGAAACGTTGGGAACCGTAGTGATCACGGTCATGTCAAATTCGCGCTCCAGCCTTTCCTGAATGATTTCAAGGTGTAACATTCCCAAAAATCCGCATCGGAATCCAAAACCAAGTGCCGCAGAACTTTCAGGAATAAAAACAAGCGACGCATCGTTCAGCTGTAATTTTTCCATGGAGGAACGCAAATCTTCAAATTCTTCAGTATCTACAGGATAAATACCTGCAAAAACCATCGGTTTCACGTCTTCAAAACCTGAAACAGCCTCGGTGGTGGGATTTTTTGCATCGGTAATGGTATCACCTACTTTTATTTCCCGGGCATCTTTAATCCCCGTGATAAGATAGCCTACATCTCCGGCTTTAACTTCCTGACGCGGAAATTGTTTTAACCGAAGCGTTCCAACCTCATCTGCAAAATAATTTTTATCTGTAGCCACAAATTTAATTTGCTGGCCTTTTTTTATAGATCCGTTAAATACACGGAAATAGGTCTCAACTCCTCTAAAGGGATTGTAAACAGAATCAAATACCAATGCCCTTAAAGGTGCATCAGGTTTTCCTGTGGGAGGTGGAATACGCTCAATAATAGCTGAAAGGATCTCTTCAATACCAATTCCGGATTTCGCGCTTGCAGGAATAACGTCGTCTTTATTGCAACCAAGCAATTCCACGATATCATCTGTAACCACCTCGGGATTTGCACTTGGAAGATCTATTTTATTCAAAACCGGAATAATTTCAAGATCGTTTTCAAGGGCAAGATAAAGGTTGGAAATGGTTTGTGCCTGGATGCTTTGGGCAGCATCCACAACTAGTAAAGCACCCTCACAAGCCGCGATGGACCGGGATACCTCATAGGAAAAATCCACATGTCCCGGGGTATCTATTAAGTTTAGAATATACTCTTCGCCTTTGTAGGTATAATTCATCTGGATCGCGTGGCTCTTTATCGTGATCCCGCGTTCGCGCTCAAGATCCATGCTGTCCAGCAATTGCTCTTGTTTTTCACGGTCGGTAACAGTGCCGGTGAAATCCAGCAATCTGTCTGCCAGGGTGCTTTTACCGTGGTCAATATGAGCAATTATACAAAAGTTACGTATGTTCTTCATCTGTCATTTTCAAAGTGAGTGGCCCTTAAACAGCGCCATAAATTTTATGGCTACAAATATAGTTTTTTTATAGGTCTTGGATTAAGATATTCTTCCGGACATTTCTGCGGTTACTGGTTGGGTGCTAAATACTGATTGAAGAAGAAAAAGTAAATGATCAGCAAACATTTATTTTAGAAAAAAGTTCTTCAGGAGTGCTCCCTCTGAAACATTAAAATTTAAACTTTTGATTTGAGCATTTCCGTTACTGTTTTTATTAGTGGGCGGCGGCAGCTAATTCATTTTTAGCTTCAATTTCCGTACTAATAGATTCATGGTGCCAGCAGTCAGTTTCTGTAATTAACAACACTCTAAATTGCTTTTGAGAAAAGTTTTTTTAAATTATTAAAGCAATATTACTTCAAAATGATAGTTAATCTCTTTTGCCAGAATTACTAACAAATGAAATATGTTTACTATCAGGAGACCAGGAGGGAACATTCATGGTTCCTTGTCCTCCATATAAATATGCGATCACTCTTGGAGGTCCACCTGCGGCAGAAATTAAATTCAGGGTAACTCTTTTATAGGAAGGATGTGAATTCACCGGGATATCTGAAGGAAATGAAATATATACGATCCATTTTCCATCTGGGGAGATATGAGGGAACCAATCATTATTTGCATCAAATGTAACTTGTTCCTTTCTGGAACCATCAGGTCTCATGCGCCATATTTGCATTGTTCCTGAGGCACTTCCATTATAAAAGATATATTTTCCATCCGGAGAATATTCACATCCATCAACATGTTCTCCTTCTTTTGTATTAGTGAGGGCGATTTCATCACCTCCCTTGATATTTTTTTTATAAATATCATAAGTGAGTTTCCCTTTTCTTGTAGCCACATAAAGAATTTCTTTATTGTTTGGCGCCCAACCATGCCAGTAAGAAGGAGTTTCTTCAGTAATAAGCTGCGGAGTTCCTCCTTCAATTGGAAGAACATACACTGTTGAGCCTCCACCTGGTAATCCTTCACGATGATGACTTATAGCTAATAATTTTCCATCGAATGAGATCCCATGATCATTATTGTTCCTGTTTGCGAAACCTGTATTTAATTGGGATATTTGGCCACCTTCTACTGGAATCGTATATAATAGTCCATCCATATTAAAAAGCAGCTTCTTTCCGTCTGGCATCCAATTTGGGGCCTCAAACCAGTCATTCTTTTCATAGATCACCATTCTTTTTCCATTCAATACATTCATTGTTTCCAGTCTGCACCCAATATCTCCAGAAATATTTGGGTTTGTATCATCCAGAACTGGTTTATCAATTCGAACATTCCAAACCTTTGCCTGCCCAAGATAATTTTCATCGTGAGATGTAATAAACAAGCCTACTAAAACAGAATTTTGAAGGTTGTCAACTTTATGAGAACCAATAGTTTGAAGAGGTTCTCCAAAATGGGCTGCGCGCATGATAATTTCTTCTCCGGAACGCTCTAACTGCAGGATTCCATAATTGGTTTTAGGGGCAAAAATTTCATCTTGTGAATCTCTCATAAAAGCACCTTTCAGCTCACGCCACTGCATCACCGTTAATCCATCCCTATGTAACGCAGCGCTTACATGAGCAGCATTTTCCTCTTCGGCTTCCCTAATCATCAACCCAACTTTGCTATGAGGATCATTTTCTTCGCCAATGAATTGAAAATTGGCAGTGATAATAAAATCACCTTCTATTTGATTGAATACATAATTAAATTCATCTCTTTCAAACCAAATATTATAGCCTGCTCCAGATAATGTAAATGTTTGAGAATTGGTGTCATATTGAGCCCCACCTGCTATTTTAGGATTACCTATATCCTTATTGTATTCAAAAATTCCGTAAGTATCAGTTTGTCCAAAACAAATATTTGCTATACAAAACAGGACAAAAGTGAAAAATAATTTCATACCTATAGACTTTAATTAAATTTTTTAAAAAAGAAAGCTTTGTACTTGATTTGTTTTAAATCATTTTACTGAAGAGCCTCCTGCTGTTTTGGTTCCTGAAAAATTAATGGAACTGTTTGTTTATAAATTAACAGTTACATTTTAACTTCTAATTAGAATTTTATATCTAATATTCTGGATTGTTGCGGTACCGACCATCGGAATTGGTGTTAAGGTCAATTTGAGAGGTATTGGAAAATATCTGTCATTTTGACTAAAACTTCCACTTTTAATATCGAAAAAACTAAATAATAACTAGTAAATGTGTTTTGATACTTTAAGGCAATTAAATAAAATATTTTATTAAAAACTAAAAGATATGATAATATTTTTGAAATAAGAAAATAGAAACTAATCAGTTTTTATTTGAGGATCAATTTAACGATGAGACATTTTATTCGTTTTTAATTGTTACGGCTATTACAGAACATATTTTGGTAAAGCTCTGTGCTGCTTGTCCTACTTTGAATTGTCTGGATATTTTTTTGTTTCACCTCAACATTGCGGATGGTACTTTCCGATGCATTATTGTCCGGTGGCACATTTTCAATTAAGAGGTATATAAAAATATATTGTCTTACCGAAGCATCCTTTTGTAAAAGGCATCGAGCTCTTTTTATTTTTCGTTTGGCGGGTTGTTCAATAAATAATCAAAGCCTTGTATAAAGGCCTTACCTATATTGTTTTGAAAATCTAAAAGCTTCTTTAGTTTCTAAGGGTGGTATAATTACTTTATGAAATTAATGCCTCACTCTTGTTTGGGGTATAATTGGTAAGGTAGTTTAAGATGCGTTGCAAATGTGCCAAACAAGTTTGGTGGTATTTGGAAATGGTTTTTATCTCGGCCCTCCAATCATCGTATCCAGAATTGGAAGTTGAACTCAGTTTTTTAGATATACTGTTGTGTTTCTATATAAATAAATTATTCAGAAAAAAATCAGGTCATAATTTCTAAATTCTTAAAAATAAAATTTTTTTCTTGTTTATTTTATTTGTTTATATTTGTTGTGTAAATTTTTATGGAAATACATTAAACATAAATGAAATTTTTAATAAAGTTACCCGGGTTAAATTTTTTTAATCTATTTACGAAATATTAGATATGGAAAACAAAAGGCGATTATTTTTAAAGAATCTTGGATTAGCAACTGCTGCAGCGGCTGTTATGCCATCGGCATTTTCCAAAGAAGTTAAAAAGGCAGATTTTCTTAAGAGAACCTCATTAGACCTTGGATCAAATAATACAGTAATACGCCTGGCCTTAATTGGAGCGGGAGGTATGGGGGTAGCTGATGCCAAAACAGCTTTATCTCACCAAAATGTTGAAATGATTGCTGTTTGCGATTTATATTCGGGAAGACTGGATGATGCAAAGTCGAGGTGGGGCGGGCAGGTATTTGTCACAAAGGACTATAAGGATATTCTTAAGAGAGATGATGTAGATGCTGTAATCATTGGGACACCAGATCATTGGCATAAACAAATAAGTATAGATGCTTTAAAATCGGGTAAGCACGTATACTGCGAAAAACCTATGGTACATTCTGTAGAAGAGGGTAAGGATCTTATTAACGCCTGGAAAGGATCCGGGAAGATTTTTATGGTGGGTAGCCAGGGTCTTTCCTCTTTAGGAAATGAAAAGGCAAAAGAGTTGTTGGAAGCCGGAGCTATAGGGGAAATTAATTATGCTGAAGGGTTTTGGGCAAGAAATTCCCCGGAAGGTGCCTGGCAATACACTATACCTGAAGATGCATCTCCCGAGACAGTTGATTGGAATAGGTACATAGCCAATACAACAAAACGTCCTTTTGACGCAATGCGTTTTTTTAGATGGAGAAATTACCTTGACTATGGTACCGGAATGTCCGGTGATTTGTTTGTACATTTATTTTCAAGCTTGCATTTTATTACAAATTCACTAGGGCCAAATAAAGTATCTGCTACAGGTGGTTTGCGATATTGGAAAGATGGAAGAGAGGTTCCCGATGTTTTGTTAGGAATGTTTGACTATCCCAAAACCGTTCAGCATCCTCCGTTTAATTTATCCCTGCGTTGCAATTTTGTGGATGGTACAAGTGGGAGTACTTATCTAAAAATTGTGGGAAGTAAGGGCTCTATGGATGTTAAATGGGACGAAGTAGTTTTGAAACGGAATGCAAATGTTGCCAGTGACGATCCCTTTTTCGCAGAAAAAGCAAAAGAAGGTGTAAATAGTCAGACCGACCGAAAACAAATAATTGCTCCACTAGAAACGGTATATACCGCGCAAGAAGGATATAAAGGAGCTCATTACGATCATTTTGCAAATTTTTTCAATGCGATAAGGACAAATGGAACTGTAGTTGAAGACCCTGTTTTTGGTTTCAGAGCCGCCGCTCCGGCTTTACTATGTAATGATAGTTATTACCAAAATAAATTTATTAACTGGGATCCGGTTAATATGAAAATTGTTAAATCTTAGAAACCTTTTTTATGAAAAAACTTGTAATGATCTTTTTAATGGTTGCTTCATTTACAGCCTGTAAAAATGCAAATGAAAATAAACAATCTGAGAACCTGGACAAAGAAAAGTCACAAAATGCTACAGGAGAACAGCAAGAGGAATGGCAGTATTTATTTGATGGCGCCAATGCTGATGGCTGGCGGGCCTATAACAGTGAAGACGGACTCCCTGAAGGTTGGGTGATAGAAGGGGAAACCTTGAAATCCCTGGGACAAGGAGGGGACATTGGAGGTGACATTGTGTATGGAAAAGAAGAATACGGGGAATTTGAACTATCACTGGAATGGAAAATTTCAGAAGGTGGTAATAGTGGGATATTTTATCATGTTGTGGAAGATGAAAAATACGATGCACCTTATTATGTCGCTCCGGAATATCAAATAATTGATCAAAAAGGATTTCCTGATAAGCTGGAGCCCTGGCAATCAATTGGAGGTGATTACGGAATGTATAACCCCGAATATAAAGAAGAAGATCTAAAGGAAGTTGGAGAATGGAATACGAGCAGGATCACATTTACCAAAGATAAAGTTACCTACTGGTTAAACGGTAAAAAAACAGTTGAATTCGTTCCTTGGTCTGATGACTGGGAAAAAAGAAAAACTGAAGGAAAATGGAAAGACTTTCCGGATTATGGAACAGCTCGAAAAGGTTTAATAGGTCTTCAGGATCACGGAAGTTTTACTTGGTTTAAAAATATCAAAATAAGAAAATTATGAAGCATTTAATCAAAATCGCACTTTTATTAGTGCTTACCTTTACAATAGGCTGTAACACTTCCGGTACTTCAAATCTGTTTAACGGGGAGAACCTGGACGGTTGGGAAATTTATGGTACTGAAAAATGGTATGTTGAAGATGGATTGCTTATTGCAGAAAGTGGTCCCGATGAAGAATATGGTTATTTAGCTACTAAAGATAACTACAAAAACTTTGAATTAAACCTCGAGTTTTTACAGGAAGCCAATGGTAATAGCGGTGTGTTTTTTCGCTCAGGCCTTGATGGTACAAAGATATCCGGATGGCAGGTTGAGGTGGCTCCACAGGACCTACATACAGGGGGAATCTACGAATCTTATGGCCGTGGCTGGTTGGTAAAACCAGATCCTGAAAAGGAGGAAGTTTTGAATTTTGGAGATTGGAATAAAATGAAAATTAGGGTTGTAGGAGATAATGTCACCACTTGGTTAAATGGTGAGAAAATGGTGGAATTCACAGATGAAAAAATAGGAGATGCAAATGGTAAGATTGCTCTTCAAATTCATGATGGTGGTGGTATTAAAGTTTATTGGCGTAATATTGAAATAAATGAAATTTTAGAATAATTCCCTATATCCTTAACTTTACTTAAAAGGGACCTTCTGAAAATATTAAATAAGTTTATGAGTAATAAGATAATTGGTATTGATATAGGAGGAAGCAAAACACATATAGGGCTTGTGCAGGATTCGAAAGTTATTGAGGAGTTAATTTTCCCTACGTCGGCAAACGCACCTAAAGACCAAATAGTAACAGAAATCATCCAGGGAATTAAACAAATATCTGATTCTGATTTTTCAGGAATAGGAATAGGAGTACCTGGACTGGTCGATGAAGATAAAGGAATTATTTATGATCTCTGGAATATACCTTCCTGGAACGAAGTCCATTTAAAAGCGCATCTGGAGGATCATTTTAAAAAACCAGTAAGAATTACCAATGATGCAAATACTTTTGCCCTGGGTGAGAAAAAATATGGAAAAGGGAAAGCATATAAAAACCTTGTAGGAATTACATTGGGTACCGGTTTTGGAACAGGGATCATAATAAATCATGAGCTTTATTCCGGAACGCTTTCAAGTGCCGGGGAGCTTGCAGATATTCCTTATTTGGATAAAACAATTGAAGATTATTGCAGCGGAAAGTTCTTTCAGTCTCAATATGACATGGAAGGCAGAGAAGTTCATGAAATGGCTCAAAAGGGAAATTCTGATGCTTTAAAAATATTCGAAGAATACGGGACTCATCTTGGAAATGCCATAAGGATAATCATCAATGTTCTTTCTCCTGAAGCTATTTTCTTTGGTGGATCGGTTAGCAAATCATTTTCATTTTTTGAAAATTCCCTTAAAAATAAAATTGATTCTTTCCCTTTTAAAAGGGTTACTAAGAAACTGATCATAGCACCTTCAGAAACCTTTAATGTTTCCATTCTGGGGTCTGCGGCATTAATAAATTTACAAAAACAGGAATAAAAAGTGATCTAAAATCAACTGTAATTGAAAATTTCAATAAACCTCCTGGTAATTATTCATTAAAAACCCAACAACTGGCATGTCAAATTCAAATACGGCTGAAGTAAAAGCTCCCGCATCTCCGGGCACTACCAACCGCTCAATTATTATAATTGGAGCTCTTTTTTTTATTTTTGGATTTGTAACCTGGTTAAATTCGGTACTTATTCCTTATTTAAAAATTGCCTGTGAGCTAAATAACTTTCAGTCTTACTTTGTGGTAACAGCATTTTATATTTCCTATTTGGTGATGGCACTTCCTTCGGCCTGGATTTTGAAAGTAACCGGCTTTAAAAAAGGAATGTCCCTGGGGCTACTGGTTATGGCGGTAGGAGCATTAATCTTTATACCTGCGGCGTATACAAGAACTTATCAATTATTCCTTCTTGGATTATTTGTTCAGGGTACAGGTTTGGCAATTTTACAAACTGCTGCCAATCCTTATATCACTATTTTAGGACCAATAGAAAGTGCAGCCAAACGTATTAGCATAATGGGAATTTGTAATAAAGTTGCCGGAGCTCTTGCGCCTATTGTCCTTGGTGCAATAGCTTTAAAAAATGTTGATGCGCTGGTAGAAGAATTGAAAACCATGAACCTGGCAGAAAAAGTTTCGGCTTTAAATCTGCTTTCCGAAAGAGTGGTAGCGCCTTACTTAATTATGATGGGGGTACTTATTTTGCTTGCCATTTTTATTTATTTCTCGTCATTGCCGGAAATCGATACCGATAAGGAAGATGAAACCCTGGCAAAGACCAATATAAATAAGAAAAGTATTTTTCAATTCCCACATTTGTTGTTAGGTGCCCTGGCCATGTTTCTTTATGTTGGAGTCGAGGTAATGGCTGGAGATACAGTAATAAGTTATGGCGCGTCACAGGGAATTCCTTTTACTACGGCCAAATTTTTTACCACCTATACTTTAATTGCCATGATAGTGGGATATATAATTGGAATTTATGCTATTCCAAGATTTATAACCCAGGAAAAAGCTTTGAAAGTTTCTGCAATACTGGGGATGGTACTTGGTCTGGGAGCCATTTTTACCGATGGATTTATTTCAGTTCTCTTGATATCCTTGTTAGGTTTGGCAAATGCCCTGGTATTTCCGGCAATTTGGCCATTGGCCATCGATGGATTAGGACGATTCACCAAAGTTGGAGCATCCTTTTTAATTATGGCCCTTGCTGGTGGAGCGATAATCCCGCTGCTTTACGGAGCCTTAGCTGATAGCCTGAATCCGCAAACTGCTTATTGGATTTTAATCCCTTGTTATTTGTTTATACTGTATTACGCATCATATGGATATAAAATAAGAAAAAAATGAGACCCTATATACTGGCAGAAACCAACTGGAAAGCTATAAAAAAGCTTGATGTTGAAGTGGCAGTCTTGCCTTGGGGTGCCACCGAAGCACATAATTACCATTTGCCTTATGCAACAGATAATTATCAAATAGAAGCTATTGCAGCTGAAGCCGGAAAGCGCGCATGGGGGCTTGGAACAAAAGCGATGATTCTTCCCAATATTCCCTTCGGAGTAAATACAGGCCAGAAAGATATTGACCTGAATATCAATTTGAATCCCAGTACCCAATTTGCTATTCTTTCTGATGTTATTGAAGTACTGAACCGGCAGGGAATTTTAAAATTGATTCTGCTCAACGGCCATGGAGGAAATGGTTTTAAACCCCTTTTAAGGGAATTAGGATTGAAATTCACGAAGATGCTTCTTGTAACGACTAATTTTTTTCAAATAGTTGATAAATCCGCTTTTTTTGAAGAATCCGGAGATCATGCTGACGAAATGGAAACTAGCCTGATGCTGCATTTAAGGCCTGATCTGGTCTTGCCTTTGGAGGAAGCAGGATTAGGAAAAGAGCGAAAATCCAGAATAAAAGGAATACGCGAAGGCTGGGCTTGGTCTGAAAGAAATTGGTCTATGGTAACCGTGGATACCGGAATAGGAAATCCAAAAAAAGCCACAAAAGAAAAGGGCCAAAAATTCTTTGCTGCTATTGCTCAAAAATTAGCGGGATTAATCACAGACATCGCCCAAACTGAAATAGAAAACCGATATGAGGATTGAATTACCTCATATTTTTTTCAGGATTAGATTTATTATAAAGACTAATATAACCATCCAATTTTATGAAATCACTATATTATAAATTTCCAGCCTTAATTTTAATAGTTTCAATCTTTTTTTCATCGTGTGGGGGATTCCAATCCTCTGATAATATAATTATCGCTGAAGGATCACCACCTGCAATTATTCCTTTACCTCAAACTCTCACTTGGGGTGAGAATATGTACAAAATACCAAATGCAAATACTATTTGTTTTAATGAAGGAAGTGAAAAAGCAGCAAATTGGTTACAGGAATTGCTGAAAAGAGCAAATGCTAAGGCCGAAAAGACGCAGGGGAATTCTTGTGGAAACTGGGCGTTAATTACAGATTCAGCCCTGGAGGAACAACTTGGGAAAGAAGGATATATTCTTGATATAGATAATGATGGGGTTACTCTTAAAAGTGCTACTGAAGCCGGTTTATTTTATGCGATTCAAACTTTAAGACAGTTTTTTCCTGCAGAAATAGAGCGGAAACAACTTTCTCAAACCGAAATTTTCCTCCGGCAGGTACACATCGAAGATCAGCCAAAATATAGCTGGCGTGGTACCATGGTAGATGTTGCCCGCAGTTTTTTCGGACTGGAATATCTCAAAGACCATGTAGACCGGATGGCTTTGTATAAGTTAAACCGGCTTCATTTACATTTAACGGATGATCAGGGTTGGAGAATTGAAATAAAAAGCAAACCTAAATTAACCGAAATAGGCTCTAAAGGATCTGTAAAAGGAGGGAATTCAGGGTTTTTAACACAAGAGGGATACCTGGAATTACAGGATTATGCTTTAGCACGAAATATTGTAATTATTCCTGAAATTGATATTCCCGGGCACATTTATTCTGCACTGGTATCCTATCCCGAACTTAATTGTCCGGAAAATTCGAATATAGATCCAAAACTTGCTACTCCCCCTGAGCTTTATTCAGGATATGAAGTGGGATGGAGTAGATTTTGCCTTGAAAAACCGGAAACTTATGACTTTGTTTCTGAGGTTATTGGTGAACTTGCACAAATCACGAAAGGACCCTGGATTCATATCGGGGGTGATGAGATCGAGGATCCATTGTATGAGACATTTGTAGTAAAAGCCGATTCTATTGTGCAACATCATGGAAAAATCACCATTGGCTGGGAAGAGGTTACAAAGGCCTCTGTGAGTAGTTCATTAATTAGCCAGCAATGGCATGGTAAAACGGAAAGTGTGGTAGATGTGCAAGTCATAGAGTCTATTTGCACCAATTTTTATCTTGATCACGCCAATACTCCGGGACAGGAAAACACCCTCAATTGGTGCAAGGAAGATGGGGTTTCTATAGAAGATGTATATAGTTTTAGTTCAAAAAGCTCAAGTGTAATTGGAGTGGAAGCTCCTGTATGGACCGAACATGTTTTGAATGATGAAATGATGGATGATCGCTTTTGGCCAAGAACTCTGGCAGTTGCTGAAGTGGCCTGGACTTCTGAAAGCAAACGTGATTTTTTAGATTTCACAGGTCGTGTATCGGTTCATGGAGAACGATTGAACGAGATGGGAGTTCATTTTTTTCCCAGCCCGGAAGTTGACTGGACGCCCTACAAAAAAGCAAAAGAACCAAAAACATTATTTTCAGGATTTATTCCTGCAGAAAATTAACCTAGTTAAATGAAGCAAACTAAACCTACTACTGAAAAGGCTTCCCGTTATGACCATTTGGAAAAAATGAGCACTTTTGAATTGCTCATTAATATCAATAAAGAAGATAAAACAGTTCCGGAGATCATTGAAGGGGAAATACCTGCGATTACAGCCCTGGTGAATGTCATAGTAAAACAAATAGAGGAAGGAGGTAGATTATTCTATATAGGCGCAGGCACCAGCGGAAGATTAGGAGTGCTGGATGCTTCAGAATGTCCTCCCACCTTTGGAGTTTCTGATGATATAATCATAGGATTGATTGCCGGAGGTGATATTGCTTTGCGAAAAGCTGTGGAAAACGCCGAAGATAATGTCTCCCGCGCCTGGGAAGATCTAAAGGCATTTGATATAAATGAAAAAGATGTAGTGGTGGGAATTGCTGCCTCTGGTACGACGCCTTATGTAATAGGAGGAATAAAGGATGCTACAGAGAATGGTCTGCTCACGGGATGCATCACTAATAATAAAAATTCCCCTCTGGCAAAAGCTGCCCAATTTCCAATTGAAGTCGAGGTGGGACCAGAATTTGTCACCGGAAGTACCAGAATGAAATCGGGAACTGCACAAAAGCTGGTGCTTAATATGATTTCTACTTCTGTCATGATCAAACTTGGAAGGGTAAAGGGGAATAAGATGGTGGATATGCAACTTTCAAACAAAAAGCTGGTAGATAGGGGAGTGAAAATGATCATGGAGGAATGTGGTGTAAAGGAAGAAGAGGCCTCAGCTATTTTGAGCAAACACAAAAATGTCCGCGCTGCGATTAAGGCGTTGGGAAAAGATTAGTTTTAATCTTCGTAGCATTTCAAAGTTGACTATTGAAAAGTATTTAATAATATACTCCCGCGTTATAATATTATTTGGTGAATTTAAAGTTATCGGCAACATTCACGAGAATACAGAATTATTAAATTCAGCCTTCGAGTAAGTCGACTATTTTTTGCGTATAGCTAGTAGCTTCAGAAAAGCTTCATATAAAACAATACCAAACAAGGTTCCCCATGCCTGAACCGTGATTGAAGAATAAAGCAAAAGATCAGCAAAAGATTTAACGTTTGATATTAAGATAATTATCCTTTCATTTACATGGATTAATGAATTGTCAACCAAAATTTATATTTTTATGAAAACTTTTTTATTACTTGCCTTACTCCTATTCGTTTCTATAGAAAATTATGCCGGTATTATAGAATTTCCGACAGATGGATGTGAAGGTCCTGTAGAACCCAAAGGGGCTGAAAATATAGCCTACAAATGGGGTGAAATGGCTATTCTTGCCACAGCAAATGATACTGAAAGATTTAATCCAAGACCTACGATTACTTCAAGGTTCCTGGGTCTTATATTTACTGCTGTTTTTGATGCCTGGACCAGATATGATGAAAAGGCAATTCCGGTATATCTCCAAAACGTAGAGAGAAGACCACTATCAGAACAAAACCTTCAGAATAGAGAAATAGCGGTAAGTTATGCCGCATACCGGGCGCTTAGTGAATATTATTATTCGGATAAAGCCATTTTCAGAGCCTTTATGGTGGAGCTTGGCCTGGACCCTGATAATGAAACCTTGGTTCCCAATACACCTGAAGGCATTGGAAATCTCGCAGCTAAGGCAGTTATAGAAGCCAGATTCAACGATGGTTCTAATCAGTATGGTGAAGAGGAAAATTCAAACGGGAAAGCCTATTTTGATTATTCAGGATATCAACCCGTAAACACGGCCGACTTAAATGTAGATCCTAACCGCTGGCAATCAAAATATTTTTCAGATGGCAAGGGAGGAAAATTCGCACCCACCTGCCTTACACCTTATTGGGACCAGGTAAAGCCTATTGGTTTAAAATCACCAGACCAGTTTCGTCCTCTTCCGCCACCACTTGTGGGTTCTGTACAGCTTGAGAAAGAAGTGCAGGAAGTAATAGATTTACAGGAAAATCTTACCGATAGTCAAAAAGCTTTGGTAGAATTTATGAGAGATGGTCCTCAATCCCTTCAGCAGGCAGGACACTGGCTCAAATTTGCCATGGAAGTTTCTGTAAGGGATAATCACAGCCTGGATGACGACGTGAAAATGTATTTTTATAATCAAATAACAGCCATGGATGCTTTCATTGCTAGTTGGGATTCCAAAATGTTTTATGATTTTGCTAGGCCTTACGCTTTGGTTCATCAATATTATGCAGATAAAGAGATCAAAGGCTGGGGCGGACCTGGAAAAGGTATTGTTACTATGAATGGGAAGGACTGGAGACCATATTCTCCAGACACTTTCCTGTGTCCTCCTTTCCCCAGTTACGTTTCTGGTCACAGTTCTATAAGTGGAGCTTGTGCAGAAGCTTTAAAGCTCTTTACAGGCAGTGATATATTTGGTTCAGAAGTGAAATTGACAGCCGGTGCACTAACAGAACCCGGTAACCTGGGGGAAGAAGTGTTGCTAAAATTTCCAACTTTTACTCAAACCGCAGAAATGGCAGGGATGTCCAGGGTACTTGGAGGTTATCATATTCAGGCAGATAATCTTGCAGGTTTGGAATTGGGCAGGAATGTAGCGCGAGAGAACTGGAAATTCTTTAAAAAACATCTTGGGTTGGGAATAGAAGCTTTTTAGTTGCATCAAGAATGACCGAATTATAGAGGTGATATAACCAATGATATTTAATTTAAATATTTTATGAATAGAAGAAACCTCATTAAAACTTTGGGAATTTCAGCAGTTGGACTTGCAACTGTACCCTTTTGGATAGATTCCTGGACAGCAGAAGATTTGCCAGAAGATGACGGCTTTTTAACCGGTAATCAGCAATTGCAACTTGCAGAACTGGTAAATATCATCATTCCGAAGACAGATACACCCGGCGCAAAAGAACTCGGAGTCGAAAAATTCATCAGTGTAATGGTGAGAGATTGCTACAATGAAGAAGTTAAGGCAGAGTTTTTATCAGGATTTGGGGAGTTAAATGCTTTTTCTGAAGATTTTTATGGAAATTCTTTAATCAAATTAACAGAGGCAGAGCGAAATGATATGCTATGTACTTTGGAATCCTATGAAACACCTCCGGAAAAAAAGATAAATTTTGTCGCTTTCGTAAAAGGCTTAACTATTGCCGGTTTTATGAGCTCTCAGTATGTTATGGAGAACCACCTGAATTATGAGTTGGTACCTGCAAGGTTTCATGGTAGTTTTCCTGTTACTCAATCAATTTATACCAACGTATAAGTATGGCAAATTTAAACACAAAAGCAATAGCAGAGAATACTTATGATGCCATTGTAATTGGGTCTGGGATAAGCGGGGGATGGGCAGCTAAGGAATTGACAGAAAAAGGGATCAGGACGCTTGTATTGGAGCGAGGAAGAGATGTAAAACATATTGTAGATTATCCCACCACACATATGAATCCCTGGGATATGGAGCATCGCGGGAGGCTGTCGCATAAAATTATCGAAGAAAATCCTATAGGAAGCAAATGTTATGCGTTCAAAGAAGATGCTGTTCATTTCTTTGTTAAGGATAAGGAACATCCATATGAGCAGGAAAAGCCGTTCGACTGGATCAAAGGATATCAGGTAGGTGGTAAATCCTTGCTTTGGGCAAGACAGGTGCAGCGTTGGAGTGATTTTGATTTTGAAGGGCCTGTAAAGGATAATTTTGCGGTAGACTGGCCAATTCGTTATAAAGACATTGCACCCTGGTATAGCCATGTGGAAAAATTTGCCGGAATTTCGGGTAACAAGGATGGTCTCGAGGAGCTGCCGGATGGGGAGTTTTTGCCGCCATATGAATTGACCAAAGCAGAACTGTATTTTAAGGATCAGGTAGCCGATAAATATGAGGACCGTCACGTTATTGTGGCGCGCTGTGCACATATTTCAAAACAGCAGCCAATTCACGCAGAACAGGGCAGGGCGCAATGCCAGAACAGGACCATTTGCCAACGCGGATGTCCTTATGGAGGGTATTTCAGCAGTAATTCTTCCACAATTCCCTGGGCTCAAAAAACCGGCAACATGACTCTTAAGCCAGATTCAGTCGTGGAATCTTTGATCTACGATGAAGAAAAGCAAAAGGTAACCGGGGTGAGAGTGATTGATTCAATAACAAAAGAAAAAACAGATTATTTTGCAAGAATTGTGTTTGTTAACGCATCGGCCATTAATACCAATCTTATTTTACTGAATTCTAAATCGGAAAGGTTTCCCAATGGTTTGGGCAATGACAATGGTCTTCTTGGGAAGTACGTAGCTTTTCATAATTACAGGGCAAAAGTGCAGGCCGAATACAACGGTTTGCTGGATTTTACTACCGATGGCAAAAGTCCTACCAGTGGTTATATTCCGCGTTTTAGGAATGTGCGTAAACAGGAAACCGATTTCTTAAGAGGATATGCTTCCGGGCTGAGTGCTAATCGAAGCAAGGTTGATAACTCGGAAGGTATAGGTACATCATTAAAAGAAAATTTACTGGACCTCAAGTTGGGTCCCTGGAGGATAGGGAGTCATATGATGGGGGAGACAATCCCAAAAGAATCAAATTTTGTTAGTCTTGACGAGACGAAAAAGGATGATTGGGGAATTCCGTTGATTAACATATCTGTAGATTATGACGAGAATGATGAGAAGATGATCCAGGATTATTTTGAGCAAATGACAGAAATGTTTGAAAATGCCGGTTTTACCAATATAACAACTCATGACTCAAAACAAGCTCCCGGACTGGATATTCACGAGATGGGAGGGGTGCGAATGGGAAAAGATCCTGAAACATCATTATTGAATGAATGGAACCAGTTGCATACCTGCAAGAACGTATTTGTTACAGACGGTGCCTGCATGACATCAACGGGTACTCAAAACCCGTCTTTGACATATATGGCTCTTACTGCACGGGCAGTAGATTTTGCGGTACAGGAGATGGAGAAAGGGAATTTATAACAGATTTCCCAATTCTGACTTCCCGAAAGATCTGTGGCAAATCAAATATGAATGGAAGATTAATATCTAAAGATCAGTGCTATCTTCGATAGAAATTTCCTCAATCCAAATATTTTTAAATAAAACATCGTGACCTTCAGCCTGAAGTTTAATCCCCCCGGGCCTGTTGGTAATACCAAATCCGTTATTATTACCGCCATCCAATCCGGAATTAGGGCCTCCCCAAACTTTGGTGATGGGAACGTTGGTATGAACTTTTTTTCCATTGAAATAAAGCGTTACCCGCGCATTTTCAATTAAAATATCCTGATCATCAAATTTAGCGGCCCGGAAAATTATGTCATAAGCATTCCATTTTTTCAGACCGTTGTAGATTTTATAGTCACCGGCTTTTTCATTGATAATAGCGGCCATACCGTGATTAGTAGAATCCCCGTCCAAAATCTGGATCTCATACCGGTTTTGGAGATAAACACCGCTATTCCCACCTTCATTTTCTATTAAAAACTCCACATGAAGCCTGAAATCTTCAAATTTCCTTTTTGAGACGATATCTGCAGCACCATATAACCCGTTAGAAGCAGCAGTATCATTGGTGTTAACTGCAGTTCCCGGCCCTAGAGGATCCTTCACAATTTCCCATTTTATTGGCATTTCCGCAGCCAGTCTGGGCCCTTCCCAATAGGTCCAGTTTTCTTGCAGGCTTTCTTTTGATCCGTTAAACAAAACAAAAGCATTTTCAGGCGGTTCAGCACCTACGCCTTTTTGTGCTAAAACTGTATTTGTGGTTAGCAGGCATATTAAAATCAAACTCAGTAATGATTTCCTTTTTAATTTCTTCATGTTCTCATGTTCGGTATGATTTACAAATTTTTATGAATATGATTAAAACTTTGTGCCAGACTTTGATATGGATCCATTTCAAAATTTTCCTGTTCTACAATGTAATGTTCTACCCCTGATTTTTCTGATTTTTCGAATATTTGTTTGTAGTCTATGGAGCCGCTTCCAATTTCTGTATTTAAAGCAGGATCAGTTTTACTCAAATCCTTCACATGCCACAACGGAAACCTTCCGGGATATTTTTCAAATAATGAAACAGGATCGACACCGGCTCTTACCACCCAATAAATATCCAGTTCGAAATCGACCAGGTTCTTATCGGTATTTTCCAAAAAAACTTCTAATCCGTTTTGCCCGTTATAATCATCAAATTCAAATGCGTGGTTATGATAACCTAATTTCAGTCCCGCATTTCGGCACATTTCACCAGCCTTATTCAATTTTTCTGCGATTCGTTTATAATCCTCTATCGAAGTGCGTAAAGGCTCAGAGATATGAGGAATAACAACATATTTTTGATCCAGTTCATTCGCTACGTCAAGTATATACTTTAGGTCTTCATCTGTACCGGTTTCACTTAAATATGGATCAGCTCCATAATGACCGCTTGGGGTAGATAGGCCATTATTGGTTAAAATATTTTTGAATTCACGGACTTCCAATCCCCAAAATTTTCCTTCCGGTGAATATCCATAAGTTTCTACTTCCTCAAACCCTATGTCGGCTACTTTTTTAATTACACCCGAAACATCCTTCCCTATATACTCTCTTAATGAATAGAGTTGTAGTCCCAATCTACGTTCCTTCTCACAGGAAAATAAAACAGTTGGCATTAGAGTGGCGGCAGCGAAAGCAAGACCTGATCGCTTGAGGAAAGTTCTTCTTTGTATCATAATTTTGATTGGTGAAAAATGATTAATATAAAAAATTCATTGTGTATCCGCTAAGGGAACTATAAGGCATAATTGAAATAAAAATGTCACACCGAGCGCAGTCGAGACGTTTTTGTTTGACCCTTCGACTTCGTTCAGGGAAGCAAAAACTATATTTAGGTGTCTAAACGGATAAGCAAAAAAATTCATTATTTAGAATAAGGGAAAAGATAAAAAATGATTTTTTCATTTCTGTCATTTATTTTTAGTTTTTGCGCTAAAGTTTGCAAATCTCTAAAGTTTAGAGGTAATTGTTTTATCTTGAGAGCCAAATTTGAAAGTACCCAATGAAATTGATATTTTTAAGAAATATCAGCATTTATTATTTTATCGTATGCTGCTTGTCCAGTTGTAATGATATGAATAAATCTGAAGAAAAAAATCCTAAGAACAGACTTTCTGAAGCCAATAGTCCTTATTTGGTGCAACACGCCGATAATCCTGTAGATTGGTATGAATGGGGTCCGGAAGCGTTGGAAAAGGCTAAAAAAGAAGACAAGCCTATTGTAATTAGTGTGGGGTATGCGGCTTGTCACTGGTGTCACGTAATGGAAAAAGAGAGTTTTATGGATCCAGGTGTGGCAGATATTATGAACCGGGAATTTATTTCTATTAAGATCGACAGGGAAGAACGTCCTGATATTGATCAAATCTATATGAATGCAGCCCAATTATTAACAGGCAGCGGTGGATGGCCTCTTAATGTAGTTGCTCTTCCAAATGGCAAACCATTTTTTGCAGGCACTTATTTTCCAAAAGATGAATGGAAGAACGTTTTAACTGAAATAATTAAGACTTATAAGGAAGATAAGGACAGGATCACGAAAATCGCTGATGATCTAACTGAAGGAATTAAAAGCGCAAACAGTCTTGATAATCTTGTTGACCGAAAAATCAAATTCTCCGAATCCGATTATCTCGATATTTATAAGGGCTGGCAAACTAATCTAGATGAACGAAAGGGGGGCTATAAAGGATCACAAAAATTTCCATTGCCTGTAACCTGGGATGCACTATTACAATATTATTATCTTACAGAAGATCAAGAGGCCCTGAAAAACGTAAAACTCACCCTGGACCAAATGGCCAGAGGAGGAATCTACGATCAATTGGGAGGAGGATTTGCTAGATATACTATAGATCCGGATTGGTTGATCCCTCATTTTGAAAAAATGCTTTATGACAATGCCCAGTTAACCAGTTTGTACTCAAAAGCCTATAAAGTTACCAAGAACCAGGAATACAAGGAGATTATAGAACAAAATCTGGAATTTGTTGAAAGGGAATTAGCAAATTCAGAGGGTGGCTTTTTTTCCTCTGTAAATGCGGACAGTGAAGGAGAGGAAGGGAAATATTATGTATGGACTTTTGAAGAGATTGAAGATGCCCTAAATTCCGAGGAACTGGAATTAATTTCCGATTATTATAATGTTAGTCGCCGCGGGAACTGGGAAGAAGGTAAAAACATTTTGTATCGCAGGTTTTCTAAAACTGAATATTCAGACCGGCAGGAGCTGGATATAAAGAAATTTAATAAATTCTTGGCCAGTGCAAAGCAAAAGCTTTTGAACAAAAGAAAACAGAGAATCAAACCTACTATAGATGATAAATCCCTCACTTCCTGGAATGCATTGATGATCGATGCCTATTTGGAGGCCTTTTCAGCCCTTGGTGAAAAGGAGTATTTACAAAAGGCTATAGAATGCGCTGAATTTCTGGATGAAAAAATGCTCAAAAAAGATTTCAGCCTATGGAGAAGCTACAGAAACGGAAAAGCAGGAGTAAATGCTTTTTTGGATGATTATGCTTTTTTAAGTGGGGCCTACCTGCGTCTTTATCAGGTGAATTTTGATGTGAAATGGTTGGAAAAAGCGAAAAATATTACTGATTATGTTATAGAGAATTTCAGGGATGAGAAAAGTGGAATGTTTTTTTACACAGCCGATAATCATGAAAATTTAGTTGCTAAAAATCTGGAATTAGATGACAATGTTATTCCTTCTTCCAATTCTGCAATGGCAAATAATCTTTATATTTTGGGCAATCTGTTGGATAAGGGAGAATATATCCAAATGAGTGAAAATATGCTTAATCAAATGATTGATAAGGCCATTGAAGAACCTTCTTTTTATGCCAATTGGACGAAACTCTTAAGTCTTAAAACATTTGGCGCATACGAGATCGCATTGGTTGGTGACAAGGCTTTTGAAAAAAACATGCAACTTCAGTTAAATTATTTGCCAACTTCTATTTTTATGGGTGGAAAAAAAGAAAACTTACCACTTCTTAAAGGAAAACTTGTTGAGGGAAAAACCCTGATCTACGTGTGCCAGAATAAAACCTGCAAATATCCGGTGTCTCAGGCAGGAGAAGCCATCAAATTATTAGAGGAATACCGTACCGGTACGGAGAATTTCTACCAAACCTGGTCTACCCCAGTATATTGAGCTTAATCCTGCCAGGTCACCGGTTCCCACCGCTTTTTTTACCATGAATAAGCATCGAGAGCATGTTATTAGATAGACAAAAATTCACTATTACTATGATACCGAAAGCTGAAACCCCGCCCGGTTTTCAACCACAATAAGTAAATATTTACGGAAGTGAAAGTGCCATGGTAATGACAAAAATGATGCAGTTATAAGGAATTGTAAATTGTAAAATCAAAAAACTTCAGGAAAGTTTTATTATTTTTTTAGTTGAATTTCAAACTTTTGTTATATTTTCACGTTTCTTTCAATTAGCTTTATCAATTCATTAACAAAATTAAAGAACATTATGGATATGAAGATTACAACCAATCACATTGGATTTTCACCAGGAAAGAATAAATACCTTCATATAGGTGTGATTATTTTTTCTTTGTTTTTATTCTTTGGCACAGCAGAAACACAGGCTTTCAATAGCAATGAAAACATGCAACAAATCATTAATGGTACGGTTATAGACGAAAACGGTCTTCCTTTGCCAGGTGTAAATGTTCTTGTGAAAGGAACTAACAGGGGGACGCAAACTGATTTTGATGGTAATTACAGTATTGATGTTTCTGAAAATGAGACCCTGGTTTTTAGCTATATTGGGTATAGTAACCAAGAAATACTTATAGGGGGTAGTACAATAATCAATGTGACATTGTTAGAGGATGCCGCTCAACTTGATGAAATTGTTGTGATGGGATATACCACTCAAACCAGAGGGGATCTTACAGGATCAGTTTCTTCAGTGGATGTTTCTGAAGCGACAAAACAACCTATAGTAAATGCTGCAGAAGCGTTGGAAGGAAGGGTTACCGGGGTTACAGTAGTAAGTAACGGGCAGCCGGGTTCATCTCCGGTGGTAAGGATCCGTGGTTTTGGAACAAGCAATAATAACAACCCTCTATATATAATTGACGGAGTACAAACAGACGATCCTTCCATTTTGAACTCTTTAAATGCTGCAGACATTGCGCAAATGAACGTTCTTAAAGATGGTGCGGCAGCTATTTATGGTGCAAGGGCTTCAAACGGTGTAATTATTATAACTACAAAAAGCGGTGGTTATAGTATGCAAAAAGCATCCATTTCTATAGATAGTTATGTTGGGGTTTCCAGAGCTGCAAATCTACCTGATTTGTTGAACCCTCAGCAACACGGGGAAATGATTTTCCAAAGTTTACGTAATGACGGAGCAACAGTTCAACATCCGCAATATGGTGATGGAGCAAGTCCTGTAGTACCAACCAAACTTTTGGGAATTGACGTAGATGCCACAGTACAACCCGGCGGAACTGACTGGTTGGATGAAATCTTTCAGGAGGCACTTACACATAGTACTTCAATTTCTATGCAGAATGGAAATGAGAACGGGAAATATTTAATGTCTGTAAATTATCTGGACCGGGAAGGGATCCAGCTTTTTACAGGTTACAAAAGAGCTACTACCAGATTAAATTCTGAATTTAAACTAGGTGACAAATTTCGGTTAGGGGAACATTTAAATGCTTCTTTCGATAATACCCGAAGCGGGAATGAGATAAATAATGCCTTGCGTAGCAGCCCATTAATTCCTGTAAGGGATGATGCCGGCAATTTTGCTGGAACTTACCAGTCTTCTGCTGGATTATCAAATCCTACAAACCCGGTAGCGAATAGATATAGGGCAGCCGATAATTACAATAAATCTCTTCGTTTATTCGGGGATGTTTATGCTTCCTATCAACTTTTCGATGAATTGGTATTAAAAACAACCTTTGGGGGGGATATTCGGTCTTTCAATAACCGAAACTTTTTGCCCGTAAACCCTGAGCATTCAGAAGCACGTGCCACAAACACGTTAACCGAAAGTGATTTCAACAGGTATGAATGGGTGTGGACCAACACCGCAACTTACAATCAAACCTTTGATAATCATGTTATAAATGCTGTTGTAGGTATTGAGGCTTTATCTACAAGCCAAAAAGGAAAAAGCATTAGCCGAAATGATTATTTATTTGAAAACCCGGACTTCTATTTATTGGGTAATGGCGCGGGTACTCCAAATGTGAATTTTGCATATGATGGTACCTCCACGCTCTTTTCAATATTTGGAACTGCCAATTATTCCTTTGCAGGAAAATATTTATTAACCGGTACCTTAAGAAGGGATAAATCCTCCAGATTCCTCGGAGAAAATCAAAGCGATATTTTTCCTTCGGTAAGTGCGGGTTGGGTAATTAGTGAGGAAGAATTTTTTCCTATTGGAAATATTTCAAGGTTAAAATTGAAAGCTTCCTGGGGAGAATTAGGTAATCAGACTTTACCCGCATCCAATCCAACGATCAATATTTCTAATTTAAATGAGGGTCTGGCAAATTATGCTTTCAACGGAAGCGGTGCCATCACTACAGGGGCCATTTTAAGCCAGGTAGGAAATCCAAATTTGAGGTGGGAAAAAAGTATTTCTAAAAACGTAGGCCTGGAACTGGGAATGTTTGCCAATGCACTTACAGCCTCAATTGAATTTTACGAAATTGTTACAAATGATTTGATCACCAGGGATAACAGTTTGATTAGCTCTACAGCTATTGATGCCCAGGCACCATTGGTCAACCTTGGATCTATTCAAAATACCGGTTTTGATTTTAATCTTGGATATCAAAATAGCTCTTCTAATGATTTCACATATGGTATAGAACTTAATCTTTCACGTTACGATAATGAGGTGACGGATTTAATAAGTGATTTCCAACCAGGAGAATCTTTCTATAGAGGTGGTGCTATAACACGAAGTGCTGTAGGCCGTCCTTTATCTTCCTTTTATGGTAGAGTGTTAGAAGGTATTTTTGCCTCTGAAGCAGAAGTTTCTGGTCACGCCGATCAGGGATTTCCGGATCCGGCAAGTGGTGTGGGTCGTTTCAAATATAGTGATATCAATGGCGATGGCGTTATTAATGATTCAGACAGAACTTATATAGGTTCTCCTCATCCGGATTTTACCTATGGCCTAAACTTGATGGCGGGTTATAAAGGATTTGATATTTCTGCATTCATTGCTGGTTCTCAGGGAAATGATATTTATAATTATGAGAAAATCTACTCAGATTTCCCTACCTTTTTCGACGGGAACAGAAGTACAAGAGTTTTAAATTCCTGGGCACCTGATAATACAAATGCTGAAAACCCTGCTTTAAGCCAGACAATTACAAATAATGAAACCAATCCAAATTCCTTTTTTGTAGAGGACGGATCATATTTGAGGCTAAAGAACCTACAGGTAGGCTATAATTTTTCTGAAAATATTTCAGACAGGTTAAGTGTTGAAAGCCTTCGTCTGTATGTTCAGGGAACAAACCTCTTTACAATTACAGGATACGACGGACTGGATCCTGAGATACAATCGTTTAACAGTTTGAATTTAGGAATAGATGATAATATTTATCCTATCTCTCAAATTTTGACTTTAGGTGTTAATATAAAATTATAAAAAAGATGAAAAAGAAATTAATTTATTATATTCTTCCGCTAATAGTATTTATAGGTTGTAGTGAAGAATTTACGGAAACTCCAGCCATTGGTGCTTTAAGTGATCAAGCTTTACAAAATGAACAGGGAGTAGATCTACTTCTTACAGGTGCTTATTCCGTTCTCGATGGTAAACGTAATGCACAGGGTGCAGATGATTGGGCCGTGAGTGGAGACAACTGGTGGTTTGATGTTCTTTCCGATGATTCCCATAAAGGGAGTACAGATGGTGACCAGGCCGATCTTTTTTTAGCTGAAATTTACGACTGGACCAGTGGAAACCCTTATTTCTTCGGAAAATGGAACGGTCTTTATGCTGGGGTCAACCGTGCAAATGCCGTTATTTCTGTAATCCAAAAAATAGAAGACCGGGATTTTCCTGAAAAAGAGGCTGAAGCAAGATTTTTAAGAGGACATTTTAATTTTGAACTTCAAAAAATATATGGGAATGTCCCTTTCATTTCTGTCGAAAACTATGACAATACAGAATTCAATCAACCTAATCCGGGATCCATCTGGGGCGAGATTGAAGCAGATTTTCAGTTTGCAATAGATAATTTACCGGATACCCAATCAGATGCCGGACGTCCTACTTCATGGACTGCCAAAGCATTTTTAGCCAAAACTTTTTTATACCAGGATAAATATGGTCCTGCATTAACATTGTTTAACGAGGTAATAAATAACGGGCCATATGCTTTAAACAGTCACTTTTTTGATATATTCAGAGCAAGTGGGGAAAACAGCCCTGAATCTATTTTTGCTATTCAATTTGCAGCAGATGACGGATTGTCTTTTAACGGAAATCAGGGAGGAACCCTGAACTTCCCAGGTGGGGGACCATTTAATTCCTGCTGTGGATTTATACAGCCTACACAGGATCTTGTAAATGCCTATCAAACTGATGCAAACGGTTTACCCTTGTTAGATACCTATAACCAATCTGATGTTGCCAATGATTATGGTTTAGCCAGTGATGAACCTTTCACGCCGGAAACAGGAATGCTGGATCCCAGACTTGATTACACTGTTGGCCGAAGAGGAATAGATTATAACGGCTGGGGAGTAATGGTAGGTAAAGATTGGATTCGTGCAAGCCCTGCAGATATTTCAGGTCCGTATTTATCCAAGAAAAATATTTATTATGCAGGAGATGATGTTAACATGGGAACGGGTGACTGGGGTCAGCAACGTTCAGGTATTAACTATCAGATCATGAGATTCTCTGATGTGCTTTTGATGGCCGCAGAAGCAGCAGTTGAGCAAAACGATCTTGACCTGGCCTTGAAATATGTGAACAGGATAAGAAACCGGGCGAAAGACTCACCCGTGGTTCAAAACGAAGCCGGAACAGGTCCTGCAGCCAATTATAAAATAGAACCTTATGCTTCTTTTAATAGTCAGGATTTTGCCAGAAAAGCCGTAAGGTTTGAACGTAGATTAGAATTGGCACTTGAAGGTCAACGTTTGTTCGATCTAAGAAGACAGGACAGAACGGTGGAGGTTTTAAATACTTACGTGCAAAACGAAGCTCGTACTATTTCTAATTTTGGTCAAAAAGCGAAACAGTATGAGCCTAAACATGATCTTCTGCCAATCCCATTAAATGCTATTGATTTGAGCGGCGGTATATTGCAGCAGAATCCAGGCTATTAAATTATAGGCCAATTTTTTAAAAAAAGATAAGAAGAGCGCTATTTTTATAGGGCTCTTCTTATCTTTCACAAAACATTAAAATAAAGAGAGATGCCGAAATTTTTTCCTTCATTATTTTTTCTTTTTTTCGTTTTATTATTATTTTCCTGTTCTACTGAAAAAGAGGAGGATGAAAAAAAGAACGAGAAAAAACAATTCACTCAACTTTCTCCTGAAGATTCAGGAATTGATTTTCAGAATATTCTTAAAGAAAACGATACGCTTAATTATTTCACTTACTCCTATATTTACATGGGGGGCGGTATAGCCGCCGGGGATATAGACAATGACGGTTTGGTTGATCTTTTTTTTACCGGTAATATGGTTCCTAATAAATTATATCTTAATAAAGGAGACCTAAAATTTGAAGACATTACAGAACCTGCCGGGATAGCAGGAGATGATAGATGGTTTACCGGAGTCACCATGGCCGATGTGAATAACGACGGATTTCTCGATATTTATTGTTCAGTAGCCGGAAAATATGGTCCAAAAGCTAATTTATTATTCATTAACAATGGAGACCGCACCTTTACAGAAAGAGCGGCAGAATACGGTATTGCCGATGAAGGAAATAGTGTACAGGCTACTTTCTTTGATTATGATAATGACGGCGACCTGGATCTCTATGTTGCAAATTATCCTCCTACACGTTTCAACGCCCCTAACAATTACTACCAGTTCAAAATGAACAATGTTCAGGATATTGAAACAGATAATCTATACCGTAATGATGATGGAAAATTCACTAAAGTAACCAATGAAGCTGGTTTGCGTTCTTTCGGACTCACATTAAGTGCAACTGTTGGGGATTTAAATGAAGATGGCTGGCCCGATATTTATATCTCAAATGATTTTAGCTCGCCAGATTTTATGTATATAAACAATCAGGACGGAACTTTTCGGGAAGTGATAAAAAATGCTACCCAACAAACCTCCTTCTACGGAATGGGAGTAGATATTGCTGATTATAATAATGATGGACTCCTGGATGTGCTACAGGTAGATATGGATGCTAAAAGTAACAGGCGGGCAAAAGCGAATATGGCCAGTATGAACCCTGCAATATTTTGGAGCGCCGTAAATGCTGGTTTTCATTACCAGTATATGCATAACACCCTGCAAACTAACACGGGTGTAATGGAAGATGGGATTCCGAATTTCCAAAACACTTCCCGACTGGCAGGGATTTCGTCTACAGATTGGAGCTGGGGTGCTTTATTTGCTGATCTGGATAATGATGGGTGGAAAGATATTTTTATTTCGAACGGAACCAGGAGGGAAGTGAACAACCGGGATTATTTTAAGGAGCTTTCCCAGCTTCCTAACCAAAGAGATAGCTTGTTGAAGAGAACGCTGGCTATTCCATCTGAAAAAATCGACAATTTTGTATATCGCAACAAGGGTGATTTAACTTTTGAAAGATCCAATGAGGAGTGGGGTCTAGAATTTAAAGGTTTTTCCAATGGTGCAGTTTATGTAGATCTCGATAATGACGGAAACCTTGAGATAATCACCAATAATATTGATGATTACGCGACGATATTCAAAAACAACAACCTAAACCAAAACAATTATCTGGCAATTGAATTGGAGGGGCCGGAAAAAAATAAAAATGGTCTTGGGACACGAGTTTATTTGTCTGATTCCGGAAATACCCAAATGCAGGAATTGACTCTTAGTCGGGGTTTTCAATCTTCAGTAGCACCAAAATTGAATTTTGGTGTTGGTAAAAGTGAAACCATAGCTGAACTTAAAGTAGTTTGGCCCGATAAAAAAATAGAAATTCTTGAAAATGTTCCTTCCAATCAGCTTTTAGTGCTGGATTACAAAAACGCTAAAACTAAAGAACCTGAGCCTGCCCTAGGTGATCCTCCTGTTTTCCTTACAATTGCAGCAGATTCTTTAGGATTAAAACATAAACACACAGAGAATATTTATGATGATTTTGCCAAAGAGATCCTTCTGCCCCACAAAACTTCCATGTTTGGCCCAGGTGTGGCTGTGGGCGATTTAAACGGAAATGGTCTGGAAGATCTTTTTATTGGAGGTGCAACCGGGTATCCGGCAGGGATCTATTTTCAAACCGACAAAGGTTTTGTAAAGCAGGAGTTTGAGGATATTAAAAATGATCAAAAATTTGAAGATCTGGGCGTAATAATATTTGATGCCGATAATGATGGCGATAATGATATTTACGTGGTGAGCGGCGGTAACGAATTTGATATGAATTCAGAATGGTTGCAGGACAGGCTTTACATCAATGAAAACGGAATTTTCAGAAGATCCGTTTCGGCACTTCCTGAAATGATCACCAGCGGATCCAGAGTATATGCTGCAGATTATGACAATGATGGGGATCTGGACCTGTTTGTGGGTGGCCGGCTTGTTCCCGGAAATTACCCTTCACCTGCAGATAGCTATATCCTTGAAAACAGATCGGAAAATGGTATTGCCAAATTTGTAGATATTACTGCAAATGTTGCTCCGGATTTTGAGAAGCTGGGAATGGTCACCAGTGCCGTTTGGACAGATTTTGATGATGATGGATGGGTAGATCTCGTTATTGTGGGAGAATGGATGCCTATAAAGATGTTTAAAAATGACAGAGGAGAATTTTTCGATGTCTCTAAAAAAATGGGATTGGAAGATTCTGCAGGGTGGTGGTTCAGTATTGAAGCTGGTGATTTTGACAATGATGGGGATGTAGATCTAATTGCGGGTAATTTAGGACTCAACTACAAATACCAGGCGGATGAGGAAGAAACTTTTGATGTCTATTACCATGATTTTGACAATAGTGGTAGCAAAGACATAGTTCTTAGTTATTTTAACGATGGTGAAAAATTTCCGGTTCGTGGAAGAGAATGTTCTTCCCAGCAGATGCCGGGTATCAAACAAAAATTTCAAAATTACGAGTCCTTTTCAGAAGCAACTCTGGAAGATGTATATACAAATAGATCTTTAGACGATGCTTTACATTACCAGGTAAAATCTTTTGCCAGCCTTTATTTAGAAAATGTGGGAGGGTCTTTTAAAAAACATAAATTACCAAATGAGGCTCAGGTATCGAGCATCAATCAAATACTTGTAGAAGATTTTGATGAGGATGGTCATCTTGATGCTTTAATAGCAGGTAATCTTTACAGTTCTGAAGTGGAGACTCCTCGTTCAGACGCCGGGGTAGGGCTTTTCCTAAAAGGTGATGGCAAGGGTGAATTTGAACCTGTGCCTGCAAGAAAGAGTGGCTTATTTGTTCCCGGAGATGTTAAGGATATGGTGAGATTAAATACTCCTCACGGGGAATATATTGTTGTGGTAAAAAATGACGATTACGTGCAGTTGGTACGAGTGAATGATAAGATAAAAAATGAAATTGTTTCTGTAGAAAAGCAAAATTGAAATTAAGGAATTTTTGAGATTAAACAACGGACCGTGAACTGTATGTTATACAGAGGCTGAGATGGTGTTCTGAAAAATAAATTGAAATCTTTTGGAAATTAACTGAAGATAATTAATATGAAACATCCATGAGAATAAACTTTCTCACACAGGGGGATGTTTATATGGATGTTACTCCCGATAGCTATCGGGAGACCTCTAAAACAATATTATAAACAGATGAAAACAACTTTCATTTCTCTCCTTATTCTTTTTCTGCTGTGTAACGATTTCAATATGATTGCCCAGTCCAGGGGCAATATTAAATTAAATATTATTGTATTTGGCGGCCATCCTGACGATGCTGATAATAAAGCTGGTGGTACAGCCGCTCTTTTTGCAGAAATGGGACACCGCGTGAAATTTGTTTCTGTTACCAATGGAGATGCCGGTCATTTTGAGCTGGGAGGTGCAGCTCTGGCTGAAATAAGAAGGAAAGAAGCAGAAGAAGCTGGCAGGCAACTCAAAATAGCAGCTTATGTTGTGCTGGATAATCATGACGGGAAATTATTACCCACGCTGGATATACGGGATCAAATCATCAGAGAGATCCGTAATTGGGAGGCCGACATTGTTCTGACCCACAGGCCGGTTGATTATCATCCCGATCATAGATATACAGGAGTTTTAGTGCAGGATGCAGCCTACGTAGTGATAGTGCCCAATATTACTCCGGATACACCTCCGTTAAAGAAAAATCCTGTTTTTCTTTATTTAGAAGATCATTTTCAAAAACCTACTCCATTTCAACCTGACATTGCAGTTGATATTACAAATACTTTTGATAAAAAGATAAATGCTTTGGATGCACATAAAAGTCAAATGTATGAATGGTTGCCCTGGACAAATAATACCTTAGAATTGGTTCCTGAAAATGAAGATAAAAGGAAAGAATGGCTCAGCAATAATCGGTCCGGGAGTATTACTCCTGGTGAACGTGAGTCCTTAAAAAAATGGTACGGAAAAGAAAAAGGAGAATCAGTGGAATATGCCGAATCTTTTGAGATCTGCGAATACGGGAGGCAACCTTCTGAAGAAGAGATTCGGAAGTTGTTTCCAATGTTAAACCAATAATTTTCGATTGGAAATTTCAAGAAACACTGAATATGCATTTCTGAGTGCTACAGCTTTAATTTTCGGGAAAATAATGAGCTTGAAGAGTTAAAAATGAACGATCTAAAAGTTTCTACAGCACAATTTGAACATCGTAGTGGCGATAAGGAGTACAATCTTTCAGTTATAGAAGAGTTGTCAAAACAAGCGGCAAAGGAGGGTTCCAAGGTTATTTCTTTCCATGAATGTTCCATTACCGGTTATACTTTTGCCTGTCTTCTTTCCCTGGCCGAAATGTTGGATTTGGCTGAGGAAATCCCTGATGGCGATAGCATAGTTAGATTAACGGAAATCGTAAAACAACATAAAATCGTTATACTGGCGGGTCTTTTTGAAAAGGATAAAGAGGATAACATGTTCAATGCGTATGTTTGTGTAGACAAAAATGGTTTAGTAGCAAAACACAGAAAACTTCACCCGTTCATCAACCCATTCATTTCACCGGGAAATGAATACTGTGTTTTTAATCTTTTCGGATGGAAATTTGGAATCCTGATTTGTTACGATAACAATATTGTGGAAAATGTTCGTGCAACGAAATTACTTGGTGCGGAAATTATTTTTATGCCACATGTAACTATGTGTACCCCCTCCACCCGTCCCGGAGCAGGGTTTGTTGATTCCTCATTATGGGAAAACAGAAAGGAGGATCCTACTTCTCTCCGGCTGGAATTCGAAGGACCTAAAGGCAGGACCTGGCTAATGAAATGGCTGCCGGCAAGGGCGTATGACAATTCGGTATACGTGGTTTTTTCAAACCCAATTGGGATGGATGATGATCAGTTGAAAAATGGCTGTTCTATGATCCTTGATCCTTTTGGTGATATTTTAGCCGAATGCCGGAATTTAGGAGATGATATTGCCTCTGCTGTTCTTTTTCACGATAATATAGAAAAAGCTGGAGGTCATAGATATATCCAGGCCAGAAGGCCAGACTTATATCAGGAAATAATAGGAAAAGCGCATATTCCGGACCAAAAGGTGGTCTGGTTACGCCAACAAAACCTTAAGTAAAAAATGGATTTTTCTGTGACTCTTAACCTTTAAAAATCTTTCCTTAAATTATTGTTTAGATTTGTTATTTTAGTTTAAACAACAAAACATTATTGAAAATTTTCAATAGAGGTTGAAGGAATTACCTCCACCAACGCCTCCTATATGGATCCATGGCCCTTTTGTGATTTGTGCCAATCATATTGTCTCTGAAGTGGCCTGGATTTCTGAAAGCAAACGTGATTTTTTAGATTTTACCGGTCGTGTATCGATTCACGGAGAACGATTGAACGAAAGGGGAGTTCATTTTTTTCCCAGCCCGGAAGTTGACTGGACGCCCTACAAAAAAGCAAAAGAACCAAAAACATTATTTGCATGCTTTAACCCCTTTAGGAATCTGATCTTTATTAACAGTTACAACGGTTACGTTTAGTATTTTCTTTAATAGTTACAGGTTCAGAAATAACCTGAAGGAGGTATTTCTGGCGTGCCGGGATTGATGGGTGATCATTCTTCTAATTTTTTAATCTACAATCATTTATAATGAAAAATATTTTTTTTAAGGTCTGGTTTTTGTTATAAAATATGAATTTATAAATAACTTTGCCTCTAAATACTTAACTGAATAAATTCTTATGTTGCATAAACTTCCCTTCCTTATCGCATTGGTATTTATTGTTTTAATGGCCGGGTGTAAAGCGAAAAAAACCGTTCCTAAAAAATCAGAACCACAGGTTTCTGAAATTCCTCCGGTAAATCAGGAAGAACTTCCGGAATCCCTTATTATTAATGAGATTCCCGGGGAAGAATCGGCTGTAACGCCGGTTCAAATTATAAACAATGCCCCTTTTGTAATGCGGGAATTTCGTGCGGCCTGGATCGCTACGGTAGCCAATATCAACTGGCCGAGTAAATCGGGTTTATCAACCAGTGAACAGCAAAGAGAAGCGATTGTTTTACTTGATTTTTTAAAGAAACATAATTATAACGCGGTGATTTTCCAGGCAAGGCCACAGGCAGATGCGCTTTATAAAAGTTCACTTGAATCCTGGTCCTTTTTTCTAACAGGGGAACAGGGGAAAGCTCCGGAACCATTTTACGATCCTTTACATTTTTGGATTGAAGCAGCCCATGACAGGGGAATGGAGTTGCATGTATGGTTGAATCCATACAGGGCACACCATTCTACGGGAGGAAAGATCACAGGTGCCTCTATAGTTAAAACCCATCCGGATCTTGTGGTAGGCTTAAAAAATGGCATGTACTGGATGGATCCATCAAAAAAAGGAACTCAGGACCATACCGCCGCTGTAGTGATGGACATAGTGAAGCGTTATGATATTGACGGAATCCACTTTGACGATTATTTTTATCCATATGCCTCCTATAATAATGGGGTAGATTTTCCGGATGCAGCAAGTTTTGCAGCATATCAAAAAACAGGCGGAAAACTATCAAAACCCGACTGGAGAAGAGATGGTGTAAATACCTTCGTGGAACGAATCTATAACGAGATTAAAGCTGAAAAGCCAAAGGTAAAATTCGGGATAAGCCCTTTTGGTATTTACCGTCCCGGATTCCCGAAATCAATCGCGGGAATGGATCAGTACACCGAATTATATGCCGATGCCAGGCTATGGTTAAACGAAGGCTGGATAGACTATTATTCCCCTCAGTTATATTGGAAAATCAATCAAACCAAACAAAGTTTTCCGGTGTTATTGGGCTGGTGGGAAAGTGAAAACCTTCAAAACCGCCATTTATGGCCAGGAATAAATATAGATTTTGGCGGCGATGCGTTAAACGTTGATGAAACGGTAAACCAGATAATGCTCACCCGTGGAATGTTACCGGAAAGCAAGGGGACTGTGCATTGGAGTATAGGCCCGCTTCTTAAATATCCAAATGTTTCCAAAGCGCTGCTGGATGGTCCTTATCAAAAAGAGGCGCTGGTTCCTGCAAGTCTTTGGATGCATGATGTTTTGCCTGCAGCCCCTAAAGTGGAGGCAAAAGTTGTTCAGGATAAAGTCGAAATAAACTGGGGTCATTCTGATATAGATGAGGTTTTCAAATGGGTAGTGTATTTTAAATATAATGGGGTTTGGAGTTATGAAATTTTAAGCCGGACTCAAAACTCATTCGAATTATCCTATCTTCAGAATAAAAATGAAAAAGGATCCCATCTTACCTATATTGGCGTTACTGCCGTGGACAGAACAGGAAATGAAAGCGATTTTATTGAAGTTTCGGTTGGAGGATAATAATTAATCTATGCTGAATTTTTTCACATTTGACCTTGAACTGAAGGACACATTTACCATTAGCCATACTTCCAGGAATTTTCAAAAAACCCTGATTGTTGCTTTAACCGATGGAAACTTTACAGGTTATGGGGAGGCTGCAGCAACATCCTATTACGGTGTGACGGCAGAAGGTATGATCGCAGCGATAAAAGCGATAGAATCCCTGATCGCCGATAACATTCATAAAACCCCGGAAGAGCTCTGGGAGATCACCAACCCTTATTTAAAGGAAAATTCTTTTGCCCAATGCGCCCTGGACATAGCAATGCACGATCTTCACGGCAAAAGAAAGGGCCTTCCGCTCTATAAATTATGGGGTCTGGAGTTGAATAACCTTCCACAAACAAATTACACTATCGGTATTGATGCCGTTGAGAAAATGGTCCAAAAGATGCAGGAATTTCCCTGGCCATTGTACAAGATCAAACTTGGTACGCCCAATGATATCGAAATTATAAAGCACTTGCGAAAATACAGCGATTCGGTTTTTAGAGTAGATGCAAATTGCGCCTGGACCTCAAAACAGGCAATTGAATATTCAAAAATTTTAAAGGATTTGAATGTGGAATTTCTGGAGCAACCACTTCCGCCCGCAGATAGCGAAGGAATGGCTGAAGTCTTTAAAAAATCTGTAATTCCTGTTATTGCAGATGAAAGCTGTATCAAAGAAAGCGATGTGAAGAAATGCGCGGGCTATTTTCATGGAGTGAATATAAAACTCACAAAATGTGGCGGTCTAACCCCAGCCCGGAGGATGATTGCAGAAGCAAAAAAACCTGGAATGAAAGTTATGGTGGGGTGTATGACGGAGTCCACAGTTGGAATTTCAGCCATCGCACAACTTTTACCTTTATTGGATTATGTGGATATGGATGGGGCAATGCTCCTTAAAAACGATATTGCCGATGGAGTTAAAGTCTACGATGGTAAAACTCATTTCCCGGAGAGGAATGGTACTGGCGCTAAATTACTTATTTTTGATGAAGTCTAAAAAAATGAATGAAATGAAAGGATTGGGAAAATTCGGATATCTGGTAATGGGCGTTCTTTTGATTGCCAGTTCCTGCAAAACGAATGTAGCTACAGTGAATAATAGGGAATTGGATGAATTGCAAAAAATTATCGCAGAAGTAAAAGCGGAATACGCACCCGATTCCAGGGTGGCTTTATTTGATGTTAAAGCCAATCAAACAAATGGAACATACGTTCTAAAAGGAGAATCCAATATGGTGTCAGCGGTGAACTCTCTGAAGCAAAAACTGAATGCAGAAAAAATTTCATTTAAGGATAGCATTATCTTGCTCCCTTCGGCAGAAATGGAAAGAACTTCAGAGGGAATTATCAAGATCTCTGTTGCGAATCTTCGATCTGCGCCTTCACATTCAGCAGAGCTTGTTACCCAGGCAATTTTGGGTACCCCGGTTAAGGTTTATAAAAAAGACGGTGGCTGGTATTATATCCAAACTCCTGAGGCATATTTGGCCTGGGTAGATTATGGCGGAGTTACTCCTTTTACCAAAAATGACCTTTCCACCTGGAAAGCTGCAGATAAGGTGATTTACCTTGAAACATTTGGATTTGCCTATGAAGGAGCCAATACTAAATCCCAGGTGGTGTCAGATCTTGTTGCCGGGAACGTTTTAGAGGTCCTGGGAGAGGAAAATGGTTTTTACAAGGTGAAGTATCCTCATGGAAAAACAGGTTATATCGAGCAGGCAGATGCGCAACCTTATGAACAGTGGATTTCCGGTCTGCAACCGTCCGGGGAAACCCTTGTTGAAACTTCAAAGACGCTTATGGGGATACCGTATTTATGGGGAGGAACTTCAGCCAAAGGAGTCGATTGCAGTGGGTTTACCAAAACCATATTTTTCCTAAACGGGATCATCCTCCCGCGGGATGCTTCCCAACAAATTCATACAGGAGTTGAGGTAGATACCGAACGGAAATTTGAAAACCTCATTCCCGGGGATTTACTATTCTTCGGAAGAAAAGCTACAGATTCTACTTCAGAAAAGGTTATCCACGTAGGAATGTGGATAGGCAACAATAAATTTATTCATGCGATGGGCGATGTTCACATCAGCACCATGGATCGCGATGCAGAAGACTTTGATGAATATAATTACAACCGGTATTTACGCACGAAACGACTTATAAATGAAGAGGATTCTGAACTTATTTATTTGAACAAAACCAATATTTATAACAAGTAAATACCTCAAAAGGATGCATTGGTTTGTAATCAAATCAATAATTACATATATTTTTTATAGAGATTATAAAGTATTTTTAGGTCCTGCTCACTTAGGTTTGAGTCGATTTCCTTCTGAATAAAATGGAGTTTGAAGGCTTTTATCGCAGCATCCAAATCACTGGTATCGTACCCAATGATCCTTAATGCGAGTTTTGGTTCCGGACGCCTTTCGGTAAACAAACCTGGATTTAGCATGATCTCTGCCGGATCTAAGGAATCCTTGATTTTCAATTTTTCCGATTCATCTTCCAGCAAGATACTTTCGTCATACCAAAGTCCGAAGCCTTCTTCCGCGAGTTTTTTCCAGGGGAAGAATATATTGGGATCCACTTTTCTGCTTGGAGCAATGTCTGAATGACCTATGAAGTTAGCCGTGGGTATATTATATTTTTCCTTAAGCACTGCAAGAAGTTGGATCAAACTTGCAATTTGCAGTTCAGAAAAAGGTTCAAAACCGTTGTTGTCCAGTTCTATCCCCAAAGAAGTGGAATTTAGGTCGGTATCATTTCCCCATTTTCCTATTCCGCCGTGCCAGGCCCGGTAATAATCATTGAGCATATGAAAGATCTTTCCATCTTTTCCAATTACGTAATGTGCGCTAACCTGGGTGCGGGGAATTGTAAAGGTATAAAGGGTTTCTTCTGTAGAATCCTGGGCCGTATGATGCAGGATGACATAATTTGGTTTCCGAAGGTTGAAATTGGTGGTTCCTGCCCAATAATCCCCATAATTTAAGGCCGCTTCCGGAATGTTTTGGTTTGGGGGAAACGTATTTAATTCTTTGGTGAGCGTCTTCGACTGTTTTTTATGGATTCTGTTTGAGGAAGCATAAGGATTTGAAGCGCAGGAAAATAAAACAGAAGCAACAAGAATTAAGGGGAATACACGGAAAAAGTTCTTCATTTACATCAATTTTTTAGGTAAATAACGCTGTTTTTGCCCGAGAAGTGTTCTGAAACAATTTAAAATTCCGAATTCAAAATTCAAAATCCCGAAATGGAATTCATCTCAATTCTCATATCTCAAAGGTTTTTCGTTTCTGGGTTTCACGCAGTGGACACGGCGTAAAAACTTATTAAAATATTGATTAGACTTTCGGGTTTCACGCAGCGGGCGCAGCTGTTAACGCAGCCCCGATAGCTCGGGACTCGTAGAAATTAATCTTCATTGCTTTTAGCCACGAATGCACGAATATTTTTTATCTCAATACTCAATACTCAATTCTCATATTTAATATCTCACATCTGGTTAGAACTTCCACCTCACAAAAGCTTCCATAGCTTCATAATCTGCAAGCCCTAGGTTATGGTAATTCTCTGCGGTTTCCCTGTTTCTTTCCTGGGCTCTCATCCAGAATTCCCGATGGTCGTCTCCCGGGAAAACAGGGTGATCTTTTTGCGACTGATGTTGAAAAATAGCGTTTCTTTTTCTTTGAACCTCAACAGGAGAGAGGGGAACGGCCATTTCAATCTCGTGTGTTTCAAATTCATCCCAGGCTCCTCGGTACATCCATAACCAGCAATTTTGTGTCCATTCCTCCGTCTCACGAAGACGTTTCATAGCTTCAAGGATTATTCTGAAACATACGATATGAGTGCCATGCGGATCGTCAAAATCACCTGCTGCAAAAACCTGTTGAGGTTTAATTTCCTGAAGCAATTCCATAGTTAGTTTCACATCGATCTCTTTGACGGGGTTTTTTTCAGATTTTCCGGTTTCATAGAAAGGGAGCGCCATAAAATGAATGTTTTTATCCTGTAAACCGGCATATCTTGCCCCTGCATAGGCTTCAGATTTTCTGATAAATGCCTTTACATTTCTTATCTCCGGAAGGTCGATCTCATTGGGTTTTTTGGTTTTCAGGAATTCCCTCATCCTGGCATAAATTTCCATCAGCCTTTCGGTATCCTTACCAATACTTTTATTGAAATCTATGGTAAATTCTATATAACGGAGCACATCGGTATCCCAGACTGCGGTATTTCCAGAAGTTTGATAGGCCACGTGCACCTCGTGTCCCTGATCCACCAACCGGATAAAAGTACCTCCCATGGAAATTACATCATCATCCGGGTGCGGAGAGAAAATAAGGGCTTTTTTATGGGCAGGTTCGGCTCTTTCGGGACGCTGGCTATCATCGGCATTGGGTTTTCCGCCCGGCCATCCGGTTATGCTATGCTGTAACTGGTTGAATACATCAATGTTTATATCGTATGCCGGTCCCTTTTCAACGGCTAATTGTGCCATTCCGTAGGTGTTATAATCCTCATCGGTTAGTTTAAGAATGGGTTTTTCAATTTCAGAAGATAGCCAGATAACCGCCTTTTTAATCAGTTTTTTATCCCAGGCACAATCTTTTACGAGCCATGGAGTATTAAACCGGGTCAATTCTGATGCAGCTTCTTTATCCAGCACAAATTTCACACTATCTGAAAGTTGTAAGTAAGTAGCCGGTACTTTTCCTGAAATTTCTCCTTCTACTGCTTTTTTTATAATAGAAGCCTTTTTTCTGCTCCAGGCCATCAAAATGATTTCCCGGGCTTTAAAAATGGTGCCAATTCCCATAGTGATGGCTTTGGTAGGAACATTTTCCTTACCTCCAAAATCCCTGGAGGCATCTCTTCTGGTAAGATCGTCTAAAGTTACCAGCCGCGTACCAGAATTGGGTGCCGATCCAGGCTCGTTAAAACCTATATGCCCGGTTCTTCCTATCCCAAGTATCTGAAGATCTAATCCGCCAACTTCCTCTATTTTATTTTCGTATTCCAGGCAATAATCTGCGATAGCTTCTTTTGCCAGGGTCCCATCGGGAATATGGATATTTTCCCTTTTAATATCTATATGGCTAAAGAGGTTTTCATCCATAAATGCCACATAGCTTTGCTTTGCATCAGGTTGCATGGGATAATATTCATCGAGGTTAAAGGTGATCACATTCTTAAAACTAAGTCCATCTTCCTTGTGCATCCGCACGAGCTCATTATACATTTCCACTGGAGTTGCCCCGGTTGCAAGTCCTAAAACGGCATTGGTTCCTTCTTCCTGTTTCCTTTTTATAAGATCTGCGATTCTTTGTGCCACCATTTTGGAGGCTATATGCTCGTCTGCAAAAACGCTTACCGGTAATTTTTCAAACCGGGTTTCTTCAAGTAAATTTAATCTAGCCATAATTAATGAAATGCTTTTTAGGATTTTTTAATCTGAAATGAGGGATTTTTTTAATTGATCTCTGCTTTTGCTGAATCGATTTGTTCTTTGAAAATATGTTCCATAACCGCCACTGTGGCTCCCAACAAACTCGAATTTTTTCCGAGAGTTGATAGGGAAATTTTAGTCCGTTCTTTTAACTGGATCATAGTATACGTGTTGAGGGATTGCTGAATGGGAGTGGTTATAAATTGATTGGCTTCGGCAATTTTTCCTTCCAGGATGATCAGTTCCGGATTAAATATTTGTATTAAAATAGCAATTCCTTTCCCGAGGCTTATCCCAATTTCCGACAAAACATTGATAGCAAATTGGTCGCCCAGATTGGCTGCATCAATTATAATTTCCGGCTCCAGGTTTTCAATTTCATTGTCGATCATCGTGTTTAAAATGGATGTTTGCCCAGCCTCAAGTCCTTTTTTCGCCTTATTGACCATTGCTATTCCGGAGGCCACCGTCTCTAAACAACCGCGTTTCCCACAATGACACAATAATCCGTCTTCTACAATAGGAATATGGCCAAACTCTCCTGCAAAACCGGAAACCCCGGTATGCATTTTTTTGCCCATGATAATTCCCAATCCAATTCCCCAATCCATGGAGATCACAAGGACATTACTTTTGTTTTTAGCAAGGCCAAACCTGAATTCTGCCAGACAGGAACTTTTTGCATCGTTAAAAATGATAACAGGTTTTTTAAATCTTTTTTCAAAAGCGCTTTGTAAGGATTCAGATTCCTGGTCTTGTAAGAAATACGTGTAGTTTTTGCCTTCTTCAGAGGAAACCAGGCCGGGCATGCTAATTCCCACCCCCATTAATTTATCAGAATTTAATTTTGAAGCCGTTATCATTTCTGATGCATATTTGTATATAAATTCTACAATCCGGAAATCTTTGGATATTATGGTAGGAATGGTTTTTTCAAACAGGATTTGATGTGTATTATCCAAAATGGCTAGTTTGATCTTGAAGCGCTCTATTTGAATGCTCAGTACAAAAAAGGTATGTTTTTTTAAGCCGAACAAATCCGGCTTTCGCCCACCGACCGACTCGCCTTGGCCTTGTTTTTCAACTATTCCGGCAGCTGTCAATTGGTTGAGCAGCGCCATTGATGTTGGTAAACTCAATTTAAAGGTACTGCAGATGTCGGCATTTGTATTGGTGCCGTTAATATAAAGGTGCTTTATAATACGGATCTTTTGCAAATATTTTTTCCTTTCAACATTGGTTAAATTCGATGGAGAAATACTGTTTATGAAAAAATCCTGTAAAACTTGAGTCATAGTTATAATTTAAATTAAAGAAATTTACTTTGTTACCGGTCAGGATTAAGTTTTTATTCTTAACGGTAACAAAGTTAATTTTTTCTAAAAATATATAAAAAAATATATTCTTCAAGGCACTTTATGTAAAATTTAATAAAAGTTTGATTGTTTATTTAAAATTTATATTTTTAGCCTTATTGTTTTAGAAAAAGTGAAGAGGAAAGTGAAAACGGTCAATGCTATATAGTCATGGACAAGTGGAAAGTGGAAAGGGAAAAGTGGATATCCTTTTTTTGTCATTCTGAACGAGCTTTTGGGCGAGGAAGAATCTCTACGCTGTGTAAGGGTTCGGTGTGTTTAAAATGTGATTGACTTTTATTTGTGATTCGTCTCAGGAGTACGCGGGATTCTTCACTGCGTTCAGAATGACATGCCCAGCGCGTTTTTTATCATTCTGAACGAGCTTTTGGGCGAGGAAGAATCTCTACGCTGTGTAAGGGTTCGGTGTGTTTAAAATGTGATTGACTTTTAATTGTGATTCGTCCCTCCAGTACGCGGGATTCTTCACTTCGTTCAGGATGACATGCTAAGCGTGTTTTTTGAAATTCTGAACGAGCTTTTGGGCGAGGAAGAATCCTTACAGCGAATACGCGGAATTCTTCACTAAGGAAGAGGTGAAAAACAAGATTATATTATAGCCGAAAATTTTTTATTTCTGAAATTAATAAAGCAGGTCAATAATTAATACTGAAGTTCATGATGTTAAAAACTCAGCAACGCTATCTTGCTCTGGACGTGCTCCGGGGACTCACCATCGCCCTAATGATTTTAGTAAATACACCCGGAAGTTGGGCCACTATTTATGCGCCGTTCAGGCACTCCGCCTGGCACGGTTTTACCATTACCGATCTGGTATTCCCCACATTTCTCTTTGTAGTTGGGAACGCAATGAGTTTTAGCCTTAGGAAATACGAGGGGAAAGAAGAAGGCCTTTTCCTAAAAAAAATATTTAAGCGCAGCATATTGATCTTTCTTATCGGCTTGTTTCTGAATGCTTTTCCATTTTTATACAGAGATGAGGCAGGCTATCTGGCATTTAAGAACCTGGCCAATATCAGAATTATGGGGGTTTTACAGCGGATAGCCTTATGTTATTTAATTGCTTCCCTGCTGATTCACTATTTAAAATTAAAAATTTCGATAGTGGTTAGCATTCTGATCTTATTTGGATACTGGCTTGTAATGTATACCTTCGGAGATCAGCCGGAACCATATAGGTTGACCGGAAATGCCGCATTAAAATTCGATTTGATGTTGTTCCGCCCTGAAAACCTTTATCGGGGTTTTGGCTTGGCATTCGATCCTGAAGGTTTGTTGAGCACTTTTCCCGCTGTGGCAAATGTTGTGGCGGGATACGTGGCCGGAATTTTTATTCAAAAGTCGGGAAACACGTTTTCAACTGTTTGGAAACTGGTGCTGTCCGGAATAATTGCGGTGATCCTGTCCGAGATCTGGGATCCGTTTTTTCCTATTAATAAAGCGATCTGGACCAGTTCGTATGTATTGCTGAGCATTGGATGGTCTCTTATTATTATTGCGTTGCTTATTTTAATAATCGAATTGTGGAAGTTAAAAGGGTGGACCTATTTTTTCGAGGTTTTTGGGAAAAACCCTTTGTTTATCTATGTGCTTTCTGGTTTGGTGGTGATGTTAATGAATATCATCCTGGTAAATTCTGAAGGTTTACAAACATGGATCTATAAAAACGGGTTTTTGAGCTGGCTCACCGAATTTAACGCCTCGCTTGTTTTTGCCATTTGTTATGTGCTGGTAATGTGGATCGTGGGTTATATTATGGATAAACGAAAAATATATATTAAGGTTTAATCGTTTTTAAATCTGAAATCTGTCATCAATAAAAATCAATTTTTAATTATGAAATTTTTACACCCAGTTTGTTTTGCTTCAATTATATTTTTTTCAGGAATTTCCCTGAAAGCACAGGAAAATAAGCAAAAAACTCCCGAATTTTTACAATATACCAATAGCACCTGGGTAGATTCCTTAATGGAAAACTTAACCCCGAATGAACGAATTGCCCAACTTATTATGGTTGCGGCATATTCAAACAGGGGAGAGGAACATCGGCAGGAAATCCTTGATTTGATCAAAAATCAGAAAATAGGCGGGTTAATCTTTTTCCAGGGAGGGCCAATAAGACAGGTTAGCCAGATGAACGAATATCAGGCATCTTCAAAAGTCCCGTTATTGGGTGCAATTGATGCCGAATGGGGATTGGGAATGCGCCTGGACAGCACCATAAGTTACCCGTTTCAAATGGCCCTGGGAGCGATCCAAAATGATTCTTTGATCTATGCGATGGGAACCGAAATAGCCCGGCAAATAAAACAGGTTGGATTGCATCTTAATTTTGCCCCTGTGGTCGATGTAAATAATAATGCCAACAATCCGGTGATCAATTTCCGGTCTTTCGGGGAAAATAAATACAATGTCGCTGAAAAAGGAATCGAATATATGCGGGGCTTACAGGATGGTGGGGTATTGCCAACCGCAAAACATTTTCCCGGCCATGGTGATACTGATGTCGATTCCCATTATGCGTTGCCTCAAATAAATCATTCCCAGGCAAGGTTGGATTCCCTGGAGCTTTATCCCTTCAGGGAAATAATAAAAGCCGGAATTGGCGGGGTAATGATTGCCCATCTGGATATCCCTGCCCTGGATTCTACCGGGGTACCTTCAACATTATCAAAACCCATAATCACCGGTTTGTTGAAAAATGAATTGAACTTTGAAGGTTTAACAGTTACCGATGCGATGAACATGAAAGGCGTAACCAAAGACAATTCCCCCGGAATCGTAGATAAAGACGCCATTCTTGCCGGGAATGATCTGTTGGAATTTACGGTGGATGTACCGCTTGCCATTGCCGAAATACGCAATGCCATAAACCAGGGTCTTATCTCACAGGCTGAAATCGATAAACGATGCCGAAAACTCCTGGCACTCAAACAATGGGCGGGATTAAATGAATATCAACCTACTTCTTCGGTAAACCTGTTGGAAGATCTGAATAATTCAGATGCCGAATTATTTAGCAGAAAACTCACAGAAGCTTCGCTTACCGTCCTCAAAAACGACAACGATCTCTTGCCGTTAAAGGATTTGGAAAACCTGCAAATCGCTTCCGTTTCTTTTGGAAGTGAGAACAGCGTTTTTCAGGAAGCTATAAGTTTATACGCAAATATTGCTCAATTTCATCTTCCCAATGATGCAACTGTGGAGCAGGTAAGTGAAATTAAAAATGCGTTCGAAAATTATAACCTCGTAATTGCAGCTGTTTATGACGAAAGTAAATTCCCCAGGAACAACCTGGAACTTTCAACTGAAGCTCAGGAATTCCTTAGCGAATTGGCGGGCAAAAAAAACACGGTTGTCACATTTTTTAAGAATCCCTATGTGTTGGATAAGTTGGAGGGAATTGAAAACTCCCCGGCTTTAATACTTACCTATCAGGACAGCAAAAACGCGCAGGACCTGGCGGCACAGCTTATTTTTGGCGGAATTGGCGCAAGCGGAAAACTCCCGGTGAGCATAGGCGAAAAATTTAAGGAGGGATCCGGCCTTGACGTTGAAGGCGGGACCCGGTTTAAATATACCCTGCCGGAAGAAGTGGAAATGGATTCAGAAATACTCTATAGGCGCATAGATTCCCTGATGCAGGAAGCAATGAATGAAAAGGCGATTCCCGGCGGACAGATTTTGGTGGCCAGAGATCAAAAAGTGATTTTTCATAAGGCTTATGGCGAACATATTTACAGCGATACCACAAGAGTAAAACTCACCGATATTTACGATTTGGCTTCGGTAACCAAGGTTTCTTCAGCATTACCGGCCTTGATGAAGTTATATGATGAAGGGAAATTCAATTTGGAAGCTGGGATAGAAACCTATCTGCCTTATTTCAAAAATTCAGACAAAGCAGGTGTTCCGTTCAGGGAAATCCTGGCACATCAGGCGGGATTTAAACCCTGGATCGCTTACTGGAAAAACACCCTTCGAAAAAATGGCAGCTATAAATGGAACACCATCAAAAAGGATTCTTCAGCCAGATTTCCAATAAAAATTACCTCAACGATGTGGTTGCATAAAAGGTATAAATCAAAAATATTTAAAGCCATAAAAAAATCCCCTTTGGAAGCTGAACGAAAATATTTGTATTCCGGCCTTGCTTTTTATTTGCTTCCCAGCATTGTTGAAGAAATCACCGATGAAGATTTTATAGCCTACACAAATAAAAATTTTTACAACCCATTAGGAGCCACGACCCTTACTTATAAACCTATGGAAAAATTTCCGATGAACAGGATCATACCTACTGAAAACGATTATTTATTCAGAAATATGCCACTGCACGGAACAGTGCATGATGAAGGAGCAATTATGATGAACGGAATTTCGGCCAATGCCGGATTATTTTCAAATGCTAACGATCTGGCAAAATTGATGCAAATGTACCTCAACAAAGGGAATTATGGCGGAAGGCAATATATTTCAGAAAAAACAATAGAGGAATTCACCAAATATCAATTTCCTGAAAACGATAATCGGCGGGCATTGGGGTTTGATAAACCCACTTTAGGCGAGCGAAAAGCAGACGGAAATGCAGCAAGGGAGGCAAGCGATTTAAGTTTTGGACATTCAGGTTTTACCGGAATTATGGTTTGGATGGATCCGGCAAAAGATCTTCTTTACATTTTTATGTCAAACCGGGTTTATCCCACAAGGGATAATACGCGATTATATCAGTTAAATACCCGAACCAAAATTCAGCAGGTTTTATATGATGCGATAAAAAAGGATTAATTTCAATCCCTCATTGAGGGTTTAATTCCCCGAAGCTTACCTATACTTTGTCATTTTTTTGGAATTAAGAATGAAATGATAATATTATCTTTCAGAAATACTATATTTGATCAACAAAAACCCCAATTTTCAATTTATTGTTGATGAAGCACTTATATATCCCCCCACTTTGTTGCCTGATTTTCCTTGTTACATTTTCCACATTTTCCCAGAATTCTGTTAAAGGCTCCGTACTATTTCCAAACCAGGAAGGAGTTGCCTACGCAAATGTAGTCCTGATGGAAAACGATTCTACCACTGTTTACAAAGGCGCCGTTACAGATGAACAGGGAGATTATCTGTTCGAAAATATTGTAACTAAAGAATATGTTCTTATCGCAAGTTTTGTTGGTTTTGAACCCTATATAAAAAAGATTTCAGTAAACGGAAACAGCACGCTGAACACCATAGTTTTAAAGGAAGATGCCGGAGCTCTTAATGAAATTACGATCAATGCAAAAAAGCCAACGGTAACCAAGACGATAGACAGACTTATCTTCAACGTTGAAAATTCCACCCTGTCTTCAGGGAATTCGTGGGAAATTTTAAAAAGAACGCCCGGGGTGATTGTAACACAAAACCAATTATTGGTGCGCAACAATATAGTGGCAGTTTATATCAACGACAGGAAAGTTCATTTATCTGCTTCAGAGCTGCAAACCTTGCTGGAAAGTTATTCTGCAGCAAACATAAAATCCATTGAAGTCATCACCAATCCGCCGGCGCGCTATGAAGCTCAGGGCGGAGCCATTTTGAATATAGTTACCAGCAGCAATATTAGCCCGGGCTATAAAGGAAGTCTCAACGGAACCTATACCCAGGCCATTTTTCCGAAATACCAGTTTGGGACCAGCCATTATTTCAAAAGTGAAAAGCTGAATGTTTTTGCGAATTATAGTTTCAGTCCGCGGAAAGATTTTAAAAATGACGACAGCTATATCAATTTCATAAATGAAGATGGCGCCGTATTCTCCCGATGGTATACAGACTTCAACAGGACTACCCGTTCCCAGGCACACAATGCCAATCTAAATATGGATTATGCCATAGATAAGAGGAATACATTGAGTTTTTCTGCCAATGCGATGTTATCGCCCAACAGGACTTTTGATAATGTGGTGGAAACCGATATAAGGAGTGCTCAGTTTCAGCTGGATTCTTCATTTGTTACCCGAAGCGGACTCGAAAATGATGAGAATAATATTGCGATGGATTTAAAATTTACGCACCTCCTGAAAACCGAGGGAGCTCAAATTTCAGCGGAAGCCCATTATACCAATTTCAACCAGGAACGCAGGCAGGATGTGCTTTCCACCTATTTTTCACCGCAGGATGCTGTTTTAAACAGAATTAGTTTTTTAACCGATGCAGCTCAGGAAATCGATATTTTCACCGCTCAGGTGGATTACCAAACTCCAATAGGAAGTACTGCTTTTGAGATGGGGGCAAAATCATCTCAGATAAATTCTGAAAGCGGGATAGATTATTTTAATACACAGAACAACAACCGCCAGCTTATTGAAGGTTTGTCCGACAACTTCCTGTATGATGAGGCTATTTATGCCGGCTATGCCAGTATTACGAAAGACTGGGATAAATGGGCCGTAAAAGCAGGACTTAGAGGGGAATATACCGATATTACCGGAACTTCAAATTCTATGGGAGAAGTCAATACCCAGGAATATTTTGAACTTTTTCCCACCGCCTATTTGCAGCATAAAATATCCGATGATCATGTGCTTACTTTAGATTATTCCAGACGAATTGCCCGTCCTAAATACGAGAGTCTAAACCCTTTCCGGTATTTCCTGAATGAAAATAATTTCAATGCCGGAAACCCAAATTTGAAGGCAGCTATCAGCAACAATTACAATTTAAATTATACGCTGAAGGGTCAGTATTTCTTTGATCTTTACTATAAGGATGACGGGATAACACCTACAACCCTGGCATTTCAGGATAACAGGAATCTAACTATAAGAAATGTGAGTACGAATTTGCTGGAAAACAAATCCTATGGGCTTGATGTTTTTCACGGAAGGTCTATAACGGGGTGGTGGTATGCCCAGGCATTTACTTCCTTATTTCACATGGAAAATACTTTTTTGGCAGTTGAAAGCGGAAACGCCGAAGTCACCAATGAGGCAGATGGGATACAGGCCTATGTCTACAATGTTTTTACGCTTTCTAAAGATGGCACTTTTGAAGGAAATCTATTCTTAATGCATGTTTCTGATTTTATTTCCGGTTCTTATAACTTGGATCCTATGACCACTTTTTCAATAGGTTTTAGAAAAACCCTTTGGAACAACAGGGCAGAGGTAAGTCTGAATTTTGAAGATATCCTGAATACCACCAATACACGGTTGACATCTCAATATCTTAATCAGGATAATTCCTTTTACGCACAGGAGGAATTGCGCTATGTGCGGTTTGGATTTAAGTACAACTTCGGTAATTTCAGATTAAGTGACAATCAGCGCCAAATAGAAGCTGCAGAGCGGGACAGGATTTAGGCCCGGCCCCCTAACCCCAGAAGGGGGGAACTCTCACTGCTGCGATTCACCAGGACGAACCCTAATTCCAAATCTCGCATATCTACTTTCAACTTTGAATTGTTTTTAACAAACATACCCCTGGTAGAGTAGGCATTTTAAGTCTTTCTTAAATTTATTTCTTCAGAATTCCAGTTTCATAAATTTCACCTTCGGGGGTTAGGGGGATTTTGCTTAATTTTGCACCTTAAATAAAAAGAGTGTGTCCAAAATAGGTAACATAGATGTAGGGGAATTTCCATTGCTTTTAGCACCAATGGAAGATGTAAGCGATCCGCCGTTTCGTGCCTTGTGCAAGGAACAGGGAGCAGATGTAGTATATACCGAGTTTATCTCTTCAGAAGGGCTTATTCGCGATGCTGCCAAGAGCAGGATGAAGCTGGATATCTATGAAAAGGAACGCCCGGTGGGCATACAGATCTTTGGAGCCAATCTGGATTCCATGCTGCAATCTATTGAAATCGTTGAAAAATCCAATCCCGATATCATTGACATCAATTTTGGCTGCCCGGTAAAAAAGGTGGTTTCCAAGGGAGCTGGTGCCGGGATCCTGAAAGACATCGATTTAATGGTTTCTCTAACCGCGGCCATGGTGAAGCATACCAATTTACCAATCACCGTGAAAACACGTTTAGGCTGGGATCATGATTCCATAAAAATTGTTGAGGTTGCCGAAAGATTGCAGGATGTTGGTGCAAAATCCATCGCCATTCACGGCCGAACCCGCGCCCAGATGTACAAGGGTGTTGCCGATTGGGGTCCAATTGCCGATGTTAAGAACAACCCGAGAATGCATATTCCCATTTTTGGAAACGGAGATGTGGACACTCCGGAAAAAGCGATGGAAATGCGTGATAAATTCGGTTTGGACGGTGCTATGATAGGCCGTGCAAGTATTGGATATCCCTGGTTTTTTAGAGAGGTGAAACACTTTTTTGCCACAGGGGAACATCTTGCACCGCCAACCCTGGAGGAACGCGTCCAGGCCGCCAGAAAACATCTTCAAATGGCAATAGACTGGAAAGGTGAGAAATTAGGTGTTTTTGAAACCAGAAGACATTATACAAACTACTTCAAAGGAATTCCGCATTTTAAGGAATTCCGCACAAAAATGGTGACCAGCGATCATTCTATAGATGTTTTTGCAGCTTTTGATGAGGTAGAAAAAGAATTTTCAGGATTCGAATTCGTTTAGGCCTGAATCGCTTTTTTGCTTCTGCTGGCGGCAATATAGGAGGCTGTCATTCCTAAAATTCCAATAGTTACCAAAACTAAAATAATATTTTCGGCTTTTATCTTAACAGGATAGGGCAGCGAAGGTGTTATCATTACAAGATCAAACTGCAGTTGCAGGTAAACCAGGATCAGGGCGAAAAGCACCCCTATAAATCCGCCTACAATAGTCATAAGCGCACCTTGCATAAAAAAGATGTTTTTAATGGTATTTTCAGTAGCGCCAAGACTGTAAAGCGTCTTAATATTTTCCCTTTTATCCAGGATCACCATAATGATGGATCCTACCACATTAAAAAGCGCAATAATAAGCACGAGGGTGAAAATAAGATATACCGCAAGATTTTCGGTGTTAAGCATTTTATAAAGCGTTTCATTAAGCTGGGCACGGTTTTTAACCATAACATCCTGACTGAGGATCTTTTTAATTTCTGAAGTTACTGTTTCAGGGTCGGCTCCCGGAGCAAGTTTTATTTCCATAGCCGAAACCTGATTTTCTTCCAGTTCAAGCAACTGTCGCGCAAAACTTATATTTGCGAATATATATTTGCTGTCTAATTCTTCATTCACGCTGTAAATTCCGGTAACCACGACGCCTTCTTTATTAAACGCATCAGTTGGGACGGTAACCTGACCTTTTCCCGGCCTGGGAACCATGATTTCCAATAAATGATTATAATCGTACGCACTAAGGGTTAGCAACCTGGTAATCCCATTACCTGCCACTACCTGAAAATCACTGTCGGTAAGCCAGTTTCCATACACGATGGAGCTGTCTATATTATTCACTTTACGATATTCAGAATCTACGCCTTTTATAAAAGCGGTATGGTTTTTTGATCTGTAATCCAGAAAAATACGTTCTTCCACGATTTCAGAAGAAGCAGAGATCCCCTGAATTTTATATAAATTTTGTTTTTCCGCTTCAGAAATACTGATCGTTTTTCCGCTTGACGGAAATACTTTAAGATCTGGGTCAAATTCGTTGGAGAAGCTTAAGCTGAAATCTTTTAATCCGGAGAATCCGGAAAGCACAATAAATAATGAGAAGGCTCCCGCAAAAACGCCTACTGCGGCAATAATAGTGATGATATTGATCGCATTATTGCTGCTTTTGGTAAATAAATACCGTTTGGCGATGTAGAGGGAAAAATTCACTTTAAGATTTTTTCCGTGGATCCAAAAGATCGGGATCAGAAATTGGGTTTTCCTCGCCCCTGATGGATTTGTCTATCTTTTCTATATATTCCAGGGAATCGTCTATAAAAAAAGTAAGTTCCGGCATTCTTCGCAGCTGATGTCTTGTGCGTTGCGCCAGTTCGTGTTTGATCTTTGATTTTATAAGATTTATTCCTTCCAATACTTCATTAGCTTCCTTAGATGGGAAAATGCTGATATATGCCTTCGCAATCGAAAGATCGGTGGTGACTTTTACCTTGGAAACAGACACTAAAACTCCATGAATCCCTGAATCCCTGATATGATTTTGCAGGATGTCCGCCAAATCTTTTTGCAGAACTCCGCCTATTTTCTTTTGTCTATTTGTTTCTTCCATACTGCAAAAGTAATATATTTAAATAGCATAGTATTTTTATAATCGGAAATTAGCTGTTTTATCCAAAGGATATGAATTTATTATTCCTGGTAATCCTTCGAAATAATTTTTTAAGCCACGAATGCACGAATGATTTTATAAAAAGCACTGTTGCCGGTAAATATTTTTAGAAAGCTGAACCACACATTCATTGGACATTGCAATGGGATTTTTAATAAACAAATTGCTTTTTTGAATTTTTCAATAATACTGATAATGCCATAGGCGGAACGATCTTGACTCTTTACCGGACATTAATTATAAAAAGCAATTGAAATAATGTTTAGTGGTTTTTTGAAAACATTAAAACCTGTATTCAGAAGCTAATTACTTAAGATTATACTTCTAATTAATACCAAAAACATAAAGGTCACTATCTTTATGATTCATTAAATAAAAGAGATGAGAAAAATCGAACATATAGGCATGGCCGTTAGGGATATAGAAGAAGCGAATAAAACCTACCGGGCCCTGCTCAATACAGAACCCTATAAGGCTGAAGAAGTGGAGAGCGAAGGTGTGCTTACTTCATTTTTTAAAATTGGGGACAGCAAGATCGAACTGCTGGCAGCTACAAATCCTGAAAGCCCAATAGCCAAATTCATTGAAAAACGGGGAGAAGGAATTCACCATATCGCTTTTGATGTAGAAGATATAGAGGCGGAAATAAGCCGATTGGAAAAGGAAGGTTTTGTTTTGATCTCGAAAAACCCCAAAAACGGCGCGGATAATAAGATGGTAGCCTTTTTGCATCCCAAATCCTCACACGGTGTTTTGGTGGAATTATGTCAGGATGCAGGTTCCAGATAATGAGACTGTTACAATTAAAGATTTCGGCAATTTTAGTGCAGGGAAAGGCAAAGAATAAAAATAAATAAAAATGCTTGTGGAGTAGGAGGCAATTACATAAATTTGCGCCCTCATTACACCTATTGAGCCGGTCCTATAGCTCAGCTGGTTAGAGCACCTGACTCATAATCAGGTGGTCCCTGGTTCGAGTCCAGGTGGGACCACGAAAAGAAACCTTGCCAACGGCAGGGTTTTTTTGTTTCCCGTCTTGACGAGAAGCCTGTCCTGAGCGAAGCCTTTTCAGGCGGAGTCGAATGGAGGACAGGTGAAACCACAGAATACAATTAAAATCCCGACAAACAGTGCGTTTTGTAGGGATTTTTTATTTTAGGGTGCGGTATGAGAGGCGCTAACCTAAACTGACCTCAAAATCATACATCTCTATATGCCATTTTCAGGACATCTTTATTTGCAGAAAACCGTAAATTTTTATTTTTCAATAACAAAAATTTAGAAAAATCAAAATATTCCTGAATATTTTATAAACTATTAAATCAATGTTTATAATTTCCCCAAATCAAAATGATCGATAGATGAAAGAAATTCAGGTTGGTTTTTTAATGTCCTATGATTATAAATTACTTAAAAACTCCATTCCATTAGTATACAGGGAAGCTAATGCTATCACAATTGCACTGGATGACAACTTAAGGACCTGGACAGGAGGAAAATTTGAAGTTGACGACAATTTCTTTCATTGGCTTAAATCTTTTGATACAGAAAATAAGATCAGCATTTACAGGGATGATTTTTATGACTCCAGTTTAACCGCGATGGAGAATGAGGTAAAAGAACGAAAAATGCTGGCCTCGAAAATGGGAATTGGCAACTGGATTATTCAATTAGATAGCGATGAATATTTTGTGGACTTTAAAAAATTCACCAAAGAACTCAGACTGAGAAATAAATATTTGAACCATCCCAAGGAAAACCAAATTCAAATTGCTGGTTATTATATCAATCTATATAAATACACCGATGAAGGGATATTATATGTATCCAAACCACGAAATCAAAAATTTGCTACGAACTATCCCAGTTATGTAACGGGCAGAAACACCAATAAACAGGTGATCTATATTCCGGTTATAGTTATCCACGAATGCTTATCGCGCAGCGAAGAGGAAATCCGGACAAAATTCACTAATTGGGGTCATTCCCATCAAGTGGATATCGATGGTTTTCTGGAAAAATGGCGAAAAATAGATCATTCCAATTATGATCAGTTTGAAGATTTTTTTTATCTCGAACCTGAAAAATGGAAAAGGCTAAATTATGTAAAAGGCAAAACGTTTACCGATATTTCTGACAACCTCAATTATGCTGCTTTAATGCCTTCAAAAACCCATATAATGAGCAAAAATTTTGGTCAATGGTTTAAGTTTCTATTTAAATAGAAAATTCAATTATAAAAACGACAAACTGCTCAGCCTACCAACTGAATATTTTAGCGATCCAAAAATCATCTTTTGTTACGACCCTGAGTTGAATTTGTCCAGGGCACAAACAATAAAAAAGCCTATATTTGGGTGCATATCCAATTTGGTTTGGAGGCTTTTGGCTTCCAAAAAGTGTAAACAGGGTTTTTATATTTTTTAAGAAAAAAATACAGAACCAAAAGACAAGCATGCAATTTCGATAGAGGATTAGTTTCCAATAAAACAACAGTAAAATTCAATGAAAAATTAAGTTATGGAGAACATTACGAATATTGCCCAATTAGTTGTCGCCCTATCTGTGGCCTTTGTTTGGATTTTTCGTTTTGAAAATATTGTAAAGGAATTTAAACAATACGGATTAAGTAGCCTTACCCGCACTATGGTAGGAGCAGCCAAGCTTGTGCTTGCAACCTTACTGGTTGTAGGGATTTGGTATTCGGAGTTGGTTCTTATACCGGCGATCCTTATGGGAGTTTTGATGGTAGCAGCCCAGTACTTTCATTTTAAGGCAGGAAATCCCTGGAAAAAACGATTACCATCCTTGGTGTTACTGCTTCTAAGTGCCTATATTGCTTTGGCTGCAGCAAACCTGCTTTAGGAATGGGCATACTGCACATTCTTATTATTGTTTCCGGGATTTCATTTTTGTTTTACGGGGTGTCCTATTTTACTTCCCCTTCTATGAAAGCCGAATTCATACGTTTTGGCCTGGCAAAGTTTGGAACGCTAACCGCTGTTTTTGAAATTACAGGCGGATTAGGACTGCTGCTAGGCTTATTTATTCCCTTTTTACTTTTGATTTCTTCGGCCGGCCTGGCGCTGTTAATGCTGTTTGGCTTTATTACCCGGTTATATATAAAAGATAGTATTTGGGTTTCTTTGCCCGCTTTTTTATTTATGCTTTTAAATATTTATATTTTTATGGTAACCGCAAATCTGCTGTAATTTTAGTCCCAACTTTCTTCTCTTGTAATTCTATTTTCTAATGCTATTGGTTTTTGGGCACTTTTTAAAACCTGAAAAATGCCTAATTGTATACCACCCTAAACTTTTAGCATCGAACTCAAATTTATCCTTTTTTACATTGCTTTTATACAGTCAATCATAACAATTCACTATAATGTTTTAGGGATTCGGTTACATCTAAATATCCTGAAATTATATGGTTTTACGGAAGTGGTAGTGATAAAATTTCAATAAATTTAAGGGAAATTTGATAAGTCTGCTTTTATACTGGATTCATTAAATATCACGGTATAAAAAGGGTGGATGTAATACCGAGGTTCAAGCCTAAAAACAAATATTATGAAATGAGCATAACGGCAACTCAATGCAAACACCGATGAAGATATGCGAATTACTCCCGATAGCCATCGGGAGACCTTTTAAAAAATAATAAATATCTACATATGAAACAATCGTATTCTAAAGTTTATCGAATCATACATTGGGCAATGGCCATTTCATTCATCCTTTTATTGATCACAATTTTTTTGAGGTTAACCTGGATGAATAAGGATAACATGGCAGGTATAATTGAAATTTATCTTAGTGAAACCGGCCAGGTTTTATCTCAGGAGCAATTAATTGTTTTAGCAAAACAAATTAGAAAACCAATGTGGGAATGGCATATTTATATAGGTTATTTTTTAGTTGGTTTATTTATTATTCGGTTCCTGCTGCCATTTTTTGGAAAAATGAAGATTTCAAACCCATTCGATAAAAGATTGAATACCAAGGAAAAACTTCAAAAATGGAGCTATATCATCTTTTACGTAGGTGTTGTAATCTCTTTGGTTACCGGACTCATAATTGAATTAGGCCCTAAGGATTTAAAAAAACCTATGGAAGAGATCCATATACTTTCTATCTATTATTTAGTTCCGTTTGTTGTAATTCATCTTGCAGGTGTGTTATTTGCAGAATTTACAGACCAAAAAGGTATTGTATCAAGCATTGTGAGCGGGAAAAATGAAGACAAGCAAGTTTAAGTATACGGTTTCCCATAAGGGGCAGCAACAAAATTTTAATAGATTTACAGTAAATGTGATAAATCTACTTTTATCCGTTCCAGATCTTGGTATGGTAGGGTGAGGCTGGGGCATAACGAATTGGCATTAATACCACAAAATTCGAAATATGAAGAAAATTTACACAACATTTATTTTAGGTCTATTTATAATATATGAGGGTTATAGTCAAGATATTATTGACTCGGAAACGAAAAGGACAGTAATAAGCAATGGAATTGGACTTGGAAGCGTAATTGCCGGAGTGACATCCTGGGAAAGAAACAAATCGGTATTATTGGCAATTATTCACGGATTTTTTAGCTGGTTATATGTTATATATTTTGTCCTGACTCGGAAAAAAGCGGAAAGAAAATAAATTTGTCAACTAAGAATACGAAGAACCCATGAGCAGCCCTGAAAATTCAGTTAAAATTGAATCCGACAGGATAAAAATTATCGAACCCAAAAAACCTGTGCGGTTTATGTTTTTAATGATCCTAGCCATTTCCGGGACCCAGGGATTCTTTTCCTTATTGAAGTATATAGAAACAAGCGAAACAGGCCACCTTTTTATTGCATCTTTTATGATAGCTCTTTTTGTGCTTGCTTTAATTAAGGAAATCTTTTTTGTGTCCTATCAGAATGAAATAGCTATTAACGAGGTTTCCAAAATAAGAATACTACCAATTCTATTTGGTAGGGGAACGGTTTTTCTGGAGATAAAATTCAGAAAAAAAACAAGGCAGGTTTTATTGAATAAGGGAAAAGCCAATAAAATTATGGAAGATTTAAATCCCCTTATTTCCCTCTGAAAATGATAATGGCATGAGAAATATAATCTTCTCTACCCATTAGCATAAGATGGCAACAGTTGATGAAAACAATACTATGATGAAAAAATTACCTCAATTACTATTTCTGATTTTTATCCTTGGATGTTCTCCAAAAATTAAATCCATAACTGAATACACTAAGAATAATAACGCTTTTACTAAAAGTCGGGTTGCAGAATTTGATAAAAAGGGCTATAAAGTTTTGGAAAGAAATTTCGGAAAAACAAGAAGCAATAGAATAGTAAGAATCCAGTATGAGAATGGAAAAAAGGTAAAAGAAACCGACTGTGATTACTTCCAAAAACAGGATACTTGTGTTGTTAGACAGATTTCAGTTTATGAGTACAATCCAAAAGAAAATTTGAAAATACAGACAATGTATGAATCTGATACCGCTATTAGATTTATTCGTAAATATCATAAAATCGGAAATTTGGAAGTCATTAAAACAAGCACCTGGGAAATGTTCCCATCTAAAGATCCAGACCCCGAAAAAGCTATGAAACTAACCGATTCTGTATTTTACGATTCAAAAGGAAGAGAAATTAAGCGAATTCATCATAACGAAGATTTTGATAAGCCCTGGGTGGAAATATTCAAGTATTCAGATAAGGGTTACACCAAGGGAATTTCAGGTACCAGAATGGACACGACAAGATTTTACAAGTATTCAAAACCTGATAAATTGAGGAATAAAAAGGAAATTGATTTTGAATTTAAAGATACCACAGCTTTTAAATACGAAATTAAGTATTACTAAGCTCAGAACTGGCCCGAAAGCCATTTCGCAATTCCAGGTGGGGAGTGATGGAAACTGAACAGCTACATTCTAAAGCAAATAAAAATTAACAAAATTGATAAGACATAAATCTAAGAACTGGCTTTTACTTTTAGGAATAATCACAGCATTGCTATTTGTATTATTATACAATTTTGTTGGAAGTGAACATCCTTACAAAGGTTCAAGAAATTATTCTGATGTGCCATTAAAAGTAATGTTGTTTTTAACACTTTTATTTGCGCCTTTATTTGAGGAAATTGCTTTTAGAGGCTTTTTTACAGGTAAAAAATGGATTAAAATTGCAGCTATTATTTTTCTACCAATTTTTGTCTTAACTGTTAATGCTTCGATGGAGTGGTTTGTAATTGTACTTTCAATGCTCTTTATTGCGGCTTATCTATTGAGCCTGAAATATGAAAACAAAATTCTTGGAAATATTAGCATTTTATTAAATATTCTTTTGTTCACTGCAATTCATTACACTTTAGAAGATTTTTATTCCCCTGACTACTTTTTCACTCCCTTGGCTCAACTTTCTATAGGTTGCTTTTTGATCTGGATTACCATTAATTTTAACCTTTTAAAGGCTATGCTGTTCCATTTTCTCTGGAATGCCGGCATTATGCTCTTTTTAATTTATAGCCTTCAATTTCCGGATACTGAAACAAAAATCTTTAGCAATGAAACTTTTCAAATAGAATGGGTTAAGGTTCCTGTATTCAATAATGAGAATGCTCAGGTTAATATATCAGAAGGTTTTATTGAAGGAACAAATATAGAGGCCAGGAAATTTCATTTTATAGTTTCCACCATTAAGACAAAGGATAAAATAATGCAGTATGAGCCTTATGTGATATATAATTTCAGCGTCCAATCTTTAGATACTCTTACCTCATTAGAAGATCTTAAAGAAGAGACCCTAAAGTTTCTGGAAAACCAGGAGCTTGTTTTCAAAAAAGAAAAAGAAATTTAAATGTGGGGATTCAAATTAAAAACTTGTTTCAAATTAAGTAACCAGAGATTTTCGCAACCTGAAATCTATCACTGGGAGAAGTCTCACGCCTTCGAATCTCTTCAGTTTAATACATATACTTGACTCAATTTTTTATAAGTTTTTTCCATTTCCTACCTCGTATGCTTGCATCGAGGATTTTGATTTGAATAAAAAAATACTTTTTTCCTCAAAACCCCGATCCTCTCCGAGTGCATTTAATTCCATAGCCTACTGATTTTCAGTTAATAATCCTAAATATATGTCTTTTTAAAAAATCAGGTATATTCTTTTAAAATGTAGTAGTTTTGCATTTTTTAAATTTTTCCTGAAATTGTTGCAAGCAGCTGCCTTTTGAAGGTTTTCCAAAAAACATCTCTACCTAATATGAAAGAAAATATTCAATTCCTTAAAAAACATTTTGTAACCGATATTTCTGCAGGTCTGGTTGTATTTCTTATTGCCCTGCCGTTGTGTCTTGGAATATCTTTAGCCTCTGGAGCGCCGCTATTTTCAGGAATTATCGCTGGAATTATAGGTGGTATTGTGGTGGGTTTCTCGAGTAATTCAAGTATCAACGTTAGTGGTCCTGCTGCAAGTGTAGCCTTAATTATATTCACTGCAATTCAAACCCTTGGGAGTTTTGAAGCGGTTTTGGTCGCGGTTATTTTTGCCGGGTTTTTGCAAATAGCTTTAGGATATTTAAAAGCCGGAACAGTAGCATACTTTTTCCCTAATGCCATGATTAAAGGGATACTTGCTTCTATTGGCCTTATACTTATACTGAAGCAAATTCCACACGCTTTTGGGGTAGCTGGTGCTTTTGAAAGCGTTGAATCTTTTACAAATTATGATGGATCGAATACTTTTTCCGAGATTCTTAAAATATTTTATGAGATAAGTTATGGTGCCACTATCATAACAATCGCATCTCTAATAATAATTATTGGTTGGGATCGTCCTGTCTTAAAACAATTTGCATTTTTTAAATACTTCCCATCTGCATTGGCTGCAGTGGTAATCAGTATTTTTTTAAATGAATTTTTTAAAGTTTATTTTCCAGATTTCGCATTGGAATCCAGTCAGCTGGTAAACTTACCTGTTGCGGAGTCCCTGGGTGATTTCGCTGGCTTCTTTCAGTTTCCCGATTTTTCGGTAATCGGAAATGTTGAGGTTTATACTATCGCTTTATCCATCGCATTTATCGCGAGTTTAGAATCGCTTTTAAGTACAGAAGCAGGAGATAAACTTGATCCTTATAAAAGACGAACCTCAACAAACAGAGAGCTTAAAGCTCAGGGTATTGGAAATATAGTTGCAGGTTTAGTAGGGGGCTTGCCTGTAACTGCGGTAATTGTAAGAACATCTGCAAATGTTCATGCCGGTGGTAAGACCAAAACAGCAACTATAACACACGGTATTATTATGTTGGTATGTGTTGCCGCAATCCCAGTGATTTTAAACTTAATCCCTTTAGCGGCATTATCTGCAGTGTTATTTGTGGTTGGATATAAGCTTACCAGCGTAAGTATTTACAAGCAGGTATTTAAGCAAGGTAAAAAACAATTTCTGCCATTTATCATTACAATTTTAGTAGTGATGTTTACAGATCTTATTACAGGTATAATCGTGGGTGGTACCATTGCAGTATTTTTTATTCTTAGAGATAATTATAAAAATGCCTACATCAACGAAGAAAAAGTACATAAGGAATCGGAAAACAAGCGTGTGCTTAAGCTCGCCCAGGAAACCACTTTTTTAAATAAAGCTGATATTATGCTTTTTTTAGATCACTTGCCTGAAGATTCGCATTTGGTAATTGATGGAAGTGATGCAAAATTTATACACCATGATATCTATGAGATCATTGACGAATTCAAGGAAACTGCAAAATATAAAAACATCAAGCTTGAGATCGTTAATCTGGACAGAACACTTCATACTAAATTTTGGAAAAAACAGTAATTAGTTTTTCCGACAAGGTTTATTTAAGAAAAAATCAATTCCCTCCTGAGCACGCTCAGGAGGGAATTCCTTTTAAAGGCAATCGCAAACGAACTTATTTTGAAAATTCCCTGGTTCACTTCTGGAGTAATAAAGAATACTCTTATTTTAAATTTCTTTATTGCAACCAATTCCTACGCCATTTAAATTCCTGAGGAATATAAAAAACTCTGGTCAGCCTCTGTCGTATATTCCTGTAGATCAGTGTCCGATTTAAGTACTAATCCATTTATATCTGATTTTTTTTATCGGGAATTATGCTTTTCATCGATTAAAATGAATTTTTCGTCGAATTGTTTTGAAACCTAATTTGTTTTAAAATAGGTTTGCTGTTATGCCTCAAGTTATCACTAACCTTTATATGAAGAAAATAGTCCTTTTTATTGCGATATTATTTTCATTTTCGTCTTATGCCTTGGTCCAAGTGTGTGATAATGGGTTTAAATATTGCGAAGGGGGATGTAATCCAGCAGCATATTGCAACCGAAAGAATCCACCGCCTCCTGGACTCGTAGTTCCCATAGATACCAACATTCAGTTTCTTTTTATCGCCGGACTTGGACTGGGAATCTATTTTTTAGTTTTCAGAAAAGGAAACCAGCACTTTCCAGACTTCCGGAAATAAAAAATAAATAATTAGTAGTCTATTGCTTAATTATTTATCTTTAAATTTCAAATACTCCCGTGCCCCTCTTAAACGGAAATTTTAAGCAGATTCGCTCTTACACCCCCACTTAGAGTTTTTATAAAAAATTATTGTGAATTTTACATGATGATCTTATGAAAGCGTCCGGAATTTTCATACTAATACTATCTCTAATACTAACTTCTTTAAGCTGGGGTCAAACTGCTGATCTTCCTGAACCTCAGATGGATACAGGCCCTGGGGGACCTCCTCCTCCGGGACTGGTAGTCCCCATAGATACCAACATCTATATTTTATTGATAGCCGGAATCTTCCTGGGGATCTATTTTCTTCTTTTATCCCCAAAAAATTCTCTTTTTGCCAGGCAATAACAGTTCATCAAAAGATGGAAAATGTTTCCTCACTTCTTAATTTTTTGATCTCAGAAGATTGAATCTATTTTTGTAATTAAAATTCTTGTAGTACATTACGCACAATTATGAGAATGAAATTACCCTATATTTTCCTTTTGTCGGTATTTTTAGTGTTTTGGTCTGTTTCTATGACAGCTCAAAGCCATAACTTACCCCAGCCTCAGATGTCTACTGAGGAGACTTGTTGTTCACCGCCTCCAGGATTGGTAGTTCCTATCGATGAACATAGTTATATACTTGTTTTTGCAGGTCTGGGTATGGGAATTTGCTTCTTAAGGCTTAGAAAAACCACCTAAGAGTGCTCGGTGAGCCTTTTTACGTATTTTCCAATCACATCAAATTCCAGGTTGACCGTATCACCTTTCTGGAGATATTTAAAAATGGTGTTATTATACGTATAAGGAATAATTGCAACGCTAAATTCATTTAATTTTGAATTAACCACCGTAAGACTAACGCCATTAACTGTTATGGATCCCTTCTCTATAGTGATATTGCTCATTTCTGGATCATACCCAAAGGTGTATATCCAGCTGCCTTTTTCCTCTTTTACTTCCTTACAAATTCCGGTTTGATCTACATGTCCCTGTACTATATGGCCATCCAGCCTGGCTCCCAATTGCATTCCCCGTTCCAGGTTTACAAATTGCCCAGCCTTTAGATCTCCCAAATTTGTTTTTTCCAAAGTCTCCTTAATTGCAGTTACAGTATAAATGGGGTTTTCCAGCCCAACAACGGTTAAGCAAACGCCATTATGGGAAACACTTTGATCTATCTTTAATTCAGGTGTCATTTTAGCCCAGATCTTTAAATTTAGATTTTCGTTTTCATAAGTGGTTTCCACCACCTCTCCTATTTCTTCTACAATTCCGGTAAACATATGTTTGGATTATTCTTACATTTGTGATGTAAAAATAGAAATAAAAAAGGGGATAGAATATGAAGTCTGCGCAAAAGATAAAATTGGGAATCAGTATTGGGGATCTAAATGGAATTGGTGGTGAGGTCATTATAAAGACTTTTGATGACTCCAGAATGCTGGATTTTTGTACTCCTATTATCTTTGCATCGGTTAAAACCCTGAGTTTTCTGAAAAAACATTTTGATCTTTCTATTAACTTTCAGGGAATTGAGAAGCCTTCAGAAGCAATAGATGGAAAAGTGAATGTGATCAATGTATGGAAAGAAAATGCGGTGATTAATTTTGGAGCTGAAGATCCCGAAAGCGGGAAATACGCTTTTAAATCGCTGCAGGCCGCAACAAAAGCCTTGAAGGAGGATGAAATCGATGTATTGGTAACTGCCCCTATCAATAAAAATACCATCCAGTCTGAAGAATTTAAATTTCCGGGCCATACAGATTATCTTGCACGCGAGCTTCAGGGAGACAGCCTGATGCTCATGATCACAGATAATTTAAAGGTAGGTTTGTTAACAGATCATGTTCCGCTGAAAGATATTGCCGGGATAATAACCCCTGAGCTAATCGAGAAGAAAATTTCAACGATACAAAAAACCCTTCAGCAGGATTTCAGGATATCCAAGCCTAAAATTGCTGTTTTGGGAATCAATCCGCATAGCGGAGATCATGGATTGATAGGGCAGGAAGATGAAACTATTTTAAAGCCCACCATTCAGAAGTTAAAAGATAAAGGGAATTTGGTTTTTGGCCCATATGCAGCCGATAGTTTTTTTGGTTCTAAAAATCACGAAAATTTTGATGCCATTATAGCATCCTATCATGACCAGGGACTTATTCCATTTAAAACACTTTCCTTTGGAGAGGGGGTGAATTTCACCGCCGGATTAAAAAAAGTAAGAACCTCCCCGGATCACGGAACTGCATTTGAGATTGCAGGTAAAAATTGTGCGAATATCAACTCCTTTAAAGAGGCTGTTTTTAAAGCTATCGAAATTTTTAAAACCCGGAAGGAATATAAAAAACTAACCAAAGATCCGTTGAGGAAACAGAGCAAAAAGATATAAACAAATATTTGTTTATATCAGATTGATAATTCATTATATTTTATATCTTTGCACCTGCCTTTTCCGAAGGGCAGACGCTCGAAATAGATGATGTTATGAAGAAATTAGAAGCGTTTACAATCCCTTTTGTAGGGTTGAAACAAGGAAAGCATACTTTTGATTATCAAATAGATAAAGAGTTCTTTGAACATTTTGAATACGATGAATTTAACAGCGTCGATGTAAAAATCGATTTGCTGTTCGATAAAAAACCAAGCATGATGGAGCTTACTTTTAAAGCTTCCGGAATGGTAAATGTAAATTGTGATCTCACCAATGAACCTTATGATCAACCTGTAGACGGGGAATTGATCATGGTGGTAAAGTTTGGAGATGAGTTTAACGATGATAATGAGGACTTATTGATCCTTCCACATTCGGAATATCAATTAAATGTCGCGCAGTACATTTATGAATTGATCGTATTATCTGTTCCATTAAAAAGAGTTCATCCCGGCGTAATAGACGGGAGTCTGAAATCTGAAGTACTTGAAAAGTTAGAAGAATTGAGTCCTAAAGTGGCTGATATTAAAGAGCATGAAAATGGGGAAGATATAGATCCCCGCTGGAATAAATTAAAAAACTTATTAAACGATAAATAATCCGTAGCAATGGCACATCCTAAGAGAAAAACCTCTAAAACCAGAAGAGACAAAAGAAGAACTCATTATAAAGCTTCTGTTCCACAAATAGCCACAGACCCAACAACAGGAGAGGCACATTTGTATCACAGAGCACATTGGCATGAAGGTAAGTTATATTACCGTGGTCAGGTGCTAATTGATAACACCGAAGTAGTAGAAGCATAATTCAATCGCTTCGTCCAAATAAAACTCTCACATTTACAAGTGGGAGTTTTTTGTTTTAAGTTGAATAAGTCCTAAAAAGGCCTTATTTTGCACCCCAATTCGCAGTAGTTTTGATGCGTTTTTGTTTAAGAAGCAGAACTTTTCTGCTGTTTAGTGTAAAAAATTGCTTTTATGAATGAAATCACAGCCGCTATAACCGCTGTAGGCACCTATGTTCCTGAAGATATATTGACCAACAAGATGTTGGAAGAAATGGTCGATACTAACGACGAATGGATCTTTAGCAGAACAGGTATAAGAGAGCGACGAATTTTAAAAGATCCCAATTTAGGGACTTCATTCCTTGCTATTAAAGCTGCTCAGGATTTGATTGATAAATCCGGAATAGATCCAAAGGAAATAGATCTGGTAATTCTGGCTACGGTTAGTCCCGATCTTCCTGTTGCTGCAACTGCAGTTTATGTTGCCACCCAAATAGGGGCAACAAATGCTTTTGCATACGATTTACAGGCGGCCTGTTCCGGGTTTTTATACGGAATGTCCACAGCGGCTGCATATATCGAATCGGGAAAATATAAAAAAATAGTGGTGATAGGAGCCGATAAAATGTCTTCTATAATTGATTATACCGACAGGACTACCTGTATTATTTTTGGGGATGGAGCCGGTGCGGCTTTGTTTGAACCCAATTATGAAGGCTTCGGAATTCAGGATGAACTCCTTAGAAGTGATGGAATAGGAAGGGAAGCTCTTAAAATTGAAGCAGGTGGATCTTTAATGCCGCCTTCTGAAATTACCGTGGCAAAAAAACTTCATTATGTTACACAGGACGGGAAAACCGTTTTCAAATTTGCGGTTTCCAATATGGCAGATATCAGTGAACAAATAATGAAAAGAAATGATCTTACCAGTGCCGATGTGGATTGGTTGGTGGCGCATCAGGCCAATAAAAGAATCGTTGGTGCAACCGCAAGCCGAATGAAACTTGAGGATGAAAAAGTTCTTATGAACATTGAGCGATACGGAAATACCACTTCGGCAACACTTCCGTTGTTATTAGGCGATTTCGAAAAACAATTTAAAAAAGGAGATAATTTAATTTTTGCAACATTTGGAGGAGGATTCACTTGGGGATCTATCTATCTTAAATGGGCTTATAATTCTTAATAAACCAATACGCTATACTATTATGGATTTAAAAGAAATTCAGAATTTGATCAAGTTTGTGGCAAAATCAGGAGCCAGCGAAGTAAAACTTGAAATGGATGATATAAAGATCACCATTAAAACAGGATCGGATGATAAGGAAAACACTTATATTCAACAGTATCCTATGGGTGGGCAAATGCAGCAGCAAATGCCGGCTCAACAGCAGCAACCTCCCGTTTCCTCTCAGGAAAACAACAAACCCGCCGCTGAAAATGAACAACCAGCAGTAGAGAACTCAAAATACATCACCGTAAAATCTCCTATTATTGGAACGTTTTACCGTAAACCATCCCCGGATAAAGACGTTTTTGTTGAGGTAGGGGATAGTATAAAGGTAGGGGATGTGCTGTGTGTGATTGAAGCGATGAAATTATTTAATGAAATTGAAAGCGAAATTTCCGGAAAAATCGTAAAAGTCCTTGTGGATGATTCGTCTCCGGTAGAATTTGATCAGCCTTTATTTTTAGTAGATCCTTCTTAAAACTCGCTTCAAAGAATTTAATTTTACTTCTTCAGTAATAAATAGATAGGTATGTTTAAAAAAATCTTAATAGCCAACAGAGGTGAGATCGCATTGCGCGTAATCAGGACCTGTAGGGAGATGGGTATTAAAACCGTGGCAGTTTATTCTACTGCCGATGCCGAAAGCCTCCATGTGAGGTTTGCAGATGAAGCGGTATGTATAGGTCCTCCTCCAAGTAATTTATCGTATTTAAAGATCTCAAGTATTATAGCAGCTGCAGAAATTACCAATGCAGATGCAATTCACCCCGGTTATGGTTTTCTTGCTGAAAATTCCAAATTTTCAAAAATCTGTCAGGAACATAATATAAAATTTATTGGTGCCAGCCCGGATATGATCGATAAAATGGGTGATAAAGCTTCTGCCAGAGCCACGATGATGGCCGCAGGAGTTCCTTGTATCCCGGGATCGGATGGAATACTGAAAGATTTTGATGAATGCCGGAAATTTGCCAAAGAAATGGGATATCCCGTGATGCTAAAAGCAACCGCTGGTGGTGGAGGTAAAGGAATGCGTGCCGTTCTAAAGGAAGAAAATCTCCGCAATGCCTGGGATTCTGCCCGTCAGGAAGCAAGTGCTGCCTTTGGGAATGATGGAATGTATATGGAAAAACTCATTCTTGAGCCGCGCCATATCGAAATCCAGGTCGTAGGGGACAGTACAGGAAAAGCCTGTCACCTTTCAGAAAGGGATTGTTCAATTCAAAGGCGACACCAGAAACTTACAGAGGAAACTCCTTCTCCGTTTATGACCGACAGGTTAAGAAAACAAATGGGAGATGCAGCGGTTAAGGCTGCGGAGTATATAAAATATGAAGGAGCAGGGACGGTAGAATTTTTGGTAGATAAACACCGGAATTTCTACTTTATGGAGATGAACACCAGAATTCAGGTGGAACATCCTATCACAGAACAGGTTATAGACTATGACCTTATTAGAGAGCAAATCCTTGTTGCTGCCGGAGTGCCAATTTCAGGAAAAAATTACTTCCCGCAATTGCATTCTATAGAATGTAGAATAAATGCAGAAGATCCTTACAATGATTTTCGCCCTTCCCCGGGAAAGATCACCAATTTACATGCTCCCGGAGGGCACGGAGTTCGCATAGATACACACGTTTACAGCGGATATTCAATTCCGCCAAACTACGATTCTATGATCGCGAAGTTGATCACTACAGCACAAAGCAGGGAAGAAGCCATCAACAAGATGAAACGTGCCCTGGATGAATTTGTGATAGAGGGTGTGAAAACAACGATTCCTTTCCACAGGCAGTTGATGGATCATCCGGATTATATCGATGGAAATTATACCACTAAGTTTATGGAGTCCTGGAAAATGAATCCAATTGTACCCGAATAATAAAACAAATATCCAGAAGAAATCCCGTCCCAATTGATGGTAGTTCCTAAAATAAAAAAACAAAATCCCGGCAGATTTAAAATCTGCCGGGATTTTGTTTTTCAGAATCTAATCTTTAATTTCCCCATACCAAAAAGTTCTGTTTGCATAAACTAAGATATCTGGTTCAAAAGTCTCCAAAACTTTACGTAATTTTCATTTTTAAAACAAAAGTATGAACCTTTCTTACTGGGAATACCAATCCTGGATTTCAAATATAGATTATACCATCGTGGGAAGCGGAATTGTAGGCCTGAATACGGCACTTCATTTAAAGAACCGTTTTCCGGATTCAAGGATATTGATCCTGGAAAGAGGATTTCTACCGAATGGAGCCAGTACTAAAAATGCCGGTTTTGCTTGCTTTGGTAGCTTATCGGAAATTTTGGATGACCTGGATTCCCACTCTCCCCAGGAAGTTGTGGAGCTTATTCAAAAACGAAAAAAAGGCCTTGAATTTCTTCGGAAAAATCTCGGAGATGATGCTATTGGATACAAATGCTATGGCGGATATGAGCTTTTTCTCCCTGAAGATGAACAACTTTATAAATCCTGCGTTGCCCAAATAAAGGTGGTTAATGATTTAATAAAACCGGTTTTTGGAGAAGACGTATTTGAGACCAAAGCGAATATTTTTGGTTTTAAAAATATAAAAGAACCGTTGATATACAACAAATTTGAAGCACAAATCAATACAGGGAAAATGATGGAAGTACTGCTGCAAAAAGTGCAGGCGGCGGGAATAAAGATTCTTAATTGTATCACGGTAGAGGATTTTTCAGAAAATAATACTTCGGTGGAGGTGAAAACAGATAAATTTCAGTTCCAAACAAAAAAATTACTCATCGCTACTAATGGATTTGCTTCCAAAATGGGTGTTTCAGAAGTAAAACCAGCAAGAGCACAGGTTTTAATTACAAAGCCTATTAAGGATCTTAAAGTGAAAGGTACCTTTCACCTGGATAAGGGCTATTATTACTTCAGAAATATAGACGACAGAATTCTGTTTGGAGGAGGAAGAAACCTTGATTTCAAGGCTGAAGAAACGACAGAAATGGAACAGACCGACCTTATTCAAAACAAACTGGAAGCTCTTTTGAAATCCACGATATTACCTGATATTCCTTTTGAGATCGATCATCGATGGAGCGGAATCATGGGGGTGGGCAGCACAAAAAAACCTATATTAAAACAACTTTCTAATAATGTTTATTGCGGTGTGCGGCTTGGTGGGATGGGAGTTGCTATTGGGAGTCTGGTAGGAATGGAATTAGCAGAAATGGTTGAATAATATGAAATGAGCATTAAGGAAACCAGATGCAAACACCAATGAAAATATGCGAATTATTCCCCAGCTATCGGGAGACCAATAAAAAACAATAGGGTTCTATATATGAAACGAATACTAAAATTTTTACTAAAGCTTATAGCGGGATTTTTTTTGTTCACTATTTTTTTCGTGATCCTGTACAAATGGGTCCCCGTGCCTTTTACACCACTAATGGCTATTCGCTATTTTGAGAATCCGGAAGAGCCAATCCAACATGAATGGGTTCCTATAAGCGAGATCTCCCCACATTTACAACTCGCCGTTATTTCCAGTGAAGATCAAAATTTTTTAAATCATAGCGGATTTGATATAAAGGCGATTGAAAAGGCCATGGATGAAAATAAAACCGGAAAACGCCTTCGGGGGGCGAGCAGTATTTCCCAGCAAACTGCTAAAAACGTTTTTCTATGGCCTCAGCGCAGTTGGTTTCGAAAGGGGCTTGAAGTTTATTTTACGTTCATGATCGAACTTTTTTGGAGCAAGGAACGTATTTTGGAAGTGTACCTTAACAGCATTGAAATGGGGAAAGGAATTTATGGTGCTGAAGCTGCCTCCCAGGCCTGGTTTAATAAATCTGCAGGGAAACTATCGGCGTATGAAGCTGCAGCTATTGCGGCTATTTTGCCAAACCCAAGGCGATACCGGGCAAATCCTGCCAGCAATTATATCAACCAGCGCAAAAACTGGATCGTTCGTCAAATGCAGAATCATGGCCGGTTTCATTTAAATTAATCAGTCTTCCTAAAATAAACAACCTTGAAAGAACAGCTATTCGAAGCCTGTAAAAAATATCTGCATCATCGGATTAATCGGATTTTAGCGGCTATGAAGGATCTTGAAGAATCCCTTGAAAATGAATCCAAAAGCAGCGCTGGCGATAAATATGAAACCGGTAGGGAAATGATCAATCTGGAATTTGACAAACTAACCGGACAGTTAGGCGAATTTAGAAAATTGGAGAGAACCCTTACAATGGCCCGGAGAAAAGCTCCTGCTAATACCATACAACTTGGAAGCCTTGTGAAAACTTCTGTCGCCAATTATTTTATAGTTATCCCAGCGGGTGAAATTTTAGATGGAAATGAAAAATTTTATGCGATTGGAGCAAATTCTCCGGTGGCGCAGGCTCTTTTAGGTAAAAAGGTAAAAGAAAGTTTTGATTTTAACGGGAATACAAATGAGATTCTTTTGGTTGAATAGAAGTTATTAAACTAGACCTCACAGGTTTTCGAAACCTGTGAGGTCTAGTATCAGTTCCTTATTCGGGATTTGATCAAATCCCCGGAAACCTCAACCCCCACAATTTCTCCTTTGGCCAATTCCCTGGAATGTTCAAAATAGATGATTTCACCATTCAATTCTGCTTTGATCAGAAAGTTTGCTCCCTTAAAATAACTTTGTAAAACCCGTGCGTTTAAATAGGATTTTGAAACAACTTTTACTTCATTAGGATACAGTAATACTTTTTTTCTGCTTTTTTCTGAAGGAACAAGATTCTTTAAACTAAGCGAATTTACATCCCCAAACAGGGAAGCAACATATTTATCCTTCGGATTGGAATAAAGCTGCTGTGGGGTATTCTTAGCGTGGATTTTGCCGTTTTTGAGAACGATTGTTTTATCGGAAAAAGAAAGCGCATCCGTACTGTCATGCGTCGCAATAATACAGGTGACGTTACGCTCCTTCAGATAAGCGAAAAGTCTTCGGCGTAAATTGTTTTTTCTGAAATGATCTATGTGGCTGAAGGGTTCATCTAAAAGCAGCAATTCCGGTTCATTGGCAAGGGCTCTTGCCAGCGCAACCCGTTGTTGCTGGCCGCCGCTTAAGGTTTTGGCTTTTGCTTTAGCAAGATCTTCCATTTCCACCACTTCCAGCAACTCCTTGATCCGGCGTTTTTTCCTGACGGGATACATATTGCTTAAATACTTTCCCACATTATCTTCTACACTTAAAGGTGGCATTAAATCGAAATCCTGTGCGAGGTATTTGATAAATGGCTCCCCGGGGACCAGATTGAATTCAGGGCCAAGGAGCTCTTTTTCCTTCCAGAATATTTTTCCATCGGAATTATGCAGACCGTAAATAAGTTGTAATAAGGTGCTTTTTCCGCAACCACTCGATCCAATGATGGAGATATTTTCACCTTCTTCAACGCTGAAATTTATGTTCTTTAAAACCGGAATTTCAGTATAAGCGAAGGATACTTTTTTAATTTTCAGCATAAATAAAGGGTGCTATTCAAGTAAATAGCGGTAAAAATACGACTTGTTACAGCCAAATCAAATAATAGAAGGAAAACCCTATTAATACCTCAAACCCCTTTTTATTTCACCCTTTCAGGGCAAACTAACACCACCTTTTAGACGAGTTTGTGAGGGCAACTGCTTCATCAAATAAAAAATGCCTCCGAAAGTTATTCCGGAGGCATTTGTATCAAGATAACTGAGGATGAAAAATTATCCTTTCACCTTCTTATTTATTTTATTGGGCAAAACTTCAAACCCCATATTATAGAGTGTAAACCCAAATATGTCGGCATATTCATCTATTATCATTGAAGTGGGTTTTCCTGCACCATGGCCGGCTTTGGTTTCAATGCGTATTAGAACAGGATTATTTCCTGCTTGTTTTTCCTGTAGTTCAGCTGCAAATTTAAAGGAATGTGCAGGAACCACGCGGTCGTCATGATCTCCTGTAGTTACCATCGTTGCAGGATATTCAATGCCCTCTTTTACATTATGAACGGGAGAATAACCATATAAATAATCAAACATTTCCTTATCGTCTTCTGAAGTTCCATAATCATAGGCCCATCCGGCTCCGGCGGTAAAGGTGTGGTATCTCAGCATATCCATCACGCCTACTGCAGGCAAAGCTACTTTCATCAACTCCGGTCTTTGGGTCATTGCTGCACCTACCAGCAATCCGCCATTAGAGGCTCCGCGTACCGCCAAATAATCGCTGGAAGTATAATTTTCATTTATCAAATATTCGGCTGCAGCGATAAAATCGTCAAAAACGTTTTGTTTTTTCAGTTTTATTCCGGCATTGTGCCAGTCTTTTCCATATTCTCCACCTCCACGTAAATTGGGAACCGCATAAATGCCGCCTTGTTCCATCCAAACAGCATTAGCAATGCTGAATGATGGGGTCAGGCTTATATTAAACCCTCCATAACCGTAAAGAATGGTGGGATTTTTCCCGTTGAGTTCAAGTCCTTTTTTATGAGTGATGATCATTGGGATCTTTGTGCCGTCTTTTGAAGTATAAAAAACCTGCTTGCTTTCAAAGTCTTCAGGATTAAAATCAATGTCCGGTTTATTGTATAACTCAGAAGTTCCGGCTTCAATAGCATATTTATAGATACTTCCCGGAGTTATATAGTTCGTGAAGGAGTAATAAAGTTCTTCTTTATCTTTTTTGGCTCCAAATCCACCAACAGAGCCAATTCCCGGCAATGCTACTTCCCGTATCAACTTTCCTTCGTAATTGTATTGTTTAACCTGAGAAACCGCATCTACCATATAATTGGTGAAGAAATACCCACCACCGGTGGAAGGGCTCAATACATTTTTGGTTTCAGGAATAAAATCTTTCCAGTTTTCCGGAGTTGGGCTGGAAGCATCGACTGTAACAATTTTTTTATTTGGAGCATCCATATTTGTTACGATATAGAGTTTGCTGCCCTCATTTTCTATCACATAGGTATCTGAACCTTCATTATCAAGAATGCTAACCAGTTCTGCATCTTCTTTGGTAAGATCCATCATAAAAAGTTTCCCGCCTGAAGTGGAGTTTCTTGCTGAAATAAATAAATAGTTGTTATCTTCAGAAACCGATCCGCCTACATAGCGATGTTTTTGGGCATCGGTTCCGCCAAAAACGATCTTGTCTTCGCTTTGTTTGGTTCCAAGCTTATGATAAAATAACCTGTGCTGATCTGTTTTTGCTGAAAGCTCGCTGCCTTCAGGTTTTTCATAACTTGAATAGTAAAAACCTTCATCGGCCTTCCATGAAACTCCGCTGAATTTTACGTCTATTATGGTATCTTCAATTACTTCCTTAGTTTCGGTATCCATAACAAGAATCTTTCTCCAGTCGCTACCGCCTTCAGAAATACTATAGGCCGCTTTTGAACCGTCTTTAGAAAAATTCAATCCACCAAGGGAAGTTGTTCCGTCTTTGCTGAATTTATTGGGATCTAAAAAAACTTCAGCTTCAGCATCCTGATCTTTCTTTCTGTAAACAACATATTGATTTTGAAGTCCGTCATTTTTAAAGAAGTAGGTATAATCTCCTTCGGTAAAGGGAGCGCCTAATTTTTCGTAATTCCATAATTTGGTTAGCCGCTCGTTCAGTTCCTTTCTGTAAGGAATTTGATCGAGGTAGTTATAAGTTACCTTGTTTTGTGCTTTTACCCAATCCTCGGTTTCCGGACTTCTGTCATCTTCGAGCCATCGATAGGGGTCGGTAACTTCAGTTCCGAAGTAATTGGTAACGGTATCTACTTTTTTGGTTTCTGGATAGTTCAAGGAGGTGGTTTCATTTTTGGAATTGTCATTACAGGAGAATAAAACGACTACAGCGAAAATTCCGGGTATTATTTTTTTCATTATTAAGAATTATATGGTAAACTCAAAAATAGGGTTTTTAGTTGAAATTAACGTTCCCTTAAAAACACACAAGGTCCGGTGTTCATCGATGTTGATTAACGTTGGGCAAAATGCAGGGATTTGTTATCCACAACAATACTTACACAATTTTATTTTCCACTAGATATTCGGCGATTTGTACTGCATTGGTAGCAGCTCCTTTTCGTAAATTATCGGCTACAATCCACATATTCAGAGTATTGGGTTGCGAATAATCTCTGCGAATCCGTCCAACAAAAACATCGTCTTTTCCTTCTGCATAAATTGGCATTGGATACGTATTCAATTCGGGATTATCCTGTACGGTTACACCGGGAAAATCACTTAGGATCCGTCGTACATCCCCTTCGGTAAAATCATTTTCAAATTGAATATTGACCGATTCACTATGACCACCAACCACCGGAATCCGGATTGCCGTTGCAGAAACCAAAACCGTATCATCTCCCAATATCTTTTTGGTTTCATTGGTAAGTTTCATTTCCTCTTTAGTGTAACCGTTTTCTGTAAAAACATCACAATGTGGAAGTGCATTTTTATGAATTGGATATGGGTATGCCATTTCTCCTTTTGCTCCCTTATATTCATTTTCCAATTGCTGAACAGCTTTTACTCCGGTTCCTGTAATGGATTGATAGGTGGAAACCACCACGCGTTTGATGGTGTATTTATCGTGCAAAGGTTTTAGCGCCATGAGCAACTGTATTGTAGAACAGTTTGGATTGGCAATAATTTTATCTTCTGAGGTCAGTTCACCGGCATTGATCTCCGGAATGATCAGTTTTTTTGTTTTGTCCATTCTCCAGGCCGAAGAATTATCTATTACGGTGGTGCCATTTTCGGCAAATTTCGGTGCCCATTCCAAAGAAGTGTCACCTCCGGCTGAAAACAGGGCAAGGTCCGGTTTAAGATCTACGGCTTCCTGCAAACCTATTACCTTATAGGTTTTGTTTTTAAATTTTACCTCGGTTCCAATAGATCGCTCGGACGCTACGAGGTATAATTCTGAAAACGGGAAATTGCGTTCTTCCAATACCTTTAAAATTATAGTGCCTACCATTCCGGTGGCTCCAACTACTGCTACTTTCATATTTAGTGTTTATTAAACCTCACAGGTTTTAAAAACCTGTGAGGTTTGTTTTTGTAAAATACAAATATATTATTCAAAATATAATTTGATGCCCCGCACCGTTTAATTTTAACTCCAATATTTCAAATTAAACACAATTGTGATTTTTGTTATAAAAATAACCCCTGCCGAAGCAAGGGTTTAAAATTAAAAAATAGGTAGTGTAGCGGTGTGCGTACTTTTTATTGATTTAAATATTCCCTGGCTTGTTTTGTCGTTTTAATTCGTCTCTAATTTCAATAAGCAATTCTTCCTGAGTAGGTCCTTTTGGAGCTGCAGGAGCTTCTTCTTTTTTCTTTTTAGATCTTTCATATGCGCGAAGCACTAAAAATATAAAGAATCCTACAATTATAAAATGGATGATAGCATCTATTAAATTACCATAGGTTATAATAGCAGCCTCGGCTTCAATTGCAGCTTCCAAGGTTTCATAGGAATTTCCATCCAGGGAAAGAAATTTTTGAGAAAAAGCTTCTCCTCCTGTCATCAGACCTATAAGAGGCATAATAACATCGGAAACTACAGAGCTTACAATTTTATTAAAAGCTGCTCCAATTACTACCGCAGTAGCAAGGGCAACAATATCACCTCGTAGTAAAAAGGTTTTAAAATCTTTAAAAAATCCCATTTTGTTGGCTTTTGGTTAATTAAAAGCAATTTACATAAAAAATTAGCACTCGTTTTAAAAAGACTGAAAATTTATTCAGGTTTGATTATTCGCTTAACCCGCTGGGAAATTCCGGTAATTAATTCATAGGAAATAGTCTTTCCTTTTTCAGCAAATTTGGTAGCGGGCTGAATTTCACCAAAAATAATGACTTCATCGCCTTCTTCGCATGGAATCCCCGTGATGTCTATCATTAACATATCCATGCAAATATTCCCGATAATGGGGGCAAAGTGACCAATAACAAAAACTCCGGCCCGTTCGTTCCCGAATTGCCGGTTGATCCCATCGGCATGACCTATGGGCAATGTAGCAGTTTTCATGGGTCCGGCAGCTTTATATGCCCGGTTATATCCTATGGTTTCCCCCTTTTCAATAGGATGGATTTGTGAAATGATGGTTTTAAGTGTGCCAACAGGCTTTAAGTGTTTGTCGATTTCCATATCGTTAGAAAAACCATAAAGACCAATTCCGCTGCGTACCATATCAAAGAGGGCTTCCGGATAATTGATGATCCCGGACGTATTACAAAGATGTAATATGGGTTTATACTTGAGGGCATTCATGAAAAGCCTTGCCATAGTGCTGAATTTCCCTATTTGCCCCAATGTAAATTCCCGTTCCCGCCAGTCTTCACTAGCGGCAAGGTGTGAAAACACCCCTTTAATTTTAATGGCATTGGTATTGGAAAATGCATCAAAAATCATTTCCAGTTCCTTTTCAATAAAACCAAGTCTGTTAAGACCGGTATTCAGTTTTATATGAACTGGATAATCTTTTTGCCCAAGTTTTTCAGCAGACTTTATAAATTCCTTCAGAACAAATTCACTGTAAATACTTGGTTCCAGGCAATGTTCTATAATGCTTTCAAAATTTACAGATTGCGGATGAAGCACCAGGATTGGGTCTTTTATTCCGGCTTCCCGCAGTGCAATCCCTTCAGAAGTATAGGCAACAGCAAAAAAATCGATGCCAAGTTCGCTGAGTTTATGAGCAACTTCACCAGCCTCACTGCCATAGGCAAAAGCTTTCACAACGCCCATCATCTTCACATTTTCCGGAACTTTTGAACGTAAATAGCGATAGTTATGGGCGAGTGCGCCAAGATCTATTTCAAGAATAGTTTCCCGTGTTTTTGGCATTAATCTGATTTTTTGATGGATTCCAGAGTTTCCGCATCGGTTACCGGAAATTGTTTTACTCGTTCTTTAAGCATCGCCTTATAATAAGCTCCGCGGCTTAAAGGTTCATATTCTTCATTTTCTCCTAAAAAGACGATATCATCATTAGACGCTTTTCTATAGCTAAATTGTGCCAAATTTCCGGTACGGGTGCATACTGCGTGTACTTTGGTTACATATTCTGCCGTTGCCATCAAATTAGGCATTGGGCCAAAGGGATTCCCTTTAAAATCCATATCCAGTCCGGCAACGATTACCCGTACCCCGCGGTTGGCCAGGTCATTGCAAACGGTTACGATCTCATCATCAAAAAACTGCGCCTCATCAATTCCCACCACATCGCAACCATCAGCCATCAGCCGGATGGTGGCAGCAGATGGAACAGGCGTAGACCTAATTTCATTGGCGTCATGAGAAACTACCATTTCCTCGTGATAGCGCTTGTCTATAACCGGTTTAAAGATCTCTACCTTTTGTTTGGCAAATTTGGCTCGTTTTAACCTGCGGATGAGTTCTTCGGTTTTACCGGAAAACATCGATCCACAGATAACTTCTATCCAGCCAAATTGCTCCTTATGATTTACTGTATTTTCGAGAAACATTTTGTAATTTTCAATGCCGAAAAGGAAATATGCCTAATCTGCATAAAGTTGACACAAATTTATTAAAAATACAACCGGTTAAGCAGGATGGTTCTTTAAATTTGTAAATCAGGCTGAAAAAAGAATAAGGCACTACCGACTTTAATTTTGGTAAAATTTTTGCGGCATATTGAGTCAGTTAGTCTTTGTAACTTAAATACAATCCAGAATGAAAAAGAAATTGCACGCCGAATTGAAAGATCTGGCAACTAAAATTCTAAATAATAGTGAGGATAATTCTACTTCTTTCTTAAAGAATCAAGTGCTTGGATTATACGAAAAACTTACGGTTTTAGATTTCACCGAAAAAAATCTCGAAGCTTTTTCTTCTAATATATCTTCTGAAGAAGAGTTGAATAGAAAAGAATCTAAAGTAGAGCAGGTTGAGGTTGCTTCCAAAAATGAAACCTTGGATCCTCCTGCATCGGTTGATAATAAACAGGAAGAAAAGGATGATTATCTGCCAGATGGAACCCAATACAACGATTCCGATGCTCTTACCGAACCCAATACAGAAAAAATTAAGGATATCGTTGCCCAAATGCCACCGGAAACTCAAAATGTGGATAATTTAATCAACACTATAATTTCCAAAAACGGTTTGGATAAATCTACAGAAACCCCTTCAAAACCTAAAAAGGATTTCCGTGACATTGGAGTAGATTATGATAATTTGCCAAATTTTGAACCTGTAAAAAAACAGGATAAAGAAGAGCGCCCAAGATCTTTGAACGATCGCTTAAAGAACGGGATTAATATTGGACTTAATGAGCGGCTGGCTTTTATTCGTCATCTTTTTGATGGAAAAACAGCCGATTATAACAGGGTGATTTCCCAAATTAACACCTTTGATTCTGTAACCGAGGCTAAGAAATTTGTTCAGCTGTTGGTAAAACCCGATTATAAAAACTGGGTCGGAAAAGAGGAGTATGAGCAAAAATTTATGGAGTTGGTGGAAAATAAATTCAAATCCTAAATTCCTTCTGAAAATTCATTTCTGAAAATGTCGAAATTATATTTGGTCCCCACCCCTATTGGTAATCTTGAAGATATGACTTTTCGCGCCATTCGGGTGCTGAAAGAGGTTGATTACATCCTCGCTGAAGATACCCGGAACAGCGGAAAATTACTGAAACATTTTGAAATAAATACCCCTATGCACAGCCACCATATGCACAATGAGCATAAAACGGTGGAAACCATTGTGCGAAGGATCCTAAACGGAGAAACTTTTGCACTTATAAGCGACGCCGGAACTCCGGCAATTTCAGATCCCGGATTTTTACTTGTTCGCGCCTGCGTAGAGGCCGGAGTTGAGGTAGACTGTCTTCCCGGAGCAACAGCCTTTGTGCCTGCTTTGGTGAACAGTGGTTTTCCTAATGATAAATTTATTTTTGAAGGTTTCCTGCCGGTAAAAAAAGGCAGGCAAACCAGATTGACCTTCCTGGCAGAAGAGCAACGAACCATCATTTTTTATGAATCTCCACATAAACTCCTAAAAACCTTGTCGCAGTTTGCTGAATTTTTTGGGTCCGACAGGCCCATTTCTGTTTCCAGGGAAATTACTAAACTTCACGAAGAAACCATTCGCGGTACGGTTGCTGAAGTTTTGGCTCATTATACACAAAAACCGCCAAAAGGCGAGATCGTAGTGGTGGTTTCAGGAAAAAAATAACACTATTTTTTTATATTTTCACACCCCTTTAAATTCCAAGAAGCAGAAAACGAATAATTAATTGTGCACTAATACGTAATTGGTGATCACAGAAAAAGATACCTATGAACCCTACCCAATTTATCACAGCCTTAAAACAGGATCCCAAAGAAAATGAATTTTTAAGGACCATTCAGGTTATTGAGGATCATTATAACTTTACACCTTCCGCATTCACTAACGGGGATCTAAAGAATAACCCTGGGGAAAATAACGGCAGCTGTAAGATCTTTGCCTTTGCAAAACTTGAGGGGCTAAGCGAGTATTTCACCCTTTCTTGTTTTGGAAAATATTATTTTGATGATGTTCTTGAAAATTTTGATGCCAAAAATCATCTTAATATTAGAAATTTCATGAAAACAGGATGGGATGGAATAGAATTTAAAGGAAATCCATTAGAGAAAAAATAAGTTTCTTTTAGTATCTTAAACTATATAAACCAAACAGAAAATGCGCTGGACGCTAAAACCAAAACCAAACCCTGAAACCGTTACAAAACTCGCTTCTCAGCTTGGAATAGAAATTCCGGTGGCGTCTCTTTTGGCACAAAGGGGAATTGAAGATTTTGAATCGGCAAAAAAATTTTTTCGGCCTTCTTTGGAGGATCTGCATGACCCGTTCCTGATGAAGGATATGAATCTGGCCGTTGAAAGGATAGCGAGAGCAATCACTTCCGAAGAAAATATTATGGTTTATGGGGATTATGATGTAGACGGTACCACAAGTGTAGCTTTAATTTCATCCTGGTTAAAAACTTTTTATCCCAATGTGGCCACCTATATCCCGGACAGGTATGATGAAGGTTATGGGATCTCCTATAAAGGGATAGACTTTGCAGCCGATAATGACATTAGTTTAATCATCGCTTTGGATTGCGGTATAAAAGCAATTGACAAAGTAGCGTATGCTTCTGAAAAAAATATCGATTTCATTATTTGCGACCATCACAGGCCTGGAGAAAAAATCCCAAAAGCGGTTGCGGTGTTGGATCCAAAACGGGAGGATTGTGAGTATCCATACAAGGAGCTTTGTGGCTGTGGAGTTGGGTTTAAACTGATGCAGGCCTGGGTAATCCAGAATGGGTATTCTATGGATACGCTGTTGCCCTATCTCGATCTTGTAGCTACCGCAATAGGAGCAGATATTGTCCCAATTACAGGAGAAAACCGCATTCTGGCCTATCATGGGTTACGGGTTATCAATGTTGCACCACGCCCCGGATTTAAGGCAATTATAAAACAAATAAAAAAAGAAACCCTTACTATAACCGATGTGGTTTTTATAATTGCTCCCCGCATTAATGCAGCCGGGAGAATGAAACACGGACTTTATGCTGTGAATTTGTTGGTGGAAGAAAATCAGGAAACCGCTGATCTTTTTGCTTCAGAAATAGAAACCTTTAATTCAGACAGAAGGGAAGCAGATAAAGCCATTACCGCAGAAGCCCTTGTGCAAATTGAAGAACTGCGGGAAAAGGAACGGTTTACAACCGTAGTTTATGATAAAAACTGGCATAAGGGCGTCATTGGGATTGTCGCTTCCAGATTAACTGAAACCTATTACAGGCCTACATTGGTTTTTACTAAAAGCGGAGATAAACTCGCTGCTTCGGCCCGGTCTGTAAAGGATTTTGATGTGTATGATGCACTGGAGGGATGTAAAGAATTCATCGAGCAATTTGGCGGACATAAATATGCTGCAGGACTCACGCTTTTGGAATCAGACTATGAAGGTTTTAAACAGAAATTTGAGGAAGTAGTTGCTTCTAGTATAGATAAACGACTTCTGATTCCAGAAATAGCTATAGACGCAGAGCTGGCACTGGATGATATTTCTCCCAAATTCCATAGGATCCTGAAGCAATTCGCTCCTCATGGTCCCGGGAATATGTCCCCGGTATTTCTTACCAAAAACCTAAAAGATACCGGTTATGGGAAATGTGTGGGCGGGGACGATCTTCATTTAAAATGCAGGGTGAAACAAAGTCATACTTCTGTATCTATTGATGCAATTGGCTTTAACCTGGGCAATAAAAGTGAACTCATCACAGATAAGAAAAAATTCAATGCCGTGTATTCCCTTGATGAAAACGAATGGAATGGGAATGTAAGTTTGCAATTGAAATTGAAGGATATAAGTTCGTAAAATATCGAAATCCAGTTGAAGATTTAAACTTTGGAAAAATTCAATGAAGAATTTTAAACCTGGAATATTTTCAGCTTTAATTCATTTCCATCAAACTCTCCATAGGTATAATGAGAAATCCAGTCGCCTAAATTGATGTAGGTAGATTTGCCATTCAGGTCAATTTCCAAAGGAAGATGGCGGTGCCCGAAGATGAAATAATCGTAATGTGTAGTTTCCAGTTTTTGCTTGCAATATTGAATAAGCCATTCACCTTCCTCACCTTGAAATTTTTGATCCTCTACTCCCGATATCATTTTGTTTTTAACCGATAAATGTTTCGCTAAAGGCACACCTATATCCGGATGCAGCCATCGATACAACCATTTTGAGACAGGATTTGTGAATACCTTTTTCATACGCTTATATCCATGATCTCCAGGCCCCAGGCCATCTCCGTGACCCACCAGAAATTTTTTGTAGTTGAATTTAAATTCCTGTGGTTTGTGAAAAACAGGAATATTCAATTCCTTTTCAAAATAATCATCCATCCAGAGATCATGATTTCCAACAAAAAAATAAATGGGGATTCCGCTGTCGCGAATTTCGGCAAGTTTTCCAAGGGTTCGTACAAAACCTTTTGGGACTACATGTTTATATTCAAACCAAAAGTCGAAGAGATCGCCAAGCAAAAAAATAGCCGCAGCATCTTCTTTGATTTCATCCAGCCATTTCACAAACCGAAGTTCCCGTGGTTTGCTTTCCTCTTGGGTAGGTGCACCCAGATGATTGTCGCTCGAAAAATATATTTTTTTGCCTCGGGGAATGTTCATAGAATTAATCTGAACTGTAAATATAAAATAATTTCGGTTTGGACCTTGAAGTAATGAGGATTTGGTAAAGTAACCCTTCCGTCTCAATCTTCTGCCTGGAAAAAAAGGTTAGGAGCCTTTTTTTACTCCCTCTTTGGGGGCTGGGGGGCTTCCTGATCACTTGCATACCACTCTGCAAAGGAAGATTCGGTTTCCTGAAGCCTTAGCGAGTGTAACTTGATGTGATCCGGCAACCGGTTTTTTATTTTTTCAGAAAAATCCACTACCATATTTTCACTGGTAGGTTGATATTCTACTAAAATCACGTTATGGTCCCGACTTTCAAGTTCCCTGGCAAGCTCAATGTGTGGGGTGTTTTTATTAAAAACCGTCGCATGATCAAAAAGGTCCACAATTTCAGATTTCACGATCTTTTTTAGATCGCCAAAATCTATCACCATTCCGTATTTTACATTAGTTTTATCGGTAATTGGGTCGCCTATTACCGTTACGCTTAATTTATAACTGTGCCCGTGAACATTTTTACATTTGCCATCGTACCCGTATAGAGCGTGGCCGGTTTCAAAAGAAAATTGTTTGGTGATCCTGATCTTGCTCATAATCGTTATTTGGTGCAAAGATAAAGATTTTTATCACCTTAAATTTAAGATACAACCAAAGCTTTCCTGCAGTATATTTGGCGTCTTTTTAAAATATATATTATGATTAGTTCTTCTTCTGAATTGTTTGAACAACTGGAGTTTAAGGAAAATCCGCTTTATGAAAAGATTATTTCCGGGTTGCTGGAGGATCAATATTGTATAGTGGAGGATTTTTTTGACGCCGAAGAAGTGGGTTCTATAAGAACTGTACTTCTTAATAAATATGAAGAAGAGCGTTTTAAAAAAGCGGCTATTGGCAATAGGGTAAATGAAACGATTGAGAAAGCGGTGCGGGGTGATTTTATTCTGTGGATCAATGAATCTGAAGCGGGGGAAGCAGAGCAGCTATTTTTTAGAAAGATAAACGCGCTTGTTGAATACCTCAATAAAACCTGCTTTTTGGGGATCCTTCAGAAGGAATTTCATTATGCCATTTATCCTGAAGGAACTTTTTACAAAAGGCACCTGGATACTTTTCAAAATGACGACCGACGAAAACTTTCCCTTGTGTGTTATTTAAACGATGAGGATTGGAAACCTGAAAATGGCGGGGAACTGGTGATTTATAAGGAAGAAAACGGCGTTGAGGTTGCAAAAAGCATTTATCCCTTTCCAGGAAGGGTGGTGATCTTTGAAAGTCAGGTGCTGGAACACGAGGTAAAACCCGTAAAAACAACCCGGTTAAGTATTACAGGTTGGTTAAAAACGCGTTGATCACTTTTTGAATTTCTTATATAGTACAACTCCAATTAATGCAATTGCCAGGATAAGCCAAAGCCCCATCCCACTTAAAAAACTGAAAATAGTGTAGGTTTCTTCACTTACAGGAATATCGTTTTGAATCATGATTTAGTGTTTTTTCATATAAGACCTTGCGTAAAAAAAAATGGCAAGAATTACAATGATCCCAATGATATACCAAAGGTTTCCCATAATAAATTCCCAAATGGTAAATCCCCATTCCTGTTCAGGAGTGGGTTGTTGATCTTTAGGTATCTCGAGTTGAAATGACATAAGTTTTATTTTTAGAAAGGTATTTAAATTAAATGTGATCGTTTTGGCTAAAACCCCTTTTTTTCAAGCTTTAAAGGTTAATGAATCTGATATTCTATTTTTTAAATCTGGATAATGCCTGTTTTGAAAATTCTGAAAGCACCAATTCCCCACTGATTGCAGCTCTTTCATGAAGCAAATTTTTCCAGCTTGCCGTATTTTCCCAAAGGATCCTTTTCATTTCCAGCAGCGCCTGTGGGTTATAAGAGGCCAGTTTTTCTGAAAAAAGGAGTATTTCATTATCCAGCTCTTTAATGGAGTCGAACACCTTTGCATATAAACCTTTTTCCTTAGCCCAATAGGCATTTTTCCATTCGTGCGCTGCCAGGCTCAGTTCTGCCAGCCCGGAAATGCCAATTTTGCGTTCCACCGCCGGAGCGATCACAAAAGGTCCTATCCCAATGCTTAATTCGGAAAGTTTTATCGAGGCAGCTTCAGTGGCCAGAACGTAATCACAAGCGGCAGCGAGTCCAACTCCTCCGCCAACGGTTTTTCCCTGGATTCGGCCAATGATCAGTTTATTACAATCCCTCATGGCATTGATTACATTGGCAAAACCGGAAAAAAACAATTTCCCCTGTTGCATACTCTCCACGGCTACAAGTTCATCAAAAGAAGCACCGGCACAAAAGGCCTTTTCTCCTTCCGATTTTAACACGATCACATTCACACTTTCATCTTCTGAGAGGGTTTGAAATCCCTTTTGAAGTCGTTCCAGTAATTCTGAAGGAAATGAATTGCTGGCCGGATGTCCAAATTCAATTGTTGCGATCTTGTTCTCAATGCTTATATATAAACTTCCGTTTTCCCGGGTTGTGGTCATAGCTGGTGAATTTTATCAAATGTAAGTATAATGCTTTATAAAGTGCAGTCCTTCCTTGGTTCAAACTCCGGTTTTAACTGATTTTTAAGGTAATTTCTAGCGATTTCCCAAGAAAACAAAAGGCAATCTCATCAATTTAAACTAATTTTTAATATTTATTAATTCGTGCATTGGTGGCGGGAAGAACGATTTCATCATAGAAATTCTTCAGATTTATTTATTAAAAGCTTGATCAAATCTCCTTTTTCAAATATTTTCTTCGGAATTGAATTACAAGTGCACTGCTGCGAATAAGCATCCATACAAAGAAAGCGATCCAGATGGCATAGAGTTTCATTCCGAAGTGATCTGCGATAAGCAATGCAGGAGTGAATCCTAAAAATGTAGCTGCAAGTAAAAGATTCCGAAGATATTTTGCTTCTCCCAGTCCTTTAAAAATTCCGTCGAACATAAAGGCGATCGCATTTACCGGCTGCATTAATAAAACCAGCCAAAACACAGAATAAAAAAGCATTAGAACGCTGTCTTCCTTATTAAAGATAAGCCCAATCTCATCATAAAACAGGGCGCAAATCCCCATTAAAATAAAAGCTATAAAAACTGAATATTTACTGATCTTTTTGCTTAGTTCCCACAAGCTTTTATAATCCCTGGCGCCCAGGAGCTTGCCTCCAATCGCATTTCCGGCATTTGCATAACCATCGATAAAAAAGGAGAAAAACAGCCAGATGTTCATAAGGATACTTTGTGCCGCGATATAATTTTTGCCATAACCTGTGGCATATGCATTGGCGAGATAGATAGCAAAATTAAGTGCAGCGGTGCGAACAAATAGATTTGCAGCCATAAGAAGCAGGCCTTTTAACTGTGGATTGATATTAAAACTCAGTTTTAAATGAAAAGGCGTCTTTTTAAAGAAAAACCATAATGCCATAACCAGCATTGTAGCCTGTGCAGCAAGACTTGCGTATGCGGCACCTTTTAAATGCATGGCCGGAATAAATCCTTCAATTCCATAAACAAGAGTGAAATCTAAAATTACATTGACCAGGGCGCCGGTGATACTGCATTTCATTGCCCACAAGGTATTTTGGAGTCCGCGAAAAATACCAAATATTGCGAAGGTCACCAGGGTTAGCGGATATCCTAAAGCACGAATTTGATAATATTCTTCAGAATAACTTAAGATTAAACCTTCCGCATTGTAGGCTGAGAAAATAGCTTCAGCAAAAAAAGCAGTAGTTACATAAATCACAATGCTGAAGAGAAGGTTGAAATAGATTGCCTGTGGAATCAGGGTTTTTACCGCGTGCAAACGATTTGCTCCTAAATGCTGGGATACGATAGAAGAAATCGCGGTTTTTGTTTGTGCCACGATCCAGATAATGGCCGAAAGAAAAGAACCAACAATTCCCGCTGCGGCAAGGGACTCGATGGGGTTTTTATCTACATTTCCTATAATGGCAATGTCGGTTAAAGAGATCAGGGGTTCTGCAATCCCGGCAATAATTGCAGGGATTGCTAGGCGGTTGATATTTTTAAAACTTATTGCAGACAATCTTAAAATTTGAAGGGTAAATATAAAATAAGAAATTGCTTTAAGAGCGATGCTTTCAGGAGAATTTCAGCTGGATTAAGTAGAGATACTTAATAAAAATCCTATTTTTGAAGGATTACTATCAATAATTATATTCAACCCCTATGAATCAAAATCTAATAGGCCTGTTTGCAGTTGCTTTCTTCGGAATATTTTCAGCCACCGCACAGCAGGATTACCCAACAAACCGGGAGGTAGCCCAACGACTGCAGCAAATGGCCTCTTCGGGAAATGCAAAATTAATTTCACTCACTAAAACAGAAGGCGGACAGGATATCTGGGCGCTTCAAATAGGAATAGATGATCTTGAGAATAAACCGGCAATCGCTGTTACAGGTGGCGTGGAAGGCTATCACGTGTTAAGTGTGGAACTGGCGCTTCAGGTTGCAAATAGATTGTTAAAAGATCATGCTGAATTGCTGGAAACCACCACCTTTTATGTGTTTCCAAATATGTCTCCGGATGCTTATTCGCAATATTTCAGCAATATCAAATATGAAAGAAGAGGGAATTCGGTGAAAATCGATCATGACAGGGATGGCAGATTGAGCGAAGACGGTTATGAGGATTTAAATAAAGATGGATTTATAACAAAGTTTCGGGTAGAAAGTGCTTTAGGGGAGTATGTGCCTCACGAAAAAGACCTCCGGGTTTTGGTGAAAGCAGAAAACGGTGCTAAAAGTGAACCCCGCTATATGATGTTTTCTGAAGGAATAGACAATGATAAAGATGAAAAATATAATGAGGACCCGGAAGAGGGGATCGCGTTTAACAAGAGCCTGACTTACAAATTTCCCGCATTTGAGCCTTATGCCGGGGATTACCCGGTTTCGCAAAAAGAAAGCAGGGTTTTGCTGGATTACCTGTTCGAGCGATGGAATATTTTTGCATTTGTAACTTTCAGTCCGGCCAATAATCTTTCAGCTCCTTTAAAATTCAACAAAAGTGATGCTGAAAAAAGGATTGTGAGCTCTATGCTGGAAAAGGATGTGGAACTCAATAAGATGGTTTCAGAAATTTATAATGAAACAATTCCGCATAAAGCCTACAATCAGGAAAATCAGGGTACAGATGGGGATTATTTTCAATGGGCTTATTTTCACTTCGGAAGATTGAGTTTTAGCACTCCGGGATGGTGGGTGCCGGAGGTTAAATTGGAAATCCAAGATTCTACCGAAACCAAAAAAGTAAAAGTTACTCCGGAAACCAACTTTTTGGCCTGGGCAGAAAAGGAAGATCTGAAAAATATATTTATTCCATGGCAGGAAGTTAATCACCCCGATTTCCCAAATCAAAAAGTTGAGGTTGGCGGGATTAAACCTTTTGTTATGGTAACTCCACCATACCGAATGGTGGATAGCATTGCTGAAAATCATACGAATTTTATAGTGAAACTCGCTGAAATTCAGCCTAAACTGGAATTTCACAATTTTAAAACAGAAAAACTGAGTGGAGGTTTAACCAGGATCACCGTAGATTTACTTAACAATTCCCCGCTTCCAACACATTCAGAACTTGGAGAAAGATCCAGGTGGCTTCAAAAATTACAGGTTACCCTTAGTAAGGATAAAAAAGACATACTTGCAGGGAATACGATTAAACTGGTTGATAAACTTGGCGCTTATGAAAAAGAGACGCTTTCCTGGATTGTAAAAGGTGGGGGAACAGTAACTATAAAAGTAGGAGCGCCGCATACGGGGTACGCAACTATGAATGTAAAACTTTAATTTTTGGCGAAAATGAATTTAAAAAATATAAGAAATACTGCGATTTTAGGGTTTTTCAGTTTGTTGCTGAATATTCCAACGGGACAGGCACAAGAGAAATTTTTTAGGGCTATTGGGACTCCACACGAACCGGAAGTCACGGTAAGCTGGAACAGGTATTATACCTATGAAGGGATCGTGGATATTATGCAAAAGATCGCAAAGGCGCATCCGGATCTTGCAAAAATTGAAAGTATTGGAAAATCATTCCAGGGTAAGGATATCTATTTATTGACCATTTCTGATTTTAAGACAGGCGATCCTTCTAAAAAACCGGCGATGTATATCGATGGGAACATACACTCCAACGAAATACAGGGTGCTGAATTTTCCCTTTATACTGCCTGGTACCTAACAGAAATGTTTGATGATCTTGATTTCATTCGGGAACTGCTTCAGGACAAGACATTTTACATCAACCCAACCATTAATCCTGATGCCCGGAATGAATATATGAATAATCCGAACACTCCGCATTCTCCAAGATCCGGAATGATCGTTCTTGATAATGATGGCGACGGACAAGCCGGGGAAGATGGATTTAACGATTTAAACGAAGATAATCATATCACGATGATGATTCGGAAGTCACCTACCGGAAGATATATTAAAGATCAAATGGATGATAGAAAACTTATAAGGGTTGCTGCTGAAGAGAAGGGGGAATATGAAATGTTGGGTTACGAAGGGATAGATACCGATGGGGACGGGGAAGTAAATGAAGATGGAATTGGCTATTACGATCCAAACCGTGACTGGGGATGGAAATGGCAGCCGGATTATGTACAGCGGGGAGCCTATAAATATCCTTTTAGTTTGCCTGAAAACCGTGCGGTCATGGAATTTGTGATGAAACACCCCAATATTGCAGGCGCACAGAGCTATCATAATTATGGTGGAATGATCTTAAGAGGTCCGGGAGCCGAAGAAGATAAGGATACCTACAACCAGGACGATGTAGAAATCTATGATGCTATTGCAAAAAAAGGGGAGGAAATGATCCCGGGATATAGATACCTGGTGGTTTACAAGGATCTTTATTCGGTTTTTGGAGGGGAATTGGACTGGTTTTACGGGAGCCGCGGCATTTATACCTATACCAATGAATTGATGGTTTCTTACCTTTATTTCCATCAAAATGAAGGCCGTGGGAACCAAGAGGAAGAAATGAAGGTAGACAGGTATTTAACCTTTGGAGATGCCTTTGTAGATTGGGGAGAATATGATCATCCGCAATACGGAAAAATCGAAGTTGGCGGATTTAAAAAGAATTTTGGCCGTGCACATCCTGGATTTTTACTGGAGCAGGATGCACATAGAAACATGGCCTTTACTATATATCACGCATATCACACTCCAAAAATCAGTATTTCTGATGTTAAAGAGGAAAACTTGGGTGGTGGTCTAAGGCAAATAACCGCCACAATTTATAACGAACGTTTAATGCCTACCCACAGTAGTCAGGATCTTAAATATAAGATCGAACGGCCAGATTATGTTATAATTTCCGGCGCTAATGTGGTAACCGGAATGGTGGTAAAAGATGTCGATTTCAATAAAGTGGAAGAACAGAAGGTGAATCCGGAAAAAATATTGGTGGCTAACATTCCGGGAATGAATTCAGTAAAAGTTCGCTGGATCGTGTCAGGAGGAGGGAATTACCAGATAAAGGTAGATTCTGCCAAAGGTGGAGTTGCTGAATGGAAGAAATAAAAACCCTCATTGATGGTTTAATTGCCGAGGCCTGCCCGAGTCATTAGACGGGCTTACCTTGCTCTTGGGATTTTGTCCCGAGGTTTTTGGGTTACTGAGTAAAAAGCCATCGTTCTCTATTGAGGATGATGGCTTTTTACTTTAATTGTATTGGGTTTTTCCCCATTTTAGGATTTTTGCTGTTGCATTTTGCTGGATATAAAACCTTGGCTTATAGTTATTTCTAATGAATTCTGTCAGATTTTTACAGAATTAATTCATAACAATGAAAAGGATTTTCACTTTGCTTCGGAAAATAGATGTCTCCTAATTTTTGATAACCCCTGATTTCATAAAACCGTTGATTTCTTATGTTCTTGCTGAAGGTATCAAGTCTAACAGATACAAAATCATTGAGCCTGGCATAATCTTCGGCAAAATCCATCAGTTTTTTTCCGTAACCTTTACCCCAAACCGAAGGATGAACCGCTAATCTGTGTACATAAAGGTTGTTGCCATTTTTGGTCAACCAATGAATTGGAAAATACTCTTTGTCCATAAATCCGGTAAGAACAATTATTCCCAGGATTTTCTCTTCGTCTTTAAGTACAAATAGTTCTCTTTTTTCAATATCTGCCTGCAATTTTTCTAAAGACGGGTAATGCTCATTCCACTGAAAAATCCCTTTTTCCTGCATGGCAACGGCACAGGCTTCAGTAAGAGATTTTATCTCTTGAAGGTCTTTTGCTTCGGCAAGACTTATTTTATTCATAGGATAAACATTAGGTATTTGGACAGGATAAATTCAAACTAAATTAAGACATATTTTACTAAGTCCGAAGATTGTTTAAAAAGCAAAAACCACCCTAAAAAGAGTGGTTTTCGTGGAGAATATCGGAGTCGAACCGATGACCTTTTGGCTGCCAGCCAAACGCTCTAGCCAACTGAGCTAATCCCCCTAATTTCGGATCCAAAGATAAACAAAAATTTAAAGTGGTAAAATCTTATTTAACTTCATTATTAATTTCTGCTGAAATTCAGGTGGCAGTATTATTTACGGTATTTTTGATGAGGTCCTCCTTTTCGGTATCCATAAATTCCAGAGTTTTATCGAGTACATGCTTAAATGCTTTTGGCAATTCGCTATTGTCCCAGGGATGAGAGGTATTGTACACATGATCTGCATCTTCAACCAGAAGAAGATCGGGAAAAGGGGTCCAGTCGAATAAATTCCCTGAATCACTTATAGAGACGGAAGTATCTTTGCTTCCGTGAACTATTAAGTGCGGAATATCAAGTTTTTTGGTGGCCCTGGAGATTGTTAAACGTTCTTCGTTTTCTTTAAAATTGGTATAGAATTGAAAATGATGCGGCAATTGTTGTTTTGTGCGGGTATTCACTATATAACTCACGCCTTTTTCTTTCCATTTTTTCAAGGCTTTTTCTGCGGGAAAACGGGAACCGAAATCACTCACAGCGGAGAACGTTACCAGTTTATCGATTCGGTTTTCCTCTGCTGCTTTAATAATTGAAATCCCGCCTCCCCGGGAATGACCTATCAAATTTATTTTGGAGCTATCCAGTTGGGTTCCGTGCTCAAAATCGGGCAGGAGAAGCCAGTCGATTACCGATTGAAGATCATCGAGCTCCTTGATGTAATTGTTTTCTCCAAAAGCTTCAATATCGATAAATTCTGTAGGATTTTCAGGAGTAGTGGCATTGTGTGAAAAATTGAATTTGACGAAAAAATATCCGTTCTCCGCAAAGAATTCTGCCATTTTATCCCAGGGTCCCCAATCTTTAAAACCTTTGTATCCGTGGCAAAATATAACGACGGGTTTTTCCTTTTCATCATCAATAAAAAACAGATCGGTTATAATTGTTTTTTTGTGCCTTCCTTCAATTTGGATATTTGTTTGCTTAATAAGTTCCATACGCTGTTTTTATCTCTTTTTCATTAAATGCGATTTCCGGATCGCATATTTCCAAAATTAGTTTTTTCAGTTGTTCCCTAAATTTTTCCAGGATGGCTTCATCTAAAGTCGTTTTTTTAATCGCTCCCCGTCCGGGTTTATCTTTTTCAGCAAACTTAAGGAATCCCGCTTTAAGATTTTTAAACGATATTACCCCGGCTTCCACATCCAATCCGGGATTTTTACCTTTTAGCAGCATTGCGCCATACATCAATACCTGGAAGGGTTTGGCGTATTTATCATAATCTGTTGTCAATAAATCCCAGTCGGTTATTTCTAACTGATTCTGAAGTACTTTCCCGGTTTTATAATCTATGATTCTTAAAATACCATCGGTAACATCTACTCTGTCGACATTTCCCCGAATATTTACAGGAAAATCCAGTTCTTCTATCACCAACGGGGTTTTTAAATTGGTTTCTATCTCCCGTATCTCAATTATCTTTCCAGATCTTAATTCCTCTAATTCCGTTTTTAAGAAATTGGTAACATAGCGTTTTACCACTTCAAATATCAGGAGATTTTTCCCAATTGAAAGAGGTACTTCGCTGTAATTTTCTTTAAATTTTTTAATCACTGCTTCCGGCGTTTTCCGGATAAATTCCTCCACTAGCTCAATACTTAGTTGCTTACCTTCAAGCGGCTTGTAAAATGCCTCTAAAGTTTCATGTACCACAGTTCCTAAGGTGTTATGTGCAACTGTTTCCTCCACCTCTTCCTTATCCCGGATGCCCAGCACATATTGAATATAAAAGTCAAGAGGATTCCTAATGTAAGTGGTGAGTGCTGAAGGGGAGAAGCCTTTTTCGGCAAGAGCTTTAATCTTTTCAAGGAGCTCCGGGGTTTTTTGTACGCTTTGCAGTTGATTGTCTATTTTAGGAACATCCGGAACTATTACAAAGTTTTTGATGTTGTGATATGCTTGTTTTTCGAGATCCAGCTGAATCAAAAACCGGCTTTTTTCGCCTCCCATCTGGCTATCGGTATCTGAATTGTGTAAAAGGTATATTTTTTTGGCTCTTTGCAGAAGGTGGTAAAAATGATAGGTGTAAACCGCATCCTTTTCTTTGTAAGTAGGCAGGTTGTATGCTTTTTTAAGTTCGTACGGAATAAACGAATTATTGCTTTTCCCGGCGGGGAGCGTTCCTTCATCTACAGATGTAAGGATGACGGTTTCGAAATCCAAGACCCTTGATTCCAGCATTCCCATAAGTTGCAATCCCTGAAAAGGTTTGCCCTGAAAATCCAGCATTTTAAGGCTGCTTAATTCTTTGTAAAAATTTTGAAGGGAAGCTGTTGTTTTAAGATGAGGATACTTTTTAACCAGCTCTGTTAGCTGTTCTATAACTTTGTGGTATTGATACAGATATTCAAGATTTAGTTCATCCTTTTCCTCCTGAAGCAGTTCCCGGATTTTTATGATAAGATCATTAAAATTTTGAAGGATTCCCAGGGGAGCGATTTTCCCTTCGATAAAACAATGGGAGACCATGGATTTTCCTGTAGCCGAAAAGAGATCCATAATCTGATCTTTTGAAAGATAAAGAAGATTATTTTTTTTGATAAAGCCTATCACTTCATCCGACTTGTTTTTTGTGGCTTTTTGAATGATGGGATTGCTAAGAACTGAAATTACATCCTTGTAATAGAATTGGTTTTTTTCAAGTTTCAGAATCTCAAATAATTTTTCAAAAAGCGAAGCGAAGGGGCTAAATTTCAGGGGGTAGCCCATAGTGATATTCAGCGCTTCAATAGAATTCGGCAGGGAATTTAACATGGGTAACAACAACCCCTCGTCACCAAGAACCAATGCGGTAGCATTGATTTGCTCTTTACTTAGGCTATCAAGGATCTCACCCACATATTTGGCCTGGCCTATATTCTTTGGGATTCCAATTATTTCTATGTCCTTTTTGGTGTTGTAATTTCTAGAGGTTTTCTCAAATTTATGCTCTTTATAATAGTTCCAGGTTTTTTTATATTCCCTCATAAACAAAGAAACATCATGATCCCTATCCTGAAAATGAACTTCGTCTATATCCCAGAATATCTGGGAATCATATTCCAGCATTTTCTGAATGATGCGTTGCTCGGCCGCATTTAATGCGTTGAAACCAATGAAAACGTGTTTTTGGTCTTGATGTTGAGCATATTCTTCAATTTTCTCTGAAGCCTGCCGGTAGATTAACCCCTGATATCCCTGGTTTTTTTCCAACAGATTATTTTGGAGGCTTTTATAGTATTCAGGTAATTTTTTCCAGAATTGAAGGTAGTTTTTTACCAGATCGGATTTTTCAGGTTGTAAATACCAATGTTTGATATCCTGAATTTCAGAGAGGTAATTGAAAATGGAGTCCGGGGGAATTAGGTACCGGTCTATTTCATTAAAATCGTGAAGCAGGGTTTGCGCCCAATTGCTGAAGCTATCAAAATCCTCGGTGTGTTCCTTAGGTGTTAACTCTAAATAAACTGAATAAAACTCAAATAAGGATGTAGTACCATCTATTGTTTTGAGTCCTGAGATATTTTCTGAAAATTCCTCGATACTTAAAATTGTAGGAGAAAAAACAGGTTGTTTTATAATAGCAGAAAGTTCTTTCCTTAAAAAAGAACCGGCTCTTTTGCTGGGTAAAATAAAAGTGATCTCAGAAAGGGTTTCGCCTTGATTTTGGAGCTTTTGAAGAATTTCAGAAATAAAAGATATCATTGGCTAAAAATAGAAAACGCCCCGTAATTACGGGGCGTTTTTTAAAAAAAGTTTGAACCTTTTACTTGCATTAAATGCAGAAGTAGTGTTGGTTTTATTTTTTCTTTATTGAGCTTTTTTAACTTCTTTATCTTTATCCAAAGAGATTTCAACTCTTCTGTTATCCTGTCTTCCTGCAGCAGTATTGTTTGTTGCAATTGGTCTGGCTTCTCCATAACCTTCAGAAGTTAATCTGCTGGCTGGAATTCCCTTAGAAATAAGGTATTCTCTTACTGAAGCAGCACGTTCTTTAGATAGTTTCAGGTTGTACTCGTCGCTACCCTGACTATCGGTATGTCCACCAATGTGGAAAATAGTGCTGGAATACTCGTGCATAATTTCGTGGATTGCATCAAGAGCATCTCGAGACTCAGCTCTAATTGTAGCTTTGTTAAGGTCAAACAAAACTGTTTTAGAATATTCGTTCAATTCTTTGATCACTTCAGCAGATACTTCAGGACATCCATTATTAGCTACAGTACCTGCAACATCTGGACATTCGTCATCTTTATCTAATACACCGTCACCATCTCTATCAGGCCAAGGACATCCTTTGTTAGCTTTAGGACCAGCTACATTAGGACATTCATCTTCACTATCTTTTACTCCATCGCCATCAGCATCAGGACATCCATTCATTGCGGCAAGACCTGCAACTGTAGGACATTCGTCTTTAGGATCTGGAATTCCATCGCCATCTGTATCAGGACATCCATCAAATTGGGCTAAACCAGCTACCATAGGACAAGCATCTTTACGATCTTCAATTCCATCACCGTCAGAATCAGGACAACCGTTAAATTCAGCTAAACCTGGAGTTTCAGGACATTCGTCATCTTTATCGTAGATTCCGTCGCCATCTGTATCTTTTCCACCAAATATAAATTTAATACCTGCAGCATGTTGAAAGTGCTTTGGGTTTTCGTCTTCAAAAGCATATTTGTAAGTAGATTGAAGATTTAGAGCGATGTTATCTGAAAACCAGAAGTTAAAACCAAGAGTTCCGTTTAAAGTACCAAAACCTTCTTCGTCTAACCAGGTATATCCACCACCGGCTCCTAAGAATGGATCAAACCATCCGTCATTCAATGCTGCTCTAAGGCTGTAATTCAAAGCTCCGTCTAATGCATAGTATGATAAATCATCTACGCTAGAATCACCAAATTTATCGATTTGGTTTACAGAACCAGCTGCTTCAAATACGAATCCACCACCAATATATCTGCCTACAGATAGTCTTGAAACGGAAGGAAGAATATTCCAGTGGTCACCCACGTTGAAAAAATCCTCACCAAAATCTCCATTAGGAGCATCTTCTCCGGTAGGGAAGGTGTCAACCGCGTTTACGCCAATACCAATGGCCCAAGGGTTGTTTGCGTCCTGAGCCTGTACTGAAGTAAGGCCAAAGACTAACAATGAAGCTAATAAAAATCTGCTAAGATGTTTCATATCTGTTATTTAATTTTTTGTGTTAATTGAAGCAAAAGTATACGCAAAATCGATATTTACAAAGACAAATATAATAAAGTTTTCTTAATTAAGCGCGATAATGCCCTATTTTCAAGGGTTTGTTTGGTTTTAGGATGCGTTTAGCCCTTAAATGTCAGGAAGTAACACACTGTTTTTTTACATTTTTCCGCCAAAATTTTTATAAAGACCGAAATAATTTAACAATTACCAGCAATTTTGTGAAAACTATATCACTCCCAATTCTTTCCCAATTTTTGTAAATGCCTGAATTGCCTTGTCCAAATGAGATTTATCATGAGCTGCTGAAAGTTGCACTCTAATGCGTGCTTTGCCTTTGGGAACAACCGGAAAGAAAAACCCGATCACATAAATACCTTCTTCCAGTAATTTATCTGCCATATCCTGAGATAGTTTGGCATCGTGAAGCATTACCGGAACAATAGCGGAGTCTCCATCTATTATATCAAAACCGGCAGCTTTGATCCCCTTCTTGAAATATTTGGTGTTTTCCTCCAGCTTGTCCCTTAGGCTGGTATCTCCTTTCAGCATTTCAAACACTTTTAAGGATGCGCCTACAATTGCAGGGGCAAGGGAATTTGAGAACAAATAAGGTCTGGATCTTTGACGAAGCAAATCTATTATCTCCTTTTTTCCGGTGGTATAACCGCCCATTGCACCCCCAAGTGCTTTTCCCAAGGTTCCGGTTATGATATCTATTCTTCCCAAAGCATTCTTTTCTTCCATAGTGCCAATTCCGGTTTTTCCTATAAAACCGGTGGCATGACACTCATCTACCATCACCAGGGCATCATATTTATCGGCCAGATCACAAATTTCGTCCAGTGGTGCCAAAAGTCCGTCCATGGAGAATACCCCATCTGTAACGATCAATTTAAAACGTGCGCCTTTTTCATTTGCGGCGATCAATTGTTTTTCCAAATCGTCCATATTCCCGTTCTCATAGCGAAATCTTGCCGCTTTACATAATCGCACTCCATCTATTATGGACGCGTGGTTGAGGGAATCGGAAATTATTGCATCTTCTGCGGATAACAAGGGTTCAAAAATTCCTCCGTTAGCATCAAAACAAGCGGCATACAGGATAGTATCATCTGTTCCGTAGAAATCTGCAATGGTCTTTTCAAGGTCTTTATGGATATCCTGGGTACCACATATAAAGCGAACACTGGACATTCCAAAACCGTGGGTATCCAGCGTGTCTTTTGCCGCTTTAATAACTTCAGGGTGTGAGGATAGCCCCAGGTAATTATTCGCACAAAAATTGATCACCTCCTGTCCTGTGGAAATTTTGATGACAGCTCCCTGGGGGGAAGTAATTATGCGTTCTTTTTTGTAAAGGCCATCCTCCTTAATTTGATCTATTTCTTTTTGTAAATGTTCTTTTATTGCTCCGTACATATTTTCTGTTTTTTTTACAAAATTAATCATCTTTTACACAAAAGTGAGGTTCACCTCTTCATTTATATAAATCAATACTTTATCAATCACTTCAAAATTCATCAAAGAAAGCACCTCGGCATACTGGTTCATCTGGGCTATATGACTATCGCTTACATTTCCGGTTTTATAATCCATGATAGTAACCAGGTTTCCATCAAAGATCAATCTATCCGGCCTTAAAAGTTCTCCATCCGGACTTATAATATCCCGTTCCCGGTAAATTTTTGATTCCTTCAAAAAATAAGGACTTAATTTAGGATGGTAGACTACCTGCAATAGAATTTCTTTTATTTTTGCTAAATCCTTCTGATCCAGGTTTTCTTTTTCTGAAAATTTTTCTAAAGCAGATTGAATATCTTCCGAGCTATCTATTTCAGAAAGAATATCATGGATCAAATTTCCTCTTTTAATAGCTTCTTCCCTGGCCGATCCCCATATAGCGCCCGAATTGGTCATCAATTTCACGGCATTTGACGTTGTGGGGGAGGAATAGTACTTTTCCTGGCGAATTGTTTCAGCAGCTATTTCCTTCTTATAACTGGTAAGTTCTTTAGTTCCAAACTCATAAACCTTGCTTTCATTCCACAGTTGCAATGATTTTAAAAAACCAATCAATAATCCTGACACCTTTTTTTCATCTTCTTCTCCTTTGCTGTTCAGCTCATAATTTGAGATGACGTATAATTGTTGAGAAGCCCTAGTAAATGCCACATACAGGATATTGATGTTGTCAAATTCGGTTTGATCTACCCGCTCCTGGAAAGCTGCCGCCTCAAATTCACCCCAATTCTTCATCTTTTCTGAAGCTTTTAAGTATCCCACGGGAATATCATCAAGATTTTCCGGCAGCGGAACCCAAAGATAATCGCGGCTTACATCCCTTAATTTTGTATTGGCGAACGGATAGATCACCACCGGAAATTCCAGTCCTTTGGATTTATGAATGGTCATGATTTGAACCGCATGTTCGGTTTTTGGAGCAACAATGCTCAATTTTCCTGCTTCCTGTTCCCAAAGTTCCAGATACGCCGGAATTCCTGTGAAGTTTTTTGAGGTTTTCTCAAAGATAAAATCCATGTAAAACTGAAGGTATGCATCCGATTTTTCAATAAGTGAAAAACTCCTGATGATATATTCTGCCGCTTCATAAAGCGTTAAAACCTTCAGTTTTGAAAGATTAAAATAGATATCATATTCTTTTAACCAATCAAAAAACTGGTTGCCATCATATCCCAGATTTTGTTCGAGATGCCTATGCGGATTTTCAATATTCAGTTTATTATTGAGATAGTTTAATATTTTCCATTTTAAATTTTTATCCTCATTGGTCAATGAAAACTCAAAAATGGTGTTGATGAAATTAACTTCGGGAGAGTTTGAAACCAGCAAGGATTCTGAAGAAACTATTGAAATTCCCTGTTCGCTTAAATAGTGTGCTATAGCAAAACTCTGACTTCGGGTTCGGGTCAACACACAAATATCACTTTTTGTCATTCCCTGGCTTTCCAGATCTTTAACTATTTCAAAAACCCGTTCTGGTTGAAGTTTCAGTTCTTCCTCTTTATTTTCGGCTTCCATAAAAGAGATGTTCACATAGCCCGGTAATTCCTTTATAACCTTTTGCGAACTGGACTTAAATAATTCACTGTAAACAGGGTTTTCAAATTTTCCTGATACAAATTCAAAAAATGAATTGTTGAATTCCACTATTTTTTCGGCACTTCTGTAATTATTTGGCAGGTTAATAATATTTTTTTTTGTGGCAAAAGGGTTTTGTTCGGCATAAAGATCTATGAATTGTTCTGCCTTGCCACCCCGGAACCTATAGATGGATTGTTTGGCATCTCCAACAATGGTACAAGTTGCATGTTCATTATTTAAATGTTCACTGGAGAGCGCGTGATCTATTAAGGGGATAATATTTTGCCATTGCATCTCCGAGGTATCCTGAAACTCATCTATAAAATAATTTTTGTAGCGTTCCCCCAGTCTTTCATATATAAAAGGAGCGGGTTGCTGCTTGATCTCTGCAGCGATTGTTGGATTAAAATCTGAAATTAATACCAGGGAGCGCTCTTTTTTGATATTTTCAATTTCTGCTGAAATTTCGCTTAGTAAGGAGAGCGGGTTTAAATTTTTGATAATTTCTTTTAAATATTCCCTTCTGAAAATCCCTGCTCTGGAAGTTTGAAAAAGCAGTATTATTTGCGACTGATATAGATCCAGAATTGCTTTTTTATCTACCGGAACTGCTTTGGAATAAAGTGGTTTATCCTGAATTTCCTCCTGCCATTTAGCGCCAAACGGACCTGAATAATCCTTCGACCGGATTTTTTCGAAATATTTAAAGAGGTACCCTCCATTAAAATTTGATTTTTCCAGATCTTCCAGATCAATCAGTTCAAAAAAACCTTCTGCCGTATCGGTGATAATTTTCTCGGTTGCTAATACTTCTGCTTTTAACTTTTTTGAAAATTCTTCAAAATCCTGTAAAGTCTTACCTTTTAAAAGCGCGACATATTTTTGATGATTTTCCTGTGTGAGCAATGCCGAAAATTCAAAAAGATCCTTCGAAATATCCCAGCTTTTATCATCATCGGCCTTTGAAAGTGTATAATTAAGCAGCGCTTTGGTGAGTTTTTTATCCTCTCCGGTACGGCTTATGACCCTGTCCACAGCTTCTTTTAGAACCTGTTTTATATTCAATTCCACTTCAAAATTAACAGGGATCCCAAGATCTTTTGCGAAAGACCGGATAATTTTATGAGTAAACCTGTCTATAGTGGAAATATCAAATGCGGCATAATTATGCAGGATGCTTTTTAGAATTTTTCTTGATTTCAAGTTGATTTCAGGGGCAGTCATGCCTGTTTCCTTTACCAAATCGGTTAGTAAATTTTTGGAATTTTCAGGGCATTCCTCCTGTGCCAAAGCATTCAAATTAAGGATTACCCTGGATTTCATTTCAGCAACCGCCTTGTTGGTAAAGGTGATGGCAAGAATATTTTTATAGGAATCGTTTTTTACGTCATTAAAAAGCAATAAAAGATATTGCTTTACCAGGGTATAGGTTTTTCCGGAACCAGCAGATGCATTATAAACGGTAAAAGTGTTCGGGGTATTCAATATTTGATTTTTTAGAAGGTTTGGGAGTGTAGCTATAAATTTTAAACCAGGCCTCTATAAATACAATCTTTAAGTAATTTATAACACAAAAATATTTTTAATAATAGGCTTAATACTTAAATTTGGGAAAAATGATTAAATAATAACAAAAATAAACATAATTATGGCTTTTGAATTACCAAAATTAAAATATGCTTTCGATGCACTAGAACCTAATATAGATGCAAAAACAATGGAAATTCACCACGGGAAACATCACGCTGGTTACACTTCCAAATTGAATGCTGCCATTGAAGGGACAGATCACGAAGGTAAAACTATAGAGAATATTCTTAAAAACCTTGATAAAGGCAATGCTGCCGTTAGAAATAATGGAGGAGGTTATTATAATCATACTTTATTTTGGGAGATCATGTCTCCAGATGGTGGAGGAAAACCTGAAGGGGATTTGGCGAAAGCTATAGATGCAGCCTTTGGATCTTTTGATGCCTTTAAGGATGAATTCTCCAAAGCGGCTGCAGGACAATTTGGTTCAGGTTGGGCTTGGTTATGCGTTCACGAGGGAGGAAAGGTTGAAATTTGTTCCACTCCAAATCAGGATAATCCGTTAATGCCGGGTGTTGGATGTGGCGGAGTTCCTGTTCTAGGAATTGATGTTTGGGAACACGCATATTATTTGCATTATCAAAATAAACGTCCGGAATATATCGAAGCATTTTTTAATGTTATAGACTGGAAAGAAGTTGCATCCCGATATGCGAAAGAAAAATAGATAAGAAAAGTTATTGAAGAAGGCCTGCTACATTTGTGGCGGGCTTTTTTTTTTATTAAAAATGAAAAAAGGCGGACGAGCGTCCACCTTTTTTGCCCCAAATCTACCATATACTTAACCTACTTATGCAATGGTGAACGCAATATATTAAATAATATTCAGGAAAAAAAAGGTTTTAGCTAAACGGCATATATATAAGTCATACGCTACTTAAAGCTTATTTTTTAAGAAGATTTTTGGAATAAATGACAGGGAATTCTTAGAATTTATTGGACATAAAAAAAGGCAGACGAGAGTCCACCTTTTTTTGCCCCAAATCTACCATGAACTTAACCTACTTATGCTATGGTTCTGCTAATATATATGAAACCATCATACCGGCAAACACTTTTAGATGAACTACCCGTTTATTAGTTGAAAGGCACTTTTTATAATTATTTCTAATAAATCGTAAGAAGAAAATTAGTAGGCTCTGTCCTTACTCCCTTCATAAAAATTTATAAAAGCCCTGTTAACAACCCTGTTTCCACCAAAAGTAGGATAATCTCCGGTAAAATACCAGTCGCCTAAATTCTTAGGACAGGCTTTATGGAGGTTTTCCACCGTTTGGTAGATAACGTGAACTTCGGTTTCAACCTCCGGCTCACTTAATAATTCTGCAATTTTATCTGAAATCTCCTGATCTTTAAACGGTGCGTAAATCTCTGTAACGAAATTTTGAACTTCTTCATCTTCCAGTTCCACTTGTTTTTTACATTTTTCATAAACAGAATCCACGATATGGTATTGATTTGTGTCTTCCAGCAAGGCAAGAGCAGCTTTAAATGCAATAAAGTCCTCCAGGCGTGCCATATCAATTCCGTAGCAATCGGGATATCGAATTTGAGGAGCAGAGGAAACCACGATTAATTTTTTGGGGTTTAGTCTGTCCATCATTTTTATAATGCTCTTTTTAAGGGTTGTTCCTCTAACAATACTGTCATCTATAATCACAAGATTGTCTGTTGGTTTTACCACCCCGTAGGTAACATCGTATACGTGGGCTACTAGATCATCCCTGCTGCTGTCCTCAGTAATAAAGGTGCGAAGTTTTACATCTTTAATGGCGATCTTTTCTGTTCTTAGTCTATGTGCAAGAATTTCCTGCAGGCGTTCATCTGTAAGGGTTTCTTTTTCCTCCAGGATCGCCTGGTTTTTTTGTTTATTCAGTTCATCCTGTGCTGCTTCCACCATTCCGTAGAAAGAAGTTTCAGCCGTATTGGGAATAAATGAAAATACAGTATTTACCGTATCGTGATCAATGCTTTTTAATACTTCAGGCATTAGTAATCTACCAAGCATTTTTCGCTCATTATATATTTCTGCATCACTTCCGCGTGAGAAATATATCCGTTCAAAAGAACAAGCTTTTCTTTCCAGGGGCTCCAGTATCTGGGTAATATTAACTTCTCCACTCTTTTTGGTGATAATGGCATGTCCCGGATCGAGTTCTTTTACGTCATCAAACTTCACGTTGAAAACGGTTTGGATAACAGGTCTTTCTGAAGCTACTACTACAACTTCATCATCCTGGTAATAATAAGCCGGCCGGATGCCTGAAGGATCACGTAACACAAAGGAATCTCCATGACCTAACAAGCCCGCCATAGCATAACCGCCGTCCCAGTTTTTAGCCGATTTTCTTAAAATTTTACCGACATTTAATCTTTCCGCGATCAAAGGTGAAGCCTGCACTTTGGTATATCCTTCGTGCTTGAGCTTTTTGTATAATTTTCGAACTGCATCATCTAAAAAATGACCAATTTTTTCCATCACCGTAACCGTATCTGCACGTTCTTTGGGATGTTGGCCTAATTCTACCAGATTATTGAAAAGTTGAGAAACGTTGGTCATATTGAAATTCCCGGCCACGATAAGGTTTCGGTGCATCCAGTTATTTTGGCGTAAAAAAGGATGAACACTCTCAATGCTGTTTTTACCAAAGGTTCCATAGCGTACGTGGCCTAAGTACAATTCTCCTATGTAAGGTATATGTTTTTTTTGAAGGCCAACGTCGTTTGCATACTCGGGATGTTCTCCAATCTCTTCATTTATACGCTCATTTATTTGTTTGAAAATATCCTGAATAGGCTGTGCTGCATTGGAACGTACCCTGCTTATATAGCGATCTCCGGGAATAGTATTTAATTTAATACTGGCAAAACCTGCACCATCCTGTCCGCGGTTGTGCTGTTTTTCCATCATTAAATACATTTTATTTACGCCGTAAAATGCCGTACCGTATTTTTCTTTGTAGAATTCTAAGGGTTTTAATAGTCGGATAAGTGCAATTCCACACTCATGTTTAATAGCATCGCTCATAGTAAATTCCTTTCGGATTCAAGTGGGTTAATGGTATACTTTGTCACAAAAAAAGTCCAATAATTACAGGACTTTTTTTGGTGTTAATTCTATATCGAATTGGGTTAAATTCTCAAATTCTCTTAAACGTAATTGAATATCTTTCCTGGTAAGGGTTTCCATTCTTTCTGTCCCGAATTTTTCCACACAGAAGGAGGCAAGTGTAGAGCCGTAAATAACTGCATTTTTCATATTCTCAAATGAAATATCTCCTGTTTTTACCAAGTGGCCAATAAATCCTCCGGCAAAAGTATCCCCTGCACCGGTAGGATCAAAAACTTCTTCCAGCGGAAGTGCAGGAGCAAAGAAAATTTGTTCTTCATGAAAAAGAAGGGCTCCGTGTTCCCCTTTTTTTATAACTACATAATCAGGTCCCATTCCCTCTATTTTCCGGGCTGCTTTTACCAGCGAATGTTCTCCGGTAAGCTGTCTTGCCTCTTCATCATTGATGGTGATTACATCTACTTTTTTGATAACTTTTAAAAGATCGTCCCAGGCATTATCCATCCAGAAATTCATCGTATCCAAAACCACAAGTTTTGGATTATCAACCTGTTCCAGCACACTTAGCTGAACCAATGGATGCAAATTCCCAAGCATGACCATTTCCGCATCTTTATAGGCGGCAGGAACAACAGGGTTAAAATCTGCCAGTACATTTAATTGAGTTTCCAGGGTGTCACGGCTATTTAAATCATTATGGTATTTCCCACTCCAAAAAAACGTTTTTCCTCCTTGTACTATTTCTATACCTTCAATAGCTATATTCTTAGATGTTAAAAGGTTTAAATGATCTTGCGGAAAATCATCTCCAACAATGGATACTATAGCGTTGTCTATTTCAAATTGGGCAGAAGAGAGGCCGATGTAGGTTGCGGCACCTCCAAGAATTTTATCGGTTTTGCCAAATGGGGTTTCAATTGCATCGAAGGCTACTGTGCCTACTATCAATAATTTACTCATAATACGGTTTCAAATTTGTGGCGCAAAGGTACGGTTTGTTTTTCAAGACCTTTGGTTGATTTTCAAAATTTAACTAAATCAAAAAGGTCTGTTTTATTCGTCTTTAAATCCTTGGTCAATGAGTAAACGGGATTTTTTAGATGCTTCTACGGCGAGGATGTCGCAGCGTTCATTTTGAGTATGATTGTTATGACCTTTAATCCATTTAAAATCTACTTTATGTTTTCTGAATTCAATTAAAAATTCCTTCCATAAATCTGAATTTTTCCGATCCTTAAAACCTTTTTTTTCCCAGTTAAAAACCCAGCCTTTTTTCACTGAATCCACCACGTATTTTGAATCTGTAAAAACCAACACCGAAGTACCGGGGTTTTTCAACTTTTTTAATGCTTCAGTTACTGCCAATAATTCCATCCGGTTGTTGGTGGTGTGCTTAAAGCCCTGGGCAAATTCTTTTTTATAAGGTTTACCAACCCATTCCATGACTATGCCATAGCCACCGGGCCCGGGATTTCCCCTGGCAGCTCCATCGGTATAAATGTGAACGTCCGGCTTAATCAATGGCTTTATTTTCTAGAAGGTTTTTAATCACTTCGGGAAAATGCAGGTATTCCAACTCGTGAATCTTTTCGGCTAAACTTTTAGGAGTATCATTTGGAGAAACCGGAATAGAGGTTTGAAAAATGGTTTGGCCTTCATCATAATTTTCATTTACATAATGTATGGTAATTCCCGTTTCCTGGTGTTTTTCATCGATCACCGCGTTATGTACGCGTTCTCCATACATTCCTGCGCCGCCAAAATTGGGAAGCAAAGCAGGATGAAGATTTATTACTTTTCCGGGAAAGGCCTTCAGGATTTTAGATGGAAAGAGCCATAAAAATCCGGCAAGAACAATAAGATCGGGATTGATATCCTTCAGGATATTCAAAACTTCATTGCTTTTGTAAAAGGATTCCCTGTCAAAGCAAAGGGACTTGATTTTTAAATTATGGGCGCGAGCCAAAACTTTGGCCGAAGGTTTATTTGAAAATACGGCAACCACTCTTGCCACCTCCGAATTTTGAAAATTCCGGATAATATTTTCTGCATTAGTTCCGGATCCGGAAGCAAAAACGACTATTTTTTTGGGTGATATGGTTTTTAGAGTGTTCAAAAAAGGGTCTGTTAATAATTAAAGATGGTAAAAATAAAGGCTTTAAATGAAATTTCCGTAAATTACCACCACATTTTTAAACTAAAAACCGGTTTTAAAATAAAGTTTTTTATTTTTGCCATCTAATCAAAATTAAAATAGAATATTATGTCAGACATTGCATCAAGAGTAAAAGCGATTATCGTTGACAAATTGGGAGTTGACGAGAATGAAGTGGTAAATGAAGCCAGCTTCACCAACGACTTGGGCGCCGATTCGTTAGACACTGTGGAATTGATCATGGAGTTTGAAAAAGAATTTGATATCCAGATTCCAGACGACCAGGCAGAAAACATTGCTACCGTAGGCCAGGCAATTTCTTATATCGAAAACGCAAAAGGATAGTTCTTTATGGAGTTAAAGCGAGTTGTAGTTACAGGTTTAGGGGCCTTAACACCTATAGGTAACAATGTAGAATCATATTGGAATGCCTTAATCGCCGGAAAAAGCGGTTCTGCACCCATTACGTATTTTGATGCCGAAAAATTCAAAACTAAATTCGCTTGTGAACTTAAAAATTTTGACGCCCTTGATTTTTTTGACCGCAAAGAAGCCAGAAAACTCGACAGGTTTGCACAATATGCCATAGTAGCTTCAGATGAAGCTATTAAAGATTCTGGAATAGAACTGAATGGCATTGACAAACACCGGGTTGGGGTTATTTGGGGTGCAGGAATTGGGGGATTGGAAACTTTTCAGGACGAGGTTATTAATTTTGCCACCGGCGATGGAACGCCTCGTTTTAATCCGTTTTTTATTCCTAAAATGATAGCAGATATTGCCCCGGGCAATATTTCCATACGTCACGGTTTTATGGGGCCTAATTACACTACGGTTTCAGCATGTGCCTCGGCCGCCAATGCAATGTTCGATGCTTTAAATAATATCCGGTTGGGATACAGTGATATCATTGTTTCCGGCGGATCTGAAGCGGCAGTAACCAAAGCAGGAATGGGCGGATTCAATGCCATGCACGCTTTATCTACCAGAAATGAAAGTCCTGAAACGGCTTCAAGACCTTTTGATTCAACCAGGGATGGTTTCGTTTTAGGGGAAGGGGCAGGAGCTTTGATCCTGGAAGAATATGAGCATGCCAAGGCCAGGGGAGCAAAAATTTATGCTGAATTTGTTGGAGGTGGATTGTCATCAGATGCGTATCACATGACTGCTCCACATCCGGATGGAATTGGTGTAATTGCTGTGATGCAAAACAGTTTGCGCAATGCAAATTTGGTTCCGGAGGATATAGACGCTATTAATACACACGGAACTTCAACCCCATTGGGTGATGTGGCAGAACTTAAGGCCATATCCCATGTGTTTGGAGCGCATGCTAAGAATATTAATATCAATTCTACCAAATCCATGACCGGACATTTGTTGGGCGCAGCTGGAGCAATCGAAGCAATTTCTTCTATTCTTTCCATGAAACATGGAATTGTGCCCCCTACGATCAATCATGAAAATCCAGATGAGAATATTGACTCCTCTTTAAATTTAACCTTAAACAAAGCGCAAAAGCGTGATCTTAATGTGGTAATGAGCAATACATTTGGGTTTGGAGGACACAATGCCTGTGTGATTTTTAAAAAAATTGATGTATAATCCATCATGAGCGTTATTCGTAACATATTAAATTCCCGTTCTTCTAAAGGCGGGAATTTTTTTATATCAATACAAAAAATTCTGGGTTTTAAGCCTAAGGATATTGTCATTTATCAAAAAGCTTTTACCCATAGATCTCTTAACCAAAGGGATAAGGAAGGGAATGCCATCAATTTTGAAAGGCTGGAATTTCTGGGCGATGCCATGTTGGGTGCGGTAATCGCAGGCTATCTTTTTAAAACCGTTCCTGGCGGTAATGAGGGTTATCTGACAAAAATGCGCTCTAAAGTTGTTAGCAGGAAGCACTTAAACGAGCTTGGAAAAGATCTGAATCTTATAGGTCTTGTGCAAACCAACATCTCAAAGGACCAATTTGGCGCCAATATTCACGGTAATTTATTTGAAGCCCTCATAGGTGCTATTTATTGGGACAGAGGTTACAAATACTGCAAGCGTTTTATCTATGACCGGGTGATCAATCCGTATGTTGACATTGAACAACTGGAAGGAAAGGTAATTAGTTATAAAAGTTTACTGATCGAATGGTGCCAGAAAACCAAAAAGACTTTTAATTATGAGGTTTATGAAGATACCGGTAATGACGAGATAAAACATTTTGCGGTAAAGCTAAGAATCGATAAAACCGTGGTCGCAAAAGCAAGGGCTACTTCAAAGAAAAAGGCAGAAGAAAAGGCTTCAAAACGGGCATATTATGCGCTTCAGAATAGGATAGAGAATTAGAACTACAAGCTATTTTACTATAACGTTTTCGTAAAAATAACCCAAAAAACAGGCTGAAAATCTGCTAAATTGGCATTCTTATTATATCTTTATCAATTAAGTGTAAAGGTATGCTATCCCATAAGTTGATTCTGGATGATGAAGAGGAGGATTATCAACTTCTTGCAATTCATAGTTCTTTAGATGAATTTAAAATGGCTTATTTATTAAATAAGCATTTGGAGATCAATATGCGGCGATCCCGCCTAGACCTGGATTTTAACCATGGTTCTGTACTGGCCAATTATCCGCTTTATATTTTTAAAGAACCTGTGAAATACAGAAATTATTTTCTTATAAAAAATAAATACAAGGGGCCGCTGAAAAAGGTCATTAGTTCAGGATCACTATTTAATGAAGATGAAGGTATTCCTCAACTCACCTTTTTAATCCCGGAATTTAAAGAGGTAGATTTTTTCTTAAAAGTTGAAGAGGATTTTGAGCCGGAACAACTTCAAAAACTTATAAATAAGATCGCTTTTATACCAAATGTGATCACCATATATGCAGTTGATGCGAATCAACTTAAATCAAAAAATAATTTAATTTTAGAATAATGCCAGCAAATAAAAGAACAAAAATAGTAGCCACCTTAGGTCCTGCGACCAGTACAAAAGCTGTTTTAAAAGATATGCTTGAAGCCGGAGTAAATGTATTCAGGGTAAATTTCTCTCATGCAGATTATGAAGATGTGAAGGAACGCGTTCAAATGATTCGCGAATTGAATGAAGAATTTGGATATAGTGCCGCTATTCTTGCCGATTTGCAGGGTCCAAAATTGAGAGTTGGTACCATGAAGGAAGAGGTGATCGTGAACCCGGGAGATCAAATTACTTTTGTAACCGGAAAGCCTTTTAAGGGTGATGCTTCCAGGGTTTATATGAACTACGCAACTTTTCCGCAGGATGTAAAAAAAGGAGAATTAATTTTACTGGATGATGGTAAATTGATGTTCGAAATTGTGAGCACCAACCTGACAGATGAAGTTGTTACCAAAGTTATCCAGGGAGGGCCGCTAAAATCTAAAAAGGGAGTAAACCTTCCCAATACAAATATTTCTCTTCCGGCATTGACGGAAAAGGATATTAAAGACGCCATTTTCGCATGTAGTCTTGAGGTAGATTGGATGGCGCTTTCTTTTGTGCGTCAGGAAAACGACTTGATAGAACTTCAAAATCTTATAAAAGAGCATAGCGAACATAAAATTCCCATTATTGCAAAAATTGAAAAGCCGGAAGGGGTTAAAAATATTGAAAAAATTGTAGCCTATTGTGATGGTTTAATGGTAGCCCGGGGAGATTTGGGTGTGGAAATTCCTGCACAGGAGGTGCCTTTAATTCAGAAGCAATTGGTTTTACTTGCCAAAAAGGCCAGAATACCTGTTATTATAGCAACTCAAATGATGGAAACCATGATCACAAGCCTTACTCCTACAAGGGCAGAGGTAAATGACGTGGCAAATTCTGTAATGGATGGTGCAGATGCAGTGATGTTAAGTGGGGAAACTTCTGTAGGGAATTATCCGGTTCAGGTAATTCAAAAAATGGCACAAATAATTAATGCTGTAGAGAATTCACCGTTAATTAAAGTTCCGCACGACCCACCACATATTAGAACTAAACGATATATTACAAAATCTATCTGTTACCACGCAGCCATTATGGCCAATGAGATCAAGGCTAAAGCTATTTGTACCTTAACAAACAGCGGGTACACAGCTTTTCAGATCTCAGCCTGGAGACCTGAATCCAATATATTGGTTTTTACTTCCAACAGAAGAATACTTTCACAATTAAGTTTGCTGTGGGGAGTGAAAGCTTTCTTTTACGATAAATTTGTAAGTACAGATGAAACCATTGAGGACATCAATAATATAGCAAAAGATAAAGGCTATGCAGACCATGGAGATTATGTTATAAATCTTGCAGCAATGCCTATAGCTGATAAAGGTATGGTGAATACATTGAGGGTTTCTGAAATTGAATAAATCTTAGTCAAACCTGCTAACTTTTTTAAAGTTTCAACTTCAAAAAAGACCTTTACGATTATAAAATATATAATGCCACGAAACTAACGCAATGTTTGTACTTCGTGGCATATTTTTTATTAATCAAAAACCGTTAGGCGGGTTAAACCCTTAATGAGGGATTAAAAGTCAAACTTAAGCTGAACAGCAATTTCTTCTTTTTTCTCTCTTTTTTCAGTATTTAAATTGGAAAGTGATATCCCTAAAAGCCGTACCGATTCCTTCATTTTCTCCTGGTAAAGCAACTCCTTCGCGCTTTCCAGTACGAGCTCTTTTGAGGAAATAAAATAGGGTAGGGTCTTACTGCGGGTATGTTGCGTAAAATCACTGTATTTAATTTTTAAAGTAACGGTTTTTCCGGCGACCTTGCTTTTTTGGAGTCGGCGTTCAATTTCTTCAGCAATATTTTTCAGGCGTTCCAGCATGAAAATTTCAGAAGAAATATTGGTGTCAAAAGTTCTTTCTGCCCCCAGCGATTTTCGTATTCTGTTTGGCTTTACCTCGCTATGGTGAATTCCGCGAACAACATTATAGTAGAATTCCCCGCTTTTTCCGAAGTGATCTATAAGAAATTTCTGGTCCTTTTGCTTTAGATCCAATCCGTTAAAAATTCCTAACCGGTACATCTTTTCAGCGGTAACTTTTCCAACCCCGTGAAATTTCCGTATTTGAAGTTTTTCAAGAAATTTAAGAACATCCTCGGGATTTACAGTTTTTTGTCCGTTGGGTTTATTGATATCGCTGGCAATTTTTGCAATGAATTTATTGATGGAAATTCCTGCGGAAGCATTTAATCCTGTTTTGTGCTTTATTTTTTCCCGAATTTCACGAGCAATAAGGGTTGCACTGGGATTCCCTTTTTTGTTACTGCTAACATCCAGGTAGGCTTCGTCCAGAGAGAGGGGTTCTACCAGATCTGTATACTCAAGAAAGATGGCTCTTATCAGATTTGAAATTTCTTTGTAGCGATCGAATCTTGGTTTTACGAAGATCAAATCCGGGCAATTTCGTTTGGCAATGATGCTGCTCATTGCGCTTTTCACACCAAATTTCCGGGCCTCATAACTTGCTGCAGCCACAACCCCACGCTCTTCGCTGCCTCCTACAGCTATTGCTTTCCCCCGTAGTTCGGGATTGTCCAGTTGTTCTACGGAGGCATAAAATGCATCCATATCCACATGGATAATTTTCCTTAAAAGTATATGCTTTTCCACTTTGTAAATTTAATGAAACTTCGTTTTGTCAAGCCTTAGACAAAGACAAAAACATTGGATGAACTAACTTTTTTAAAAAATCAAACTCAAAATCCTATCTTTATAAAAAGAAACAGTAATGTCTGGTAAAGAGGCAAGATCGTTCCGCCTTCGGCGTAACTGCAAGAAACAAGAGAAAAGACTTGATTTGAGTTAACCGATAAACATTTAGGTATTATTTCTAATTTAAATTCAGAAAAGTAAGGTTTGTTTATTAAAAACTTCATTGGAATGTCCAATGAATATGAGGGTTCAGCTTTCACAAAAATATTTACCGGACAACAATGAAACAGAAGCTAAAAGACTTCGGATTTTTATTAAATTTAAGATTGAAGGAATTATGAAAACAGCTATTTTATTAGGAGCCACCGGATTAACCGGGGGAATTTTGCTTCAGAAATTATTAAAAGATCCAGCTTATGAAAAAATTATACTCTTTTCAAGATCTCCTGTTGCTGTTAGGGATGAGAAGATCGAAGAACATCTCATCGATATGTTTCGGCTGGATGAATATATGGAGCTTTTTAAGGCGGATGAGGTTTTTTGCTGTATTGGAACCACAAAAAGCAAAACCCCGGATAAGGAAACCTACCGGAAAATTGATTCCGGAATTCCGGTAACTGCGGCCCGGCTTTGTAAAGAAAATGGAATTAATACTTTTTTGGTGATTTCGGCCCTTGGCGCAGCTGCAAATAGTTCTGTATTTTACAATAAAATCAAAGGTAAAATGGAGGAAGCTGTGCTGTCTCAAAATATAGAAAACACTTATATCTTTCAGCCATCCCTTATTTCAGGAGACAGGGAGGAAAAAAGGTTTTTTGAGAACCTGGCCAAAAATGCCATGAAGATATTCAATTTTTTAATGCTGGGACCTTTAAAGAAATATCGCGCTATTCATCCCGAAACAATTGCAAAAGCAATGCTTATCGTGACAAAACATGGTTATAAAAAGAATAGGATAGAATCTGATGAAATTAAGAAAATTTCTTTCTCCATTTAAAATCAACTATGACAGAAATTGAACGAAAATTTTTGGTGAAATCGGAGGCTTTTAAATCTGATGCATACCAAAAAACCAGGATCATCCAGGGATTTTTAAATACACATCCGGAGAGAACCGTCAGGATTAGGATCAATGGTCAAAAGGCATTTCTTACCGTAAAAGGGAAATCCAGCGAAAATGGATTGAGCAGATTTGAGTGGGAAAAGGAAATAGCAGTAACGGAAGCTGAAAATTTGTTGAAATTATGTGAGCCGGGAATCATAGAAAAAGATCGATACCTGGTAAGTAATGAAAATCACATCTTTGAAGTAGACGAATTTCACGGGCAGAATCAAGGCCTGATAATAGCAGAAATCGAATTAAAGTCTGAGGATGATAAATTTCTAAAACCGCATTGGCTGGGAGTGGAAGTAACCGGAGATATTCGGTATTACAACTCTCAGTTAAGCAAAAAACCCTATCTTAATTGGTAAGTATCATAAAATGAATCAGTACTGTCCGGTAGAGAATCAAGATCGTTCCGCCTTTTGCGGAACTGTAAAAATCAAGAACCAAGACAAATAGAAAAAAGAAAATAGACAAAATTATTCCTGTATTCATGGCGCAATGAAGATTGATTTCTGCGAAAATCAGCGAGATCAGTCGGAGATAAAAACAGGTACCATTGAAAATTAATGTTTAAAGCTGGTCAACACTAATCACGGAGGTATTAATTTTAATTAACCGGTAAACATTTAGTTATAACCCCTATTTTTTAGAACTTTAATCATCAGTATAATTTAAAAAATTTATAAAAGTAAGGTCTGTTTTTAAAAATCGCATTGGATCGGATAACGGAGGTATGGTTTCAGCTTTAACAAAAATGTTTATCGGACAACAATAAAAATGAATTAAATAGCTGCAGATGAAAAATATAATTATACTGTTTAGTCTACTTTTAATGATAAGCTCCTGTGATCAACCTGTTGAAAAAATCAGGGGAATTCATTCAGAATCAAGAGTTACAGTAGAAACTGAGAATGTAGAATCCATCGCTAAGGAATTGGAAGAAAAGGGTTATCAAACCTTCACCTATAAAAAAGGGGATTCCACCTACCTGATGCAGCAATATTATATTGTTTTTTTAAAATCCGGAGAGCATCGTTCACAGGATTCCATAACCCAGGCAGAACTTCAGGAACAGCATATGGCACACTTAGGCAGAATGTATACTGAAGGTTATACTAGTTTAACTGGCCCTATGGGTGATGATGGAGAGTTGCGCGGAATTGTAGTTTATAATACCCCAACCCAAAAAGAAGCCGATAGTTTGGCAAGACTCGATCCTATGGTGATGGCAGGAAGGTTAAAAGTGGAAGTCCATCCCTGGTGGGTCGCAAAAGGCGGAAAGTTGAACTAGCGGTTATAATCATAATTTAAATAAATACAGGAATGAAAATAGAACATACAAAAACAGAAAAAAAAGGACATTTTGATGCGGTAAGCAAAAATGGAAAAGCCGGAACAATGACTTATACCTGGACAGGTGAAAGTAGAATTACGATAGAACATACAGAAGTATATACCGAATTTGAGGGCGAAGGCATAGGTAAAAAATTAGTGTGTGAAGCAGTAGAATTTGCAAGGCAGGAAAATCTAAAAATAATTCCGGAATGTTCCTATGCAAACCATGTTTTACAAAGCGATGACACTTTTTCAGATGTATTGATTTAATGCCAATTCAGGATGTCAAGGAGAAATTATCTGGCCTTATTTCAAAGAGCGATGTTTTAAGAGGTAAGGCAATGGTGTTAGAAACCATAAAAACCCACGCAACATTTTAAATGTTGCGTGGGTTTTTTAATAGTACTAAAACCTAATTTATTCTTCCATATCTTCATTTTCACCATAGATTCCAAGGGTTAGTTCTCCATCCTTATTCATCGCGGCACGGTACATTCCTGCCGAATTGAATTCCATCGCAATATTTCCTTTACTGTCAATGGCTATAATTCCGCCTTCTCCGCCAAGTTCGGTTAATTTATCCTGGATCACAACGGAAGCGGCTTTCTGTAAACTCATTTTTTTATATTCCATCATCGCAGAAATATCATAGGCTACAACACCGCGAATAAAATATTCTCCCCATCCGGTAGCCGAAACGGCACAGGTCGCATTATTGGCATAAGTTCCTGCGCCAATTATTGGTACATCTCCAATTCTATTCCATTTTTTATTGGTCATACCACCTGTAGAAGTCCCTGCCGCAATATTTCCGTTTTTATCCAGGGCTACAGCCCCAACAGTCCCAAATTTGGAATCTTTTATAAAGGGATCCAGAAATGCTGTTTTTTGAGCATCGTGATCCAATTCGGTCTTTTCAGAATCTTTAATGCGCTGTAAGGATTCAAATCTTGCATCTGTATGAAAGTAGAATGGCTCTACAACTTCAAGCCCTTTTTCCTTCGCAAATTGTTCTGCCCCTTTTCCTGACAATAAAACATGCGGGGAATTTTCCATTACTTCATAAGCCAGATTTATAGGGTTTTTCACTGTGGTAACTCCTGCAACTGCTCCGGCGTTCAATGTCTCTCCGTCCATAATTGCGGCGTCGAGCTCATTTTTACCTTCATTGGTAAAAACAGCCCCTTTTCCTGCATTAAAAAGAGGATGATCCTCCATGACATTGATGGTACGCTGCACTGCTTCCAGGGAAGTCCCGCCATTTGCCAGAATTCCATGTCCCACTCGTATCGCTTCTTCCAGAACAGCTTTATAAGCCATTTCAAGAGAATCGGTCATGTTTTCTTTTAAGATTGTACCTGCTCCGCCATGGATCACAATTCCAAAATTATCGGATTCTACCTTATCCGAAACAGGTTTTTGGGTAGGCTCTCCTACTGGTTTTTTATCTACGGAAGACTGGTTGCAGGCGAATAGTGTTGTAAATGATAACAGAACTAATAGTTTTCTCATTTGTGGATATTTTGGTGTTAGGATCTCTCCCCCAGGTATGGGAATGTTATTTGATGTTGCTTCAATTTAGGTTTATAAAAGTAGTAAAATTTACATTAAAAATGGAAAGAGCAAATTCACCGGATTTTATCCTTTCTTTTCCTGCGTGAGCGATAGCAGTGAAAAGCCCGCAGTCCCGAATTTTATTTTCGGGATGAGGACTTGGAACGGATAGCGCAATGCCATTTTTTGGCACACGCCCAAAACATTTTGCTAAGCTTTAGGTCATTGTTCCTGATATTGTTTAATTTTAAGGGATATAAAAAAATATCCGAAAATGACTATAAATAAACCTTTTAATCTCAATAAATGGATCGAACAAAATCGGGATTTATTGAAACCGCCAATTGGCAATAAGAATATTTACAAGGATTCTAATGATTATATCGTGATGGTAGTGGGTGGGCCTAATGCACGTAAGGATTATCATTACAACGAAACCGAAGAACTTTTTTACCAGTTGGAAGGAAATATTGAAATCCATATTCAGGAGAATGGGGAGAAAAAAACAATGGAATTAGGCCCCGGAGATATGTATTTGCATCCCGGAAAAGTACCGCATTCCCCTGTGAGGAAAGAGGGCTCCATCGGCCTGGTGATTGAGCGCAAGAGATTGGGAGAGCAGGGCAAGGATGGTTTACTTTGGTTTTGTGATAATTGCAACAATAAATTGTACGAAGTTTACTTCCCGCTGCATGATATTGAAAAGGATTTTTTGAAGCATTTTAGGCATTTCTATGAAAGTAAGGAGTTGAGAACCTGTGATTCCTGCGGAACGGTGATGCCGGTAGATCAAAGATTTTTAGCTGAAGGTGAAAACGATTAAATTTTATTATTTTCGCAACAAACAAACAATAAACAAGATTAAAACAAGCAATAAATGAGTGGAGTAGCAGAAGAATTCGGAATTAAGCAAGCCCTGAAAGATTTGGGGATTAAAGATATAAATGAAGGTACTTCTACAGGTAAGGATTTCTTTGGAAACGGGGATATTATTGAATCCTATTCTCCGGTGGATGGAGCATTGATAGGGAAGGTAAAATCAACTACCAAGGAAGATTTTGAAAAAGTGATGACTTCGGCAACCGAAGGCTTTAAAACCTGGAGAAAAATGCCTGCACCCCTTAGAGGTGAAGTGGTGAGAAAATTCAACGATGAGTTGAGAAGGTTGAAAGAACCCCTTGGAAAACTGGTTTCCTATGAAATGGGAAAATCCTACCAGGAGGGTTTGGGAGAAGTACAGGAAATGATAGATATCTGTGATTTTGCCGTGGGATTATCCCGGCAGTTGCATGGATTGACCATGCATTCAGAACGTCCAGGGCATAGAATGTATGAACAATACCATCCACTTGGAGTAGTGGGAATTATCTCTGCCTTTAATTTCCCGGTTGCAGTCTGGTCCTGGAATACCGCTTTGGCGTGGGTTTGCGGAGATGCCTGTGTTTGGAAAGGATCTGAAAAAACTCCTATCACCTCTGTAGCCTGTCAAAAAATTGCAGCGCGTGTTTTTGCCGAAAACGGAGTGCCGGAAGGGATTTCCTGTTTGGTAACCGGAGATCATAAAGTGGGGGAAATGATGACAACCGATGCCCGAATCCCTTTGATCTCGGCTACCGGATCTACTAGAATGGGAAAAATAGTGGCTTCTAAAGTTGCCGAACGTCTTGGAAAAACCTTGCTGGAACTCGGTGGAAATAACGCCATTATTGTTACTCCCGATGCCGATATAAAAATGACCGTGATAGGCGCTGTGTTTGGAGCCGTTGGAACTGCAGGACAACGCTGTACTTCTACCAGAAGGTTGATCGTTCATGAATCTATGTATGATAAGGTGAAAGATGCGGTAGTTGCTGCTTATAACCAATTGAGAATTGGGAATCCACTGGATGAGAACAACCATGTAGGGCCCCTTATCGATAAAGATGCTGTAAAGAATTATCAGCATGCCTTGGATGAAGTAGTGAAGGAAGGCGGAAAAATTATCGTTGAAGGTGGTGTACTGGAAGGAAAAGGATATGAAAGCGGTTGTTATGTGAAGCCTGCGATTGCAGAAGCAGAAAACAGTTTTAATATCGTACAACACGAAACTTTTGCCCCGGTTTTATATTTGCTGAAATATTCCGGAAACGTAGAAGATGCTTTGGATTTACAGAACGGTGTGAGACAAGGTTTATCTTCTGCCATTATGACCAATAATTTAAGGGAAGCAGAACATTTCCTTTCGGTTGAAGGATCCGATTGTGGAATTGCAAATGTGAATATAGGAACCAGTGGTGCTGAAATAGGTGGTGCCTTTGGAGGTGAAAAGGAAACCGGTGGTGGCCGTGAATCCGGATCGGATGCCTGGAAAGTCTATATGAGAAGGCAAACCAATACCATAAATTATACTACCGAGTTGCCATTGGCACAAGGTATCAAGTTTGCTTTTTAAGCCCCTCCCTGCCTCCCCAAAGGGAGGAGATACAATACCAAACCCGCTTCTTTTGAAGCGGGTTTTTTGGTTTTTAATCCCTCACTGAGGGTTTAATTCCCCGAGATTTGCCTCGAATTTTTAAAAGTATTTTCTAATTCATAACTCGTGGTCTTGCCCCGAGGTTTTTGATTATTATTTTCTTTTCAACTCTTGTAAGGGATCAAGTACGAATGTTGCGGACTTTTCAAAAAAATTGGTCCATTTAAAAAATAAATTTTTTTTCTCCACTCCGGGGTAATTCAAAAAATGGATTATAACTAAATGTTTATCAGTTAATTGAAAACAAGTCTTTGTTCTTGATTCTTGCAGTTTCGCCAAAGGCGGAACGATCTTGATTCTTTTTCAAACCTCTCGGGTTTGCTACTTGTTAATCGATTTTTTACACCGAAACTATTTCTGTCTCCAAAAGTAATTCTTCCTGCCGCATTTTTAATACCACCTGGGCAATTGCCAGGACATCCCGTTCACAATAACTCACTATTCTACCAAGTTGCCGGTCTATATAGTAAACATCCCTAACTTCCGATCCGTCTATATCCTGTTTTGGGGATGGAATTCCCAACACATTGGTGAGGAGTTTTAGCGAAGTATAATGTTTATAATCCCCGAATTTCCATAATTCCAAAGTATCCAGATGAGGGACTTCCCAGGGTTTTTTTCCGAAAAGATCCAGTTTTCCCGGAAGCGGCAGATTGTGAATAATCAACCTCCGGGCGATATAGGGAAAATCAAATTCCTTACCGTTATGAGCGCAAAGCAGGTGATGGGGTTTTTGAAAATGAGATTCAAGTAAAAGCGAAAAATCCCTTAAAAGTTTTTCTTCTTCTCCCTGGAAGGTCGTGATACGGAAGCTTCGTAGGTCATTCTTAAACTTAAAAAAGCCTACCGAGATACAGATAATTTTTCCAAATTCGGCCCAAATCCCTGCCCGGTCATAGAATTCTTCAGCTGTAAACTCTTCTTTGCGCTGGTATTTGGATTTGTCTTCCCATAGTTTTTTCCTTTCTTCAGTTAAAGAACTAAAAGTCTTTTCCTCGGGCACGGTTTCAATGTCAAGAAATAAAATATGTTCCAGGTTGAGTTTATGAATCATGGTTTAACATTTTATAAGTTTCATCTATGTAGATAAAAAAGTCAGGAGAATGGTCCTCTTCTTCTTTACGTTTTATGAGTTTATGTCCAAGCCGAACAATAATAAGGTCATCTTCAGGAATTACAATAACGTATTGCCCTAAAACGCCGCGCATATAAAAGATATCTTTGTTTTTATAGTGGCTAAGCCAGAATCCGTAGCCATATTCCGGAGAATCTTCAAAGCGTGGAGTAGTTGCAGTTGCAATAAATGCCGATTCAATTAATTGCTCATTATTCCATTTTCCGTGGTCTTTGAATAGTTTCCCAAATCTGGCAAAATCCTTTGCGTTGGAAGCGATACAGCAATAAGCCTTTTCCATTCCACTTTCTTTACTGTCCAGTTGCCATTTGGCATCTGTTTTCATCCCCATCGGAATCCAGAAACTTTCGCTTAAATACGTGGATAGATTCTTCCCCGTTGCTTTATTTATAACCATTCCCAGTAAAATGGTGTTTCCGCTAAGGTATTCAAATTCGGTTCCCGGTGGCTCAACAATTTCAAGTTCCTTTACTACGTTTCTTATATCTTCATCAAAATAAACCCTTGCCGTCACAGAGAATGGATTGTAATAATCTTCATCCCAGTTTAATCCTGAAGACATAGAAGCTAGATCTCCAACGCTTAAAGCGGAAAATTCCGAATTTTGAAATTCCGGGAAAAAATCTGAAACAGGTTGCTCCAAACTTTCAATATATCCTTCTTTTATCGCTTTTCCCAGCAAAGCAGTGGTGATGGATTTTGCCATTGAAAAAGAATTGGTTAGGCTGGTGTCCGAATATCCTTCGGCATAATTTTCATACCAGATACTGTCGTTTTTTATGATTAGAAAAGCTACCGTTCCCAGATCATCATTGGTTTCCTGAAGCTTTTTTGTAGGAGAAACACTGTTAAACTCTTTGTGTTGAGGCCAGGCCTGGTAAGCATCCCCTGATGGGATTTTTCGGTTATCAAATTCAGGATAATCATCTATGTAAGCCGTGGTATGCCCCTGCATATAAACCACCTGAAATCCCCGAAGAATATAATCATAATTGAAAATGTAAAGGAGCAAAATTCCGAAGAGGATAAAAACCAGGAAGGCACCAAGAATTCTTAAGGTTATTTTCATATCGAATCTATAGACTTTTTGTAGGTGAGGTTCAATTACTTCTTCCTAAAATTAAGCAATTTTGAGAAGAAAGCATTGATACTTCTGAAAGTTAAAGCTTTTGAAATATCAAAAGTTAAAAAGACTTTGTTGGGAAGAAGGATTTTCGTGTTCCAGCAGCCATTTTTTCCGCCACAATCCTCCTGCATACCCGGTAAGGGAGCCATCGCTGCCTATTACCCGGTGACAGGGAATTACAATCCATAAAGGATTTTTCCCGTTTGCCGCTGCCACTGCGCGAATTGCTTTTACATCTCCCAATTTTTTAGATACATCCATATAGGAGTTGGTTTCCCCAAAAGGAATTTCCAGCAAAGATTGCCAGACTGTTTTTTGAAATGGAGTTCCCTTGGGATCTAGCTTTAAACTGAAATCCTGTAGTTCCCCTCTGAAATAAGCATTGATTTGATTAGCTGCAGGAATTAAAAACTCCGGAATTTGATCGCTTGGTTCCTGTTCTTCATCCAGGATCTTAATTCCTGAAATTCCATTCTCCTCACCTGTTATTTCACAGATCCCCAAGGGAGTTTTAAGACAGATTTTCATCTTCGGCAGATTTTTTTTCAGAATCATTTTGCTGAATAAGGCCTAGTTTTTTGGCGCGCTTTTCCCAGTTTTGACGCGCCATAAGTTGCATGTCTTCAATATGGTCGCTCTCATCCATGATCTCAAGTCCCAGGAGGGTTTCAATAATGTCCTCCATAGTTACCAATCCTATGGTATTTCCAAATTGATCGGCTACTATTGAAATATGCGCCTTTCGTGTAATAAAAATCTCAAAAAGCTCTGGAATTGGGGTATTGGGATCGGTGATGAAAACATCTCTTTTTAGAATGCTAAGAGGTTCCGGGCCTTTATCGTCTATCATTTCCTCAAGAACATCATCTTTAAGCACGAATCCGGTGATGTTATTGGGTTTATCTTTATAAACCGGAATTCTGGAAAATTTTAGATTTTTATGAGCACGGTGAAATTCTTCAATACTGGTAGATTCATTTTCAATAGTCGCTACAGAAAATGGTGTCATTACATCTTTTGCCTTTACCGATTTAAATACAAGCAGATTTTTAATTACGGTAGTTTCTTTTTCTTCAAAAAAACCTTCTTCCTCGGCTGCATCGGTAATTGCCAGAAACTCCTCCCTACTCATGGTACTTACATGCGCCGATTTCCCTATTAGTTTGGTGGTGAGCATCATCAACCACAGGATCCCGGTGTATTTTAGGGGGAATAATAAGGTTTGCAAAGTTATGGCTGTGAATTTTCCAAGTGATTGCCAGTAGGTTGCACCAATTGTTTTAGGGATTATTTCAGAAAGAATTAGTATTGCTACGGTCATAACAGCAGATACGATTCCTACTGAATTTCCACCGCCTCCAAAAACTTTCTCCGCCTGAACCCCTACCAAAATTGCTCCCACGGTATGCGCAACAGTGTTTACAGTTAAAATAGCGATGAGCGGTTTGTCAATATCCTTTTTGAAATGATTTAAAGTATTTGCATAGGCTTTTCCTTCCCTTTTTTTAACACGGATAAAGGTGGGAGTAATGCTGAGTAAAACCGCTTCCAGAATAGAGCATAAAAATGAAAAGAAAATTGCCAGCGTAGCATAAAGAATAAGTAATCCCATGGTTAGATTTCATTTGAGGAGGCTAAATTAATGATTCTTTCCTACAATTTATCTAAAGTAATGGTAAAGCCGTTTAATCCCTCAGTGATGGTTTAATTTCCCGAGATCTTTGATCTAAAACCTGTTTCAGAAAAATAATCCGGTAACAGCTTATAAATTTGGGCTTTCTGGAATGGAGATGCCTTAGCAATAAGACCTTATGATATATATCAGGAAATAAGTTTCACCGCATCCTTGGCGAAATAGCTGGCGATCATATTGGCTCCTGCGCGTTTTATGGCCGTTAATTGTTCCATCATTACCGCATCGTGATCCAGCCAGCCTTTTTCTGAAGCAGCTTTTATCATTGCATATTCCCCGCTTACCTGGTATACGGCAACAGGAACATTTACCGCATTTTTAATATCACGAACTATATCGAGATAACAAAGTCCCGGTTTAACCATCACAATATCGGCTCCTTCCTCAATATCCATGAGTGTTTCCTTAACTGCCTCATCCCGGTTTGCAGGATCCATCTGGTAGGATTTTTTATCTCCAAATCCCGGCGCAGAATCCAATGCATCCCTAAACGGACCGTAAAAAGCAGAAGCGTATTTAGCGCTGTAACTCATAATTCCGGTATCGTGGAAACCTTCATCTTCCAGAAGACTTCTTATTTCGAAAATACGGCCATCCATCATATCGCTTGGAGCAACAAAATTGGCTCCGGCTATAGCGTGTGAAAGGGACATTTCGGCTAAAATTGCAGTGGTATCATCATTTAGGATTTTTCCATCGGCAACCACCCCGTCATGTCCAAAAGAGGAATAGGGATCTAAAGCAACATCTGTCATTACCAGCATTTCGGGAACTGCATTTTTCACGGATTTAATTGCACGCTGCATCAAGCCATCGGGATTTAAAGCTTCGGTTCCTGCATTGTCTTTTAAATTATCGGGAACCTTCACAAACAACAAAACAGATCTCAACCCCAGATCCCACAATTCTTTCACTTCTTTTTCCAGAAGATCCAGACTAAACCTGAAATAATTTGGCATTGAAGCAATCTCTTCCTTTACATTTTTTCCTTCAACGATAAATAAAGGCACCAGAAAGTCATTTGGGCTAATAATAGTTTCCCTTACCAGGGAACGTATTACTTCGTCTGTTCGCAATCTTCTGTTTCTTCTTAACATCTCTTAATAGTTTAAAATTCAGGTTTCAGGTTTGAACCTTTAATTATATTTTTTTATTTCCAGGCAGGACAAAGCACTTTTTTGCTGTATTTAGATCCAGGCTTTAGGTTGCATCAATACCTCCAGTAATTTTTCCTCTTCGCTGCCTTTTTCTGGATGATGATCATAAACCCATTGCACATGTGGAGGAAGGCTCATCAAAATACTCTCAATTCTCCCATTGGTTTTTAATCCGAAAAGGGTGCCTTTGTCGTGGACCAGGTTGAATTCTACATAGCGACCCCGTCTTATTTCCTGCCAGGTTCTGTTCTCTTCTGAATACGGTAAATTCTTGCGTTTTTCAACAATGGGAACATAGGCCTTCAGAAAGCTGTCCCCAACTTCGGTTACAAAATTAAACCAGTCATCAATGCTCATTTCTTCCGTGGCCTTACAATAATCGAAAAACAAACCGCCTATTCCCCGTGCTTCCTCGCGATGGGAATTCCAGAAATATTCATCACACTGCTTTTTATATCTGGAGTAAAATTCAGGATGATGCCTGTCACAGGCATTTTTCGAAATTTGGTGAAAATGTACGACATCCTCTTCAATTAAATAATAAGGAGTGAGATCCTGTCCGCCGCCAAACCATTGATCTTTTAATATATTTCCTTGTTTATCATACATCTCGAAATAACGCCAGTTTGCATGAACGGTGGGAACCATTGGGTTTTTTGGATGAAGGACAAGGCTTAAGCCACAGGCATAAAAATCGACTTCCCCAACATTGAAATAGTTTTGCATCGCCGCGGGAAGTGGCCCATGCACCGCTGAAATATTGACTCCGCCTTTTTCAAAAACAGTCCCGTTTTCAATAACGCGGGTCCTTCCCCCTCCACCTTCTTTCCGGTCCCAAAGATCTTCGCGGAACTTTGCCGACCCATCTACTTCTTCAAGTTTGGTCGTGATGGTGTCCTGTAATTTCTCTATGTAGCTATAAAACTTTTTCTTCATAATTGAGTTTCTAATTTTTCAATAAAAACCAACCTGCTTTGTACGGCTTTAATTTCTTCAATACTGTTTACGTGCACCGCGTTTTCCATCATTTCTTCAAGAAGTGTTATAATATCTATACTATTTGAAGTATTATTTTCAAAAAGTTCCCTTCCTATTCTGTTGTTATGCAGATCCATGATTTTAGCCAATTCGCTATTTGGGGACAGCAGCTCATGAAGACTTGTAATTTTTTCAGCCCATAGAGAGGTTTTTTCAATAGAATTTGAAACCTTATAACATTTTTTACAAATCAGGAAATTCCATAATGCATGCCTGAAGGCATTGGTGCTATTGTTTTTATGATGCTTTTTTCCGAAGTACGCATTACAAACATTAACAGTTTTTTTGGTAGCCTTATAAGTTGGAACTATAAATAAAGGTTTTAAAATCAGAACTTTTGCCAATTTAAAAAGTTGCCAAAAATTTAAACTTTTAATCCCTGCCACTATTGCCATTTTTTATCTTGGCTTATATTCTTTAACTGCATCTACAAAAGCCCGGGCATTTTCTACCGGAATATCGGGTAAGATCCCGTGGCCTAAATTAACGATGTAACGGTCTTTTCCAAATTCATCGATCATTTGATGCACCATTTTCTTAATCTCTGCCGGAGGGGAATATAATCTGGAAGGATCAAAATTACCCTGAAGCGTGATCTTCCCACCGCTTAAATAACGTGCGTGAAGCGGAGAACAGGTCCAGTCTACTCCTAAAGCCGAAGCACCTGATTTTGCCATGGTATCCAGCGCAAACCAGCAGCCTTTTCCAAAAGCGATCACAGGGGTTTCATCTTTTAACGCATCTATAATTTGCTGCATATAGTTCCACGAAAATATTTGATAATCGGTAGGGGAAAGCATTCCTCCCCAGGAATCAAATATTTGCACTGCATCCACACCCGCGGCAACTTTTGCCTTCAAATAGGCGATGGTGGTATCGGTTATTTTCTGCAATAGGGTATGTGCTGCAACGGGATTGGTAAAACAGAATTTTTTGGCGATATCAAAATTCTTGGAGCCCTGCCCTTGTACCGCATAACATAAAATAGTCCAGGGAGAACCTGCAAAACCAATTAGGGGAACTTCATCATTGAGCTCCTTTTTGGTCATTTTTATGGCATCCATTACGTAGCCTAAAGTTTCATGAACATCGGGTACAATGACCTTGTTCACATCCTCCATGGTTCGAACAGGATTTGGCAACCACGGCCCTAAACCCGGCTTCATTTCCACCTCGATATTCATCGCCTGTGGGACAACCAGGATATCGCTAAAAAGGATCGCGGCATCTGTGCCTATCTGGTTGATTGGCATTACGGTAATCTCGGTTGCCAGTTCCGGGGTGCGGCATCTTGTAAAGAAATCATATTTCGCTTTCAGTTTCATAAAATCCGGCAGATATCTTCCTGCCTGGCGCATCATCCAAACCGGTGGTCGCTCTACGGTTTCACCCTTTAATGCTTTTAAAAATAGATCGTTTTTAATCATGATGTCGGTATTTTTTTACCACTTGCACAATGACATTTTCCATGCTTGGTTTCGTGGCAATTATTATAGTATCTGTAATTTTTTTTGCTTCTGAAGCAGTTGTGGTACCAATACAAAAAGCAGTGCTGTTCTTTATTTTATTTTGGCTGAAAAAGCTTTTTACGCCGCTGGGACTGAAAAACAAAACTCCATCAAATTCCTGTTGAAATTCCTTCGGATTTAAGCGTGTTTTATAGACCTGAATTTCTTCTAAATCTATACCATTTTCTTTTAAAATGGATGGTAATTCCTCCCGACGTTTATCTCCGCAGAAAAAGCTGAAGTTCTCATTCGGATATTTTTTAGTAATTATAGCAGCTAAAGCAGTTCCATAATCTGCAATTTCGGAAATATTATACTTGTATTTCTTTAAAAAGGAAGCTGTTTTTTCTCCAACGCTAAAACAGTTTTCAATTATAAGATTTTTTCTGATTATGGCCCTGGCAGCATTCTTACTTGTAACGATTGCGTTTTTGATACGTTTCTTCCCGGGATCAAAATCTATGAATTCAATTTTAATTGCATTATATTCTACCAGAGATATTCCAGCATTCAGCAATAATTGTTTTTGGTGGGGTTCCAATATTTTGGTGGCAAGGACAGTTGGCATAATTGCTTTAATTTAGCACTTTCCTTATCTTTTTCATGAGTTCTGCGCCTCCGTTTTTCAGTATTTCTTCTCCACATTTTCTGCCGAAATCCTGGGCTTGATCTACTGAAACTGCTCTTTCAATCTCAAATTTTTGTGTTCCATCCAGGCTGTATAAACCACCTTTAAAATAAAGGATTCCATCCCTTATTTCGGCAAGAGCACCAATGGGAGCTGTACAACCTCCTTCGAGGGTTTTCAGAAATTCACGTTCTGTATGCACACAAATTTCAGATTCTTTATGGTTCAGGGCCAAAAGCATCTTTCTGCAAAATTCGTCTTTTTCTTTTGCAACAACAAGCATCGCGCCTTGCGCAGGAGCGGGTAACATCCAGTCTAACGCTAAATAATTTTCAGGGGTAAGATTGATGCGTTCTAATCCTGCAGCGGCAAAAATGGCTCCATCCCAACCGTTTTCTTTCAGTTTTTTCATTCGGGTGTTTACGTTTCCTCGAAGATCTACAACCGAATGTTTGGGATATTTGCTAAGCCATTGTGCTTTCCTGCGTAGGCTTCCGGTGGCAATAGTGCCTTTGGATTCCAGAAAATCGAGACCTTTATGTACTATAATGTCCTTTGAATTTGCTCTTTTTAGAATGGCCGCTTCCACAATTCCTTTTGGCAAAGCAGTTGGAACATCTTTCATGGAATGTACTGCAATATCAATTTTGTTAGTTAGCATTGCAATATCCAGGGTTTTTGTGAAAATCCCTGTAATTCCCATTTCGTATAAGGGTTGGTCTAAATTGAGGTCTCCTGTGGATTTCACGGGAACCAATTCGGTATTATGACCTAATTTTTCGAGAGCAGATTGAACGGTTTTTGCCTGCCATAGCGCTAATTCGCTATCACGGGTTCCTATTCTTATCGATTTATTCATTTTGTGGCATCTTCCAGTTGAAAGACTTTCTGGATAAGTTCCAGGCTTTCATCTGAAGTGTTGGAATCATCTTTTAGGTGATTTGCAAAATGATTCATAATTTTTTGAATGATCCTGTTGCTAACGATTTCCGCCTGTTCATTGTTGAAATTCGCAATTTTTCGGCTTTGGAAATCCAATTCGGCATCTTTCATGCCTTTCAGTTTTTTCTTGAGCGCTTTTATGGTTGGAGCAAATTTTCTCATTTCCAGCCATTTGTTGAACTCAACTTCAACTTCAGCAATTATAAGTTTGGCTGCAGGAATACATAGTTTTCTTCGTTCCAGGGTATCATCTGTCATTTGAGCGAGATGATCTAAATGAAGTACAGTTACATTTTCCATTTGTGCAACATCATCTGAAACATTTTTAGGTATGGAAAGATCCAGAATCAATAACTCCTTTTTAGGATAGATAAGTTCTTTGGAAATAGTTGGGTTTTGAGCTCCTGTTGCAACGATTAAAATATCTGACTGGCGGATTTCCGACTGCAAATTAGCGTAATCTTCTACCTTTAAATTGAATTTCCCGGCAATTTTTTCAGCCTTGTCTTTCGTTCGGTTTATAAGGGTAATGTGATTATTTTTGGTATGTTTTACAAGATTCTCACAGGTGTTTCTTCCGATTTTTCCTGTTCCGAAGAGTAAAATATTCTTTTCTGAAATATTTTTAACTTCACGCAGAATGTATTGAACCGAAGCGAAACTTACTGAAGTTGCCCCTGAGGACATATCGGTTTCATTTTTAATTCGCTTGCTTGCCTGAATAACAGCATTGACAAGTCGCTCTAAAAAAGGATTTGCAACTCCGGCATTCTTTGAACTTACGAATGCGATCTTTAACTGGCTAATAATCTCGAAATCGCCTAAGATTTGGCTATCGAGACCGGTTCCAACCCTAAACATGTGAGAGATAGCTTCCTTATTCTTATAGATGTACGCTACTTTTTCAAATTCTTCAACCGTACCATTGGTATGCTCACAAAGCAATTTTATAAGTTGATAGGGGTGCTGTGCGAATCCGTAAATTTCAGTTCTATTGCATGTAGAGGTGACGATAATCCCGTCAATCCCTTCATTTTTAGCGTCTTCCAGCAATTTTAATTTGCTTTCGGCAGTTAAACTGAAATGCCCACGAACATCGGCATCAGCTTTTTTGTAGCTTAAGCCAATGGTGTAAAAATGTTTGCCTTTTGAAATATGATAGTGCTCCATGTAACAGATTAGGATTGCAGGGTCAAAAGTAAGGTATAAGATTCTTAAAAAGTAACGCGCAAAGTACTAAATGTGTCGATTCCTGATAATAATCATATTTTCGAGGATCGTCTTCGGGGAAAACCTTATTTTTGTTGTTATCATAGTGCTTAAATACAACTTAGTTTAGATTAATTCTAAATAATAAAATTCATTAAATTATGGATTTAGAAGAAAAAAATATCGCTGCAGGGTTTGTTGAGGAAACCAAAGTTGAAGAGGGATTCTTTATCTTAAAGTTTCAAAATGAAGACAAATTTCCGGCGAACATCTCCCGCGAAATAGACAGCAGTTATATGCAATTTCACTTTTGTGTAAAGGGAAAAGGCAAGTTTTTATTTAATAACAGTAACTACGAATTGTCTTTGGAGGTAGAAAAATCCCTTCTTTTATATAATCCGCAAAGAGATTTACCCATCAATTTAGAATTACAACCAAAATCCTGGTTGATCTCTCTGGTAATTTCCATAAAGAAATTCCATTCTTTATTTTCACAAGAAGCTGGTTACATCCCCTTTTTAAGCAAAGAAAACAGCGATAAGAAATATTATAAGGATGCCGATATTTCTCCTTCGATGGCTATTGTTCTAAATCAATTGATGAACTTTAACCTGATGCCGTCCATAAAATCCTTGTATTTTAAAGCTAAAGCCTATGAATTGTTAAGCCTGTTTTTTAACAGGACAGAAGATGCAAATATGGAGCAATGTCCATTTTTAAGCGATGAAGAAAATGTTTTAAAAATACGCAAGGCAAAAGATATTATTATTAACAGGATGGCAGAGCCTCCTTCTTTAAATGAATTATCATTAGAAATTGGACTGAGCCTGAAGAAATTAAAGGATGGTTTTAAGCAAATTTATGGAGATTCCGTGTATAGTTTTTTATTTGATTATAAAATGGAATTTGCGAGAAAGCTTCTGGACTCAGGAGAATACAATGTGAACGAAGTTGGGTTAAAAGTGGGTTACAGCACGGCAAGCCACTTTATTGCAGCCTTCAGGAAAAAATTCGGGACTACCCCAAAGAAATATATCATGTCTATTCCAGCTACTAATTAAAAACTGCGTTTTATGAACAGCCTTAAAATTTTAATTGCCATTTTGTTTTTCAATTTTTCCTTCGGATTTGCACAGGAGAAAAATGTCCTTGTTTTCCATAAAACGGAAGGTTATTATCATAAATCAATTCCGAAGGGGATAAAAACCATTCAGAAACTTGGAAAAGAACATAATTTCAAGGTGGAGGAAACAAAAGTTTCAGAAAATTTTACCAATGATCAACTTAAAAAGTATTCGCTTGTAATTTTTCTAAATACCACGGGCGATGTGCTCGATCTTCAGCAGCAAAATGCCTTTGAAGATTTCATAAATAACGGTGGAAGTTATTTTGGAATTCACGCCGCCACCGATACCGAATACGACTGGCCCTGGTACGGTAAGTTGGCCGGAGCCTATTTTAGAAGCCATCCAAAAATAGCAAAAGCCGAAATAACCGTAAAAGCTCCGGATCATCCAACCGTTGCTCACTTACCAGAAACCTGGATTCGGGTGGATGAGTGGTACAATTTTAAAAATATCAATCCCCAAATAACTGTTTTGTTGAATTTAGAGGAGCGCACGTATGAAGGTGGTGAAAATGGAGACAACCATCCTATTGCCTGGTATCAGGAACTGGATGGTGGGGGAAGATCAATTTATACCGGCGGAGGTCATACCGAGGAAGCCTATGAAGAACCCGAATTCAGGGAACATATTCTCCGGAGCATTTTATTTGCTTTGGGAGAATAATCCGGCCAACGGGTTTTTCTATATGTAGATAAGAAAGTCTAATACCTTTCTAATGCGTTTCCCCAAAAAGAATTTTAATTTTAAGCCGAAAAAAAATTATGAAATGAGCATAATGGAAACTCGATGCACACACCAAATGAGGTATGCGAATTACATAAGACCAATAAAAATAAATAAATAGCTACTTATGAAAAAAGGTGTACTGCTCGTAAATCTGGGCTCTCCCGATAGTACTTCCCCCAAGGATGTTAAAAAATATTTAGGGGAATTTTTAATGGATGAACGGGTGATCGATGTTCCGCTTTGGGCCAGGACGTTGCTTGTAAAAGGAATTGTTCTCAATACCCGGCCAAAAAAATCGGCGGCTGCCTATCAAAAAATATGGTGGGATGAAGGTTCACCGTTAATTGTGCTTTCCAAAAGATTACGCGACAAAATTGACCAACATACCTCGATTCCAATCGTGCTTTCTATGCGTTATGGTACTCCGAATATTAAATCCGGATTACAGCAATTGCATGATCAGGGAGTGGATGAAGTCTTGATCTTTCCGTTATATCCTCAGTTTGCAATGGCTACCACCGAAACTATCCTGGTTTTGGCTGAAGAATTAAGAAAGGAACATTTTCCTGAAATGCAGTTTACTTCTGTTCCTGCATTTTATAATCATCCGGATTATATTAGGGTTTTGGCCGAAAGCATTTCAGAAAAATTGAAAACAGTAGAATTTCAACATTTATTATTCTCCTATCATGGAGTTCCGGAGCGGCATATCAGGAAAAGCGATATCACAAAATCCCATTGCCAGATAGATGGTTCCTGCTGTCAAACAGCATCACCTGCGCATCAGTTTTGTTACCGTCATCAATGTTTTGAAACCACCCGCCTTGTTGCGGAATATTTGGAATTAAAAGAAAATAGGTACAGTGTTTCCTTCCAGTCAAGACTTGGATTTGATCCATGGTTGCAACCCTATACAGACCGAACTATAGAGCGTTTTGGAAAACAGGGAATGAAAAATCTTGCCATAGTTACCCCAGCTTTTGTAAGTGATTGCCTGGAAACGCTGGAAGAGATTGCAATGGAAGGGGAAGAGATCTTTCATGAGGTTGGAGGAGAAAAATTCACGGTTGTTCCCTGTTTAAATGACCGGGAAGATTGGGTTAAGGTTTTATCCCGTTGGATAGACGAATGGGCCTTTTCCAATCCCGTTGAGGCGTAATGGCAAACCTTAGTTCTGCACTTCTTGGCAAGGAACCCATTGGTAAGTTGCTTATTAAGCAGGCCTTACCGGCATCTGTTGGGATTCTTGTTATGTCCTTAAATATCCTGGTAGACACTATTTTTGTTGGGAACTGGATTGGTTCTATCGCAATTGCCGCAATCAATGTGGTTTTACCGGTTTCCTTTTTTATAGCCGCATTAGGAATGGCAATAGGAATTGGAGGATCTTCAATAATTTCCAGAGCACTGGGATCAAATAGAGATGAAAAAGCGCTAAAAACCTTCGGAAATCAGATTAGTCTTACCCTTATTTTAACCGTTTTGCTTGTTGTCCTGGGGCTAAGTTTTGTCAATTCCCTTATTCCTGCATTTGGGGGAAAAGGGGATATTTTTCAACCTGCCAAGATTTATTATACCGTTGTGTTATATGGAGTGCCTTTTCTTGCGCTTTGTATGATGGGAAATAATGTGATAAGGGCAGAAGGCAAACCTAAATTTGCGATGATCGCCATGATCATTCCATCTGTTGGAAATCTCTTTCTGGATTATATATTTATCAAGGTGTTTGATATGGGTATGCTGGGTGCGGCCTGGGCTACCACCGCTTCCTATTTGCTTTGTTTTGGATATATCGTATGGTATTTTCTTTCAAAAAATTCAGAGTTAAAGATCAAATGGTCTCATTTCTTATTTGACTGGTCAATTTTAAAGGAGACATCCTCACTGGGATTTGTAACGCTGGCAAGGCAGGCGGTTGTTAGTATAACCTATTTATTGATGAATAATATTCTTTTTGACCTTGGAGGAGAAGCATCGGTAACCGTTTATGCCATTATTGGAAGGATGTTAATGTTTGCCCTTTTTCCGGTTTTGGGTGTAACGCAGGGATTTTTACCAATTGCGGGCTATAACTTTGGAGCGGGAAATTGGGAACGAGTAAGAAAAAGTATCAATACCGCTATTCTTTATGCCAGTATTCTGGGAGTGTTGGTATTCGCGGGAATAATGTTTTTTTCTGAAAGTATTGTCTCCATATTTACCTCAAATCCACAAATCATTGCAGAAACCCCCAGCGCAATGCGATGGGTGTTTGCAGCGACTCCAATTATCGCCCTGCAGTTGATAGGATCTGCGTATTTTCAGGCGATTGGAAAGGCCGTTCCGGCGCTCCTGCTCACGTTATCCCGGCAGGGGTTCTTTTTTATTCCGTTGGTTTTAATTTTGCCGAAATACTTCGGAGAGATCGGGGTTTGGATCTCCTTCCCAATCGCCGATGTGCTTTCAACCATAGTTACGGCATACTTTCTGAATAGAGAAATTCGGCTAAAACTAAAACCTTCCGAAGCTTAAAATTATTCCGAATAAGAAATTTTCAAATGGCTATCTTTGTTTAAAACGTATTGAGATCGAACTTGATAAGTTCTTTCGATACCGGCCAGAATCCCTCAAAAAACATACGCTTTGTTTGAATATTACAATTATATAAAATCGCTTCATTTAATTTTCGTGATCACCTGGTTTGCCGGGCTTTTTTATATTCCCAGACTTTTTGTCTATCACATTGAAGCCGCTCAAAAACCAGAACCCGAAAAGTCTATTTTAGTAAGTCAATTAAAATTAATGACCAGCCGGCTATGGTATATCATTACCTGGCCATCTGCGATATTGGCCAGTATTTTCGCTTTTTGGTTACTGTTTATAATGCCGTTTTGGGTAGAACAGGACTGGATGTTGGTGAAACTGGGCTTTGTGGTGTTATTATATGCGTACCATATTAAATGCCATTTGATATTCCGGGAATTACAGAATGATGTTATAAAATGGAGTTCTAACCAAATGCGGATATGGAATGAAGGTTCTACCATTATCCTTTTTGCAGTTATATTTTTAGTGATATTAAGAGATGCATTGAATTGGATTTATGGCGTTATTGGAATCATACTTTTAAGCGTGATCCTAATGATGGGCATTAAGCTTTATAAGAGAATACGGTCACGGAATCCAAAAGCCTAGTATGGTGTGATAATTGATATTTTTAGCCAACCGGTATAAATCCTATGAAACAATTAAAACTCTCTTTACGAAACCGTATTTTCATTTCCATGATCTTATTGGTTTTAGGGGCTTCCATTTTGATTGCAGGAGTAACGGTTTTTCAGTATAAACACGAATCTGAAGAATATCACAGGGAGCGTTTGGAGCGAAAGGAGCAGGCGATACGGGAGAATATAAAATTTGTGTTAGGCAATACCACGCATATTGTGACTACCGAAAATATGCCGGTAATTCTAAAGGAACGGGATAAAATCTATGAAATGTCCCAGGTACATGATATGCACCTCAATATTTATAACCTCAACGGAAAGCTTCTTATAAAATCAAATGAGTCATTTTTCAGGGATACCACGAATGTTCAGATAAATTCTTACATACTTCAGGAGCTTAAAAAATCCAGGGATAAAAGGTTTTTGAGAAGATCGGAGGTAAATGGCCAAAAGTTTCAATCCTCTTATTCCTATATTACCGACAATCAGTTTAAGCCGCTTGCAATTCTATATTTGCCTTATTTACAGGATGATAAAATGCTTCGGAAGGATTTGAATGATTTTCTTATGAAACTTGGGGAAGTATACTTATTTATGTTAGTTCTGGCAATTCTGCTTTCTTATTTTCTGTCAAAATACATCACAAAATCCCTTAAAATTGTTTCTGAAAAAATCATAGAAACACGGCTTGACAAACGGAATCAAAAAATTCAGATAGATAATGCTTCAGAAGAAATTTATACCCTGGTTGCGGCATACAACAGTATGATCGATGAGCTGGAGGAAAGTGCTGTTAAATTGGCCACCGGAGAGCGGGAACAGGCCTGGCGGGAAATGGCAAAACAGGTGGCACATGAGATTAAAAATCCGTTGACCCCAATGAGGTTAAGTGTTCAAAGTTTTCAGCGAAATTTTGATCCCCAGGATCCCAATATTCATAAAAAGGTAGTGGAATACACCAATACGCTTATTCAACAAATCGACACGATGAGTGCGATAGCTTCGGCCTTTTCAAATTTCGCAAAAATGCCGGCCCAGCAAAATGAGATTCTGAATGTCCCCAAAATTGTCAAACTGGCTTTGGATATTTTTAATGAAAATTATATCAGCTTTACTTCAGAAAAAGATGAGATCTTAGCAAAATTTGACAGAACGCAGCTAATCCGGGTGGTTACAAATCTTGTTAAAAATGCTACGCAGGCGCTTCAGGATATTGAAAATCCCAGAATTCTGGTAAATGTGGAAGATGAAGGGGATATGGTAAGCATTTCTGTTTCCGATAATGGGATTGGGATCTCTGCAGAGAATACGGATAAGGTTTTTGAACCTAAATTCACCACAAAAAGCAGTGGAATGGGACTTGGACTTGCCATGGTCAAGAACCTGGTGGAAACCTATAATGGTACCATTACCTTTGCTTCAAAAAGAAATAAAGGCACTATCTTTACTGTACGTTTTCCAAAATAGGACTTTAAAACCACAGAAAACGTTACTAACTATCAGAATAAAAATTATTTTTAATAAAAGTATAGAAATGGAATTTGAAAATATTTTAACCGAAAACAATGATGGGATTTTGCAAATCTCCGTAAACAGGCCATCAAAATTAAATGCCCTAAACAAGGCAACAATTCAGGAACTTCACGAAGCATTTTGGGCTGCAGGAGGAGATGACCATGTAAAAGTTATCATCCTTACCGGAAGCGGTGAAAAAGCTTTTGTTGCGGGAGCCGATATAAGTGAATTTTCAGGGTATTCTTCTGAAGAAGGAAAGGTATTAGCGGCAGAAGGTCAGAAGAATTTATTCGATTATATCGCTAATTTTCCAAAGCCTGTAATTGCAGCAATCAATGGATTTGCTCTTGGCGGTGGACTGGAACTTGCGCTTGCGGCACATTTCAGGATTGCCAGCGAAAATGCAAAAATGGGACTTCCTGAAGTTTCCCTTGGTGTAATTCCAGGTTATGGAGGAACCCAACGTTTACCGCAATTGGTTGGTAAAGGCCGTGCTATGGAAATGATCATGACTGCCGGAATGATAGATGCAAACCAGGCATTGCAATACAATTTGGTGAATCATGTTACCTCCCAGGAGGAATTGCTTGATTTTGCTGATGAACTTGCAGGAAAGATCCTGAAAAACTCTATGGTAGCTATCAAATCTGCAATAAAAGCAGTAAATGCCAATTATGAAGATGGGGTTAATGGCTTTGAAACCGAAATTGAAGAATTTGGAAGATGTTTTGGAACAGCCGATTTTGAAGAAGGAACTTCCGCATTTCTTAACAAACGAAAGGCTGATTTTCCAGGCGAATAATCAAAATTTTGTACAAACAAAAATATGGAATATTTCCTTTAATTAGGATATGTTCCATATTTTTGTTTTATGTCTGATGGTAATTCATATCTCAAAGGGCGAGGAGCCCAGGAAAATGTTTCAAATAAATTTGATGCATTTACCCATGAATTCCGCGATGATTTTCTCAATTATTGCGCGATGGAGGACGAGGAACCTCAGAATACCAAAACGGTTTTAATAGATACCTTCCCTAAAACCATCGTCAATAAAGTAAACAGTCCCGATGTTGGGATGGGCTATTCGCTGAATCCTTATCAGGGATGTGAGCACGGCTGCGTATACTGCTATGCCAGGAATTCTCATGAATATTGGGGATATAGTGCAGGATTGGATTTTGAGCAAAAAATCCTGGTAAAGAGAAATTCGGTGGAATTGTTGGAAAAGAAGCTGCAAAGCCCAAGATGGCAGGTGACACCAATTGTGCTATCCGGAAATACAGATTGTTACCAGCCAATTGAAAAGAGACTTGAGATCACCCGGAAACTGCTTCAAACATTTTTAAAATACAAACATCCGGTAGCTATAATCACCAAAAATGCACTCATTCAGCGGGATCTGGATATCCTAAAAGAACTGGCTAAAGATGATCTTATAAAAGTGCATCTTTCAATCACTTCCCTGGACGAAACTACCAGGCGCCTGCTGGAACCAAGAACCGCTACTGTAAAAAAGCGGCTTGAAACACTTGAAAAGTTATCTTCAGAAAATATCCCTGTAAGTGTTATGATGGCACCTATAATTCCCGGCATAAACAGCCACGAGATATTCCCGTTGGTGAAGGCAGCTTCCGAAAGAGGAGCACGGGATGTTGGGTATACCATGGTGCGCTTAAATGGCGCTATTGGAGGAATATTTACCAACTGGATCCAAAAAGCAATGCCGGACAGAGCTGAAAAGGTATTAAATCAAATAGCCGAATGCCATGGTGGAAATTTGAATGACAGCGTATTTGGAAGAAGGATGAAAGGTTCCGGGAATATTGCGGAGCAGGTAGCACAACAATTTAAGATCGCAAAGAAAAAGCACCTTTCCGGTAGAAACTCTCCGGGGCTTAATTGTGCTTTACACGAGCAATACAAACAAGGACAAATGAAGCTGTTTTAAGAGACCTTATTTAAAACCTGTACCCAACTTTAACATTACCATAAGGAAAGAATTCTGATGCAACTGCAGGTCCTAGATCTATTCCTAAACCAAACCCCCCTTCCCCAAAGTAGCTAATTCCAATTGGAAGATAACCCATAAAGCTGCCACTTTTATCGCTGGTTCCCCAAATATCAAATGCTTCTGAGAAAACAAAAACACTGGTAAGTCCAAGGTGAAATAAAAATTTGGACTCCTTTATGCCCGAAGGAAAATATTTCATTCCAACACCGATACTGGGAAGACCGGCACCAATTTCAAAACTCACATTTTCAGAAACAATACGGTCATATGTAATTCCAACTATTGGAGTAGTCCCTAAAATATTTAAGGAAATAGCGTTTTTCCGCATTCCGTCAATACCGGAAGCTGCTTCCTGTGCATTTCCTGAAAAGGAGATAAATACCAAGGACAAACTAAGTAAAAGATAAATTTTAGTCATAATTATTGAGAGATTGTGATTTTAGCGCAATATATGCTAAACATCAAAGCTATTAACAAATATTTAAGAAAATAATTCCCACTGATAATGGTTTGTCATAATTGTAATTTATCTTCTTTAGGAATCCTAGATGATAAGCTCACGAACTAGTTTTAGTTTTGTTTGTTGACCGTGGTTGTGTTGTCTCCGGCTCCAACTGCTTTTATCAAATACACATATACCGGGAAATGGTCACTATATCCTCCCGTATAGCCTCCATAATCATAACTTCTGAAGGGATACCCACGAAACTGCCCGGACGGGGTAATAAGGTAATTTTTATTATAGATCCCAGCTTTATAAAAATTGTAGCTGGTATAATCCTGTTCAAGGAACGACTGGGTTAAAATAATTTGATCGAATAAATTCCATCCATCCCTGTAAGCAAGGGTCCCCAAGCCCTTTTTATGCATGCTTTCCATAGGATTGAACAACTCCTTAAAGTTTGTTTTGCTTTGATGCGCTTTTGTTTGCAAGCCTTTTTTTATGCTTTTATTTGTTGGATCATCATTGAAATCTCCCATGGTGATGATCTTGGAATAGGGGTCTATTTGATGCAGGGAATCTATAATTTGTTTATTCAGCCAGGCCGCTTTTTCTCTTTTATAGCTGCTTCTTTTCTCTCCGCCGCTTCTGGATGGCCAGTGATTTACGATAAAATGCATTTTTTCCCCTTCAAAAATTCCGCTAACTACCAGCTGATCCCTTGTAAAAACCCGCTTGGTTGGATCGTCCAGGTCATAAATTAGCAATCTTCTGGAATGAGAATTAACAGGAGTGAACAGGTTTTTTTGATATAGCAGTGCAACATCAATCCCTCTGCGATCTGGAGAATCATAATGTACAATTCCATAATTAGCGCTTAAAAGATGTTCATTATTGATTAAATCTTCGAGCACTTTTCTGTTTTCCAACTCACAAAGACCTATGATCGCCGGTGGAATTTGGGCGGCTTCTGTACCTATTTCAGAGAGTACCCTGGCAATATTTTTCACTTTATCATTATATTTTTCAAGGGTCCAGGCATCTTTTCCTTGCGGAGTGCGATCATCATCAAAAGTAAACGGATCATTTTCTGTGTCGAACAAGTTCTCAATGTTATAAAATGCGATGGCCCTGATTTGATAGTGCTTCTTTTCCTGACTTGTCATGCTGAAATGACTAAAAATCAGAAGGAATATAAAAAGTCGTTTGGAATGTATCATAACAGGTATAAGATGTAATTGTAACCGGACATACTTGAATTTTTGTAAAACATCCTTATTAAATTACCATTATTTTAAATAATATGGAATAAAATTTATAACTTAATATCATGTAAATGAGCAATTTATAAATGAGTGGGGCTAATTATTTATTGTTTTTAGGGCATTTTTTGTGCTTTAATATTTCTGCACAAAGCACCCTGGAGGGAGTTGTAGTGGACGCAGCTTCTTATGAAAAGATTGAAAATGTAGAGGTTTCCATTGAAAGTAGTACCTTTAAAACGCTCACCGATAGCAACGGCCATTTTATTTTTTCAAATGAAAATTTGCCTTCCGGAAATCAGGTTCTGCTGTTTTTAAAATCTGGTTATGTTTCCTTACGCCTTCCTGTTATAATAAGTGATAATTATAAGGACCTTGATATTATCCCGCTCCAATTGGATATGATGCGGGAACAGTCAATGATTGGAATTATCAGTCTTTCGGATGCTGAGCTGAGTGAAGATGAAGGGAGCATCGAGAGTATTTCAGGATTATTGCAGGCTACCCGGGATGTTTTTCTTAACGCAGCTGCATTTGATTTTAGTGCTACTTTTTTCCGTCCCCGCGGTTTAGACAGCGAGCATGGGAAATTACTCATCAATGGTATCGAAATGAACAAGTTGTTCAATGGAAGGCCGCAATGGGGGAACTGGGGTGGTCTTAATGATGTTCAGCGAAATCAGGTGTTTTCCATGGGGCTTACTTCCTCGGAAGTCAGTTTTGGAGGACTTGCCGGGACTACCAATATTATTATGCGGGCTTCGGCTTTCAGCAAAGGCGGAAGGGTTTCCTATGCTGCGGCAAACCGCAGTTATAAGGGCCGGATAATGGGAACATATAATTCAGGAGAAATGAATAATGGATGGGCGTATTCTTTTTCTGCTTCCAGGCGCTTTGCGGAAGAAGGATATAATGACGGAAGCCTGTATGATGCAAATGCGCTGTTTATATCTGTGGGAAAGAAAATAAATGAGGATCACAGCCTTAATTTCACCGGTTTTTATACTCCGAATATCCGCGGAAAATCTTCCGCAAATACCCAGGAAGTATTTGATTTGAAAGGCAGGCGGTATAACTCTTTTTGGGGCTATCAGGGAGATGATATCAGGAATTCCAGGACACGGGAAATAAAGGAGCCTGTTTTGATGTTGAATCATTTCTGGGAGATCACCAGTAAGCTCCACATCAATAATAATTTGTCCTATCAGTTTGGAAAAATTGGCAACAGTCGAATAGATTTTGGAGGAACCAGGCTGGTAACACAGCCAGATGGGCAGGAGAGTTTTATTGGTGGTGGCAGTAATCCGGATCCTGCCTATTATCAAAAATTGCCTAGTTATTTCCTTCGGAACTCTACGAATCCTAATTATACCACCGCCTATCTTTCACAACAGGAATTTAAGAAGAATGGTCAATTAGATTGGAAAGCGCTTTATTCCGCGAATCTAACTTCCATTGAAAATGGAGGAAATTCTATTTACGTAATCGCTGAAGACCGGAATGATGATACTCAAATTTGGATGAATTCCATTCTCACCTATACCTTAAATGAAGCTGTTATAATCAATGGAAAACTTAGTTATGCCAACCTTAAAAGCGAAAATTTTGCCAGTGTAAAGAATCTTCTTGGAGGAAGCGGTTATTTGGATGTAGATCTTTTTGCCGAAGGGAATGCAGAAAATCCAGTAGGGGATATCGCCCAAAGTGATTTGCAAAACCGAAACAGAATAGCAACCGAAGGCGACCGGTTCAAGTACAATTTCGACTTAAATGCCAATGTAGTTGAAGGTTTTGTTCAGTCGCAATTTAAATATAGCACAATCGATCTTTATGTGGCCGGAAATCTTTCCCATACTTCCTACCAACGAACTGGACTCTTTCAAAATGGAAGTTTTCCAAATAATTCTCTGGGGGAAAGTGAGCTTCTCAATTTCACCGATTATGGCCTCAAAACAGGTGCAACTTATAAGATAACCGGCAGGCATTTGATCGATTTTAATGCTGCCCACTATTCAAAAGCACCAAATTTGAGGAATTCGTTCTCCAATTCCCGTCAAAATAATGATGTTGTGGCAGGATTAAGAAGTGAAAAAATAGAAGCTGCAGATTTGAGTTACAGGTACAGAGCTCCACAGCTTAAGGTTCGGTTAACCGGTTATTTTACACAAATAATGGATGCTGCCGAAATCTCTTTTTATTATGCCGATGGGCTTTCAGGCTTGGGAAGAAACAGCACAACTGCTTTTGTTCAGGAAGTTTTAAGCGGGATTGATAAGCAACATATAGGATTAGAGCTTGGAGTGGAATCCCAAATAACCTCCACCATAAAACTGAAGGCCGCCGCCGCTCTGGGTCAATTCACTTTCAGCAATAATCCCAATCTATATTTAACTTCCGATGATTTTGAAGAAGCTGTCAATTACGGGACCTCTTATTTGAAAAATTACAGAATTGCCGGAGGCCCTCAGCGTGCAGCTCAATTAGGCTTTGAATATCGCGATCCCGGATTTTGGTGGTTTGGGACAACGGTAAATTTCTTTTCCCATGCTTTTGCAGACGTAAGCCCTTTGACCAGAACCAGCAATTTTTTGACTGACTCGGATGGCTTGCCACTTTTGGATTATGATCCGGATGTTGCCAGATCCCTTCTAAAACAAGAACAATTTGATAATTATATTTTGGTGAATGCTATTGGCGGAAAATCCTGGCTTTTAAAAGGCGGATACTACCTTGGTTTTTTTGTGAGCCTTAATAATGTTTTTGATGTATTATATAAAACCGGCGGTTTTGAACAATCCAGAAACGCCAATTTTAGAACGCTAAAAGCAGACCTGGAGAGAGAGCAGCCAATATTTGGATCCAGATATTGGTTTGGGAACGGAGCTACCTATTATGCAAATATATATGTGAGATTTTAAACCGCGAGGATTAACCATAAGAAGCCAAAAACAATCAATTATGAAAAAAACGCTATTTAATTTTAGTAATCTACTTTTTGTGGTGGCGGTTTTAAGCCTGAATTCCTGCGTGAAGACCGATGACTATGAGCTGCCGGAAATTGAAGTTTCTGAAATTGTATTTGGTGGAAACATTACAACCATCGCTGCGGTAAAAGGCCATTTTGATTTTGAATCTGAAGATATTTATACTTTTCAAAACACCGGTGTAGCCATGGAAGGCTATGTTGTTTCCAGTGACGAAGGAGGTAATTTTTATAAAAAACTTGTGCTGCAGGATCGTCCTTCCAATCCAACTTCCGGAATACAGGTCCTGGTTGATGATGGTTCCTTATTTAACACCTATGATTTCGGAAGGAAAATTTATGTGAAGCTTGACGGACTTAGTTTAGGGTATAATAACGGATCATTGGTATTAGGCATTCAAAACAGGGGGAATGTGGTTGCTATTCCCAAACCTCTTATAGATAATCATTTATTAAAAACTTCTGAAACAGCAGCTATAGAACCCTTAAGCTTAGATATTCGGGATTTTAATGAGGGTTTTAAGAATTTGTACATCAAACTGGAGCATGTTCAGTTTAACCTGAACCTTTTCAGGGAAGCAAGTCCACTTACATTTGCTGCTGAAACAACCGATGAATTTGACGGTGTACGCCAGCTCGAGAGTTGTGAGACTGGAGCCACCGCAATGCTAAGTACAAGTACCTATGCCGATTTCAGGTCTTTGTTATTGCCTCCGTCTTCCGGGAGCTTATCCGGGGTTTTAACAAGGGATTTTTATGATGATTTTTTTATAATTGTTCTTAATACCCCGGAAGATCTTTCTTTTAAAGATGGGGCGCGCTGTGATCCGGAATTTTTTAAATGCGGGGAAAATTCGAATCCCGGAGTGGAAATCCTATTTCAGGAAAGTTTTGAGACCATTACAACGCTAAGAATGCTGGAAACCAGAGGATGGACCAATCTCAATGTTAGTGGTGGCAGCGTGGTTTTTAAGCCTGGCACCCTGGCGGGAAACAGGCACGTTCGGATTTCAGCGTATAATACCCTGGAAGCACCTTTGGAGGCCTGGCTGGTTACTCCAGGAATTAGTTTGGATAAATCCCAGGAAGAAGTTTTATCTTTTGATCTGCGTTCCTCCTTCGATAATGCGACTATTTTGAGGGTTTATATCACAAATGAATATAGTGGAAACCCATTAACAACTAATTGGAACCTACTGGATGCCCAAATACCATTGGGCCCATCAAATCAGGCAGCGACCAATTTTAAAAGATCCTTAATCGATATTTCGTGTATGGAAGGAACTATCAATGTTGCCTTCAGATATATGGGCGGAATTCCCGATAAAACCACCACCTATGATATTGATAATGTACGGGTTACAGGAAATTAAAAGTTATATAAACTAATTTTTTTCCCCTTATTAAGTCCTTTTGCTTTAATTTTATACATTTAAAAATTCAGAACGATGATAAAAAAAATATTATTGATCGCGGTGTTAATGATGTTTTCCGGCTTTATTGCAGAAGCTCAGAATATTTCAGGAAAATGGAGCTGGAATTCGAGCGATGGACTGAAAACGTTTACTATTGAATTAGTCCATATTACAAAGGACAGGGTACAGGGAGTTCATTGCGTTGAAGATTTTGAGATTAAAATCTCTGAATGTTTTAAAATGGAGGATGAATATACAGTTACCCTGGTGAAAATCTCTGAAAATATATTTCAGGGAAATTTATTGAGCGGGGAAGGTAGAAACAGGTTGGTAGAAGATATTCAACTGCAGTATGTTCCTTTAGACAACAGTTTGATATTTATCCATACTAAAATTCCGACAGGGATTTCCCTTATTCCTGTAGAAGCTATTTTACAACGCTAGTTACTTTTTATAAGCCTCTTTATATGGAGACCAGATCTCGTAGATTGGATCGCCTTTGGAACTTACTCCTTTGTGATGCCATTTTCCGTCTATAACCTCGTATTCAAATTCCAGGCTTGCACCTACCCGACGATTTTCGCGGGAAAAAAATTCAATATTTTCAATGTACTTTCCATCTTCAGCGGTGTAAGTTCCTCCGCCTGTGCCACTAAATTCTTTGGAAGCAGAATTAAAGGCGATCCATTGAAACCGTCCTCCACTTAAAATTTTAACGGTGCGACGATTTCCCGGGGTCATTGTAGCCATTTCTTTGTTTCTTTCTCTTCCGGTAATTACCCAGTTCTGGGTTAAGTCATCTTTTTTATCTGAAAGTCTTTTCCAAACCTCGCTATGCGCGTCATTGGAAATTACAACTGTATCATCGCCCTCCCATTTAAGGGTATACTTAAATTCCTTACCAATATTATTGGGTTCTTTGGTATTAAAATCATGAACTACACTATAATCTGATCCATTCAGCTGAAATTCCCCGCCAAGGGCACTTAAAAAATAGTTATTGTCAATTCCCTTAGCTCCGTATGCAAAATAACCATCCTGATTGATTCGAATCACTTCACGGCTCGCGACAGGCTGTCCGTCTTCTTGTATAAGTTTCCAGGAGCCTTCAAAATTTTGTGCAGATAAAATTCCGCAGAAAAGGAAAAGAGTCAAAAAAAGAGATGAATTTTTCATATGTGTTTTATATTATTGTTTTTTATCGGTCATATGTAACCTCCATAATACTCATTCTCCTGTGAATCGACTTGCCGTTAAGGAGGTTTCATGATATAACAAATTGGAGTTCAGCTAATTTATGAAAATAAACAATAAGCCTATTCCTCTTCTCCGTAAGTGTCGTACTCTGGGTAAAGGAAATTATTATAAGGAAAACGGGTAATATGAATTTGTCGCACGGCTTCGTAAACTTTCCTTTTAAAGTCCTCGATATTTTCTTTATTGAGTGCAGAAATAAAAATCACATTATCGCCTAATTTGTTCATCCAGGTTTGTTGCCATTCTTCAAGGGAATTGTGAGCCTTTGTTTTTTCAGTGATAAGATCATCTTCATCGATCTTCTCTTCCTTATAGGCATCAATTTTATTGAAAACCATGATGGTTGGCTTATCTGCGCTTTTAATATCGGCAAGGGTTTGGTTAACCGATTCGATGTGTTCTTCAAATTGTGGATGGGAAATATCTACAATGTGCAGTAACAAATCTGCTTCCCGCACTTCATCTAAGGTAGATTTAAATGATTCTATTAGCTGTGTAGGCAACTTTCTAATAAAACCAACGGTATCTGTTAATAAAAAAGGCAAATTCCTGATCACTACTTTACGTACCGTTGTATCCAACGTCGCAAAAAGTTTATTTTCAGCAAACACCTCACTTTTACTTATAAGATTCATCACGGTGGATTTCCCAACATTGGTATAACCTACCAAAGCAACACGTACCAGTTGTCCACGGTTTCCTCTTTGCACTTCCATCTGTTTATCGATGGTTTCAATTTTCTTTTTAAGCAGTGATATTTTATCCCGAACAATTCGTCTGTCTGTTTCAATTTCTGTTTCTCCGGGACCGCGCATTCCAATACCTCCACGCTGTCTTTCAAGGTGAGTCCACATTCCTGCCAGTCTTGGCAATAGATATTGATATTGTGCCAGTTCTACCTGCGTCCGGGCATAACTGGTTTGAGCTCTTTGCGCGAATATATCGAGGATTAGATTTGTCCGGTCTAAAATTTTTACATTCAATACCTTTTCGATATTCTTTTGCTGTGCAGGAGAGAGTTCATCATCAAAAATGGCGGTTCCCACATCATGCTCATCTATATAAGATTTTACTTCCAGGATTTTTCCGGAGCCCATAAAAGTCTTAGGATCTGGTTTATCCATTTTTTGAGTGAAGCGTTTAAGCACTTCCCCACCGGCAGTATAGGTAAGAAATTCGAGTTCGTCTAAATATTCGTTTAATTTATCTTCATTTTGGTGTTGGGTAACGATCCCAATGAGAACTACCTTTTCGTAATTTAAGTCAGTCTTTTCTATCATAATAACAAAGTTAAACAATTGATTGAGATAGCGATTTTACCGAATGAAATTCAACATAAATTTAACTTGAATTGTAGTGAATAAGAAATTCCGAAACCAAAACAACCCTGAAATGTCATTCTGACCGAAGTGAAGAATCTTGCGCCCACATTGGACAAATCATATTTGAAGAAACACCATGTTAAAACTCCATCCCATACACCAGCTGTTAAGATTCTTGCTCGCCCAAAAGCTCGTTCAGAATGACAAAAACAACTTGTGAGGTTTTTGAATTTTTGCGGAAGACCTTAGCAGCTTAGAAATTGTAATTTATTCCTAATCCAAAAACCTCCCTAATTTGAAAAGCTGCTACGGCATTATCGTCGTAAATCGCCTGAAATATAAGGTTTGCTGAAAGATATTCATTGATCCCCATTTGAATATTGGCCGAATAATCAATATCAATATTACCCGGTTTATCCAAATAATTGGAATATAGGTTAATGTTGTTTTCCATAGTGACATTCTCCAAAAGATCGAATTGCGCAAAACCACTAATGGAAGCACCTAATTCAAACCGACTTGATTTTCCGCGGTCCACCCCAAAATACAGACCATCCACATAATTGGGTCCGGAAGTAAACATATTATCTATAAATATAAACCGTGCGGTGATTGGAGCGATATTGATGATGAGGTTTTCATTCTTTTTCCACATCATACCTGGCCCTGTTTGAAGGTAAGCCGGGGATAGGAAATGGGTGGTTTCTGTTCTAATATTTTCTCCGGTTTGAGGATCTTCGCTAAATTCATATCCCTTTGCAAACTGAGTTCTGAAATTCAAAAAATAAGAATAGTACCAATTAGAATTTTCAAGTTGTTTGCCTGCAATCGAGTTGAACTCAAACCGGTCGCTGGTTTTTCTCGAAAAATCGTCATCTTTTACCTTGGTCATTCCAAAATTCCCCAGGATTTTATTATCCCAGGTGAAGTCATTCATTCTATAATTAAAATCATAGTTCAAAGTAAGATTTCCCGATATACTTGAAGTACCACCACCAGTCCATTCCTTATTAAATGCCGATTGGTTAAACAACAATTGGATTCTACCTTCCTTACTCCATCCATTTGGAGGGATTTCTGTTTTTTCGTCCTGTGCAAATACAATTGAATTTAAGAACAGAAAATAAAAGACAAGTAATGATTTTTGCATTGGCTCTAAATGTTTTTATTTTTGAAAAGAGGTACAGAGGAACATGCTTCACCGTACAACAGACTTTTAACCACTGGTTGTAATCTTTCTATCAAAAATAAATAGGCGTTTTCGGGGACCGGCCTATGGGAACAACCTTTAATAATAACAGGTTTGTCCTTTAGATTGGAAAGATCCATTTTAGATATAATTTCTGAATATAAAATTGTTTCCAGGGTTTTCAAATCTCCAATCACGGTCTTTTTGGCGTACGGATTCAAATATGTAGAAAGGAGCAAGTATGCCCAGGCGGGGATAATGGCATCTGTGGAACAGGTAAGCGCTACATAGGCATTTTTATATTGACTCCATTCGTGCGCCAGGGCTTGTTCCCGGAAGACTGTTTCCCTTAGAACAAGTCCTTCCAATAGCCAATCCTTAATATCAAAAAGGAATCTTTCACCGGAAGGATAAAAATCTTCCAGATTAAAAGTGATCAATTTACTATTGGCAACCCGATTTATAATTTCTGTGGACATTCTTATAGATTTAATCCCCCCGAGGGTTTATGATTTTTCCTTTTTTCAAAGTTTTATCTGCTTTTATAGCAAACCTAATTCCAGTCTGGCTTCTTCACTCATCAAATCCTGGGTCCAGGGTGGATCAAAAGTGATTTCAACCTCGCAGTCCTTAACAGTATCCAGTGATTTCACTCTTTCTTCCACCTCCCGTGGCAATGATTCTGCCACCGGACAATTTGGTGTGGTGAGTGTCATCAATATTTTTACATCATAGTCTGTATTTACCATTACATCGTAAATAAGGCCTAATTCATAGATGTCTACAGGAATTTCCGGATCATAAATGGTCTTTAAAACCTTTACAATCTTTTCGCCCATTTCTTCTGTATTTATTTCTTCTGTCATTTTAATCTAATTGTGTTTGATATGCAATTGCATACATTTTTAGTTGTTTGATCATGCTCACCAAACCATTTGCCCTGGTTGGCGAAAGATGTTCTTTTAAGCCTATCTCATCTATAAATTGAGTATTGGCTTCAAGGATCTCTGATGGATGCTGATTTGAAAATGCACGTATCAAAATTGCAACGATTCCTTTTGTTATTATCGCATCACTATCTGCTGTAAAAACCAGTCTTTCATCTTCAAGTTCTGCATGAACCCAAACCTTGCTTTGACAACCTTTGATGAGGTTTCCTTCAACTTTATATTTTTCTTCGATAAGCGGGAGCGATTTTCCCAGCTCGATCATATATTCGTAGCGTTGCATCCAGTCGTCAAACATGGAAAATTCCTCTACGATTTCTTCTTGTATTTCCTTTATTTTACTCACTTTTTTTGTTTTTTCGTACTGTTAATTGTACTTCATTTTCTTTGGATAAAAACACCAGATTATCTTCGCTGCTCTGAATTTCGGAAATATCAGGCAGAATTAAATTTAAGGTGTTCTCATAGGTCATTTTTCCTTCACAATACATTTTGGTGCTTACGGGTGGTTGAAAACTTATACGGTCCTTTACTTGAATGAAATCAACCCGGAGAACATTGCAACCTGCATTTATCATTAAAGATTCTCCCTTATCATCGATTTTTAAATAGATATCTTCCGAAGAAATATTTTCTTCTTTAAGAGTTATTATCTGGTATTCTCCTGATAGCGTTTCAATTTCCTCTGAAATTGGAGAATCACCAGAAAGCTCATTTGATCCTTTTTTTGCATTGGCACAAGACACAAATAACAATAAACCCAGTAGTAGAGAAAGCGGTTTCATATGTAGATATTTATTGTTTCTCATGGGTCATATGTAATTCGCATATCCTTATTGTTGTTTTTAGCCAGTTTCCGGTATGTTCATTTCATAGGTTATTATTTTATTCCAACATTGCTTTCGCTCTTTTTAAAGCTGCTATAAAAAGATCTATTTCTTCCACTGTATTATAAAATGAAAAAGAAGCTCGCACTGTTCCGGGGATTTTATAAAAATCCATAATAGGCTGTGTACAGTGATGGCCGGTACGAACAGCGATTCCTAATTTATCTATAATTGTTCCAATATCATATGGATGAATTCCCTCGATATTAAAGGAGATCACAGCCGTTTTTTCTTCGGAAAGCCCATAGATCTTTACCCCTTCAATCTCCAGTAATTGTTTGGTTGCATATTCAAGCAACTGGTGCTCATATTCAGCGATTTCCGGGAAACCAATCTCATTCATATAATCCAGGGCAGCACCAAAAGCAATCCCGCCACAAATATTAGGTGTTCCGGCTTCAAATTTATGCGGAAGATCTGCGTAGGTGGATTTTTCAAAAGTTACAGTAGCGATCATTTCGCCGCCTCCCTGATATGGAGGAAGTTTTTTAAGCCATTTTTCTTTCCCGTATAATATCCCAACTCCTGTAGGTCCACACATTTTATGAGCAGAAACCACGTAAAAATCTACATCCAGTGCCTGAACATCGGCTTTGATATGCGGGGCAGCCTGAGCTCCGTCTACAAGCACCATGGCTCCGGCTTCGTGGGCTTTGTCTATTATTTTTTTGATTGGATTTACTGTTCCCAAAGCATTTGAAACGTGGTTTACAAAAACCATTTTCGTTTTATCGGATAAAAGTTTCTCATATTCAGCAAAAATAAGTTCCCCGTTTTCATTCATCGGGATCACTTTTAGGATTGCTCCTGTTTTTTCGCACAGCATTTGCCAGGGAACTATATTGGAATGATGCTCTAATGCCGAAATCAATACTTCATCTCCATTTTTCAATTCGGAAGCAAAACCATGTGCTACAAGATTGATTGCGTGAGTTGTTCCGGAGGTGAAAATTATCTCATATGGATTAGCAGCGTTGAAATGTTGCTGAATTTTTTTTCGGGCACCTTCGTATTTATCCGTAGCTTCCTGTGAAAGCGTGTGAACCCCGCGGTGGATATTGGCGTTATAGTTTGAATAATAATCTACAATCGTATCTATTACCTGCTTAGGGGTTTGGGAAGTCGCCGCGTTATCAAAATAAACCAAGGGATACCCGTTGATTTTCCGTTTTAGTATCGGAAAATCCTGTCTTATATGGTCAACATTAAACGGGATTTTTTCAGCAGCAACTTTCATAGATATTTATTTATTCTTTTGTGCACTTTAAAGGTTAAATCCTAAACTCACTCCAAGTTTCTGGGCGATTTCATGGGTGATCCTTTTTTTGATCTCCGGGATTTTTACACTTTCAAGGACATTATTGGCAAAAGCATACATCAGCAGTGCTTTGGCTTCTTTTAACGGAATTCCTCGGGATCGGAGGTAGAACAAGGAATCCTGATCCAGTTGTCCAATAGTACATCCGTGACTGCATTTTACATCATCTGCGAAAATTTCCAGTTGAGGCTTGGCATTGATAGTGGCCTTATCATCCAGTAAAATATTGTTATTGGACTGAAAAGCATTGATTTTTTGTGCCTCTTTGTCTACCAAAACTTTTCCGTTGAAAACACCGGTAGAGTTTTCGGCAAAGATTCCCTTATAATCCTGATGGCTTTCACAATTTGGAGAAATATGATGCACCAGGGTATTGTGATCTACATGTTGTTTATCTTCAATAATGGTGATCCCTTTCAAAGTAGAATCTGAATGTTCCCCTCTTTGATAAAAATTGAGGTTATTTCGGGTTAATTTTCCGCCGAAAGAAAAGGTGTGCATAGAGCAATTGCTCTGTTCTTTTTGCTCGACAAACGTGTTGTCTATTAGCGAAGCAGAATCCCTGTCATTTTGGATTTTGTAATAATCTACGACGGCTCTTTTTGCCACATATATTTCTGTAACAGAATTGGTGAGTACCGGATTATCTGTTAGACTCTGGTGGCGCTCAATAATTTGAACATGAGCATTTTCATCTACCACGATTAAATTTCGTGGCTGGATCATTAAAGCAGCTTCATTTCCGGTCGCAAAATTTACAATCTGAATAGGTTTGTCTGCCAGTTGATTTTTATGGATATGAATAAAAGCCCCTTCTTTTGAAAAAGCGGTATTCAGTGGTGTAAAACCATTCTCTTTAGAGATGATCTTATTGAAATAATTGTCTATTACCGGCTTATATTTTGATTTATTTAATGCCGCAGACATCAAACAAACATCGATCTTATCATGAGTGGTTTCCGAAAGATGAGAGGAATAAATTCCATCGATAAAAACAAGGTTGTACGTATCTATTTCGTGAATGAGATATTTCTTGATATCGCGGTATTCTATAGTATCTTCTTTTTTCGGGAATACACTATAGTCCGGTTTTAACACCGAATTAAGCGAGGTATATTTCCATGCTTCTTCCTTTTTTGAAGGAAAGCCCAATTGTTCAAATTCCTTTAAAGACCGGGTCCTCAATTCATGAATATCTGAATTTAAATCAAAAGCTTCTTCAAAAGCCAGAAATGAGGATATTAATTTATCTTTTAATTCCATTGTATTAAATTTTATTCAGGGTTTATGATTTTTCGCTCAGGGTTTACGTTTCCCCTTAAACCTGCTCTGGCTTTAACCAGTCATACCCTTTTTCTTCCAATTCGTAAGCCAGTTCTTTTGGCCCTGATTTCACGATCTTTCCATCTACCATCACATGAACCACATCTGGCACTATATAATCCAACAATCTTTGGTAATGCGTGATCAATAAAACAGCATTGTCTTTATTTCTTAATTTGTTTACCCCATTGGCAACCACTTTAAGCGCATCGATGTCCAATCCGGAATCGGTTTCATCCAGAATGGCCAATTTTGGGTTCAGCATAGCCATTTGGAAAATTTCATTTCGCTTCTTCTCACCTCCGGAAAAACCCTGGTTCAAAGAACGGGAAAGAAATTTTCTGTCTATTTCCAGCATTTCCGATTTTTCCCGGATCAGTTTCAGCATTTCATTGGCCTTCATATCTTCTAATCCCTGGGATTTCCTGTGGGCGTTTATGGAAGCTTTAATGAAATTGGTTACAGAAACACCCGGAATCTCTACCGGATACTGAAATGATAAAAAGATTCCCTTATGAGCGCGTTCTTCAGGATCAAGTTCAGTAAGATCCTGGCCTTCAAATAATATTTCCCCGCGGGTCATTTCAAATTCTTCTTTTCCTGCAATTACAGAAGATAAGGTGCTTTTTCCGGAACCATTTGGTCCCATAATAGCATGTACTTCTCCCGGATTGATCTCCAGATTGATCCCTTTAAGGATTTCTTTGTTGTCTATACTGGCGTGTAAATTCTTTATTCTAAGCATAATTATGTTTTAAATACATCCGGACTCCGGATATTCTTAGTTTTCTGTTTTTTCGTTTTCTGATTGCTTTTCTGCAAAAACCGCTACGATCTCTTTTATTTCAATTATTTGAGAATAACCGGAGAATCGCACATTGTTTGTCACTTTTCCTTTTACTTCTATCGGTATTAAATTACTGTCAATTAACTCATAATTTTTAAAGGAATCCTTCAGTAATTTAGCCATAGAATCCATTTTAACCTCATACACAAACTGGTTTCCTTTTAGCACTGCAGATTTCCCTACAGTAATAAAAGTTCCCTGATAGATCTGAATGCTGTCTTCAGCCGTTGGTGCAGAAATTAGTTTTTCCTCTGGCTGCTGTTCATTTTCACAGGAAGCCATCACCATTAAAATTCCAACTATAAAAAGCAGTTTTCTCATATGTTTAATTCATTGTTTTAGAGGTCATATGTACATCCATATAATCATTAACCTCTTTATCGAAACCTCATTATGGATGTTTCATCTTTTTCATTTCAACTATCCTACAGAACCTTCAAGGGAGATTTCCAGAAGTTTTTGAGCTTCCACAGCAAATTCCATCGGTAATTTATTAAGCACTTCTTTGCTAAATCCATTTACGATCAAGGCAATTGCCTTTTCGGTAGGGATTCCACGCTGGTTGCAATAAAATATTTGATCTTCCCCAATTTTACTGGTCGTTGCCTCGTGTTCTACCATCGCAGTTTTGTTTTTCACTTCTATGTACGGGAAGGTGTGAGCACCACACTTGTTACCCATCAAGAGCGAATCACATTGCGAAAAATTCCGGGCATTCTCTGCACGGCTGTTTATTTGAACCAATCCGCGGTAAGAATTTTGGGATTGTCCCGCTGAAATTCCTTTGGAAATGATCGTGCTTCTGGTGTTTTTCCCCAAATGGATCATTTTAGTTCCTGTATCTGCCTGCTGAAAATTGTTGGTTACCGCAATAGAGTAAAATTCACCAATGGAATTATCTCCTTTCAAAATACAGGAAGGATATTTCCAGGTTACTGCCGATCCGGTTTCTACCTGTGTCCAGGAGATCTTGGCATTGGCTTCACAAATTCCGCGTTTGGTAACAAAATTGTAAACCCCACCTTTTCCTTCTTTATTTCCGGGAAACCAGTTCTGAACGGTAGAATACTTGATCTCAGCGCCATCTAAAGCGATAAGTTCTACCACCGCTGCGTGCAGCTGATTTTCATCCCTGGAAGGAGCAGTACAGCCTTCAAGATAACTCACATAACTGTCTTCATCTGCAACCAGCAAAGTTCTTTCAAACTGACCTGTTCCAGCCTGATTTATCCTGAAATACGTAGAAAGTTCCATCGGGCAACGTACTCCTTTTGGGATGTAACAAAACGAGCCATCACTAAATACCGCTGAATTTAAGGCCGCGTAAAAATTATCCTTTTGTGGCACCACGGTACCGAGATATTTTTTAACCAATTCCGGGTGTTCCCGGATCGCTTCCGAAATGGAACAGAAAATAATTCCTTTTTCCCCAAGGGTTTTCTTGAAAGTGGTTGCAACTGAAACTGAATCCATCACGATGTCTACCGCTACACCGGAAAGCATCTTTTGCTCATCTACGGAAATTCCGAGTTTTTCAAAAGTAGCCAGCAATTCCGGATCAACTTCGTCTAAACTATCGTATTTGGGTTTTTTATTGGGAGCAGAGTAATAGGAAATTGCCTGAAAATCTGGTTTCTGATAGTGCACATTCGCCCATTCCGGTTCTTTCATTTGTTCCCAGGCCCGGTAGGACTCGATTCTCCAATCTGTCATCCATTCCGGTTCCTCTTTCTTTTTGGAAATAGCCCGTACCACATCTTCATTTAATCCTATGGGAAATGTATCCGATTCAATATCGGTATAAAATCCATATTCATACTCTTTTGTTTCGAGCTCTTTCTTTAAATCGTCCTCTGTATATGCCATAATTTTATTTCTAGTTATAAGGTTAAAAAGTTTAAAAGTAAAAAGTTAAAATGTGGATTTTAAGTACTTAATTAATCCACTTATCAATTTTGAAATTTCACTAACTTTTAAATTTAACCTTTCAAATTCGTCGTTCGATATATATTTTAAATCAGCAGCAAGATATAATTGGGAACGAAATTCTCCTGAGGAGGCTTTTGCTATATATAAAAAGCGAATAAATTCTTTTGTTGTTTCCCTTTCAAACCCTTCCGCAATATTTGATGTAATTGAAATACTTGCCCTCCTAATTTGGTCTCTTAATCCATAATCTTTTGAAAAATTTCCCTGGCCAGTAATCAAATAAAGTTCTGAATTTAATTCTCTTGCCTTTTGCCAGGCAATAATCTCTTCAAAAGGAATTGAATTTTGCCATGGTAACTTTTTAACTTTACAAACTTTAAACTTTTCAACTTTTTTTTACAATGAAAAACTCTCCCCACAACCACAAGTGCGCTGCGCATTTGGATTATTAAATACAAATCCCTTGCCGTTTAATCCTCCGGAATATTCAAGAATAGTTCCGGCCAGATATAGTACGCTTTTTTTATCTACAACTATTTTTATTTCATTGTCTTCAAAAAGTTTATCGTTATCGGCCTTAGCTTTGTCAAATTTCAGCTCATAAGATAAACCTGAGCAACCGCCACTTTTAACGCCAACGCGCACATAGTCTGTGGTTGCATCATAACCTTCATCGTTCATCAACAATGAAATCCTTTTTTTGGCGTTTTCGCTTACCTTTATCATCGTTAATAAGATTAATTCTAAATTGGGCACAAATATACTACAAAACAAGCGGTTTACCATAATCAGAGCATATGTTTTAGGAATAGGCTTATAACTACTTCCAATGGGGTTTTATAGCTATTTCAGCATTCCAATCCCAGCTTATAAAGTATGAATTTCTACAGGTTTTTTCTTTATTCCTGATTAAAGCCTTATAAAAGCTTTCAAATTTCTGATTGTTGGAATAATATTCATTTATTTTGCAAATAAAAATTACCAGACATGATAGAAGATAGTCACCAAAGCAGGACAAACCTTTCAGAATTAGGCGAATTTGGGCTTATAGATTTACTTACCAAGAATCTTGCGCCCAAATTATCCTCCACCATAAAAGGTATTGGAGATGATGCTGCAGTACTGGATTTTAAAGACAAACAAACGCTTGTGACCACAGATTTGATGGTGGAAGGTGTTCACTTTGATTTGGCATATATGCCTTTAAAGCATTTGGGATATAAAGCAGTGATGGTAAATCTTTCTGATGTATACGCCATGAATGGTACCGCTTCTCAAATCACCATAGGAATTGCGTGTTCAAACAGATTTCCGGTAGAGGCCCTGGAAGAGCTTTATGCGGGGATTGAGCTTGCTGCAAAACTCTACGACATCGATGTGGTGGGAGGCGATACGACCTCTTCTACCAAAGGATTATTTATAAGTATTACAGCAGTGGGGTATGCGGAAAAGGAAGATGTTGTTTACAGGTCTGGAGCAAAACCGAACGATCTTTTGGTTGTAACGGGAGATCTGGGCGCGGCCTATATGGGCTTGCAAATCCTGGAGCGTGAAAAAGCTGTTTTTAAGGTGAATCCAAATTCACAACCGGATCTTGATGCTTATACCTATCTTATCGAACGCCAATTAAAGCCCGAAGCCAGAAAAGATATCGCTCCATTATTTAAGGATTTAGGACTTAGGCCAACTTCTATGATAGATATAAGTGACGGGCTTTCTTCGGAAATAATACATCTCTGTAAAAATTCCGGGGTTGGGGTTAATTTATTTGAAAATAAAATTCCGCTGGATCCTGCTGTGATTTCTGCCTGTGAAGAATTTGAACTGGACAGCACTACAATTGCCTTAAGCGGTGGGGAGGATTATGAATTACTGTTTACCGTGGCACAGGAAGATTTTGAAAAGATTAAGGCAAATCCAAATTTTTCAATAATAGGTCATATGACCGAAGCAAGGGAAGGAATGCATTTGGTGACGCGGGGAAATACCAAAATCCCGCTAATTGCTAAAGGTTGGAATGCGATGGATAAAGAAAACGATTAAGAGGCATTGGCGTAATTTTTTCGCCTTCTTCTTTTATGTATTTGAGCTATATAATTATTGGTCTCTTTAAATTTCGGGGTTAACCTTGCTAAAAATCCGTTGGCGGTATCGGTCATTTCTGTACCGCATTTAGAACATTTATATTCCTGAATATGGTTGGTGACATTTTTTGAAATCCTTAAATCATGTCCGAAGAACTTACATAAAAGTTTTGACAGGGAAAAGTTGGTAGGGTTGATTTTGCTCATAACAGCTTGATATTAATTATCTTGGAACTATAAAAGTATAAAAAAAAGTTAATATATCGACTAAAAGTTAAAATTAATCGATGAAATATAAAATTTCTTCGATTTCCGTATAATTTTCTAAATAGGATAAGTGACCGCCTTCAGTTAAAATTAGTTGGCACTCGCAGTGCTTTGCTATGACCTGAGTGGTTTCAGCGTTTAAAATAAGATCTTTCGTACCTAATATTATATATTTCGGATTTCTAAAATTTTTTAACACTAAATTCCTGTTTGTACGAATTTTCATACCTTTTAAAGCTGCAATTATTCCTTCTTTTGACATTTGAAGAGCCTGGTTTTTAATTTCATCAAGTTCTGTTCTGAACTTGATGAAATTCCCGGGCGGCAATAAATTCGTAATAGCCATATTTATATAAACATTCTTATTTTTCATTACAATGGATATAGACCTGTCCCTGTTGATTTTTTTTTCTTCTGAATCTTCCTCGGGAGTGGAATTCATCAATACCAGACTTTTGGTCATGCCAGGAAATTTTTCCAAAAAAGCCAAACTCACGTAACCACCCATAGAATGTCCAACCAGACTGGCCTGTACAATTTTTAGATGTTGTAGAACTTCATGAACAACATCGGCCATAAGTTCCATTGTATGGATATCACTAATATTCCCCGATTTTCCGTGCCCGGGTAGATCGATACAAATCACTTGTCGCTTTCCCGAAAGCTTTTCGATAAAAGGATCCCAGATTTTAGTGCTTTCTAAAAATCCGTGTAATAAAACCAACGGATTTCCGGTACCTTTGGTGGTGTAAAACAACTCGGTGCTTTTGTAATTCAACTTCATACGAATAATAAATTATTATTTTTTAAATCAGTAATGTCCCGTAAAGAGTCAAGATCGTTCCGCCTTTGGCGTAAATGTAAGAATCAAGAACCAAGACCTGTTTTTAAATATCTGATAAACATTTAGTTATGATTTCTATTTTTTTAGAACACTTTAATTATCGGTATAATTGAAAAATTCAGAAAAGTAAGGTTTGTTTATTAAAAACCCCATTGGAATTCAGAATGAATGTGTCTGGTTTCAGGTTCACAAAAATGTTTACCGGATAACAATGATTTTAAATAGCAAAATGAAACATCCAGAGAATATAATTTCTCGCTAAGGAAATGCTTTTATGGATCTTAACCATGTTAGCTAAAACAATAAATTGAACAAATGAAATTCACAAAAGAAGCATTCCTTGTTGGGTTTGCATTATTTGCCTTATTCTTTGGTGCAGGAAATCTTATACTTCCGCCTTATCTTGGTTTTTTTTCCGGCTCACAATGGTATCTCGTGGCTTTGGGATTTGTGATCTCTGCCGTAGGATTGCCCTTATTGGGAATTTTTGCGCACGCCCGGTTGCAGGGAAGTATTTTTAATTTTGCTGATAAAATATCCCCTCTTTTTAGCCTTATTTATTGTGTGCTTATCTACTTGATAAGCGTTGCACTTCCAGCCCCCAGAACAGCCGCGGTAACTCACGAGATCGCCGTACAGCCATTTTTCGAGATCAGTGCGCTAACTACAAGTATCATTTATTTTTTGCTGGTTTTTCTTTTTGTAATTAAAAGAACCTCGATAATCAACAATATCGGGAAATTCTTAACTCCAATGATCTTATTATTGCTTTTGGCGATAATTGTAAGTGGAATTTTTTCCGATTTTAAACCTATGGGAGCTCCAATTACAGAATTGCCTGTATTGTATGGTTTTTTTGAAGGGTATCAAACCTTTGATGCTATTGCAGCTTTGGTAGTTGGCGGGGTTATCATCATCTCTGTGAAACTAAAGGCTAATTTGTCACCACCTGAAATAAGAAAAATTATCATTTCAGCTGCAATCGTAGCAGCTTTAGGTTTGTTAATTGTCTACGGCGGGCTTATATATAATGGTGCCATCGTGAATTCTGAATTCCCTTTAGATGTAACCAGAACACAATTGCTTTCCGGAATTAGTTTTTTAAACCTGGGTGCTATGGCACAGGTTGGACTTTCTGTATTGGTTGGGCTTGCCTGTTTTACCACCGCAGTTGGAATAATCACCGGTACCGCAGATTTTATGACCGAAAGGATCAATAAGCCTTTTGTATATCCGGTAACTGTGAGTATAGCCTGCATTTTGGGTGTTGCGTTGGGAGCTCTTTCAGTGAATAAAATTATAGAGATAGCACTTCCGGTTCTAATGCTTATTTATCCGCTTACCATCGTGTTGATTCTGCTGAATGTGCTTCCAAAAAATTACAGAACCACCTTTATTATGAGAGCGGTGGTTTTAGTGATAATCTTATTTAGCCTTCCCGATGCTTTACAATATGTGATAGCAACCGGTTTATTTTCGCGAATTCAAGAGTCGATTCCATTCGGGCTATATGGGCTGGGATGGGTTCTTCCAGGATTGATCACTTTTATCCTGGCCGTTATATATGAGAAAATGATCAGACAAGATACTACCGACCAGAAAATTTCAGGGTAGCACTTTGCGAAATCTCATCAAACTAAAAAACCACCTCATCAGGTTTTTATTTCCGAAGAGGTGGTTAAGAAAATAGTAGCAGAAGAAAAATTATGAATTCATAAGATCTTCAATTTCATCTGCTTCAATAGGAATATTTTCCATTAAGTTGAAAGGTTCTCCTTTTTCCTGAATAACCACATCATCTTCGAGTCTAATTCCAAAACCTTCGGCAGGCAGATAAATTCCGGGCTCCACGGTATACACCTGGTTTGCCAGCATTGGTTCGGTTAAAATTCCATAATCATGAGTATCCAGTCCTATATTGTGGGAAGTCCCGTGCATAAAGTATTTTTTATATGCAGGCCATTCCGGATCTTCATTTTTAACATCTGCTTTATCCAGAAGTCCCAAGCCAATCAATTCTGAAGTCATCAATTTTCCAACTTCCTTATGATATTCTGCCCAGATGGTTCCGGGAACCAGCATTTTTGTTGCATCGTTTTTCACACGATTTACGGCATTATAGACTTCTTTTTGTCTTTTGCTAAACTTTCCTGAAACCGGGATCGTCCTTGACATATCGCTGGAGTAATTGGCGTATTCTGCTCCGGCATCCAGCAAAATGAGATCTCCTGCCTTACATTCCTGATTGTTCTCTACATAGTGAAGCACATTGGCATTATTCCCACTTGCAATTATGGGAGTATAGGAAAATCCGCGTGAGCGGTTATACAGGAATTCGTGCATGAACTCTGCTTCAATCTGGTATTCCCATACACCTGGTTTTACAAAATCAAGGATTCTTTTGAAGCCTTTTTCTGTGATATCACAGGCTCTTTGCATCAACGCCAATTCCCTTGGATCTTTTACAGATCGCAATCTTTGTAGAATTGGGTTGCTTTTGGCAGCCTGATGTGCAGGATATTGTTTTTTACACCATTCCACAAATCTGGCTTCACGGGTTTGGGTTTGGATATTTGCCCGGTAATGTTCATTGGTATTGAAATAAATGGTTTCACACTGGGTCATTACTTCAAAAAACACCTTTTCAAAATCCTTTATCCAGTATACGGTTTTAATCCCGCTGGTTTCAAAAGCCTTTTCCTTGGTGAGTTTTTCACCTTCCCAAACTGCAATATGATCGTTGGTTTCGGTTAAAAAGAGAATCTCGCGATGTTTTTCCAACGGAGCATCCGGGAAAAGCACTAAAATGCTTGCATCCTGATCTACTCCGCTTAAATAAAAAATATCACGTGCCTGTTGAAAAGGCATGGTACTGTCTGCACTTATAGGGTAAATATCATTGGAATTAAAAACAGCTAAACTTTTTGGCTTCATTTCAGCTGAAAAATTTTTGCGGTTTTTTATAAAGAGTTTGTTGTCAATTTGATCGTATTTCATAGAATATTGATTTGAATTGTTTTTTCTTCAGAAATTAAAACCTGAAGAAATTTTATTTATTTTTTCAAAATTAAAGAAGCTAAGGGGAAAACCTGTTAAACTAACTTTAAAAGATTTTTTGATTTCCTTAACATTTATGTTATTCGTACAAATTCAACCTGTTTCTCAATTGCAGATTTTCTGTTTGTAGATTCTTCACCTGTTCCAGTAGATGCTTGATGGCTTCCAGTCCTTCCAGGTTAATATCCAGTTCATAATGGAGCCTGAGCATTTTTTCAAATTCAGCTACCATATCAAAATGCACATATTCCTGATGTTCAATTGTTACAATCTCTATAAGTCCACTTTCAAAAAGTGATTTTATGAAGCTGTGCTCAACCTTATATCGAATACAAAGCTCCTCTGTTGCTATTAAGTCATCTAAATTCATGAGCGTAATTTTTGCAGTTCTCTAAACAGTTCTATCTCTTTTTTACTAAGATTTGTGGGCATTTTGATTTGATATGTGATGTACAAATCTCCGAATTGTCCCTCTTTTTTGTACTTCGGAAAGCCTTTCCCCTTCAATTTTATTTGCGTTCCCGGTTGAGTTTCCGGCTTTACCTGGAGTTTTACCTTTCCTGTGAAGGTGTCTACCGTTATTTCTCCTCCAAGAAGAGTAGTATAAAAATCTACTTCTACTGTTATATACAGGTTTTCCTTCTCTCTTTTGAAATCGGTATTATTGATTATTTTAAAGGTGATAAGAAGGTCGCCTTTTGGGCCACCCTGAATTCCCGGGGCTCCGTGTCCTTTTATTCTTATGGTTTGTCCATTTTCAACTCCTGCGGGAATTGTAAGCCTTATATTTTTTCCATTGATGGTAAGGGTTTGTTTCTGGCTTGTATAAACATCCCTTAAATTTAGCTGAAGCTCTGCATTAAAATCCTGCCCTTTATATTGTGGCCTTCTGCCTGCGCCTCTTGTCCTGGCCCCACCTCCAAACATTTGCTCAAAAAATTCGGAGAACGTGTCATCATCAAAATTTCCCGAATATTGTTGACCTCCGCCAAATCCTCCTCCACCGCGTTGTTGACCCTGTTGTTGTTTGGCCTGCTCAAATTGGTCGGCATGTTGCCAGTCCTTGCCGTATTGATCGTATTTTTTACGTTTTTCAGGATCGCTAAGCACTTCATTGGCCTCATTTATTTGCTGAAATCTGGCCTGGGCACTTTTATCATTCGGATTAAGATCCGGATGATATTTCCGCGCAAGTTTGCGATAGGCTTTTTTGATATCTGCCGTACTTGCCGATTTATCCAATTCCAATACTTTGTAATAATCTATAAATTCCATGTAGTCCTGATCAAGATTTTGCTTCCCCTAATTTAAGAATTCCTTGTCGTATCAGGTTATAAAATCGTTTTAAAATATTTTCCGTCGGGATCTATTTGAAGGGTACTAAAAAATAGCAGTTCTCAGGAAGATTGGTTAAAATATAAAGCTGCAGATTAAACAATTGATAAACTACTTTAAATTAGGTCTAAATTATATTTAAAAGAAGCTTAAAATTTGTTAAAAACTAATATCAGGTGTATTTTTGACTCACTTTATTAAACCTCATTAATTTATGGCAAAATCTGCGCTGTTAAAATCTTCTTTAGCAAAAAAATATTGGATGGCTCTTACGGGTCTTTTTCTTTGTACATTTCTTGTTGGTCATCTTCTGGGGAATTTACAATTACTTCAGGCGGTAGGACCAGAAGCAAAGGACCAGTTTAATGAATATGCATTATTCATGACTACAAATCCATTGGTTATGATTCTTTCTTATGTAACCTATATAAGTATTCTTTTTCATGCAGTCGATGGTGTTTTATTGACAATCCGTAATCGGAAAGCACGCCCTCAGGGGTATGAAAGTTTTAAACCGTCTACCAATTCTATGTGGGCTTCACGAAATATGGGAATTTTGGGAACGGTAATTCTTGCCTTTATAATAGTGCATATGAATATGTTCTGGGCAAAGATGAAATTTGGCGGACTTGATAATACAGTTTACACTACTGAAAGTGGTGCCGAAGTAAAAGATCTGTATACTATAACTATTCAAGCATTTCAGGATCCTCAATATGGACTGATTTGGGTAATTGCGTATGCAATTGCAATGCTGGCTGTAGCATTCCATCTTTCTCACGGTTTTGCCAGTGGGTTCCAGTCTTTAGGTGTAAATCATCCTAAATACAATGGGTTTATAAGAAAATTTGGGATGGGGTTTGCTGTACTAATTCCATTGGCATTTGCGGTGATACCATTTTATATACATTTTATTTTAGAAAATATTTAAGCTATGGGAATATTAGAAGCAAAAGAACCAAAAGGCCCATTGGCAGATAAATGGACCAAACATAAAAACGAGATCAACCTTGTTAATCCCGCCAACAAAAGAAATATAGATATTATTGTTGTTGGAACCGGTCTTGCCGGGGGTAGTGCCGCTGCAACTTTAGCAGAACTTGGTTATAATGTGAAAACATTTTGTTACCAGGATTCTCCAAGACGTGCGCACTCAATCGCAGCGCAGGGAGGAATAAACGCAGCAAAAAATTATCAGGGAGATGGGGATTCTGTTTATCGGCTGTTTTATGATACTGTAAAGGGAGGGGATTACCGTTCCCGTGAAAGTAATGTATACCGACTTGCGGAGGTTTCAGGAAATATCATCGACCAATGTGTAGCACAGGGAGTTCCCTTTGCACGTGAATATGGAGGATTGCTTGATAACCGTTCCTTTGGAGGTGTTTTGGTGTCCAGGACTTTTTATGCAAAAGGTCAAACGGGACAACAACTTTTACTTGGGGCGTATTCTGCGATGAACCGCCAGATCAACCGTGGTAAGATAACTCCATATAACCGTCACGAGATGATGGATCTTGTGTTAGTGGATGGGAAAGCCCGTGGAATTATTGCCCGGAATTTGGTTACCGGAGAAATTGAAAAACACAGTGCGCACGCAGTTGTGATCGCTTCTGGTGGTTACGGAAACGTATTTTTTCTTTCAACAAATGCCATGGGAAGCAATGTTACCGCTTCCTGGAAAATCCATAAAAAAGGAGCATTTTTCGCAAATCCGTGTTTCACTCAAATTCACCCAACCTGTATTCCGGTTTCTGGAGATCATCAGTCTAAACTGACCTTGATGTCTGAATCTCTTCGGAATGACGGAAGGATTTGGGTTCCAAAAAAGAAGGAAGATGCAGAAGCAATAAGAACGGGGAAATTAAAACCTACCGAACTTAAAGAAGAAGACCGAGATTATTACCTGGAAAGAAGATATCCGGCATTTGGAAACCTTGTCCCTAGGGATGTTGCATCCAGAGCTGCAAAAGAACGTTGTGATGCCGGCTACGGAGTTAATAAAACAGGAGAAGCAGTTTATCTTGACTTTAGTGCGGCTTTTATGCGCTACGGGAAAGAAGCAGCTAATACGCAGCATCTGGAAAATCCAACCGATGAAAAAATAAGGGAATTAGGAGTTGCCGTAGTGGAAGCCAAATACGGAAACCTGTTCCAGATGTATGAAAAGATCGTGGATCAAAACCCTTATAAAACTCCTATGATGATTTACCCGGCGGTACATTATACTATGGGCGGGATTTGGGTAGATTATAACCTGGAAACAACCATTCCTGGATGTTTTGCGACAGGAGAGGCAAATTTCTCTGACCACGGTGCAAACCGGTTGGGAGCTTCAGCCCTGATGCAAGGTTTGGCCGATGGATATTTTGTGCTTCCTTACACTATCGGAAATTATTTAGCCGATGATATTCGTACCGGTCCAATTTCTACTGAAAGTCCTGAGTTTATTGAAGCAGAACAGAAAGTTCGCTCAGAAATGGAGAAACTGGTAAATAATAAAGGAACCAAAACTGTAGATCATTTCCATAAACGTCTTGGTAAAATTATGTGGGACAAAGTTGGAATGTCCCGTAATGCGCCAGATCTCGAGAAGGCAATTTCTGAAATTAAAGCCCTTAGGGAAGAATTCTGGAGAGAAGTGAGAGTTCCCGGAACTATGAATGAGATGAATGCAGAACTGGAAAAAGCTGGACGAGTTGCCGATTTCCTTGAATTAGGAGAACTTTTTGCTAAGGATGCACTTCATAGGAATGAATCATGTGGAGGTCACTTTAGGGAAGAATATCAAACCGATGAAGGTGAAGCTCTAAGGGATGATGAAAACTTTATGTATGTGGCAGCCTGGGAATATACGGGAAATCCGGCCGACGCCATCCTGCATAAGGAAGACTTGAATTACGAGAATATTGAAGTAAAAACAAGAAGCTATAAATAATTTGATAATTTGAAAATGTGTTGATTAGAAAATCGACAAATCTTCAAATCTTCAAATCTTCAAATTGAAATTATGAAGCTTACACTAAAAATATGGCGTCAAAAGAACGCCACTGCAAAAGGAAAAATTCAAAACTATCAAATAGATGGGATAGAACCGGATATGTCTTTTCTTGAGATGCTGGACGTTCTTAACGAACAGTTAATCAATAAGGAAGAGGAACCGGTGGTTTTTGATCACGATTGTCGTGAAGGAATTTGTGGATCCTGCAGTTTGCAAATCAATGGAGAACCTCACGGTCCGGATCGCGGGATTACTACCTGCCAGCTGCATATGCGAAAGTTCAAAGATGGAGACACTATTACAATAGAGCCTTTTAGGGCTGCCGCTTTTCCAGTGATAAAGGATTTGGTTGTAGACCGCAGTTCTTTTGACAGAATACAGCAGGCCGGAGGATATATTTCTGTAAATACTTCAGGAAATACCCAGGATGCCAACTCGATCCCTGTAGATAAGGATGATGCTGATGCTTCATTTTATGCTGCTACCTGTATAGGGTGTGGTGCCTGCGTTGCTGCTTGTAAAAATGCAAGTGCGATGCTGTTTACATCTGCTAAAGTAAGTCAGTTTGCTTTATTGCCGCAAGGTGAGATAGAAGCAGACAGACGTGTTCTTGCAATGGTGGAACAAATGGATAAGGAAGGGTTTGGAAACTGTACCAATACCGGTGCCTGCGAAATTGAGTGCCCTAAAGGTATTTCCCTTGAAAACATAGCAAGGATGAACCGGGAATATTTGAAAGCAAGCGTAAAATAACATCAGCATTGCTTAATAAAATTTCAATCCCGAACTTTGCAGCTCGGGATTTTTTATACATATTATTCTAAAACGTACCTATGTCCAACTTTCAGCTGAGAACTTCTAAAATTCAAAATCAGAAAGACAGTATTTTTACTACCATGAGTCAGCTTGCTCATAAATATAATGCGACCGATCTTTCTCAGGGCTTTCCAAATTTTGAAACTGATGATTATTTGAAGGAACTTGTTACCAAGGCGATGAAAGCCGGAAATAACCAATATGCACCGATGGCAGGCGTATTAAAACTCAGGGAACGCATTGCTGAAAAAGTTGAAAGTTTATATGGAAGAAAATATAATCCTGAAACGGAAATCACAGTTACCAATGGCGCTACCCAGGCAATTTATTCTGCTATAACAGCTTTTGTTCAAAAAGATGATGAGGTGATCGTTTTTAAACCGGCTTATGACAGTTATGAGCCCACTATTAAATTAAATGGCGGCATTCCTGTTTTAATTCAGTTAAAAGGAGCGCAATTTGAAATAGACTGGAACGAGCTGGCAAAGAAGATCACTTCCAGAACACGAATGATTATAATCAACACTCCGCACAATCCCAGCGGAACTGTTTTAAGTAAAGAAGCCATGCTTCAGTTGGAAAATTTACTTATAAACACCGATATCATTCTTCTTAGCGATGAAGTATATGAACATCTCGTATTCGATAATAATAAGCATCACAGTGCCGCTGCTTTTTCAGGACTTGCGGAAAGAGCGATTATTTGTGCTTCCTTCGGAAAAACATTTCACAATACCGGATGGAAAACAGGCTACTGCGTGGCTCCTTCAGCATTGATGAGGGAGATTAGGAAAGTACATCAATTCGCTGTTTTTTGTGTGAACCATCCTATGCAAATTGCCTATGCTGAATACCTGAAGGATCCTGAAAATTATTTACAACTGGGGAACTTCTATCAGGAAAAAAGGGATAAATTCCTGCACTTGATGAAATCATCCAAATTCAGTGCGAACCCTTCTGCGGGAACTTATTTTCAGGTGATGGATTATTCAGAAATAGCAAATGAAGGAGATGTTGAATTTTCAGAAAGGCTAATAAAAGAATACAAGCTGGCTGCTATTCCTATTTCGGTTTTCAATATAGATAATAAGGACAACCGTCAGTTGAGGTTCTGTTTCGCCAAAACCGATGAAACCCTTGAGAAGGCGGCGGAAATCCTAATTAATATAAAGTAGCTTAATAGCGCTGGCTTTTTAACCTCTGATTTACCAAACTACGCACCACTTCGGTAGTGATTCCAAATAGAACATGCGCAAATAACTCATTTGCCTGCATTTTTAAGGGAACATCCGTAGGTTTTGCTTCCAATCCCATCATTGGCAGGGAAGTTTCGTGGGTTGAAAACCAGGTAGAAGCTCCTAAAATAACTCCATCAGTAATTTTATAATCATCTTTATCCTTTTTACCGTACCCATAAGCTGCACCGAGACTTGCCCCAAAAGGAAAACTAACCAATTGCTCTGCCAAAGCTTCATTTTGATGGCTTATTGGTGTGCCGGTGATCCTGGTTGAAAGATCATCCACTAATTTAATTTGTGCTGAACGTTGTTCTATTTTGCGTACTGGAAGATAATTCTCCACTAGACTTTTTACGGCTGTACCTGCAAGTCCGCCTAAAAATCCTGCAATAAGCCCGCGTGATGTGCTTGATGCAAATGTATCCTTCTGAAAAAATGCTGGTAAGTTCATAGTGTTTTAATTTGATCTAAAACTATTTATATTCCCGTTTTAAACCAACGATTTAACAAGTATTTAGGATGGAAGAATTAATTTTTTTAAATTTGAGTATGGTTGAGAAATTAAAAATTGCGGTTCTTCAGGTTGAACTTTCCTGGGAGAATCCTTCGAAAAACAGGGAGTTATTTTCGGAAAAAATAGATCGTATAAACCAGGAGGTAGATCTCATTGTTTTACCCGAAATGTTTAGCACCGGTTTTTCCATGAATGCTGAAAATCTGGCAGAGACTCCTCAAGGCGAAACTTTTAAATGGATGCAAAATATTGCTACCAAAAAGAAAAGTGCGGTTACCGGAAGCCTTATTATTAAAGACAACGGGAATTATTACAACCGGTTATATTTTGTATATCCGGATGGCACATTCAAAACCTATGACAAACGACATACTTTTACCCTTGCCAGGGAAAATGAAACTTATACTGCCGGAAACCAACGATTGGTCCTGGAGTATAAAGGATGGAAGATTTGTCCACTTATTTGTTATGATTTGCGTTTCCCGGTTTGGGCAAGAAACACTGAAGATTATGATCTTTTGATATATGTGGCCAATTGGCCGGAAACCAGGATTAATGCCTGGGATATCTTGTTACAGGCAAGGGCAATAGAAAACATGTCTTTTTGTATAGGAGTAAACAGAACAGGAACCGATGACAATAAGCACCTTTATAACGGCCATACAGCCGTATACGACTGTTTGGGAAAGGCGCTTTTTGAGAATGATACTGAATCTGAATTCACTAAAATTGTAAACCTGGATAGATCGTATCTTACTGAAACCCGCGACAAATTAAAATTTTTGCAGGATATGGATTCCTTTAATCTAAAATAAAGGTTTGATTCACATCCCAATTTGGACGTACTTCAATTAGATCGGGGAAATAAATGATTTCTTCCGCTTTTATTTTTTTAAGGTAATTTCCAGTGTCCCAGATGTTGTTTTCATTCCGGTCATAAATAACACGAATCAAATATTTTCCGGGAATAATCAGATCGAAGCTTATACGGCTTTCGGATGTTGTGTAGCGTTCATATTTAACCACTCCTTTTTCATCGGTGAGCTGGACTATCAAAGGGAAAGCTCTTAAATTTTGAAGGTTAAGACGTACATTTCCATAATCGGAAAAAGCTTTGGTTCTTATGCTCTTTTTAATGGTATCGTTCACTTTGTTAAAAAAATCGGTTAATGCACCTGGCAATGCTGTTATTTGATAGGTTTCATTTTCGGTTTTTTTAAATTTTAGCCGAAGTGTATTCTCTAATGTATTTATTTCTGAAGTAAAAGGGAGGGGAATGGAATCCTTGTTTAAAATGCTTATAAATTCATCATTTTTTTCTGAAATAGGGGTATTGGTTCTGAATAAAAAATCTTTGTCAAAATCCACATTTCCGGAAGGTTCTGTGCTAACATTAAGCGAATCCTTGGGCATATCGGTTATTCTGGTAAGAAGGGTGTCGCTACCTTTTGGACGGGAAACAACTAGAAGAAGGCTGTCAATTTCAATTTTAGGTTTAAACCAAAAATTGAGACTGTCTTTATCGGCGATCTTTGTAATTCTATATTTAAAATCAGCAGGAACGGCACTCAAAGGTTTAAAGCTTAAACTATCCAATTCAGTTTTTCCCTTATAGCCGATCAACAATTTTTGCAGTCCTGCTTGTTTTGGTCGTTCTGGTTTAAAGTTCAGTATTTCTTTAAACAATGTCAACGTATACGAGGAATCGGTTGGAATAGTAATGGGATTTTCAATAAAGGCGATTTTTTCTCTTCCCGGATTATACTTATAATCGTTGTTTAGGTCCTGAACAGCAACCAATTGGTAAGTTCCTTCCTTTAAGTTTGTGATTTCAAATGATCTTAGACTATCAAGGGTATTGGTAATATACCTGGGGGGGTCATTAAAAACAAGGGAGTCTGTAAAGGTTTCATTCACCTCATACAGCATGACAGAGATAAAGGAAGGTGCTTCCTTTAATAAGGCATCTTCAATTCTTCCCTGAACGGATAATGAATCGATATAACTTCCGGTTGAAAAAACATATTTAAAAAAGGGCAATGGATTTCCCTCATTATTATCGGTCACACTTCTTCCAAAATTTATTACATAGGTGGTGTTTTCCTGTAACGTATCGTTTATTTTTATTCGCACATCCTTACTGGCAAATCCCAACGGGGTAATATCCGGTTTGGGGGACATAGGTGGGGAAATAATAATTTGTTCCTGGGGCTTTTCAAGTTTTATGAATTCATTAAAAAGTATTCTTATCTCTTTGGAATCAAAATTTGTCGAGAAATTTTCAGGTGCCGCTCTCACAAACTTTGGAGGGATAGAATCTACTTTTCCTCCTGTTGGGGTACCCTTTTTAGCACACTGTACTAAAAACAATGAGATTAAGAGTACAAATGTTAGAGAAAAATATTTTTTCATGAAAATTATAATTTTAAACAAAGAAACGATTAATTTTCATTTTGTTATCAGGCCATTGCCATAGAAGCAATGCTAATTTTGATGCCGGGTGCGTGTAGCAGGATATTGGAGCAGGCTTCCAGGGTCGCTCCGGTGGTAATTAAATCATCCACCAGAAGTATGTGTTTGTTCCTTATTTTTTCTGAATTTGCCAAAACAAAAGTTTCTTCTATGTTGCCCCATCGCGCCAGGCGGATTTTTATGGTTTGGGTTGAAGAATAGGATTTTTTCAACAGGACTTTGTCCTCATAAGGAATTTGTAGGGCTGCGGCAATCTCTTTTCCAAAATATTCTACCTGATTAAATCCCCGTGATCTTAATTTTTTTCGGTGAAGCGGAACGGGAATTACCATATCGATCTCTTTAAATTCGGAACTTTCGGCCAATTCCTTTCCCATCCATTTCCCAAGATAGGTACCAATTTCTTTTTGTCCTTTATATTTTAGCTGATGGATAAGCTTTTGCACCGCACCTTTCTTCCTGAAATGTAGCAAAGCAGTTGCGTTTTCAACAAGTACACGTCCATAAAATACTTTTTTAACCGGATTTTCGTTTTGAAGATGAAAATTGGTAACAGGCAGCTGATGAATGCACTTTAAACAAAGCACTGTTTCACTTCTAATCAGGGAGCTATCGCAGATCTGACAAAGCCTGGGGTAAAATAAATTGATAAAATCGTGAAACATTTGTTAAGGAATTGTAATTTAGATGCTTTTACTTATAAATTTACAAACTAAATATTTAAAATGATGACCGAACAGAAAAACAATACCGCCCTAAAGATTTTGACCGGTATTTTGGCCGTAGCCCTTGTGGCGCTCGGAATTTACACCATCAAATTTTATAATGAGGAAAAGGAAAATAAGGCAATCCTTCAAAAGGAAAAGGCCGTAATTGAAGATGAACTCAACGACCTGATCGTAAAATATGATGAAGCGATCGCCACAAATGAGGTGATGGATCAGGATCTTGTAAATGCCCGGGAACGTATCGTGGTACTTTTAGATTCTGTAAAGGACGCTGAGGCCAACCTGGTGCTTATTTCAAGATACAGAAGAGAAATTGGTACCCTGAAAAATGAAAAAGAGCGTTTGTTTAGAGTCGTTGACAGTTTGAGCAACCAAAACCGAATGCTGTCTTCAACCATAGACAGTACACAAAATGTCCTGACACAAAGGACAAGGCAGGCCGATTCTCTCTCTCAAACCAATCAGAGTCTTTCCACCAAAGTTGATAAAGCTGCCCAGTTAAAAATAACATCCCTTAAAGGGGAAGGAGTGATTGTTCGGAATAATGGGAAACTGGTTACCAACGATAAAACGGGAAGAATTGACCAGATTCGAACTTGCTTTACCATTACGGAAAATGTGCTTGCACCGGCAGGAGAAAGAGATATGTATATACAGGTTTATAATCCAAGAAATGAACTGGTAGGCGATGAAATTGCAGTGGAGCACGATGGTGGAGTGATGGTTTACAGTGCCCAGTCCAGGATTTTTTATGAAAATGAAGAACTTGACGTGTGTGTTCTTTCAAAAACCAGACAAGATAAACTTATTGAGGGAACCTATAAAGTATACGTTTACGCTGGGCCTGATTTAATAGGAACTGCCTCATTCAATTTGAGATAAATAATTAAAATTAAAAAATCAGGAACCGCCTTGAGCTTTATCAAGGCGGTTTTTTTATTTTTGCGCTATGGCAAAACAAGAAGATTTATTTAAAAATGTGATTTCCCATGCCAAGGAGTATGGGTATATTTTCGCATCCAGTGAAATTTATGATGGGCTAAGTGCTGTGTACGACTACGGTCAGAATGGTGCCGAGTTGAAGAAAAACATCCGGGAATACTGGTGGAAGAGTATGGTGCAACTCAATCAAAACATCGTAGGCATAGATGCTTCTATCCTTATGCACCCAAAGACCTGGGTAGCATCGGGACACGTAGATGCTTTTAACGATCCATTGATAGATAATAAAGATTCCAAAAAACGCTACCGGGCGGATGTTTTGGTGGAAGATTTCGCTGAAAAACTATTGCAAAAAGCACAAAAGGAGATCGATAAGGCAAAAAAGCGATTCGGGGATTCCTTTGATGAAGAGCAATTTGTTGCTACAAATGAGCGGGTTGGAAAATATCTCACTCAGCGTAAGGATATTTTAAAGCGGTTAGGGGATTCTCTTACGCGTGAGGATTTGAAGGATGTAAAAGCGCTGATTGAAGAACTCGAAATAGCCGATCCGGAAACCGGTTCGAAGAACTGGACCGATGTACGCCAGTTTAACCTAATGTTTGGTACCAAAATGGGAGCATCTTCAGAGACTTCTTCCGATTTATATTTAAGACCGGAAACAGCCCAGGGTATTTTTGTGAACTTTTCAAATGTGCAAAAAACCGGAAGAATGAAAATTCCTTTCGGAATAGCTCAAACAGGAAAAGCCTTTAGAAATGAGATCGTAGCGCGTCAGTTTATTTTCAGAATGCGGGAATTTGAGCAAATGGAGATGCAATTTTTTGTGCGTCCCGGAGATGAATTGAAGTGGTACGAACACTGGAAAGAGGAACGAATTAAATGGCATTACTCCTTAAAACTAGGAGAGGAAAATTACCGTTTTCACGACCATGATAAATTGGCGCATTATGCCAACGCTGCTACCGATATAGAATTTGATTTCCCTTTTGGATTTAAAGAACTGGAAGGTATCCATTCCCGAACAGATTTTGACCTAAAAGCCCACGAGGAACATTCAGGTAAAAAATTGCGGTTTTTTGATCCCGAATTAAATGAAACGTATGTGCCTTACGTAATTGAAACTTCCATAGGTTTGGACAGGATGTTTTTGGCGGTTTTATCTTCTTCCTTAAAAGAGGAAACCTTAAAAGATGGTTCTTCCAGAACAGTGCTAAAGCTTCCTGCAGTTCTTGCTCCAACCAAGGCTGCTATACTTCCGCTGGTTAAAAAAGATGGTTTACCGGAACTTGCCCGAAAGATCATTGAGGAATTACAATGGGATTTCAGGGTTCAATATGACGAAAAGGATGCTATAGGAAGAAGGTACAGAAGACAGGATGCTGCTGGAACTCCTCTTTGTATAACGGTAGATCATGACTCGCTGGAGGATAATGAAGTAACAGTAAGATACAGGGACAGTATGGAGCAAAAACGGGTGCCTGTTTCAGAGCTTAAAAAGATCATTGAGGAAGAGGTGAATTTTAAGAAATGGATTAAAGGCTAGAATTTTTTATAATATTTACGTAATAAAAGAGGCAATTAAATAGTTAATTGCCTCTTTTATTTTTTATTTATTCCTTAATTTTAACCCTTTATGTTTAAAAATGTTCTTTTTTAAAAATATGATTCGATTTTACTCTCTTTTCACAATATTACTTTTTCTTTTTTCTTTGCAGATTACCGCTCAGAAAAGAGAAATTTCAGGGCCTGTTTATATCGATTCAGCCCAGGCAATTCCTGTATCTGCAATTTCAAAGCGACAATTAATAGCTCCCTCAACAGAATTTAAAGTGGTAAACCCCAGAAACAGGGGAATTAATAAAGTGGTTCCGGGAAAAGGATTGCCTAAAACCAGGGATGCCGCACTTCAGGAAAAAATGGGAGAAGTCCCTGGAAAAGCACCAATTTTTTCATTTGATGCAGTTACTTCCCGTTCAACACCTACCGATCCTACAGGGGCTGCGGGTCCCAATCATTATGTAAACGGATGGAACTCCGCTTTTTCCATTTTCGATAAAAGCGGAAACAGGATCGTGCCACCAGCATCTTTATCAAGTATTGGCGGTGAATTTACTAATGAAAACCTGGGAGATCCCATTGTTTTATATGATGAATTTGCAGACAGATTTTTGATCATGCAGTTCAGCGATACTCCTTCGGAAAGAGGTTTTTTGGTGGCCGTATCTCAAGGGCCGGACCCCGTAAATGATGGTTGGTACACGTATAGATTTCTTACAAATAATGTCCTACCTGATTATCCCAAAATTTCAGTTTGGAGTGATGGGTATTATGTGACCACTAATAAAAATTCCAATTCCGCAAGTACTAGTCAGGTAGTTTACGTACTTGAAAGAGACAGGATGCTAATAGGGGAAACCGCCGGGTTACTGGCATTTCCCTTGCCAGGTATAAATACGAATGGTTTTTACAGTCCTGCAGGTTTTCATGCCATGGGTGGGGAAATGCCTCCTTTGGGAAATTCTCCAATAATTTACCTTCAGGATGATGCCTGGGCCGGGGTTTCAGAAGATCACCTAAAGATTTGGAACATCAATGTAAACTGGAATTCATTGGCAAATTCAACTATACAGGAATCTCAGGAATTGGGCGCTGCAAGTGGAGTTTCCCCATTTATTGCCACTTTTGACGGAGGTGCTTTTTCCAATCTTGCTCAACCAAATCAGGCTCCGGATATAGACGTTTTGCAGGCTACAATGATGTATATGACCCAGTACAGGAGGTTTTCAAACCATAATTCTGTAGTGATGAATTTTGTTGTGGATGTAAATCCAACTGCCGCAGAACATGCCGGAATTCGATGGTATGAACTTAGACAAGACAGGAATGGAGGAACATGGAGCGTATTCCAGGAAGGAACCTATGCCCCGGACAAAAGCGATAGATTTAGCGGAAGTATTGGAATGGATAGAGAAGGTAATATTGGCCTGGGATATACCGTTCTAGATGACAGTCCTGTAAAACCTGTATTTCCTTCAATAAGGTTTACAGGAAGATATGCCAACGACCCCCTGGGAGAAATGACACTTGTGGAAGCCAGCATCGTTGAAGGTCTTAGCCCGAATCCCAACACCCGGTATGGAGATTATGCCCATTTAACGCTGGATCCTGCAGATGGTATTACCTTTTGGCACAACGGAGAATATTTTGATGGTTTAGACAGGAAAAACAGAGTGGGCGTTTTTCAACTCGCTCCCGATTTTAATAATGATGTTGGAATTATCGCAATCCCAAGTCCTAAAGATGCTACGCTTTCCAACTCTGAAGCAATAACAGTTACAATTCGAAATTTTGGAAGAAATACCCAATTCAATATTCCTGTAAGTTACATCATTAACGGAGGTCAAGCCGTGAACGAAGTATTTGAAGGAAGTTTACCTGGAACAAGCTCTGTAGATTATACATTTTCTACTACAGCAAATTTGGGAACCGTAGGCCAGACTTATGAGGTTACTGCTTCCACAAATTTAGCCGGCGATGAAAGGGAGGATAATGATGAATTTTCAGGAACAATTAGAAACCTTTTTCCCAATGATGTTGGTGTAACCTCCATAGATGCACCTTCCACTGGTTTGGAATTAACTTCTTCCGAAGAAATAACGGTTACCATAGAAAATTTTGGGGGAGAAGCACAAACAAACATTCCCGTTTCTTACCGAATCGAGAATAATAGAAGTGTGAATGAAACTTTTTCAGGTACTCTTCCGGTAGGAGAAAATGTGACTTATACCTTTTCTCAAACAGCCAATCTTTCTGCTTTTGGTCGTTATAACATAGCTGCTGAAACTAATTTAAACGGTGACAGTCAACCTCTAAATGATGGCGTAAAGAAATCGGTAGCAAATTTAAACTGTATTCCTGAAGGATCCGATTGTACAAGTTTTGGAGATGGGATATTTTCTTTTGAACTGGAAGGTATTCTCAATGAAAGAATAGCGTGTACTTCTGGCTACGGAGATTTTATTGGTTCTTCAACAGATCTGGACAGATCAAATAGAACTTTTACCGTAAGGGTAAAAACTTTATTTGATTCTCCGGAAGGAAATGAACAATTTTCTATGTGGATAGATTTAAATGATAATGGAGTTTTTGACGATGAAGAACGATTTATTTCCAGCCAGGTTATCCCCTCGGCTAATACCTGGCATGAGTATGAATTCACGCTTCCTGCTGATGCAGCTCTGGGACTTCATTTGCTTAGGATAAGGGCAGGGGATGTCTCTTTTGACGGAGATCTTAATAATCCCTGTAGTGTTATGGATTATGGAACAACACACGATTATAGTGTGCGGGTAACAGACAGTTCGATAAGCTTAGATGACTTTCTTTTAAATGAAGCAAATCTTGTGATTTCAGATCAGGGAAATGGTATTTTTCGGGTATTCCTGGAGACAGAATTTGATGAAACCCTGCGGGTCACAATTCATAATTTATTAGGACAGAAATTGCTGGAAAATAAAGTTGAAAGCAACGGCCAGGGATATTTGTATGAATTTGATATGTCCTATGCCGCCACCGGGGTTTATTTGCTGAGAATTGGAACCAGGGAAGTTGGGATTGTAAAACGCTTTATCGTAAAATAGCAGCAGCGCGAACTAGCAGGTTTCCTTAGGCGAAAATAACCGCTTAAAAAACAATTCAAATTATATAAATCACACACGATTCCTTATTTTTGGAAAAAATATTTCATGAAAATTATCTCCTACAATGTCAACGGAATAAGGGCTGCATTAAGAAAAGGTTTTATCGATTGGTTAATAAGTGCAGATCCCGATATTCTTTGCCTGCAGGAAATAAAGGCAAATCCAGATCAATTTGATGCCAAACCCTTCGAGGACGCCGGTTATAAATACAACTACTGGTATCCCGCACAAAAAAAAGGCTATAGTGGAGTTGCAATCTTAAGCAAGCATGAACCCCTGAATGTAACATATGGAACAGGGATAGAATACATGGATTTTGAAGGCAGGAACCTGAGAATGGATTTTGAAGCATTTTCGGTAATGAGTCTGTACCTTCCTTCAGGAACAAATATTAAGCGGTTAGAACATAAGTTCCAGTTCATGGCCGATTTTCAGAAATATATAGACGATTTAAAACTTCAAATCCCAAATTTGATCATTTCGGGGGATTATAATATTTGCCATCAGGCCATCGATATTCACGATCCTGTTCGGCTTAAAAACACTTCCGGATTTCTGCCGGAAGAACGAGCGTGGATAGAAGATTTTATGAATAGCGGATTTATAGATTCTTTCAGGCATTTAAATAAAGAATCAGATAATTATTCCTGGTGGAGTTATCGTGCCAATGCGCGCGAAAACAATAAAGGTTGGCGTATAGATTACAATTTAATCTCGGAACCTTTAAAAGAAAAACTTAAACGTGCCGTTATCTTACCAGAGGCGAAGCATAGTGATCATTGTCCCGTTTTAATTGAAATCCATTAGAGAATTATGAAAATGTCTAAAATATTATTTTTCACAGTTATTTTTTCAAGCTTACTGGTCTCTTCCTGTGTGTCTTCCAAAGTACATAAGGACCTGCAATCCGGGTATGATAATCTTCAGTCTAAAAACCAGAAGCTTTCTGAAGATCTTAAACAAACAAAAACATCAGGTGCGAAGGAACTTGCAACTCTTCAGGCTGAAAAAGATAAATTAACTTCAGAAAGAGATCAATTGCAATTGGATTTGGAGCGCACTTCCGGCAGGTATGAAAGCCTGAAGGATTCCTATGATGCATTGGAGGCCAACAGTTCATCGGTTCTTGCAGAAAACTCCAGACAAAACAGGGAACTTTTGGCAGAACTGGACCTAAAAGAGAAAACCCTGGCGACAGAGCAGGCAAGATTAGAAAAACTTCAAAAGGATCTAACCGGCCGAATAAACAGAATTAATGAACTTGAAGGCCTTATAGCAGCGAAAGATGCCAAAATGAATGCATTAAAAACAGCAGTTTCAAATGCACTTACAAATTTTGAAGGAAAAGGTCTCACGGTAGAGCAGCGGGATGGGAAAGTCTATGTTTCCATGGAAAATAAACTCTTGTTCAGTTCCGGGAGCTGGGCTGTGAATTCTGAAGGTAGAAAGGCGGTTCAGCAATTAGGAACTGTACTTGCCCAAAATCCCGATATCGCAGTTTTAATTGAAGGACATACAGACAATGTCCCTTATGGCGGTACGGGACAATTAAATGACAACTGGGATCTTTCTACAAAAAGGGCAACTTCCATCGTTCAGATACTTCAGGAAAACAAGGGCATAGATCAACAAAATTTAACTGCTGCGGGACGTGGGGAATTTGCTCCTATAGCCGAAAATTCAACCGCAGAAGGTAAAGCCAAAAACCGCAGAATAGAAGTGATCCTAACTCCAAAACTGGATGAAATAAGCCAAATGTTAAATGAAATGGAGGAGTAAATTTTTCTATCACAATTATAGAAAAATGGATTCAACAAATTCCTGTTGATGAAAACCCGTTTAATAATATTTTAAATGAAATACACCAATTTACCGGGCACAGCTATTAAAGTAAGTAAAGTATGTTTGGGATCCATGACCTGGGGTCAGCAAAACAGCGAAGCAGATGGCCATAGGCAGCTGGATTATGCTCTTGAAAGAGGCGTTAATTTTATAGATACTGCAGAGATGTACTCAACTCCCGCGCGAAAGGAAACCCAGGGCAACACTGAAAAAATTATAGGTTCCTGGCTTAAAAATACCGGGAACAGGGAAAAAGTGGTGTTGGCCTCAAAGATTGCAGGACCGGGAAAGGCGGTTGCTCATATTCGTCCAAATCTTGGCTTCAGCAAGGCTGCTCTTACCGAGGCAATTGACGCCAATTTGAATAGACTCCAGACAGATTATATAGACCTGTACCAATTGCACTGGCCGGAAAGGAATACCAACTTTTTTGGCAAAAGAGGATACGTGGTTGATGAAGAAGAAAAATGGAAAGACAATTTTAAACAGATTTTATTGGATTTAGATGGTTTTATCAAATCCGGGAAAATCCGGGAAATAGGATTATCCAATGAAACCCCTTATGGAGTTATGCGCTGTGTTGAAGAAGCCAGAAATGGTGCTCCCAGGATACGTACGGTACAAAACCCTTACAGCCTCTTGAACAGAAAGGATGAAATTGGGTTAACCGAAATATTTCATCGTGAAAATATTGGGTTACTCCCATATTCCCCATTAGGAATGGGAACTTTAACCGGTAAATATTTAAAAGATGCCCCGGTAAATTCGAGATTGACATTATTTCCTCAGTACAACAGATATTCAAATCCCCAGGCAGTGGAAGCTACTACAAGGTATGTGGCACTCGCAAAAAAATATGAAATAACTCCGATCCAGCTGGCACTGGGTTTTATAGATAGGCAGCCGTTTGTTACAAGTACTATAATTGGGGCAACCACTTTGGATCAGCTTTCAGAAAATATCGATGCTTTTGAAGTGGAACTTTCCGAAGAAATTTTAAAGGAAATAAATGAAATTCATGAAGCAATCCCAGACCCGGCGCCTTAAGGAACTATAATCGGGCAACAAGGTTTTCGTGAATTAAAGCAGCAGTTTATTCAAATAAAAAGTGCACCACATCTTCAATCCTGGCGACTCTTTGAATTTTTATCTGGTAATTATTCTTGGGTAGTTTGGTTTGTTTGGAGATCATGATTGTTGCAAAACCCAGTTTTTCAGCCTCGAGAATTCGTTGTTCCACCCTGGGAACAGGTCTTATTTCTCCGGCCAAACCTACTTCTGCCGCAAAACAAATATCCTTTTCAATGTAAACATCTTCATTGGATGATAGAATGGCAGCTATAACAGCCAAATCTATTGCGGGATCATCTACAGAAATACCACCGGTAACATTCAAAAATACATCTTTTGCTCCCAGGCGAAATCCTGCGCGTTTTTCAAGCACGGCAAGCAGCATATTAAGTCGTTTTGCATTATAACCCGTTGTAGAGCGTTGGGGAGTGCCATAAACGGCCGAACTCACCAAAGCCTGGATCTCTATCATTAAAGGCCGCATGCCTTCCATAGTAGAAGCGATGGCAGTTCCGCTCAAGCCTTCATCATTCTTGGAGATCAATATTTCTGATGGGTTGGACACTTCGCGCAATCCGCTGCCCAACATTTCGTAAATTCCTAGCTCATGAGTGGAGCCAAATCTATTTTTATGTGCTCTCAGGATCCTGTAAACGTGATTGCGATCTCCTTCAAACTGCAACACGGTATCTACCATATGTTCCAAAACTTTTGGCCCGGCTATACTTCCTTCCTTCGTAATGTGACCTATGAGGATAACGGGAACTCCCGTTTCTTTGGCGTATTTAATTAGCTCTGTGGTACATTCCCTGATTTGCGAAATGCTTCCTGCAGAACTTTCAATATAATCACTGTGTAGGGTTTGAATGGAATCTATGATGACAATCTCCGGCTGAAGCGTTTCTATTTGTTTAAAGATATTCTGGGTTTTGGTTTCCGTAAGTATATAACAATTGGCCGGATTTGGATTTATACGCTCTGCCCGCATCTTTATTTGCTGTTCGCTTTCCTCTCCGGAAACATACAAAGTTTTTTGTTTTAGATTTAAAGAGATTTGCAATAACAACGTGCTTTTTCCAATTCCAGGTTCGCCTCCAAGAAGGGTGAGCGAGCCGGGAACAAGTCCACCCCCCAAAACCCTGTCGAGTTCCAGGTTGTTGGTATTTAGCCTGGATTCAGTAGAAACCTGAATATCGGCTATTTTGGTGGGTTTTGGGGTTCTTTTAACCGCTCGCACTAAGGGTGTTTTCCAATCTTTTTGATCGGGTTTTTGAATAACTTCTTCTACAAGGGTGTTCCATTCTTTACAGGTAGAGCATTGGCCTTGCCATTTTGAATGTTGTCCACCACAATTCTGACAATAGAAGACAGTTGTTGGTTTAGCCATATTTTTTCTGAATGTTTTTTTTGATTTTTAATTCCCACGGAGGGTTCCATTCCGTGATGTATGTCCGTTTCCTGCAAGGTATTGATTAGGATCTTAATAGTTAAAATCTTTCTTGATCTGATCTGCTTTGTTCAACATAAAATCCACCGTTAAAAAAGAGATGGGGTCCTGTCCATAGGCCTTTTGATAGCTTCGCATGGCCCTTTTTGGATTGCCCATTTCCTCATCGTACCGGGCATCAAAATAGGTGCCCAGCATCGTGTTTGGGTAATGATCATTGGCTAATTTTGCAAGATCTTTTAACTCGTCCCATTTCCTTGTTTTCTCCATCGCATTATACACCGCCATAAAATCATTCAGCCTTATTTGTTTATCGATACCGAAGAGGTTTTGAATGGTTTCATACTTTTCTACCAAATAAGTATAGGAGGAAACAGAAGTTTGAAGCAGGATACTGTTATAATCCTGAATTGAAATAGGTCTATATGCCTTAAATATTTGCTCTATAGCTTTTGGAATTGCATTCCCTACCAGCGTATAATGTGTTGCATCCTGAAAATTATCAAAGTTATATTGCAGGTTTTTGTTATTGATATTTTTCAACTGGGAATCAAACTTTAGAATTGGCTCTTTTAAAGCTGAAATATCTTCAGAAGATGTTGCCAGGTAATACCAGATTGGTTCGGTTGTTTTTTCAAGGGATGCCGTAATACGATTTGCCATTTCCGGTGCAAGATCGGGGCTAAGATTGATGTAGCCACGGAATAATGGTTTCTCTTTTAATAGGTAATAGTTGATGAAATTTGAAGTGAAATCATGTCCCACAATTACGCGGAAGGAGCCTGTTCTATAGTTTGAATCCAGAAACGGCATCAATTCCATCCCTATAAATTCAAAAAATGCAGCTCCGGTATCGGAGGGTAAAAAGGTGTTTTCATCATAATAAGCGTCAGATTCCCGGGTAGCAGATTGGTTGATCCCTACAACGATCATTTCCGGGATATCTTCCCAGTAAGAATAATAATCTATGTTTCCGGCAACTGGTTCAAATAGATAATCGCCATCAAGCACTATGATTACAGGATAGGATTTTTCTTTGTTTTGCTCATAATTTCGCGGAAGCTGAATCTTTAGTTGCCGTTCCTTTCCCATTTTTGAGGAAGCGATTTCTTTATGGATAATTTGGGAAATTAAAAGGTTGGGCAGGGTTAAAAGTAACAGCAAAAGTAGTTTTTTGTGCATAGGTTAAGTTGTTGATTACTACACACAATGTAGTTATTATTTTTGACGGTTAAAAATTGGAAGAAAAAGGAAAGAAAACCCTCCTGCCAAAATCACAAGAAAAGTTTGGGTTCCCCAGGTAATCCAACCAAATGCTTCACCGGCTTCTTTGCTAATCCCAAATAGCATGAGACTCGCGCCAATGGCAATGGGATAAACACCAATTCCTCCATTGGTTGCCGAAATGGCAAAGGAGCCTACCACAAAGGCCATCATCACCACGCCAAAAGGCATTGCTGCGGTTTCAGGAACTGTAAATACAAGTACATAGAACATTAAAACATACATCACCCATATGAAGACGGTGTGAAAAATGAACGCTCCTTTATTCTTCATTTTTAAAATACTTCGCATTCCTTCCAGCAGGCCTTTAGCAAAAGCTTTAACTTTCAGGATTACTCCATGTTTGGATTTTCTAATTAGTTTCAGGATAAAAATCCCAACTGCCAAAAGCCCAAAAAGAATAGCGATTGTTAGAAAAGGGTTAATGTTGTTTTCCTCAAAATAAATCAGTAAATATTCTGTTTGCAGGATCATAGCAATACCAATAATGAGCATAAGCATAATGAAATCGGCAATTCTTTCAGAAATTATTGTTCCAAAAACTTTTTCAAAAGGTATTTTCTCATAGGTAGAGATAGTAACTCCCCTAAGAACTTCTCCGGACCTTGGAATTCCAAAATTTGCAAGGTAGGCTACCATAACCGCCATAAAACTATTTAGAAATTTGGGTTTGTATCCCATAGGTTCCAGCAGGAATTTCCACCGGTATGCACGGGAAATATGGGATAGCAGTCCTAACAACATAGAAAGAAGGATCCATCCGGGATGGGCCTGGGTAATATTTTCCCATAATTGTTCTCTTTCTGAAGGGGTAGAATTCTTTATGGAGTACCAAATTAAAAAAACTCCCAGAGTGAGTGGGAGTATGATTTTCAGTATTTTTTTTGTAGATCTTTTCAAAAATTAATTGAGGAGATTGGTTTCTTCATCAGGGAACACAAGGGATGGTTTAAAGACTTTGGCTTCTTCAAGGTCCATGATTGCATAGGTGATAAGGATAAGTACATCTCCTTTTGCCACTCTTCTGGCTGCGGCTCCGTTTAAAGTGATCTCACCAGAATTTCTGGGCCCCGGGATAGCGTATGTTTCAAGACGTTCCCCGTTATTATTGTTCACTATTTGTACTTTTTCCCCTTCAATAATGTTGGCGGCATCCATAAGATCCTGATCAATGGTAATACTCCCGATATAATTAAGATCGGCTCCGGTACATTTTACGCGGTGTATTTTAGATTTTACTACGTGAATTTGCATTTTTGAATTTTAATAATTTAAGGCAATATTGTCAATTAGCCGAACATCTCCGGCATAAGCGGCAATAAAAGCCCTGAATGTTGATTTTTGATCGTTATTATTTTCCGATCTCAGTGTTTTTGAATCGGCTATTTCAAAATATTCCAGGTTTAATTCTGCGTGGTTTTCAAATTCATTTTCCACCCAAAGTTTTATTTCATCGGCATTTTCTATGCCAAATTTCTCCTTTACTTTTAGCAATATCTGATAGATAAAAGCAGCTTCTTTCCTTAAATTAGCGCTTAGTCGGTCATTTCTTGAACTCCTTGCCAAGCCGGTATCTTCGCGATCTATAGGGCACCCAATCACATCGACACCCAGGTTTTCTTTTTCGTTTAATTTTCTAATGATCTGTAATTGCTGAAAGTCTTTTTCCCCAAAAAATGCTTTATTGGGTACAACGATTTCAAAAAGCCTTTTTACTACTGTACCAACTCCGTTAAAGTGTCCTGTCCTGTATTTTCCTTCCATTTCATGTTCAATTCCGCCAAAATCAAAATGCATTGCCTGGATCTCTTCTCCGTATAATTCTGCAGCATTTGGAGTAAAAAGAAGTAAATCCAGGTGTAAATCTTCCAGTAAGGCGATATCTGAATCTAAAGTTCGGGGATAGTTTTCCAGATCTTTGAGGTTGTCAAACTGGGTTGGATTTATAAAAATACTCACCACTACGGCATCACAAACTTCAGCGGCCTGCCTAACAAGGGAGAGGTGTCCCTGATGCAAAGCACCCATAGTAGGCACGAATCCAATCGTGTTTTTATTCAGCTTAAGGCGTGAAATCTCACGTTGTAAAAGGGCTTTTTCTCTAAATATCTGCATTTTATTATAAAATTAACAGCGTGCAAACTTAAGATATTACCGTCAAACTGCATAAAATTTTGTAATTTTGCATGTTTTTTATTCACAAAAGCAATACACCTATGAAATAAGCATAACGGAAACGCGACACAAAATCCAATGAAAATATGCGGATTAGGTATGACCATTAAAAAACAATAAATATCTACATATGAAAAAGAGCATAACGGAAATTCGATGCAAACACCGATGAAGATATGTGAATTACATATGACAATTAAAGAACAATAAGAATCTACATATGAAAGATAAGAGGATATTATACGTATCATCTGAAGTTATACCTTACCTGCCCGAAACCGATATATCATCTATGTCTTTTGATGCTGCCAGAATGGTAAATGGGCTGGGAGGCCAAATTAGAATATTCATGCCCCGTTACGGCAATATCAATGAAAGGAGGCACCAATTGCATGAAGTGATTCGCTTATCCGGGATGAATTTGGTGATTGACGATCTGGACATGCCCCTTATTATAAAGGTTGCTTCTATTCCCAAGGAAAGAATGCAGGTTTATTTTATTGATAATGAAGATTATTTTAAGAGAAAAGCAACCCTTACAGATGAAGATGGGAATATGTTTTCGGACAATGATGAACGGGCTATTTTCTTTGCAAAAGGGGTAATTGAAACCGTTAAGAAACTTAACTGGTCTCCAGATATCATCCACGTTCATGGATGGTTGTCTGCCTTGTTACCACTATACATCAGGAATTATTACGGGAAAGAGCCCTTGTTCTCTGAGGCTAAAATTGTGACCTCTGTATACAATCAAAGCTTTGATGGCACGTTAGATAAGAAGATGAATAAAAAGATTCTTTTTGATGGTTTGGAAGAAGAAGATGTGAAGCATCTTAAAAAGCCGGATTACGTAAATATTATGAAAACTGCTATCGACAATTCTGATGCCGCAATAATAGCGGGCGACAACATTCCTGAAGAATTAAAGAAATATTTAAGCAAACTGAACAAGCCTGTTTTGGATTATAAAAGTCCGGAGGAATTTTCTTCAGCGTATCAGGAATTTTACACTACTCAGGTTTTATCACAATAAGTAACTTATACCCAATGATTTTATTGAAAAGATTAGGCTTTATACCGGCTGTATTAATCACTCTTCTGGCATTTGTGTCCTGTGATGATGATTTTACTACAATTGGTGGAGAGCTTATAGGGGGTCAAATTGATTCCTTACCTTCCTACAGGGCGGGAATTATGGCTTATAGCAAGAATTTAGGCCCGGTTCAAACAAACGGTTTATCCGTAAATTTGCTTGGCGTTTATAAAGAGCCTGTTTATGGGCAACAAACAGCCAGTATACTCTCTCAAGTATCGCTTACAAGCAGTAATCCTACTTTTGGAAATGAACCAAGGTTGGACAGCGTTATTTTAACACTGCCTTACTTTAGTACAAGGTTAGAGCCAGATGAAGACGGAAATCCTGTTTTTAGGCTGGATTCTGTTTATGGTGATTCCCCGTTTAAATTAACGGTAAGCAGGTCCAATTTCTTTTTAAATGAATTTGACTCCGAAACCAATTTTGAGAACAGGCAAAAATATTATTCAAATCAAGGTCCTGCTTTTAAGGCTAGTTTGATTGGAGATCCTCTTTATGTAAATGAATCTTTTAAACCTTCAGACAAAGAATCCGTCTATTTTGAAAATGATCCAACTACCGAGGGAAATGAGATCGATACCATAAGAGTAAGTCCCAGGTTAAGGGTTTCTTTATCAACGCAATTCTTTAAAGAGAATATCATAGATAAGCAGGGTTCTTCAGAATTGTCCAATAATAATAACTTCAGGAATTATTTAAGAGGCTTGTATTTTGAAGCCGAACCGGTAGATGGTAGCGGCTCGATGATGTTGTTGAACTTAAGTGGAAATGAAGCAGGAATTGTTCTGTATTACACAGATTTTCAGGAAGTGGCAGATTCCATTATAGAAGTTCCCAGATCTTATAAACTTGAGCTGGGAGGGAATACAGTAAACACATTTTCCCAGGAACTACCGGCGCAAATAGCCAAGGAAATAGAAGAAACAAATGAAGAAACCGGTGCAGAAAATCTTTATTTGAAAGGTGGAGCCGGCAGCATGGCTGTAATAGACCTATTTGAGGATGAAGCTGAGCTGGAGGAGTTAAAGGCGAATAAATGGTTGATCAATGAGGCGAGTTTAACCTTTTATGTGAATCAGGACAAGGTTGAGGGTGGAAGTTCAGAGCCAGAGAGAATATATCTATACAACTTAGAGACTAATCGGCCACTGCTTGATTACAGTATAAATCAACCGGATGTTAGTTTTCCATTGAATTCACTTACGAGTCATTCCGGAAGATTGATCAGGGACGAAGATAAAAATGGAATAAGTTATAAGATCAGGATCACGGAACATGTCAAGCAAATCCTTAATGAGGATATCGAAAATGTAAAACTTGGCCTTGTGATAACTCAGAATATTAATTTATTGGCAAATTCAGCTTTAAAAAACCCTGTAAATGGTATTGACAGGGTGCCTTCAGCCTCGGTAATCACATCTAGGGGAACAGTGCTTCATGGGAATTTGGGAAGCGATCCGGGAAAAAGACTGAAATTTAATATTATTTATACCGAAACAAACAATTAGGATATGTGTGGAATTGTAGGATATATTGGATATAGAGATGCTTATCCAATAGTGTTAAAAGGATTGGAACGACTTGAATACAGAGGTTATGATAGCGCAGGAATTGCATTGTTCGATGGGGAGCAGCTAAACCTATGCAAAACGAAAGGCAAAGTTGCCGATCTTAAAGCGAAGTTTGAGAGCACTACCTCTACCAAAGGACAAGTAGGGATTGGGCATACCAGATGGGCAACTCACGGTGTTCCTAACGATGTAAATTCTCATCCCCATTATTCAAATTCAGGGAATTTGGTAATAATACATAACGGGATAATAGAAAATTTTGCAACTCTTAAAAAAGAACTTGTAAAAAGAGGCTATACTTTTCAGTCGGATACAGATACGGAAGTGCTGGTAAATCTGATAGAAGATGTCATGAAAAACGAAAAAGTGAAACTTGGGAAGGCGGTGCAAATAGCACTTAACCAAACCGTAGGAGCTTATGCAATCACTGTTTTTGATACCAGAAAACCTAATGAGCTTGTTGTTGCTCGTTTGGGGAGTCCCCTGGCAATTGGAATTGGTGAAAATGAATTTTTTATAGCCTCAGATGCTTCTCCGTTTATAGAATATACAAGCAATGCAATTTACCTGGAAGATGGGGAAATGGCCGTAGTACGACTTGGGAAAGAAATAAAGGTGAGAAAGATCCATGATGATTCCCTTGTAGATCCTTATATCCAGGAGTTGCAAATGAACCTGGAACAAATAGAAAAAGCCGGGTATGATCATTTTATGCTGAAAGAGATCTACGAACAACCAGATGCGATAACCGATACCTACCGCGGAAGAATGCTGGTAGATGAAGGGATTATAAGAATGGCAGGGGTAGACGATAATATGGCACGTATCGCCAATGCAAAAAGAATTATTATTGTTGCCTGCGGAACTTCGTGGCATGCCGGATTGGTTGCAGAATATATTTTTGAAGATTTGGCCCGGATCCCGGTGGAAGTAGAATATGCTTCTGAATTCCGGTACAGAAATCCAGTTATTTCTGAAAATGATGTGGTTATAGCGATTTCTCAAAGTGGGGAAACCGCAGATACTATGGCGGCGATAAAACTTGCCAAAGAGAAAGGAGCTTTTGTTTTTGGTGTATGTAATGTAGTTGGATCATCGATATCCAGAGAAGCTCACGCCGGTGCATATACGCATGCAGGCCCGGAGATTGGGGTAGCTTCTACCAAAGCTTTTACCACTCAAATCACTGTACTAACTTTAATGGCTTTAAAATTGGCCAAACATCGCGGTACAATATCCGATTCAACTTTTAGATTTCATTTGCAGGAATTGGAGAGAATTCCAGCCAAAATTTCTAAAGTGCTGGAAGAAAATGAACATATAAAAATAATTGCCGAAAAATATAAGAATTCACCTAATTGCCTTTATTTGGGAAGAGGATATAATTTTCCTGTGGCATTGGAAGGAGCTTTAAAACTTAAGGAAATTTCCTATATCCACGCAGAAGGTTACCCCGCAGCAGAAATGAAACATGGGCCTATTGCCTTAATCGATGAATCCATGCCAGTAGTTGTAATTGCTACCAGTAAGGGGCATTATGAAAAAGTGGTGAGTAATGTTCAGGAAATAAAGGCAAGGCAGGGACAAATTATTGGAATTGTCACAGAGGGAGATGAGGCAGTAAAGGAGCTGGCAGATTATGTCATCGAAATTCCTGAAACTATCGAGTCATTAACTCCGTTATTAACTACGATTCCGCTTCAACTTTTATCTTATCATATCGCTGTGATGTTGGGTAAAAATGTAGATCAGCCAAGAAATTTGGCGAAATCGGTTACAGTAGAATAATTTTTTAAAAGCTGGCAAGAAGGCTTCCTTTAAAAGATTTAATGCTGATGTTTTCCTCCTTGCATTTCAAAAAAGTATAAGTCAAAAAAGTTGTGCAAGAGCCTGTAGAATTTTATCAGGAAAAAACTATCTTTGCAGCCTGAAATAAAATTTTGACGAATTCTAATTTTATAAGTATTTGTCGAACAGAATTATAACAATTATTATATTAAACATTAAAGTAATAGATAATGTCTAAAATCATAGGTAAGGTTGCACAAATTATTGGTCCTGTAGTGGATGTAGCTTTTAATTCAGAAAATTCTGGATTACCAAAAATTTACGATTCTCTTGAAATCACCAGAGAAGATGGATCTATCCTGGTTCTTGAAGTTCAATCCCATGTTGGAGAGAACACGGTAAGAACCGTTTCGATGGATTCTACCGATGGGTTAGCCCGAGGTGTGGAAGTAGTTGCGACTGGTTCACCAATTCAAATGCCTATAGGAAAAGATGTGTATGGCCGATTGTTCAATGTGATTGGAGATGCAATTGATGGAATGGAGAATTTACCAAAAGCAGGTGATAGTGGATTGCCAATTCACCGTGATGCACCAAGATTTGAAGATTTATCTGTTTCCACTGAAGTTTTATTTACCGGAATTAAGGTTATTGATCTAATTGAGCCTTATGCAAAAGGTGGTAAAATTGGATTGTTTGGAGGAGCCGGTGTTGGAAAAACAGTACTTATCCAGGAATTGATCAACAACATTGCAAAAGGACACGGTGGACTTTCGGTTTTTGCCGGAGTTGGTGAAAGAACAAGAGAAGGGAATGACCTTTTAAGAGAAATGTTGGAATCCGGGATTATAAAATACGGAGACGATTTTATGCATTCCATGGAAGAAGGTGGATGGGATCTTACTAAAGTAGATAAAGCTGCTTTAAAAGAATCTAAAGCAACCTTTGTTTTCGGACAAATGAACGAGCCACCGGGAGCACGTGCACGTGTAGCACTTTCGGGACTTACCATAGCAGAATATTTTAGGGATGGAGCAGGAGAAGGACAGGGAAAAGATGTGCTTTTCTTTGTAGATAACATTTTCCGTTTCACACAGGCAGGGTCAGAAGTTTCTGCACTTTTAGGAAGGATGCCTTCTGCGGTTGGTTACCAACCAACCTTAGCTACAGAGATGGGAGCTATGCAGGAACGTATTACTTCTACCAAAAACGGATCTATTACATCGGTTCAGGCGGTTTATGTACCTGCAGATGATTTAACCGATCCGGCGCCGGCAACAACCTTTGCCCACCTGGATGCAACTACAGTACTTTCACGTAAAATTGCCGAGCTTGGTATTTATCCTGCGGTAGATCCTCTGGATTCTACCTCAAGAATTCTTACCGCCGAGATCCTTGGATCAGAGCATTATGATTGTGCGCAACGTGTTAAGGAATTGTTGCAACGTTACAAGGAACTTCAGGATATTATCGCGATTCTTGGTATGGAAGAGCTTTCCGAAGAAGATAAACTTGCCGTATCCCGTGCAAGACGTGTTCAACGTTTCTTATCTCAGCCGTTCCACGTGGCAGAACAGTTTACAGGTTTAAAAGGAGTTTTGGTTGATATTAAAGAAACAATCAAAGGTTTCAATATGATCATGGATGGAAAATTAGATCACCTTCCGGAAGCCGCTTTTAACCTTAAAGGTAGTATTGAAGATGCTATCGAGGCAGGAGAAAAAATGTTGGCAGAATCTTAAAATAGTATTGAGTAGTTAGTATTGAGTAAAAGCTCTGGTACTAGTTGCTCAATACTTAATACTCAATACTAAAAGTAATATGTATTTAGAAATAGTTACTCCGGAAGCCGTTGTATTTGGTGCTGAAGTAGAAGCGGTTAAAGTTCCCGGAATCGATGGTGAATTTCAAATGCTGAATCATCACGCTCCTATTGTTTCTCTTTTGGTAGAAGGGGAAGTTAAGATCAATCTTGGTGCAGATCAGGCTGGTTTAAAAAAACTTTCTTCGGAATTTAGAAAGGAAGGAAATAATGTGTTCTATATTATTAAAGGAGGAGTTCTTGAAATGAAAGATAATAAAGCAATTATATTGGCAGATTAAGATCTGATTTTTATAATTTCCTAATATTACCTGCCAGTGTTTCAAACACTGGCAGGTTTTTTTTATTCCTTCACATACTCCAAAATATCCCCGGGTTGGCAATCCAATACTTGACAAATAGCTTCCAGGGTCGAAAATCTAACCGCTTTAGCCTTTCCGGTTTTTAATATAGATAAGTTGGCGGTGGTAATACCAATAGCATCAGCAAGTTCATTGCTTTTCATATTTCGCTTTTCCAGCATCTGGTCTAAATTTACTTTTATTGACATTTTAAACTGTTAGATCGTTTTCTTCCTTTAGGCCTTTCGCTTTCCTAAAAACATAGCTAAGATAAATGAAGAACAATCCCATACAAATAGCCATTATTTTGGAATCGAAAGAAAAAACATGAATACCAACCACTTCACTTTTTCCAAAAATCATGTTAGAGAATATATTGAATACGGATTTAATAATTACCAAAAGAACTATTAATTGACCCAAAAGCTTCAGGCTTGAAATTTGAAATTCAGTAAATAGAGGAGATTTAAATAGCGAGCTTACTATTTTTTTGAAAACATATAAGCTAAAGATAAAACCAATATTTAAAAGTATAGACACCATAATTAGCCCAATTATCGGTAATTCCCACCTAAAATTAGGTACTAATAATAAATCAGCCCAAAATTTAGATTCAGGTAAAAATGGAATAAAAAGAATTCCAATAATATTTATTCCAATGGACATTAATACAACGATAAATATGAAGTTTAGGAACCATTTTAATGGTTGAAGAGGTGTGTCGGTTGTTTTCATCTGGTTATTTTATTAGTTTTTATCGGACGTTGTTAAATATTATACTGTTAGATCGTTTTCTTCCTGCAATTTTCCGGCATAGCTGAAGGATTTTGAAAGTAAAATAAAGAAGAGTCCCAGAGCCAGTTGGAACCAAAGTGAGTCAAAGGAGCCATCTATATTGATCCCTACGGCTGCCTTATTTTCTAAAATAAGTTTCATTACAAAGTCTAAAAGCATTTCGGCCAGACTTCCAATAATTAGTAATTGCCCAATGAGTTTTAATCCGGAAATTTGTATTGGGGTGAATAATTTCCGCTTAAAAAAGCTGCGCACTACTTTCCGAAGCAAATAAATTATGTATATAAATATCCCTGAAATGATAAATTCTAAACTTATTCCGAGGATAATGGCAGTTGAAAATTCTTCGATTTCGTATTCGTTGATCTTTACGGAAAACGGAATTTTTTCGGAGAAGATCACACTAAGTATAAACAAGATAAAAGAACTTATTATGCTAATAATGAGCAGTATGTATAAAATGTCCAGAATGGTTTTAAGCAGAATTGGAGGCTTAATGGAATTGGTTGTTTTCATCTGTTATTTTTAGTTATACAGTTAGTTCGTTTTCTTCCATCAGATTGTTTCCCTCTTTAAAAATCTCAGCGAGAATAAAAGCTATCAACGCAACGAATAAAATATTAAAGGAAATAGTAAATGAACTGATTGCGTGATTACCAAAGTCCCAATAACTGAAAACAGAAAGTCCGCCCATCAATAAACAATAATTACCAATCTTTTTAAAGGCTTGCACATTGGTTTGATGAAAAGTTTCAAGCTTTCTCACAGATTTCAGAACCCTTCTGAACTGATTTATTGAGAGAAAAAGGAAAATAAGAATAGCTGTATATTTTAAGTAATTAAAATATAACGAAACTGTATTCCAGCCAGATAGTTTCTGTTTCTCATCAATAAGGGATTTTTCACCTACAAATGATTCTGTTTCGATCAGTATCAATGAATCATTACCCGGTTTCTCAAAATTCCATTCATCATAGAAGTTTCTATCAAATTGGAAATGAAGGAAAACTATAGTTATTATGATTATCGAGACTCCAAAAGATAATTTAAAGAATTGACAAAAGAAGTTTGCGATGTTTAAAAGGGAATTTCTATTCATAATATTTTTATTGTTTATCGATAACAAATATATATTAATTTATCGATAAACAATAATTTTATTTTTGATAAAACAGGTTATTAAACTCTTGAGATACTTGTTAATTTATAATTTTATTAATGAAATCGGTTTGGATTTTATTCTATATTAGATGTATAAAATAGGTTCCTGCTATGATACACCCGGATACAGAAATTCAGTTTATAAGTGATGAAATAGGCTATGGGGTTGTTGCCACGAAATTCATCCCAAAAGGTACTATTACATGGGTTCAGGATGAATTGGATCAAATTTTCACCCAGGAGGAAGTCGATAAAATGAAGCTGTTATCACAGCAAATGATCGATAAATATACCTTTAGGAATAACAAGGGGAATTATGTGATGTGCTGGGATCTCTCAAAATATGTGAACCACAGTTTTAAATCCAATTGTCTTTCTACCGCGTATGACTTTGAGATCGCAGTGCGCGACATTCATCCCGGGGAAGAACTTACAGATGATTATGGTTACCTTAATGTCACCGAGGCTTTTCATGCTAAAGATGAAGGTACTGCCCGCACCAAGGTATTTCCGGATGATCTGCTTAATTTCCATAAGGATTGGGATTCAAAACTTGAGGAAGCATTTGAAAATCTTAATAGTGTAAAGCAACCTCTAAAAGCACTAATTCCCACTGAAATAATGAATAAAATTGAATCTGTTCTGCTGGGAAAAACACCTATGGATTCAATTTTGAATTTATATTTTAGTCAGACGACACCCTGAAATCACTTCTTATTTATTTTTTTGGCTTAAAGTTTAGCTAAAGATTATATAGCGCTTATTTTTGCTTAAAAATTACAAGTCTTGAATAGCCCTGTTTATATAACTTCAATCGCCTCGGTTTCTCCCCTTGGGAAAACTTCTGAAGAAATTTGGGAGCGGTATAAAGATCCAAAACATTTGATTTCCAGTCATGATTTTAATGGAATGACGGGATATGCGGCTTTTCTTCCAAAAGAACTTAAGGAAGAATTAGCACAATTCCGGGACTCTAAACCTCATTTCAGGAATTTGGATCAATCGGTTTTATATGCGGTTTTTGCTTCCAGAGAGGCGGTAAAAAGAAGCGGATGGAGTGTCGGAGGAAACATTGGAATTAATATTGGAAGTTCCCGCGGCGCCACTCAACTGTTTGAAAAATACCATGCTTCGTTTTTAAATTTAGGAAAAGCTGAAATTCTGGCCTCTCCGTCTACCACTCTTGGAAATATTTCGTCCTGGGTTGCTCAGGATTTGCAAAGTTCGGGACCAGAAATTTCCCATAGTGTAACCTGTTCAACCGGATTGCATGCGGTGCTAAATGGAATTGCCTGGTTGCAGGCCGGAATGGCTGATAAATTCCTGGTGGGTGGAAGTGAGGCTGCCCTAACCCCATTTACCATCGCCCAAATGAAAGCCATGAAGATCTATGCTTCGCAGTATCTGGATTTTCCCTGTCGTGCCTTGGATATGGAAAAAACGCGAAATTCTATGACCCTGGGGGAAGCTGCAGGAGTGCTTTGCCTGGAGAAGAATCCTGAAAATAGTATCGCTAAGATCGGCGGAATTGGATATGCTACTGAAAAATTAAAACATTCCGTATCTATTTCAGCGAATGCTGAATGTTTTCAGAAATCCATGAAAATGGCGATTGGAGCTATTCCCTTAGATGAAATTGATGCCGTGGTAATGCATGCTCCGGGAACACAAAAAGGTGATAAGGCCGAGGTCAATGCTATACGGGAAGTATTTGGGGAGCAACATCCGGCACTTACTTCCAATAAATGGAAGATTGGCCATACCTTTGGAGCTTCAGGAATTTTGAGTCTGGAACTTGCGATTCTGATGTTACAACATCAGGAATTTATTCCAGTTCCTTTTTCAGTGTTTCAAAAAGCACCAAAGCAGTTAAAAAATATACTCGTAAATGCCGTTGGTTTTGGTGGAAATGCAGTTTCGGTTTTAGTGAATAAATCATAAATAAACTGTTCAAAAAGCTGTCTGGTTTTTAAAGCATTGCAGCACAATAATAAAAATATATTTTAATAGCATTCAGAAAAGCGGAGTTTTCGTTATTTTTGGATTCAAATCATATTTCATGACTATAAAACACAACTGGACAAAGGAAGAAATTCTGGAGATTTACAACAAGCCATTTATGGAGTTGCTTTACGAAGCAGCTACCGTTCACAGGGAAAATCACGATCCAAATACAGTACAGGTTTCTACGTTGCTGTCTATAAAAACGGGCGGTTGTCCGGAAGATTGCGGTTATTGCCCACAAGCGGCACGTTACCATACCGATATTGAAGGAAATGACCTCATGAGCGTAAACCAGGTAAAAGCCCAGGCCTTGCGCGCTAAAGCATCTGGGAGTTCCAGGGTTTGTATGGGGGCTGCCTGGAGAAATGTAAAGGATGGAGCCGAATTTGATTCGGTTTTGGAAATGGTGAGAACCATCAACAAACTGGAGATGGAAGTTTGTTGCACCCTTGGAATGATTACCGAAAATCAGGCCCAGCGTCTTGCGGAAGCTGGACTGTATGCTTACAATCACAATCTGGATTCTTCTGAAGAATATTACAAAGAAGTGATATCTACACGTGGATATCAGGACAGGCTTGATACCATTGGGAATGTAAGAAAAACCAATGTTACTGTTTGTAGCGGAGGAATAATAGGAATGGGTGAGAGTATAAGTGACCGAGCGGGAATGCTGGTGGCCTTGTCTACTTTAAATCCGCAACCGGAATCTGTGCCAATCAACGCATTGGTTCCGGTAGAAGGAACTCCTATGGAAGAGCAGGAACCGGTTTCCATTTGGGAAATGGTTAGAATGGTTGCAACTTCCAGGATTGTAATGCCTGAAACCCAGGTGCGGTTATCTGCCGGAAGAACTCAAATGAGTAGGGAAGGGCAGGCAATGTGCTTTTTTGCCGGTGCAAATTCCATCTTTGCAGGAGATAAATTATTGACTACCCCAAATCCTGATGTTAGTGAGGATATGGAAATGTTTAAGGCCCTGGGACTAAACCCACAGAAGGCTTTTGAGAAAAAATCTCAGCCGGAAAGCATTTCTGCCCAGGAATCTAAATACCAGAATTTGGGAGAAAAACCAAAATGGTCAAGACCAGGGCATAAGATTGAAAAAAATCTTCAGGCCCAGGAAAAAGCCAAAACCAAGGCTTAATTTTTAATATATTTCAGTATGAAACTCAATCTGCAGGATATTCCGCGGGTAAAAGGAATCTCAAAAGAAATTTTTTTGAAAGACTATTTTATTCCGCAGCGTCCAGTGGTATTTGAGGATCTCAGTTCCGACTGGCCTGCGACCAAGAAATGGGATTTTGACTATTTTGAGAAAAAGGCCGGCGATATTGTGGTTCCACTTTATGACAGTAAACCTGCCACAGGAAAGCAAAAAAGTCATGGGCCTGCAATGAAGATCAAAATGCGGGAATATATAGAGATACTTAAAGCAGGTCCAACAGATCTCCGTATGTTTTTCTTTAACCTTCTTCAAAATGTCCCTGAGCTTATAAAGGACTTTAAATATCCCGATTTGGGAGTTAGATTTTTTAAAAAATTGCCTGTCTTGTTTGTGGGCGGTGAAGGAGGAAAGGTGGTCATGCATTACGATATGGATCTCGCGAATAACTTTCATTTTAACTTCGCAGGTGAAAAGCGGGTAATCCTGTTTCCGCCGGAGGAAACAAAATTCCTTTATAAGGTTCCTTATTCCATAGTGAGCATGGAAATAATAGACATGGATAATCCCGATTTTGAGAAGTATCCTGCTCTGGCAAAAACCAAAGGCTATGAAGTCCGTTTAAAACACGGGGAAGCACTGTTTATACCCAGTAAATGGTGGCATTTTATTAAATATGAAAGTCCGTGTTTATCGCTAACTTTAAGATCATTACCTACTTCTCCGAAAAAAATTCTGGAGGTTTTAAGCAATGTGATTTTGGTACGGAATTTTGATAATATAATGCGAAGACTGAAAGGCCAACGATGGATAGATTACAAGAATGATTATGCGATAAAAAATACCCATAAAAATGCCGGAATTGAATGATGAAAGAAGGAATGGAATTAACTGAAATACCGAGAGTTTCTACGATAACCAGGGAAAATTTTGTCAAAAATTATGTACGGAAACAAAAGCCTGTTGTAATTGAACATTTAACTGAAGACTGGCCTGCATATAAAAAATGGGACCTTGATTATATCAGAGAAATTGCCGGTGAGAAAACGGTACCTCTTTATGATGACCGGCCTATAAGTGCAGCGTTAAAATTTAATGAAGCCCATTTAAAGATGAAAATGGCAGATTATATTGATTTGCTTCAAACCAAGCCTACAAATTATCGTATTTTTTTATATCATTTACTCAAGGAAGTTCCATCTCTTCAAAAGGACTTTAAGTTTCCGGATCTTGGATTACGATTTTTAAAACAGCTTCCAACCTTGTTTTTTGGCGGTGAGAATTCAAAGGTTTTTATGCATTATGATATTGACTATGCAAATATTTTGCATTTTCATTTTCACGGAAAAAAACAGTGTATTTTATTTCCTCCTTCCCAGAGTAAATTCCTTTATAAAGTTCCATACGCGCTTATAACGCGCGAGGATATCGATTTTACTAATCCCGATTTTAAAAATTTTCCAACACTTAAAAAAGCAAGAGGCTATATCACAAATTTAAATCACGGGGAAACTCTTTATATGCCGGAAGGATACTGGCACCAGATGACTTATTTAACTCCTGGATTTTCAATGAGTTTAAGGGCAACATCCAGAAATATCACCAATTTCTCAAAAGCACTTTACAACCTTGGTTTTATGCGGTATTTCGATAATTACATGCGTAAGTTAAGAGGGCAGAAATGGATAGATTATAAGAATGAACAGGCCATTGTGAATACTCATAAAAAGAATAATATTAAAATTTAAAGTCCTCTGTAACCTGAAGGATCAAAGGTATTTCAAACCCTCTTTGTTGCAGGTAATAAACTAGTTTTTGCTTCTTTTTATACGGATTAGCCTCTTTAATTAAATTCAGCTTTTTCGCGGCAACTTCTTCCAGAGTAGTGAAATATTCAGAATCATCAATCTCGGTAAAGGCTGTTTTTATAAGAGGGGCAGAGATATTCCGCTTTTTTAATTCCTGCTTTATCTTGATCCTTCCCCACTTTTTAATTCTGAATTTTCCCCGAACAAAACTACGGGCAAAGCGTTCTTCATTTAAAAAATTTTCCTGCATAAGCTTGATGGTAATCTGCTCACAGGCTTGTGGGATCATTCGCATTTCCCGCAGTTTTGTTTCGACTTCCTTTTGGGAGCGATCTCTGTAAGCACAAAACTGCATCAGCTTTATTGTGGCCTCTTTTACGGTGTAGGATTTTTGTGATGGGTCTGATTTCATATTATTCAAAGATAATTTAAAGAATTTAGTAGGCTAAACTTTGGCGTAGAAAGCATAATTTTAGGAGAAAGGCTAAATTTTTCAAACTACTCAACAGGAAATTTTTTCCTATATTACTGCTCATTATTATTGCCAAACCTATTTATTTTATGATATCGAAATTACAAACCCGGTTATTGTTTTTTTGTTGTTTTTTGGGCTTTTCAACTATAGCAGCAACAGCCCAGGGCAGCAGGCTGTTGAGACAGCCAACTATAAGCGATCAACATATTGCTTTTGTTTATGCAAATGATCTCTGGATAGTTGACCAACGCAAGGGAGAGACAAAGCTTGGAAATGCCCGCCGTCTCACTTCAAATGAAGGAGCTGAAACCAATCCTCATTTTTCACCCGATGGCAAATGGATTGCTTTTACCGGGCAGTATGATGGAAATGTAGATGTTTATATTATGCCTGCTGAAGGAGGGCAGCCAAAAAGGCTTACCTGGCATCCGGGAGCCGATGAAGTTACCGGTTGGACTCCTGATGGGAAGTCTGTTTTATTTTCTTCCGGAAGGGAAGGATATCCCACGGCAGTTTCAAAACTGTATACTATCTCAACCGTTGGTGGTATGCCGGTGGCTTTAAAAGTTCCTAGGGCTGCCAAAGGAGAATTGTCTCAAGACGGTAAATTTCTTGCCTATACTCCAATATCTTTCTGGGATCCCGAATGGCGTAATTATCGCGGCGGACAGGCGCAGCCAATATGGATCCTGAATATAAAAGATTATTCCCTCAAACAAACCTTGAGAACCGATAATGAGAGACATACCGATCCTGTTTGGCTTAACGGAAAAATCTTCTACCTTTCTGAAAGAGATTATGCAAATAATATCTGGTCTTATGATCCTGTTTCTGAAAATTTGGAACAGCTGACTTTTCACAAACAATTTGATACCAAAAGCCTTGATTCAGGTGCTGGAATGATCGTTTATGAGCAGGGTGGATATCTGCATTTGCTGAACCCTTCGAATGGAAGTAGCGAACAACTTGAAATAAATGTCCGTGGAGATTTTAACTGGGCCCGGCCAAGATGGGAGGATATTTCAGCCACAAGACTTTCAAATGCATCCTTAAGTCCTACTGGACAACGTGCATTATTTGAATACCGGGGAGAGATCTTTACGGTTTCAAAAGAAGAAGGCAACTGGAGAAATATAACCAACTCATCCGGGGCGGCAGATCGTTTTCCTGTTTGGTCTCCAGATGGATCCAAAATAGCATGGTTTTCGGATGCTTCAGGAGAATATCAGCTTATGATCGGGAGCCAGGAAGGATTAGGAGATATCCGCAGTATAAAAATACCAGGTCCAACTTTCTTCTTTAAACCGGAATGGTCGCCAAACGGGAAGTATATCGCTTTTACCGATACAGATTATAACCTCTGGTATATGGATGTAAAGAGCGAACAAATCACCAAAGCCGATGTTGAAGGTTATGCTCATCCAAACCGTTCTCTTAACCCGGTTTGGTCCCCTGATAGCCAGTGGATTGCCTATGTTCGCATCATGGATAATATGTTCAAGGCGGTGAAAGTTCATAATGTGGAAACCGGTGAAAACCATCAATTGACGAATTCCATGGCCGATGCAATTTCTCCTGTGTGGGATGCAAGCGGAAAGTATCTTTATTTTCTTGCCACAACAAATTATGGGTTAAATACTGGCTGGCTGGATATGACCAGTTATGAAAGGCCTGTCACCCGAAGTCTTTATATGATGGTGCTTTCTAAAGATACACCTTCACCTCTTATGCCCCGTCTATTCGATGAGAAGGAGCAAAAAGAGGAGGAAGAAGTCAAAGCTAAGGAAGAGAAAAAGAAAGCTTCAGGTAAAAAAGAACCTGAAAAGGATGTACCAAAGGTAAAAATTGATTTTGACGGATTAGAAAACCGGATTGAAGTACTGGGCGATCCAGATAAAAATTATACCGGTTTATTATCCGCCGCGGAGGGTTATGTGTTCTATATGGAAGGCATCCCAAACGAACCTGAGTTCTCTATGAGCAGGTACAGCCTCGAAGAGCGAAAAGCTATCCCATTTCTTCCTAAAGTAAATGAGGCATCTGTATCCCATGATCGTAAAAATATGCTCTACCGCAATGGCGGTACCTGGGGAATTATTGCCACCGGAAATGGAGCTCCAAAAGCTGAAGATAATAAACTGATGGTTTCCAGCCTGAAATTAAAAATCGACCCTGTTGAAGAATGGAAGCAGATATTTAGGGAAGGATGGCGCTATCAAAGAGATTTTTTATATGTAGACAATATTCACGGTGCTCCCTGGGATAAAATACTGGAATGGTATACGCCCTGGATAGAGCACGTACGTCACAGGTCAGATCTTAATTACCTGGTAGATATACTGGGAGGTGAAGTAGCCGTTGGGCATTCTTATACTTCAGGTGGCGATTTTCCTGATATAAAAAGAGTTCCGGGAGGATTGCTTGGAGCAGATTACGGGGTGAAGTCAAACAGATATTATTTCAGCAGGATATATAATGGTGAAAGCTGGAATCCGGAGGTGAAGGCTCCTTTGAGTCTTTCCGGGTTGAATGTGAATGAAGGAGATTATCTTTTAGAGGTAAATGGAGAAGAAGTGGAAGCTTCCCAAAATCTTTATACTTATTTTGAAGGTACCGCCGGAAGGCAAACCTATATTTTAGTAAATGATAAACCTTCTAAGGCAGGAGCAAGGCTAATCACAGTTGTTCCGGTTGAGAATGAATATCAGTTGAGGAGTTTTGCCTGGATAGAAGACAACAGAAGAAAAGTTGATGAAATGTCTGATGGTAAACTCGCTTATGTGTATGTTCCCAACACCGGGCAACAAGGCTATCAGTATTTTAACCGATATTATTTTGCCCAGCAGAATAAGCAAGGGGCGATCATAGATGAAAGGAATAATGGAGGAGGTTCTGCTGCCGATTATATTGTGGAAGTACTCGCGAGGGAACTTCATGGATATTTTAACAGCAGGGTTGAGGGAAATAAACCTTTTACAACCCCTATGGCCGGAATTTGGGGCCCAAAGGTGATGATCATTAACGAGAGAGCCGGTTCCGGAGGAGATCTGTTGCCTTACTTATTCCGGGAAATGGAAATAGGACCCTTGGTAGGTACCCGCACCTGGGGCGGACTTGTAGGCACCTGGGATACTCCTGCTTTTGTAGATGGAGGCAGAATGGTAGCACCACGCGGTGGATTTTTTGATGTTGAAGGAAACTGGGCTATAGAAGGCGAAGGGGTAGCCCCGGATATAGAGGTGCATATGACTCCGGCAGATGTTATTGCAGGAAGAGACCCGCAGCTGGAGCGATCGGTTCAGGAAGCATTAAGACTTCTAAAAGAAAACCCTATAGAGTTAAAACCAGAACCCGCACCACCGGTTAGATGGAAACGACCACAAGGCTGGGAGCAGGAAGCTGAAGGAGGAAATTAAATAAAAAAAACCGGAGATAGATCTTCGGTTTTTTTCTGGTTCTAAAACAAAAAAAACGCCTTCCAAATGAATGAAAGGCGTTTAGTTCAATGTTATAAATTTTACTCTAATACTTCCCCGTTTTTGTCGTGAAAGTGATATTCCATGTACGTGTAAGCGTCTCTTGGTAATATTTTTACCCAGCGTTTATGGTCAAAGAACCATTGTGAGCGGGGTGAAGGAAAGCCTCTTGTTAAGAAGGCTGCAATAAATGGGTGCGCACTTAAGGTGATCTTTTTATGATTTTTCTTGATCAGCCTTTCAAGGTCGGTTTTAATTTTGTCTATCACTATAATAGGTGCCTCAATCTCACCTCTACCATCGGGATTTACCTCTCTGGTCTTGATATTCGTTTCCGGCCGTACGCGTTGTCTTGTAATTTGAATCAATCCGAATTTACTCGGGGGTAAGATTTTGTGCTTTGCTTTATCATCGCTCATTTCTTCCCTTAAATGATCATACAGCGCTTTTCTGTTTTCTGCTTTATTCATATCTATAAAGTCTACCACGATGATTCCACCCATATCGCGTAAACGCAATTGACGGGCGATCTCTGAGGCGCTTATAAGATTAACTTCCAGGGCAGTATCTTCCTGGTTCTTCGCTTTGTTGGACCTGTTTCCGCTATTCACGTCTATAACGTGCATAGCTTCGGTGTGTTCTATGATAAGGTAAGCACCTTTGCTCATAGATACCGTGCGGCCAAAGGAAGTTTTTATCTGTCTTTCGACTCCAAATTTTTCAAATATGGGAACGTTGGTTTGATGCAATTTTACTATTGATTCTTTATTAGGGGCAATTTCTGCCAAATAATCCTTGATTTGTATATAAAGCGTCTCGTCATCTACAGAAATGGAAGTAAATGTATCGTTGAAAACATCTCTTAATATAGAAGATGCACGATTTAATTCACCTAACACCTTTGAAGGGTGGGGAGCTTTATAAATTTTTTTACACATCACCTTCCAACGTTCAAACAAATTTTGAAGGTCTTTGTCCAGTTCTGCTACTTTTTTTCCTTCTGCTACGGTGCGAACAATCACGCCAAAACCTTTTGGCTTGATGCTTTTTACCAATCTCTTTAGTCTGTCCTTCTCCTCTTTACTCTCAATTTTTTGAGAAACTGAGATCCTGTTGGAGAAAGGGACCAAAACTATATATCGGCCCGGCAGGGAAAGCTCAGAGCTTAACCGTGGACCTTTGGTAGAAATTGGTTCTTTCATCACCTGTACCAGAAGTGATTGATTTGATTTTAAGATTTCAGCAATGCTGCCATCTTTATCAATATCTTTTTCAAAAGTAAAATTCTGTAAAGAATAATCTTTTAATTTACCTGTGCTTACACGTTTTATGAATTTAAGCAAAGAAGAAACTTGAGGACCAAGGTCATGATAGTGTAAAAAACCATCTTTTGTATAGCCTACATTAACAAATGCGGCATTTAACCCTGGGACAGATTTGCGTATTTTGGCGATAAAAATATCCCCTACGGCAAAATTACTGTCGTCTTCTTCCTTGTGTAATTCAACTAGTTTTCCATCTTTTATTAAGGCAAAATCTACAGCAGAGGAACTGGTTCTAATAATCAATTCTTTATCCACTAGATTAGATTTTTATCCCGCCCCGAAAATTCGGGTTTCGGAATGGATTAAACATTAAATTTTCACAGGGTTTTTAATCCTGAAGAAACCTTGATTTCATTTTTTAATGAAGGTTTCAATTTCAAAGAACGTCTTTTACTAAAAAAAGTAGTGAGAGCACTACTTTTTCTTGTGGCGGTTAGCTCTACTTCTTTTTTTACGCTTGTGCGTTGCTACCTTATGTCTTTTTCTTTTTTTACCACTTGGCATAGTGTTGGTGTTTTTTTAAATTAATAATTCTATTCTTTTCCCTGTTTGTTAAAAAGGGGGTATTATTTAACTTCTACGTTTGTTTTCACACCATCAACAAAAATTCTTGCTGGTTTAAATGCCGGGATATTATGGGCCGGTATTTTAATGGTGGTGTTTTTAGAGATGTTTCTTCCGGTTTTTTCGGCTCTTGTTTTGACTACAAAACTACCGAATCCTCTTAAATAAACATTATCTCCACTTTCAAGGGAAGTTTTTACTTCTTCCATAAATGTTTCAACAGTTGCCTGAACATCACCTTTTTCCATTCCTAATTTCTCGGAGATTTTGGCTACGATATCTGCTTTCGTCATTTTCTTTCTATTTAATATTATAATTGGGGTTCCTAAATTTCAAGGGGGCAAATATATGAATTAAATCTCCAATATTTCAATCCTAATTCATTAAATAGTAACCAAATAAAGATTTATACTTGCAATTAAACATCGGCACGGATGCTATTTCATAAAACACTGGTTAATTGGTATTTAGAAAATAAAAGGGATTTGCCCTGGCGAAAAACAGACGATCCTTATCACATTTGGTTGAGCGAAATTATGCTTCAGCAAACAAGAATAGAGCAGGGGCTACCCTATTATTATAAGTTTATAAAAGAATTTCCCGATGTTTTTCAGTTGGCTGGGGCTTCCCAGGAAAAAGTATTGAAGCTTTGGCAGGGCCTTGGTTATTATTCCCGCGCACGGAATCTTCATGCCACCGCTCAGGTTGTAGCAACTCAATTAAATGGAAATTTCCCCGAAGATTATAAAGAGCTACTTACCCTGAAAGGAGTTGGAGATTATACGGCCAGCGCTATTGCTTCCATTTGTTACAATGAAGCTGTTCCTGTGGTAGATGGCAACGTTTACAGGGTATTGGCGCGATATTTTGATATTGAAACCCCTGTGAACAGCAGTGCTGGAATAAAAGAATTCAAACAATTGGCGACAGAATTGCTGGACATTGAAGATCCCGGCACCTACAATCAGGCGGTAATGGAATTTGGAGCCTTGCAATGCAAACCTCAGTTGCCGCTTTGTGAAAGTTGTCCACTTTCAGGAAGTTGTCTTGCCTTAAAAAACGGAAAAATTGGTCAGCTCCCCGTAAAACTGAAAAAAGCAAAAGTTAAGAAGCGATATTTTAATTACCTGGTTTTTATTTCTGAAGAAAATACAACCCTGATCGAACAGCGTTTGGGAAAAGGTATTTGGGAAGGTTTGTATCAATTTCCGCTTGTAGAAACAACTTCCCGGCTTAAGGAAGAGGAAATACTTCTGGAAGAGGAATTTATAAACTTTGCCGGAAGGGATCCAAAGCAAATTACTTTATTTAATAGCAGTCCTATTATACATAAGCTTTCACACCAGCATATTTTCACCAATTTCTGGTTGATAAAGAAAAATAAATTGCCGGAAAGTTCTGTTTCGGTAGCGAATCTCAAAAAGTATCCTGTTCCGGTTTTGATAGCAAATTTTATTCAGGATTATAATTTCCCTGAATATGGTTTACAGGATGGGGATTTATAATTTCTGCATTGATAGATTTCCTCTTTTGTTGATTACTTACTGGATAATTTTATTTATTTTTAAAAATAATTAATCCATAAGTTCGTGATAGTTCACGGCATAAAATTCTTTGAATTATGACAGGTACACTGAATAAAGTAATGTTGATAGGGCATACCGGGGATGATGTGAAAATGCATTATTTTGAAGGTGGAAATTCCATTGGAAGGTTTCCATTGGCAACCAATGAGGTTTACACCAATAAAGCTACAGGCCAGCGGGTGGAAAATACCGAATGGCATAATATAGTGGTGCGAAATAAAGCTGCAGAAATATGTGAGAAATACCTTAAAAAGGGAGACAAAGTATATATTGAAGGCAGGTTGAAAAACAGAAAATGGACGGACGATAAGGGAGTGGAACGCTATTCGGTTGAGATTCAATGCACCGATTTTACATTTCTAACACCAAAAGAAACTTCAAAAGAAACTCCAAAGGAAACTTCTAAAGAAACTACCGGAACTCAGGCTCCAAAAAATTCAGCTTCTCCCACAACTGTTTCCGAATCAAAAAATGATACTTTTGCAAATCAAAATCAACCTTTGGGAAAGGAAGAAGAAGATGATCTTCCATTCTAAGTTTAACTAAAAATATAGCAATTGGATCCGGATCCTCCCAGTTTAATCTTATTATTATTATCTTACGATGTCTCACAAATAGGGGGCATAATTGCTGTTTTTGTCCTGCTTATTGGTTCGGCGCTTATTTCCGGAGCCGAAGTGGCTTTTTTCTCTCTCACACCATCAAATTTTATTACGGTAAATGGAAAAAGGAGCAATGCACAAAAAATAGTCGTTAAGCTGCTCGAAAAACCTAAAAAATTATTGGCCACCATTCTCGTTGCCAATAATTCCATAAATATTGCCATCGTGTTGCTTTTTGATTCCCTCACCGATGAATTCTTCGGAAATATGAACACCCTGGTTTTTGGGATCGATTTTAAGTTTGTAATTGAAGTTGGGGTAGTTACTTTCCTTATACTATTGTTTGGAGAGATCCTTCCGAAGGTATATGCTAGCAGGAATAACGTGAAATTCTCAAATTTTATGGCGTATCCGCTAAATGTGCTGGATACTTTATTCGCGCCGTTAAGCATTCCAATGCGGTCCATAACCCTTTTTATACATGAGAGATTGGGAAAACAACGCAGTTATATTAGTATAGATCAATTATCACAGGCGCTGGAGCTTACAAGGGAAGAAGAAACTTCCCATGAAGAGCAAAAGATATTAAGAGGAATTGTATCCTTTGGAAATACAGACACAAAGCAGGTAATGAAACCCCGGATGGATATTTTCGCCTTAAATGAAACTCAAAGTTTTAAAGAAATAGTTCCCGAAATTATTAAAAACGGGTATTCCAGAATTCCTGTATACAAGGAAAACATCGATAATGTAACCGGCATTTTATACGTAAAGGATCTTTTGCCTTTTATAGACAAAAAGGAATTTGACTGGGCGGGCTTGGTGAGGGATCCCTACTTTGTTCCGGAAAATAAAAAGCTGGATGATTTGCTGAATGAATTCAAGGTTAAAAAAAATCATCTTGCAATTGTGGTAGATGAATACGGAGGAACCAGCGGACTCATTTCCCTGGAAGATATTATAGAAGAAATCGTGGGGGATATAAATGATGAGTTTGACGATGAAGATCTCATCTTCTCAAAACTGGATGATTCTAATTTTGTTTTTGAAGGTAAGACTCCTTTAAAGGATTTTTACAAGATAATTAAACTGGAGGATCCATCAGCTTTTGAAGGAAAGAAAGGAGAATCGGAAACTCTGGCTGGCTTTTTACTGGAGATCTCCGGAGGTTTCCCTAAAAAGAACGAGATCATCACCTTCCTCAATTATAAGTTTACCATAGAGGTTATTGATGATAAGCGTATTAAGCAAATCAAACTTAGTATTGAGCCAGTCTAAACGAAGGATAATTGCTTCAGAATAAATTATACCGATGAAGAAACTTATTTTATATTTTTCACTCCTTCTTTTTATTTTTAGTTGCAAAGACGAAACCCTGCCTAAACCGAAGGCTTTTCTTGCATTGGAATTTCCCGAAGCCACCTACACACAGGCAAACCTGGACTGTCCTTATGAATTTGAAATCAATGAGATCTCCCGAATTTTAGATGCTAAGGGCAGCGGAAATTGTTGGATAAACATTAATTATCCATTGCTGAATGCAACGCTTTTTATCACCTATCAGGATGTTAATAACAACCTGGGTTCCCTTTTAATGGACGCTCAAAAACTCCCTTTGCAACATACCATAAAAGCCGATTTTATTGAGGGAGACGTGTATAAAAACCCTGTTCATAAAACTTATGGAATGCTATATGAAGTTGAAGGAAATGCAGCTTCCCAGGCGCAGTTTTACCTTACCGACAGCACTTCACACTTTATTACAGGATCCCTGTATTTCAATCAAAAACCTAATTTTGATTCTATTATGCCTGCTGCGGAGTTTTTAAAGAAAGATATTAAACATTTGATGGAAACGCTTCGGTGGAAATAATTTACGAAAATGGATACTTTAATCCTGAAACCTAATCTTAATTTAACAATTGTAAAAGAATATTAAATTAAAATTAACTAATTGAGGAAATCCTTAAGTTTTTTTATATTTTGGTCAGCTGAATCAAAAAATTAAAAAACTATGAGGCAAATTCATTCTAATCGCATTTCGATAATGCTTTTCCTGTTATTATTGCCATTGTCGCTTTTTGCGCAGGAAACTTTAACCGGGAAAATAGTGAATCAGGCTACGGGGGAATCAGTCCCCTTTGTAAACGTAATTGAAAAGGGTACTAACAATGGTACTACAAGTAACATTGATGGAGAGTTTTCCATAAGGGTAGCCTCACTTCCTACAACTTTGGTGTTTTCCTATATAGGTTTTGAATCACAGGAAGTTCGCGTAATCAACAATGCTCCTTTAGCAATACCTTTTGTTGAAGCGATGTCCTCCCTGGATGAAGTAGTAGTCACCGGATTGGCAACTTCCATAAAAAGAACGAACTCTGCAAATGCTGTAGCTTCTATTAGCTCTGAAGAACTTGTAGGAACAACCACTCCTGCTACTTTGGATGGAGCATTATACGGAAAATTTCCCGGAGCAGTAGTAAGTGCTACCTCAGGTGCACCAGGTGGTGGACTATCGGTTAAATTAAGAGGAGCAACTTCTATTCAGGGCAATACCCAACCGCTTTATATTATAGATGGAGTTTATGTGGATAACTCATCGATTGCAGCGGGTTTAAATGCGGTTTCTGCGGCTGCATCCGGGGGTAGTGCATCTAATCAGGATAATCCCACCAACAGGATCGCCGATATTAATCCGGAGGATATCGCCAATATTGAAATTTTAAAAGGAGCATCTGCTGCTGCTATTTATGGAAGTCGCGCTGCTGCAGGAGTGGTAATTATCTCTACCAAAAGGGGAGTTGCCGGTGAAACCAGCTATAAATTTTCCCAATCTGTAGGATGGACAGAGGTAAGCAATCTCTTGGGAGTAAGAGATTATACTGAAGAAAGGGTTTTAGCAAGTTTTGGGGAAGATGCCGTACAGGATTTTATCACAGCCCGGGATCAAAACAGGCTTATAGATTATGAAAAGGAACTGTTCGGAGAAAAAGGAATGATTTCCATTACTAATTTTAGTACCAGTGGTGGGGGAGATAAAACCAGATTTTTTGCAGGAGTTACCCATAATACCGAAGAAGGGATTGTTAAGAATACCGGATATGAAAAAATTTCCCTGAGATTGAATGTGGATCATAGGGCAAATGATTTTATCAAACTTTCGTTGAGTACCAATTATATCCATTCATCATCAAATCGTGGATATTTTAACAATGATAACACTGGAACTTCCATGGGAGTAGCATTGACCGGAACAGTGCCATGGTTAGACTTATTTCCGGATGAAAACGGGAACTTTCCTGATAACCCATTGGGTGCTTCAAACATTCTTCAAACCAGGGAACTTGTAATTAACAATGAAAAAAACAACAGGTTGATAATGGGGGGAACCGCCAATATCGATATTTATAAAGCAGAAAAATCAAATCTTGAACTCATCCTTCGCGGTGGGGTAGATTATTATGGCTTCAACACTTTTGCATTCTTTCCAAAAGAACTTCAGTTTCAAAAACCCTCTAACCGGGGTCAAAATGGAGTGTCGGTCCAGGGAAGTACCGCAAACCAAAACTATAACCTATCGGCCTTCCTGGTTCATAATTTTTTTACCGACAACGATATAAATTTCAGGACTCAGGCCGGGTTAACCCGTGAGTATTTCGATAGAAATAGTTACCTTATCACAGCTACTGATCTTGTAGCTTCAGAAAGCAATGTAGATCAGGCTACCAATACCGGTGTAGATCAAACCCGCCAGAAACAGGAAGATGCCGGGTTTTTTGTGCAGGAAGAAGTCAATTTCCAGGATAAAGTAATTGCAACTGTGGGTATTAGGGGCGATAAATCCTCTAATAATGGGGATGCTAATGAATTATCCTATTATCCCAAAGCTTCTGTTGCTTTGAATTTGAATGAGTTCGATTTTTGGAATGACAGTTCTGTTCTCAACCAATTCAAGTTAAGGGCTGCCTATGGAGAGGCGGGGAACTTTCCACCAATTGGAGCATTGTTTACTTCCTATAACAGCTTTTCAAGTATTGGATTAAACGGAGCTACCCTAAAAGGAATCAGTTTGGGAGGAGTGAAAGGGAACTCGAATTTGAAATCGGAAAGACAAAAGGAGTTTGAAACCGGGATTGATTTCGGTTTGTTTTCAAATCGTTTGACAGGGTCCATTACTTATTATATAAAAACGGTAGACGATTTAATCCTGCAAGCCGCTAAACAACCCTCTTCCGGTTTTACATCCGAATTTGTAAATGCGGGAAGCCTTCAGAATAAAGGAATTGAAATTGGACTAAATGCTGTCTTGTTTAACAATAAGGATTTCACCTGGGATTTTGGCGTAAACTTCTTTAAAAACGAATCGGAAATTACAAAACTTGATGTTCCTGCTTTTAATGTAGGAGCTTTTGGTGCGACTTTAGGAACTTTCAGAATAGAAGAGGGACAAAGTGCCACACAAATTGTTGGGATTGGACTAAACCCTGGTCCTAATGGCCTTCAGAAATTTGGAGATTCGGAACCCGATTTTCAAATGGCATTTAATAATCAATTGAAATATAAGGACTTTGATCTTTCCTTTTTGTGGCAATGGAAAAAGGGAGGGGATAATATTAACCTTACAGCCCTTTTAACTGATTTAAGTGGGACAAGTCACGATTATGACACACTAGACCTTGATCCTGAAGGATTACTTGGAAATGGAAGATATAGGGTTAGTCAACTGGGATCTTCCGCAGGGGTTTTCGTGGAAGATGCAGGATATTTGAGATTGAGGGAAGTAGGATTGTACTACACCATTCCTCAACAATTTACCAATCGAATTATGAATGGCACCTTTGAACGAATCAAACTTGGTTTTTCCGGAACCAATCTAATAAACATTTTTGATTATAACAGCTACGATCCAGAAGTCTCCAATTTTGGTGGAGGAGGAATTTTCAATGCGGTAGAAGTTACTCCTTTTCCCGCTTCCAAAAGATTCTTGTTTAACGTAGCCTTTAACTTTTAAAAGAGATGAATATGAAAATTATAAATAAAGTGATGATTTTTATGGCCATTGGAATACTTTCCACTTCATGTGACGTGGAAGAGTTTTCCGATTTAAATGGTCCTGAAGTAGATGCTTTGGTAGAAGATTTATCCAGAGGAGATTTACAAGACCTCGTGGGAGGTGTTTTCTATAGTATGAGAGTGGGATTAGGTACCTATTACGATGATGTGGGGGTTATTGGAAGGGAATTTTATAGGTTTTCCAGCTCCGATCCCCGGTTTACCGCCGATTTATTGGGCAAGCAAAATGCGGTGCTTGATAATAATACCTTCTATATCACAACTCCCTGGGCTGCCAGGTATAGAAGCGTAAAAAATACAAATATTATCCTGGAGGGATTAAATAACACTACGGCCGATTTTAGCACGGAGGAATTAAGTGCTACCCGTGGATTTCTAAATACAATCAAGGCTTATGAACTGTTGCTGAATTTGAACCTTACCGATGAAAATGGTATTCGACTGGATGTGAATAATCCCGATAATTTAGGGCCGATTGTATCCAAAGCTGAAGCTTTATCTGTAATTCAATCTTTATTGACGGGCGCGGCTACAGATCTTGCAAGTGGAGGTAGCGAGTTTCCATTTGTAATGACTTCCGGTTTTTCCGAATTTAACACGCCTCAAGGATTTTTAGAAATAAATAAGGCTTTTTCTGCCAGGGTAGCTGCATATCAGGGGAATTTCCCTGCAGTGCTAAGCTTTCTTGAAGATTCCTTTTTAGATTTAAATGGTGATCTTGATACCGGTGTTTATTATGTTTTTTCCGAAAATCAAAATGATTTGATAAATCCTGTATTTTTTCAACAAAATGCATCTGCTGCCGGTGCCAGGATTGTACAACCCAAATTTATTTCTGAAGCGGAAGCTGGTGATAACAGGGTAGATGAAAAGATTAGCCTTCGGGAGGAAACCATTACTTTCGATGGGTTATCTGGTGACTATGACTTTTTTCTTTATACCACCAGAACTCAGGAAATACCCGTAATTAGGAATGCGGAACTAATACTTTTATATGCTGAAGCAAATATTACCGCAAATCCTACTGAAGCGGTAGAAGCTTTCAATGTAATTAGAAACGCTGCATCACTACCAGATTATTCTGGCCCTCAAACACAGGCTGCGTTAACGGCTGAAATGCTGAAGCAAAGAAGATACGAATTGTATGGGGAAGGCCACAGGTGGATCGATGCCCGTAGATATAATATTCTCAACACACTTCCAATAGACAGGGCAGGGGATGATGTTTTTTCCAAATTCCCAATTCCCCTTACGGAAAATGAGTAGTATTTAGTTTTTAGTTGTTTAACAAAAAAGGTCCAATTTGCATTTTTAAAGCACATTGGACCTTTTTTCATTTTCATACTTTTTATCCCGTTTTTATTTTACATTTGGCACTAATTATCCAATATTTTCTATTCCAATTTAATCAATGCCATTAAAAAATATTAAATGGATTTACCTAATCCTGCTCTCACTGGTATGGGGAAGTTCTTTCATCCTTATTAAAAAGGGACTTGCAGGTTTAAGCCCTTTGGAATTAGGCTCCTTCAGAATTATTTTTGCAGCGCTTTTCTTGGTAATGGTTGGTTTTAAAAGTCTTCTGAAAATTAACAGAAGTCAATGGAGATGGATCTTTCTCTCTGCTTTTTTAGGTTCTTTTTTTCCCGTTTATCTCTTTGCTTTTGCTGAAACTGAAATAGATAGTGCCATTGCTTCTATCTTAAATTCTACTACACCTTTGATGACCCTTATATTCGGCATTTTATTCTTTAGAATTGTCTTTACCCAGAATAAGGCTTTGGGGGTTATCATAGGATTGCTGGGGACCTTGGGGCTTATTTTTAGCGGTGCGCAAGTTAATCCGGACCAGAATTATTTCTATTCGGGCCTTGTGATTGTGGCTTCTGCCTGTTATGCAATAAACGTAAACATCATCAAGAGATATATGCATGATATCTCTGCCCTGGGTATCACAACGGGAAATTTCCTTGTATTATTAATTCCATCGGTAATTGTACTGTATTTTACCGGGTTTTCTTTAGGTGAGGTTGCTGTAAATCCTGTGCTCTCTCGTTCCCTGCTATATGTTCTGATTTTAGGAGTGGTAGGAACCGGAATTGCCATGATCATCTTTAACAAGCTTATCCAAATCTCCGATCCTGTTTTTTCCACTTCGGTTACATATACCATCCCGTTGGTTGCCCTGGGCTGGGGATTTTTAGATGGTGAGGTGTTTAGTTATCTTCAGCTTATTTCAGCTCTTGTTATTTTGTTAGGGGTGTTTTTAGTGAACCGTACCAAGAACTTATATACCGCAAACAAAACGACCGGCCTTTAAGAGCCGGTCGTTTCTACATTAATAAAAAATCTTTATTCTATAAAATCACTGTCTTCAATTCCCTGGTTTAATTTGATTTCACTAACGGTAAATTCTATGGATTGCGGCCCAAAAGATTGGGTCATCATAAACGGGAATTTAATTCCATTAACTTCCTTGTAGTTGCTATATCCGGTTGGAACTTCCATAGTTTGCGGACCCTGGGAAACAGTTTTTACAGACTTCACTTTTAAACCGGTTTCCACGTCGTAATAAGCGGTAGTTTTATCGTTTAATGCGATTGCATAAGCGTCTTTTCCTTCAACAGCTTCAATACCCATTACTCTGGCATCTTCCACGATTAATTCTGGGAAAGGTATGGACTCCGCTTTAACATCGGCTATTTGCTCTTCAGTAAATGGTACTTTCTGGCCCTGCATAACCGCAAATCCTGTAGTTCCGTCAAACACTTGCTTACTAATGGCATTTCCGCCCATAGAAACCACTTGTAGCGATTTTCCATTTGCAGTGGTTTTAACTTCAAGATCCAATTTTTGACCTTGAATTTCTGCAGATGCATTCATTAGCAGGCTGCTTACTTTATCTAAGGCTTGCTTTCCGCCTATTGCCTGGATATATTTATCTAAAACAGCTTCTGCAGTAACTGCCGGATCTACTGCTTTGTTAAACTCAGGCTTCTCGATAGGATTGGCTTGCTTATCAAAATATTTTACCGGAATTGCTTTTCCGTTGTAAGAAAGATTCTCCAAGCCTTTAGCAACTTCGCTTCCTTTTCCCACTATAACAATTCTGGAATTGTCTGCCAGGAAATATTTTTTCGCAACCCGTTGCACATCTTCTACTGATACAGCATTGATATTTTTAAGATAATCTTCATAAAAATCTTCATCAAGATCTTCAGTTTCTACATCTAAAGCCAATCTGGCAATAGTAGCTGGCTGTTCCAAAGACAATACAAAATCTCCGGTATATTTAGCTTTTGCATTAGCAAGCTCTTTATCTGAAACCTTTTCATTTCTAATTCTATAGATTTCATCTAAGAAAGCAACCACAGAGCTATCGGTTACAGCATTTCTAACACTTGCGCTTGCAACAAAAGTTGCAGCCCCATATTTATTATTTCCAGTTCTTGAATATGCTCCATAAGTGTATCCTTTATCTTCCCTTAAGTTTAAGAACAAACGGCCTTCTCCACCGCCACCAAGAATTTTATTTGCCACTAAAACCGGGAAATAATCTTGGTCTTTTTGTTTTAAATCTATAGTATTTACCAAGGCAATTTCGCTTTGAACTGCATTAGGCATATCGATAAATTGAATTTCAGTTCTCTCCAAATTAGCAACTTTTGGCAAGGTATAATCAGGCAAAGTCCCTTCTTTCCAGTTGGAAAAATTTTCTTTTACCAACTTTTTAGCCTCCTCAAATTTCACATCTCCAACAATCACTAAATATGCATTTTGTGGTGTAAAATAAGTCTTGTAAAAAGATTGTACATCGGCAAGATTTAAACTCCCCACTGTTGCTTCTGTAGAAAATTCTCCATATGGATGATCTTTCCCAAATGCCAAGGCAGATCTTACTCTGCTTGCATTATAAGCGACATTTTTTTCATTGGATTTTAAACCTTCGATCTCACGATCTTTTACTTTGATAAATTCTTCTTCAGTAAATTTCGGGTTTATAGCTCCATCTGCCATAAGTTTTAATACTTCTGGAAAATATTTCGATAAAGTATTGGCAGCTGCTCCACTAGAATAAAAATTAAGACTAGCTCCCAAATAATCTACACGCTCATTAAAATCGTCTTTAGACATTTTTTGAGTTCCTGTTCCAAGTAATTGACCTGATAAACTGGAAACTCCGGCTTTTTCTGCTTCAAGTATTGGTGGATTATCTAATCTTAAAGACATCGACACTCTTGGAAGTTTGTGGTTTTCAACCACCATTACTTTAAGACCATTGTCTAAAGTAAAACTATCGGGTTCTTCAATATTAATTTTTGGAGCAGGACCTGCTTCCGGTTGTTTGGTTCGGTCTATTTGAGCATTCACTCCAACAGAAAGAAACAATATTGCAGCAAAAGCTATTATATTATTTTTCATCTTAATCATTTTGTAAATTTTTATTGTTTTGCTTCTTCAGCTTTTGGTAAATATTCTAAAACAACTCGCTGATTTGGGTTTAAATACTCTTTAGCAACTCTTTTTATATCCTCTCTGGTAATAGATCTATAAATGTTTATCTCTTCATTTATTAATTCAGTATTGCCATATAATAAATAATTGCTCGCCAAAGAATTTGCGATTCCCGCTACGCTGGAATTCGAATTCACATAGTTGTTCTCTGCTTTATTCTGAAGTTTTTGAAAATCTTTTTCTGAAATTAAATCAGTTCTAATTTTCGCTATTTCTTCTTCCATATCACTATTCAATGTCTCTAATGAAGTATCTCCTTGTGGGATCGCAAATATTAAATACATTCCGTAGTCTTCCTGTTCCAGATTGAAAGCTTGAACAGCCAGTGCTTCTTTTTTATCATCTACCAACTTCTTATAAAGTTTTGAACTGTTACCATTGCTTAAATAATCAGAAATCATATTTAAAACATATGAATCTTTATCGGTAAAAGAAGGAGTTCTGTATCCTAAAACAGTAGCGGGTAATTGAATATTAGCATCGTAAGCTGTCGCTTTGATTTCTGTAGTAATAGGAGTTTCTTTAGGCATGTCTCTCACTACAGGATTTCCCTTAGGGATTGGCCCAAAATAATCCTGTATCATTTTTTTGGTCTTGGAAATGTCTATATCTCCGGCAACAACTAAAACCGCATTATTAGGAGCATAATATTTATCGAAATAATTTTTAAATTCTTCTAACGTAGCAGCATCTAAATCTTCCATATATCCAACATTTGGATCTTTATATGGATGCTTTTCAAATAAGTTGGAAGAGACAGCTTGCAATAAATTCCCATAAGGTCTATTGTCATAACTTAATCTTCTTTCTTCCTTTACAACCTCATTTTGGGTGTCTACTCCTTTTTGTTTAATTATTGGATGCATCATTCTCTCGGACTCCATCCATAACCCCAATTCTAAATTATTAGAAGGGAAAATTTCGTAGTAGTAAGTCCTGTCATTAGAGGTGTTCGCGTTGTTTGTTCCTCCATTGCTGCTTACAATTTCGAACCATTTCCCATTTGGTATGTTTTCAGTTCCCTCAAATAGTAAATGCTCAAAAAAGTGAGCAAATCCGGTTCTTCCATCTTGTCGGTCTTTTCCTCCGACGTGGTACATTACTGAAGTTGTAACAACTGGGGCAGTGTTATCCTGATGTAAAATAACATGTAGTCCGTTATCTAAATCATATTCTGTAAACTCAACTTCTTGTGCAATCCCCGAAACCCCCAGGATCAAAGCACAGGCTGTTAATTTAATTTTGTTGATCATTTTTAAAGTTTTTTATTAATGTGTTCTATTAGTATGCCAAACCACCTGATTGTTACAGAGTATCACGAAAAAATATTTTTATGTTTTTTGGCACATTTGGCAGTGAAGAATTTTAAAATTAACAGGCTCTTAAGTGATGTTATGCGTAATTTTTAAGAACTTTAGGTACTACGAACAAAAAATATTTAAAATGAAAAAGTTAGGTGTTCCGTTTTTATATGGAATTGTGATTGCAATTGGTTTGATAGCGTATTTTTTGATACTTTCTCTTTTTGGACTTCATGCAAACCCTGTGTTTAGCTTGTTCAATCCGGTTATTGTGGGAATAGGTTTGTTTTTGGCCATTATTGCTTCAAAAAGAAAGATGGGCAATAAATATAAATATCAGAAAGGCTTTAAAATAGGGCTAAAAACCGGTTTTATTGCCACCATACTTTTTACAATTTTCTTCGGAGTTTATTCTACTGAATTGAATCCGGGATTCATAAATGAACTGCTTTCGGTTTGGGATACAAGCTGGCATATAAGTTTAGGAATGGTGCTTTTTACGGTTGCAATAATGGGATTTGCAACAACAGTGGTATTAACGTTGGCATTTATGCAGTTATTAAAGGATTCCTGGAACACAAAGGAAGTCAGGAAGCAGCAATTGTAAAAATCTACAAAGCCTTTGCTAATTAATTATTTAAGAGTATATTTGCACCCGTCTTTAAAAAAATGAAGGCGGGTTTTCTATTAAATAAATTAATCAATAAATACGCTATGTACGCAATTGTAGAGATAGCAGGGCAGCAATTTAAAGTTGCAAAAGACCAGAAAGTATTTGTAAACCGCCTTGCGGGAGAAGAAGGAGACAGTTTGTCTTTTGATAAAGTTCTTCTTACCGGAGATGGTGATACTATTACTTTAGGCGCCCCAGCTATAAGCGGTGCTTTGGTAGATGTTAAAATCACCAGACACCTTAAAGGAGACAAAGTTATTGTCTTTAAAAAGAAAAGAAGAAAAGGATACCGTGTCAAAAATGGTCACCGTCAATCCTTAACTGAAATTTCTATCGTAGGTATAACGTTGCCGGGTGGTAAAAAAGCTTCTTCTGCTAAAAAGGAAGATAAAGCTGCTGCTCCTAAGGCAGAAACCAAAAAAACCGCTGCAACTCCTTCTGCTAAAAAAGAAGTTGAAGTAAGTGAAAATTTGGTAAGTCGTGCTGAAAACAGAGCTGAAGAAGGAAACATTGAAATAAATGTTGATAAACTTCTTCACAGTGTTGGTACTGCTCCAAAATCTGATGCCGATGATTTGAAACTTATCAACGGAATTGGACCGGTTTACGAACAGAAATTGAATGACATAGGTATTTATACTTATGAGCAAATTAGCAAACTTAAAGCAGCCGACAGAGAAGAACTTTCTGCTCTTGAAGGTATTACCCGTGATAAGATCGAATCTGACGAATGGGTGAAGCAGGCAAAAGAATTGCTTAAGAACAAATAAGAATTAACTAGAAAAACTTTAAGCCATGGCTCACAAAAAAGGAGTTGGTAGTTCCAAGAACGGTAGGGAATCTGAATCAAAACGCTTAGGTGTTAAGATCTTTGGAGGACAGGCCGCAATCGCCGGGAACATCATCGTTAGACAAAGAGGTTATACACACAATCCTGGAGAGAATGTGTATGGAGGAAAAGACCATACTTTACATGCGAGAGTAGACGGTCTTGTAAAATTCACAAAAAAGAAAAACAATAAGTCATACGTTTCTATTGAACCGTATGAAGCTTAAAGCCCCCTAACCCACGATGGGGGAATTGTGGATTTCTTTTTTAAATATTTAAAAAACCCTTTCAGAGTAATCTGAAAGGGTTTTTTCGTATCTTAAAAGTTAAATACTAAAGATATATGGATTATTCTACTATTTACAGAACTCACGATAGTGCAGAGGTCTCGATAATCAAACACAAATTTGAAGAAGAGAAACTAAATTATCAAATACTTGATGAACATACCAGTTCCTCCGCTGGAATCGCAGGAATGGGAGGTGAAGGAATGCGGATTCAGGTACAGGAATCTCAGATAGTTAAGGCAAAAACAATTCTGAAACAGATAGGGTATTTAGGGGAATGGAAAGATGATTTGAAGAAACAACGAAGGAACCAACCTGCCAGAAAATGGATCTTCATTTTTTTGGCTGCGCTCGTATTAATTATTGTTGCATTCCTTATCATGTGGTTTATGAACCCATAATTAAAAAGCATAAAAAAATCCTCCCTGAATTTAATCAAAGAGGATTTTCTCCATTCTCAAATCTGAAATCTCATATCTAATACCTGTAGTATTCCGGTTTGAAAGGCCCATCAACAGTAACCCCTATATATTCAGCTTGTTCCTGGGATAATTCGGTAAGTTCTACTCCTATTTTTTCCAGGTGAAGCTTGGCTACTTTTTCGTCCAAATGCTTCGGAAGCATATAAACGTCATTTTCATATTTATCTGAATTTTTCCAAAGTTCAATTTGAGCCAGGGTTTGATTGGTAAATGAATTACTCATCACAAAACTAGGGTGACCGGTTGCGCAACCAAGGTTCACCAGTCTTCCTTCAGCTAAAAGAATAATGTCTTTTCCATTGATGGTATATTTATCAACCTGAGGCTTGATCTCAACTTTAGTGCTTCCGTGGTTTTTATTCAACCAGGAAACAGCAATCTCATTATCAAAATGGCCAATATTGGCTACAATTGTCTTGTCCTTCATCGCTTCAAAATGTTCAGGACGAACGATATCTTTATTTCCTGTAGTGGTAATTACGATATCTGCTTTTTCAAGGACATTTTCCAGTTTTTTAACTTCAAATCCATCCATTGCAGCTTGCAGCGCACAAATAGGATCGATTTCTGTAACTGTTACAATAGACCCCGCACCTCTAAAGGAAGCTGCGGTACCTTTCCCTACATCTCCATATCCGCAAACAACTACGCGTCTCCCGGCCAACATAACATCGGTAGCACGACGAATGGCATCTACTGCACTTTCGCGACATCCGTACTTATTGTCAAATTTTGATTTGGTAACAGAATCATTCACATTTATAGCAGGCATTGGAAGTGTTCCATTTTTTACGCGCTCATATAAACGGTGCACTCCTGTAGTGGTTTCTTCAGAAAGGCCTTTAATATCTTCAGCCATTTCAGGATATTTATCCAACACCATATTGGTAAGATCCCCACCATCATCAAGGATCATATTCAGTGGTTTACGATCTTCTCCAAAAAATAAAGTTTGCTCTATACACCAGTTGAATTCTTCTTCAGTCATACCCTTCCACGCATAAACCGGAATTCCGGCAGCCGCAATAGCAGCAGCAGCCTGATCCTGAGTGGAAAATATATTACAAGAACTCCAGGTAACCTCTGCACCTAAAGCCGTCAATGTTTCAATTAAAACTGCAGTTTGAATGGTCATATGCAAACAACCTGCAATACGGGCACCTTTTAGAGGTTGCTCGCTACCAAATTCTTCGCGTAAGGACATTAGGCCTGGCATTTCAGCTTCTGCAAGTTCAATTTCCTTTCTTCCCCAATCTGCAAGGGAAATATCTTTCACTTTATAGGCCGTATAAGGCACCGTTTTAGTAGACATATTATTATATTTGATTTATAGAAATTTTCAGTTTCAAAAGTAATCATTATCTAACAGAAATTTATGCCCCTTTACAAAAGAATAACAGTTGATGAACATACTAAAGTCTTCATTTGGAAGGTCGAGGAGCCTTTGACATGGCTAAGCGAAGGAATAGAACTCACTACGAATTGCCAGGTGCGGGTTGATGGGATGAAATCTGAAATACATCAACGTGGATTTATGAGTATTCGTCATCTTTTAGCCGAAGCTGGTTATGTGGATCAGGACCTTTATTATGATGATTTGGGAAAACCACATTTAAAAGATGGTAAACATATTTCCATAACCCATTCTTTTAATTTTACCGGTATAATTGTAAGTGATGAAGAAGTGGGGATAGATATTGAAATGCAACGCGATAAAATACTCAAGATCGCCAATAAATTCACCCCTTTAGAAGAATATCATACGGTTGCCAATGAGGAGGCTTTAATTCGAAAACTCACGATCGTTTGGGGCGGAAAGGAATCTATTTATAAACTTATGGCCGAACCCGGACTTGGTTTCCTGCAGCACATCAATATTACCGATTTTGATTTTGAGGCCACAGAAACCACCGGAACTGTATTATTTAAGGGAGAAAAATCCCGTTTTAAGCTAAATTTTCTGGAATTTGCAGGATTTACCTGTGTATATGCTCGACAACTTACTGAAGCTAAAGACAAATGATCCTCACTTCTTCAATCTATACAACTTTGGATCTTTCTGCTGAAAGAGGAGAAAAACAACTGGCGGTACTTATAGATCCTGATAAATTCCTCGAATCTGAAGCAGAATGCTTTTTATCCGGATTACCTGGTGATACCACCCATATTTTTGTTGGGGGAAGTACGGTAGCCCCTGATAAAACGCAAAAAAGTGTTCGGGCAATTAAGCTGTTTTCAGATTTGCCCGTGGTTTTATTTCCGGGAGATCACACCCAGATAACAGAACAAGCCGATGCCTTATTGTTTTTAAGTTTGATCTCCGGCAGAAACCCTGAGTATTTAATTGAACAGCAGGTAAAATCAGTAGAAAAACTTCGGAATTCAACCCTGGAAATAATCCCAACGGGATATATTCTTATTGATGGTGGTAATCAATGTGCCGTACACCGCATCAGCCAAACCCTGCCTATTCCACAAAATCAGGTAGATCTTATTATCAATACTGCATTGGCAGGTCAGTTCTCCGGGAAAAAGCTCATTTATCTGGAAGCGGGCAGTGGCGCTCAAATTGCTGTTTCCGAAGAAATTATATCGGCGGTTAAGGATGCGATAAATATTCCGTTGATAGTGGGTGGCGGCATCCGCACACAACAGCGACTCATGAAATCGTATGATGCGGGTGCCGATATGGTGGTGATTGGGACTGCTTTTGAACAGTATGGTCTGTCAATCTGAGCGATAGCGAAGAATCCTGCGTTCTCATTGGACGGGTCACCAAAGGCATAAACGTTCTTAAACTTGATCACTCCGCCCTACATTAGATTGCTTCAGTCGGCCCAAAGCCTCCTTCGCAAGGACAGTCCTAAACAAGCTCGTTCAGAATGACAAAACTTCAACTTCAAATTCCTAACTTTGATAACAATTAAAACATTCGTGTATAATTTGCTAATTCCATTATTAAATGAAAATTTCAGTAGAACTTACCCTTACACCTATTCAGGATAATTACGAACCAGCAATTATCAACTTTATCAAACAAATGCGGAATTCAGGATTAATCGTAAAAGAAAATCCTTTAAGCACCCAGGTTTATGGCGATTACGATGAGGTTATGAAAGTTCTTAACAAGGAAATAAAAACAGCCTTTGAGGCCATAGACCGTGGATTGATATATATAAAAATCGTAAAATCTGATCGTAGCGACTATGCAGCCGATTTTTGATTTCTTTTTTGAACAGTATTATGGTTACAGGACCCTATTTATTATACTGGAGATAATTGCGGTAATCTTTGGGTTTTTATCGGTTTGGTTTTCTAAACAGGAAAATATACTGGTATATCCAACCGGGATCATCAGCACATTGATATTTGTCTACCTGCTTTGGCAATGGGGACTATTGGGAGATATGATGATTAATGCCTATTATTTTGCAATGAGTATCTACGGCTGGTATATTTGGACACGAAAAGTGGATGCCATCCATTTTACGCCGGTAACCACTATGACTAAAAAAGAACATTTAAATGCGGTTTGGTTGTTTTTGGGAACCTTGCTTTTTGTTTATGGAGTTTATAATTACTTTGATAAATGGACAGACTGGACTGCATATCTGGACACTTTCACCACGGCTATATTTTTCGTTGGAATGTTCCTTATGGCAAAGAAAAAACTGGAAAACTGGATCTTCTGGATCATAGGAGATTTAATCTCTGTACCTTTATATTTCTATAAAGGGTTGACCCTCACGAGTTTTCAATACTTTTTATTTACAATTATCGCCTTTTACGGTTATTTCGCATGGAAGAAAAGCTTAAACAAGAACCTGCAAACTGTCTGAAAGCAGTTCTCTTTGGACCAGAATCAACCTGGAAAACCACATTGGCCGAAAGGCTTGCAAAGCACTATGAGACCGCCTGGGTTCCGGAATATATGCGGGATTATCTTCAGCGAAAATGGGATAAGGAAAAGAAAACCTGTGAACCACAGGATCTTGTTCCAATTGCAAAGGGCCAGATGAAGCGGGAAAATAAGCAGGCGAAAATCGCTGATAAAATTCTTTTTTGTGATACAGATCTACTGGAATTAAAAGTTTATTCTGAAGCATATTACCATGGCTACTGCAACCCCTGGCTTCTTAAAGCTGCGTTAAACAATTGGTACGACATCTACTTTTTAACTAATATTGACAACCAGTGGATTCCAGACGATTTGAGGGATAAACCTGATGACAGAGAAGGAATGTTCAAAAAATTTAAAAGCACCCTACAGCTTAATAGAAGACCCTATATTACTTTAACGGGGAATGAGAATGAACGCTTTGAAACGGCCGTTTCTGCGATTGATGAACTATTAAAACGAGAAAAGTGATTACCAGAGAAGAAGACTTAAAACAAATTGAAGATAAAGGATTAACAGAGGGAAAAGTTGAGGAGCAATTAAGGATTTTTGAAAGAGGAAATATTTCTGTAAATATACTTGCAGCCGCAACTGTTGGAAACGGAATTCAGCAATTTTCTGAAGCTCAAATAAATGACCTTGCAACATATTACGATGCTAAAAAGTTTGATTTTGATATAATAAAATTTATACCTGCTTCGGGAGCTGCAACCCGAATGTTCAAAGATCTGCACAAGTTTTTGGAAGAATTTGATGCTGAAAAAGAATCGATTTCAAATTTTTTATCCCAGCATAAAAATGAAAATTTAAACCGATTTTTTTCCGAAATGGAAAAACTGCCATTTTATAAAAGAGCGGTGAATAATGCCATAGAAAGTCAGCCGGGATTTCATAGCCTTTCTGATGATGCAAAAAAATACACCCTGGTTCGTACTATATTATATGCTCCCGGTCTTAATTTAAGCGACTATCCAAAAGGCCTGGTGCCTTTTCATGACTATGGCGATCATGTTGCCACAGCTTTTGAAGAGCATTTAATTGAATCTTCAAAATATGCAGCCATTGATGGGATTGCAAAACTACACTTTACAGTTTCTGAAGGTCATAAGGAGAAATTTGAAGCTGAATTTGATTCAATTAAAAAAAGAATAGCTCAAAAGGCTCAGGTTAAATTTGAAATAACCTATTCGTATCAAAATCCTAAAACCGATACTATAGCGGTTGACGATTCAAATGAACCCTTCAGGACTGAAGAAGGGAAATTATTTTTCAGGCCTGGTGGACATGGGGCATTAATCAATAACCTGAATGAGCTCAAGGCAGTTGTTGTTTTTATTAAAAATATAGACAATGTAGTGATAGAAACTCAGGTGGAGGAAGTTGCGAAATATAAAAAAGTACTTGCGGGCAAGCTGCTAAAACTTCAGGAACGCTGTTTTAAATTTTTGAAAGATCTTGAAACCAAAAATTCTTCAGAAGCGCTTATCAGGGAAATTTCAGAATTTCTGAAAAATGAGTTGTTTCTCGGATTTAAGTCCGACTTTGAAGGGCTTTCAGAAGAGCAAAAACTTCAATATCTAAAAGAAAAACTGAATCGTCCACTGCGGGTTTGCGGAATGGTAAAAAATGAAGGGGAACCCGGGGGAGGCCCTTTTCTTGTAAAAATGGAAAATGGAGAAAGTTCCCTGCAAATTATTGAAGGAGCCCAAATAGATAAAAACAATCCCGATCAAAAAAAGATCGCGGAAAACGCAACTCATTTTAATCCTGTAGATATTGTTTGTGGGTTAAAAAATCATGAGGGAACCTCTTTTGACCTAAACGAATTTGTAGATCCTGCAACGAGTTTTATCGCTAAAAAAAATAAGGACGGAAAGCCTTTAAAAGCACTCGAATTGCCCGGACTTTGGAACGGTGCAATGGCAAAATGGAATACCGTTTTTGTGGAAGTTCCTGTATCTACTTTTAATCCGGTAAAAAAAGTTACTGATCTTTTGAAACACTCCCATCAAGTAAAATAGGACATGCCCGATTATGAAGCCCTTAAAGCAGAATTGATTTTTAAAGCCGTTAAAAGCTCAGGCCCGGGTGGACAACATGTTAATAAAACCGCATCAAAAATCATCCTGAATTTTAATCTTGAGAATTCCCACGCGCTTTCCGAAGAAGAAAAATCCAGAATTTCAATAAAACTTGCTTCAAGAATTACGAACTCTGGAGAAATTATTCTGGAAAGTGGAGAAACCCGGAGTCAGCATAAAAACAAAGAATTGGTAACCATCCGTTTCCTTCAACTGATTAAAAAGGCCCTCAAAAAGGAAAAACCCAGAAAAAAGACCCGACCAACCAAAGCTTCAAAATTAAAGCGATTGCGTTCCAAGAAGATAAAATCAGAAAAAAAGATAACCAGGCAAAAGCCTCCTTTGTAATAAGTCTCGTTTTTCCTGAAATATCTTTTAGAAGCATCGATCCAGTCTATTTAAAAGATGAGAAATGTGGATTTTTTCCACATCCCAATTGTAAATCCCTCTAAAAATCTACATAATATTCTGTTAATGAGTGTTTTATGAATTTAAATATGCGCCTTTTATAAGGGTTCCACCCGGTTTTATCAATTGCAATATCCTTGGCATAATCTTTCCTCTATGGACAATAACCAATATTAGAAATAATAACTATAAATTTTAAGATTATGAAAAAGTTAGGATTAACATTTGCCGCAATTGGATTATTTTTTGCAACTACCACTCAGGCTCAGGAAGAAAATGAAGCTTCGGCAGAGGTTTTGACCGAAGTAGAAGTTGCTGTTGCGGTACAGGATGAGTATACAAAATTAGATGTTGCCGAACTTCCTGCCGCCATAACACTTGCAATTGAAACAGACTTTGCAGGAGCTACTGCAAAAGAAGTCTGGGTTAAGGAAGAAGAAGGGAAAAAGGTTTACAAAATTAAACTAGATGTAAACGGCGAAGAGAAAAAAGTTTATGCAGATGCTGAAGGTAACTGGATAAAAAAAGAGTATAAGCAGAAAGAGGCTTATTAAGCTTTCGTTCTTAGAATGAAAAAAGGCTGTCAAATTTGGCAGCTTTTTTTTGTGTTAATAAGTGGGGCGCCAAAGGTTCATAATTCGTAAATTTGTTAATTACAGCAAATACGAATACGATTATGAACTCAATTCTTATAATTGAAGATGATGTAGCCTTTGCTACAATGCTTAAAACCTTTTTTGAAAAAAGGGATTATAAGGTTGAGACTGCTTTTACAGCCGGTGATTCTTTTAAAAAATTGATGACACAATCCTTTGAGGTGATCCTTACCGATGTGAGGTTGCCAGATAAAGACGGATTGGAGATTCTGCTGGAAGTAAAAGAAAAATATCCAGATACCCAGGTAATTGTAATGACGAATTATGCCGAGATCAATATGGCGGTTAAGGCGATGAAAAATGGTGCTTTCGATTATGTTTCAAAACCATTTCAGCCTGAAGCGATCCTGCAAACCATAAAAAATGCGCTCAGTTCCGACACGGTCGCGCCGGAAAAAATAAGCACTCCTAAATCAACATCAAAAGAGAAAGAAAAATCCAAGGAGGGCTTAATTTCTTCCGGATTTGTAAAAGGAGTGAGTGATGCGGCAAGAAAACTAAGTGATTATATAGATTTGGTTGCTCCCACGAACATGTCTGTATTGATCATGGGGGAAAGCGGAACCGGAAAAGAACAGGTTGCAAAAAGTATTCACGATAAAAGCAAAAGGAGAGGCAAGCCTTTTATTGCTGTAGATTGTGGTGCGATTCCCAGGGAAATTGCCTCCAGCGAATTTTTTGGCCATTTAAAAGGTTCCTTTACCGGAGCGATTCAGGATAAAACCGGCCATTTTGAAGCAGCTAATGGTGGGACACTGTTTTTGGATGAAATTGGGAATTTGGGATACGATCTTCAGGTGCAGTTGTTAAGGGCCTTACAGGAACGAAAAATTAAACCTGTGGGCGGAAATAATGAAATTAAAGTAGATATCCGGGTGGTTACAGCCACCAATGAAGATCTTTTTAAAGCGGTGAAGGAAGGGAATTTCCGGGAAGATCTTTATCATAGGCTGAATGAATTTTCTATTCAGGTCCCGGCATTGCGGGAACGACGAGAGGATTTAATGTTATTTTCTGAATATTTTCTGGATGAAGCCAATGCCGAACTCGAAAAGGATGTTATAGGCTTTAGTGATGAGGCTATTGAGGCTTTTCAAAATTACAGTTGGCCGGGGAATCTTAGGGAGCTCAAAAACATGGTGAAAAGGTCGGTTTTACTAACCCAGGATTCTATTATTTCCTTAAAGGTACTTCCTTACGAAATAGCTGCAGCAACCAAAACTGATGATTCCTATCATTTGTTTAAAAGTAAAAATGAGGAGAGCTTAATTCTGGATGCCCTGGAAAAAGCAAATGGTAATAAAAGTAAAGCAGCCAGGTACTTATCAATAGACCGGAAAACACTCTATAACAAGTTAAAACAATACGATATTAAACTGTGATCTCTTTTTGCAGTTCCTGAAGTAAACTTTTTATTTCATTTAATAGTCCAGGGAAATTACATTTCTCAAATTGTTTATCTTCCAAAAGTTGCAATTTTTCAATAATCCCCTTTGTTTTAAGTTGCTTGAACATAGGAAGCATTCGGTGAGCTATATTGCCCGCCTTTTCCGGATCTTTATATTCCACCGCCTTTTTTATTTCCTCTAAATTGATCACAGTGCTATTTATAAAAGCATTCAGGATCGTATTCAATGCCTCCTGGTCATCTCCCGCAAACAATGCTATTTCGTCCAAAGAATAGCTGGAATTCAAAGACACCTTCTTTAAGTGTGGATAGTTGTTTTTTAATTCCAGATGAAGAATTTTACCAATTTCCAATAGTAAATCCGAAGGTTTATAAGGTTTTATTATGTTCCCTGAAAACCCTGCAGCGGAGTAGGCATTAGAACTTACATTTGTTCTTCCGGAAACGGCAAGTACCGGGGTTTGAGCATATTTGGGACTTTCTTTTATTGCCTTTACCAATTGGAAACCATCTACTTCTGGCATTTGAATATCGGTTAAAACAAGGTCATACTTCCTGCTTTCTAATTTAGTGAGCGCTTCTGCTCCATCGGCTGCCGTATCGCAATTCATCCCAACAGATTTTATCAACTCTTTGGAAAGCGCCAGTTGAGAAGATTCATCGTCTACCACCAAAATATTTTTTCCGCTGAGGTTCAATTTGGATATTTCGGGAATTTCGATAAGTTTTTCTGCTTCCTTCAATTTTATTACCGGAATTATAATGATGAATTCACTTCCTTTTCCCGGTTTACTTTTCAGTTGAATAGATCCCTTTAATAAATCGGTAATTTGTTTGGTAATGGCAAGCCCCAATCCGGTTCCGCCATATTTCTTCTCGATCTCCCCGTGTTCCTGGGAAAATTCCTCGAAGATATCCTCCTGTTTTGTTTTTGAGATCCCAATCCCGGTATCTTTAATAGAAATTTCAAGGGAATAGCTATCCTCTATTTCCTTTCTCATGGATAGCGAAGCCGTAATTTCCCCCTCATCAGTAAATTTATATGCGTTGTTGATTAGGTTTGAAAGGATTTGTTTTATCCTGAAAGGATCACTTATTACCTGGCAATCGGTATTTTCTTCAGCAAGAAAGTTGAATTTTAAGTACTTCTTATCATTTTCAGGGATGGTATTGTAAAAGGTTTCTTCCACTAAATTCTTCGGATTGAAGGGTAACTTTTCAATAAGCATTTTTCCGGCCTCCAGTTTTGAAAGATCTAAAAGATCATTCACGAGATGAAGTATGTATTCTGAAGATTTTTGGAGATGGGAAAGGTATCGGTTTTGTTTATTGCTAAGATTAGATTTCCCCATCAATTCCGTATAGCCAATTACGGTATTTAACGGCGAGCGCAGGTCGTGGGTAATGGTTGCCATGAATTGTTCCCTTCGCTTCATCAATGATTCTGTAAAACTTTGGGCTTCTTCAAGCTGAATTCGATACCGCTGACTTTTTGAAACATCGCGAACAATTAGGAAAAGAAAGAACAGAATGATCAAAACACTTGCTATTCCTACAAAAATTATAATGGAGGATACTTCCTTCAGTAGGGTTTCTGAATTTTCTACCCTGGCAAGCGAATTTTGTCTTTCCTGATGTTCAATAAGGCTCAGCAAATTTCTTAGTTGTTCGTTGAGGATCATATCATTCTCCAACAACTCATCTTCTTTTTTATTGATTACCTCACGGAATTGCTGGTTTTGTGCTTCCAGTTCGCTCAAAACATTTTTCACGGCAATCACCAGGGAATCTGCGCTTAAGGTTGATAATTGCCCGGGTGTCTCTTCCTTGGAAAATTCCAGCAGGCGAATTAAAACGCTTCTTTGGTGCGGTTCCAGGTTGGAAAAGCGCCTTTCATAATTGTTCTCGTTAAAAGAAGCATCCACTTTTTGTAATTCCTGAATTACTTCCCGGTAATAACTGGTATTTCTATCCCTGGACCGAAGATTTAACAGTTCCTTGAGGTTCTCACTTTTTCGTGACAGCAGTATAGAAATACTGTCCAGCTCAGTTTGCATGATGTTATCTGTATAGGTCTGCTTCAGGGAATCCAGATTTTTTTGAACAAGCTCTATTTGTGCGGAATACCTGTTTAGATCTGTAGTGTCTCCCGACTGAATGAAGCGCCTTCCTATATTTTCTGTTTCAGATAATTCAGTGGTTATTTCACTTACCAATACCAGTTGCTGGTTGTTAAGCTCCCCGGACTGGGCCAGCGAGGAAAACTTTACCACCTGGGTGTATATAAACCAGACTGCCAGAGCTGCCAGGGCGGCAACAAGTAAATATCCCAGGAGCACCTTTAAAGTTATTGATCGCTTGGTATTTTTCATTATCTAAATAACACCAAAATTAAGCCAATTCTTTTAAATTGGAAGATTTACTTAGGAAATCAAAAAAAGCTTAGTACTTTTGCCCCACATCTCAAAGGGGTGTCAAATCCTGAATTTGTTTCAGGCCGAGGCTGAGATTATACCCAAAGAACCTGGGCAGGTAATGCTGCCAAGGGAAACGAAATCTTCAAGGATTTCGAAAATGTATGAAACCCCCTGTTAAATCGCTCGAGAGATTTTAATAGGGTTTTTTTATGCATTTTTTTAAGCTATTAATTAATCAAAGAATAATAGCCCCTTTTATTCGTAAAATTTAACTCTTACGAATGAAACAATTTTTTATTTTACCAGCAACCTTTCTTATCTCATTAGTTGGTTTTTCCCAACAAGATCCTGATACTGTTTCCAAACCAAGGGAAGTGCTTGAGGAAGTTCTTGTTCGGGCTGTTCGGGTTGATGCCGATTCTCCTGTAACCCATTCCAATATCGGTAAAAAAGAGCTCCGGAAAAGGAATTTAGGTCAGGATCTTCCGTTCATGCTCAATTATCTGCCTTCTGTAGTTAGTACCTCCGATGCTGGAGCAGGAGTGGGATACACCTCATTTCGCGTACGTGGAAGTGATGCTTCACGAATCAATGTGACTTTAAATGGAATTCCGTTTAACGATGCTGAAAGTCAGGGGTCATTTTTTGTCAATCTGCCGGATTTCACGTCTTCTGTTCAAAATTTACAATTACAACGGGGTGTTGGGACATCTACAAACGGTTCCGGAGCTTTTGGTGCGAGTTTGAATTTACTTACCGATGCGGTTTCCGAAGAGGCCCATGGAGAAATTTCTAATTCCTACGGATCATTCAATACAAGGAGGCATAATCTTAAATTTAGTACGGGGTTGCTTAATAACCGCGTGGAAATCGCCGGAAGACTTTCCGTCATCGCTTCCGATGGTTATATTGATCGTGCAAGTTCCAATTTGAAATCCTATTTCCTGCAGGCCTCGTATGTAGACGATAATACGCTTATAAAGGCCATTGCTTTTGGAGGACATGAAGTTACTTACCAAGCCTGGAATGGAATAGACAAGGAAACTCTGGAGAAGAACCGCACTTTTAATTCCGCCGGAATGTTTACGGATGCCCAGGGGAATATCCGTTTTCACGATAATGAAGTAGATGATTATAAACAGGATCATTATCAACTTCACTGGAATCAGCGTTATAACCATAACTGGTCTTCCAATCTGGGCCTAAATTATACCTACGGAAGAGGTTTTTTTGAACAATACCGCGAAAATGACCGCTTCTCAACCTATGGTTTTGAACCTTTAGAAGTTGCAGGCGAAACCATAAACAGGACCAATCTTATTCGTCGTAGATGGCTGGATAATGATTTTTATGTCATCAATGCGAATGCGACCTATAAAAACAATACGCTGGAAGTAACTTCAGGGGCTTTTTACAGCCATTATAAAGGGGATCATTTTGGAGAGGTTATCTGGGCCAGATTTGCTTCAGATTCTGATTTCGGGGATCGGTATTATTTTAGCGATGCCTCCAAAGATGAGTTTACGGTTTTTTCCAAAGCAACCTGGCGTATCAATAACCAATGGCAGCTATTTGTCGATTTACAGGGCCGATTTATCAATTATAAAACAGCTGGTATCACTTCAGATGTAATTCCGATAGATGTAGATGAAAATTTCAGTTTTTTTAATCCGAAAATGGGATTAACGTACCAAATTGATAAATCCAATCAGTTGTTTGCTTACTTCGGAAGAGCCCATAGAGAACCTACAAGAAATGATTTTGAGGAGGGTATTTCCACCCCGGAAAAACTGAATGATTATGAACTTGGTTACCGCTTTACTTCCGATAAATTTAAACTGAATTCCAATATCTATTATATGGATTATAAGGATCAGTTGGTGCTTTCGGGAGAATTGAATGATGTAGGTGCACCCTTAAGAACCACCAGCGGGAACAGTTACAGGCTGGGCCTCGAGATAGATGCAGAAATTATATTGAGCGAACAATGGAGTTTAAGACCAAACCTGGCACTGAGCTCCAATAAAAACAGGGATTTCGTGGCTTCTATAGATGGATCTTTAAAGGAATTGGGAACAACCAATATTTCCTTTTCTCCGGATGTGGTGGCTTCAAATATGTTAGTATACCAACCTATATCTAATCTTCAGCTTGGTTTTCTTACTAAATATGTTGGGGAACAGTATATGGGTAATATAGATAGTGAAGCCTCTCTTTTGGACAGCTTTTTTATAAATGATTTTAATGTTTATTATGAATTGGAAACTGTTCCGTTATTTAAATCGATGGTGTTTTCAGGATTGATCAATAACATATTTGATGTGAAATATGTCTCCAACGGATATTTCTTCACTTATGAGGATGATTTTTCAAATCCGGGAACAGTAACAACTGTTGAAGGGGCAGGCTATTATCCGCAGGCAGGGATCAATTTTCTTGCAGGAGTAACTTTGAAGTTTTAATCCCTCAAAGAGGGTTTCAAACTGCTATTCCCGCCCGTTACGTTTGGGCGGGATTTCTTTTAATTGTATACCTCCAAAACATTCCCGGATTTTCTAACCCGGTAAGGTTTCAGGGAATATTGGCCGGAACCTTCAGTGATCTCACCGGTAAGAATATTATAAGAGTTTCCGTCATTACAATTGCAGGTTGCAATAATCCCAGAAACGCTCAAGGTAGAGCAAGCGGAAAGTGCGTGGTTAGGGTCGCTTAATTCAAAAGCAGTGTACTGGGAATTGTTGACGTTATACACAACCACTCCATTGATGCCGTAATTATAAGTAACATAGCTGTTTCCGGGAAAGTTAAGGGAATTATATTCCGGAAGATTAAGATTCAGGTCCAGTATAAAACTAATGTTGGTAAGATATGGGTTGTTGGTTCGCTCATTTTCATCTGGAGTACAGGAAGAAAGAAAAGCAACAAGTAGTAGGCTAAGGGTTATTTTTTTGATCATTTTTCGGGCTTTTAAGCGGAAAGATTATTATTGCTTTCAACGTTTAAATTTATTATATTTGTTTAGATAAATCCCGTCGCGAATGGGATTTTTTGTATTTATTGACCTTTGAGAATTTAAAAGCAATTATGTACCCTGATTGGGTTTGCTGAATTCTTCTGCAATAATACTGCTGTATTTTTTAAAATATCACAAAATTTGACGACACAATTTGAATGTGAGCTAAATACTCATTATCACGATTTATAAACGATAATATTATGAGCAAAGTATCTTATTATACTCCTGAAGGTTTAAAAAAACTAAAGGATGAATTAAACAAATTGAGAGACGTAGAACGACCTAAAGCATCACAGGCTATTGCAGATGCCCGGGATAAAGGGGATTTGAGTGAAAATGCAGAATATGACGCTGCAAAGGAAGCACAGGGTTTACTGGAATTGCGGATCTCAAAAATGGAAGAAGTGGTTTCCGGGGCAAGGGTTATAGATGAGTCTCAATTGGATACTTCCAAGGTTTTGGTACATTCTCACGTACGAATTAAAAACGTGGACAATGGAACTGAAGTTAAATATAAACTTGTAGCCCAAAGTGAAGCCGACTTAAAAACCGGGAAAATTTCGGTAGATTCTCCTATTGGAAAAGGGTTACTTGGAAAAGTTGTGGGCGATACCGCAGAGGTTGAAGTTCCCAATGGGAAGATGAAATTTGAGATCCTTGAGATTTGGAGAGAGTGATCTAAATGTTCCTTACAGTATTTTTATAAAATCTAAATCATAACTATGGCAACTATATTTTCTAAGATAATAAGCGGTGAACTTCCGGCTTATAAAGTAGCCGAAACAGATGATTTTCTTGCTTTTCTGGATATCAATCCAAATGCAAAAGGTCATACCTTATGCATTCCAAAACAAGAGGTGAATAAAATTTTTGACCTTGATCCCAAAACCTATCAGGATTTGATGGAGTTTTCCCGAAAGGTCGCAGTGGCTTTAGAAAAATCGGTATCCTGTAAACGAGTTGGAATGGCGGTAATCGGACTTGAGGTGCCGCACGTTCATGTGCATCTTATCCCTTTAAATAAGATGAAAGATATGGATTTTAGCAATAAGGTGGATTTCACGAAAGAGGAGTTCGGGAAATTGGCTGAAGACATCAAAGCCAACCTGTAATGGATTTCCCGGGATATAAACTAAGTCTGGAAATGCGTATTGACTGGAGCGATTTGGATATGTACCAACACGTTAACAACCTCACTTTTATAAGATTTCTGCAATCTGGCCGTGTTAATTTTTGGGAGGCAACAGGGCTTGGTGTGCTTTATGAAAAAACCAATCGAGGACCTATGTTGGTCTCTACGCATTGTGATTTTAAAAAATCCCTGCAATACCCAGGGAAAGCTATCGTGAAAACAAAACTGGCCTACCTTAAAAATTCCAGTTTTGGTTTGGATCATCTCATTCTGAATGAAAATCATGAAATTTGTGCAGAGGGAAGAGATGTAGCGGTGTGTTATGATTTTAATTCTGAAAGCACCTATGCTATTCCTGAAGATCTCAGGGAGATCATGAGCCATTATTAAATTTTTCTTAGAGCGATTTGGAAGGAGGTTCCTTTATTTACCTCACTTTGAAAAACCCTGATTCTTCCACTGTGATATTGTTCAATTATTCTTCTTGCCAGGGAGAGTCCCAGCCCCCAGCCCCGTTTTTTTGAGGTGTATCCGGGTTCAAAAACCTGTCTAAATTTACTTTTTGGAATTCCCTTTCCGGTATCTTTTATATAGATGTATACCCAATGAAGGTCCTGTTTGATTTCGATGCTTATTTTGCCTTTTCCGCGCATGGCATCAATTGCATTTTTCACCAGATTTTCTATGGTCCAGCTATAAAGCGATTCATTTAAATGTACAAAAATAGGAGTATGTGGAGTTTTTATCTGAAATTCTATCAAATCAGAACTTCGGTTTTTTATATAGGTATAACTTTCTTTAGTTGCCTTGTTGATCTCCGTTTTTGAAAGAATTGGAGCCGATCCTATTTTGGAAAATCTTTCGGTAATGGTTCTTAATCGTTCAATGTCTTTTTCTATTTCAGAAATATAATCCTTATTCACATTTTCTTCCTTCAGGATTTCTGTCCAGCCTATCAGGGAGGAAAGGGGAGTCCCTATTTGATGAGCTGTTTCCTTTGCCATTCCTGCCCAAAGCTTATTTTGTTCACTTGATTTAGTGGTGGTGTAGAAAAAATATACCACGCCTATAAAAAGAAAAATTATAAGCATCAGTCCAATAGGATAATACTTGATCTTGGTGAGCAACGGGGAATCGCCATAATAAATTTTATGTACCCTGTTCTCCCCAAGAACCATTTCTATGGGCTCGTTTTCCTGTTTTAAATCTTCAAAATATTGCTGGAGTTTTTCAGGATTGTTGCGGGTTTCAATAGTAAGATTTAAGCCGTCGATTATATTTTCATTCTCATCTACCCAAATAGTGGGGATGCTGGTATTGCTATTTAAGATTTTAAGAGTGAGCTCAATATCGGTATTATCATCGGCCTTGTCAAGAAATGCCTGAGCAGAAGACCAAATTTTCATTTTGTCCCGTTCGTCATTTTTTAGACGTTCAAAAAATATAGAGGTATTCCATAAGATAAGACCCACAATAAGCAAAGAAGAAATAATTATAAACCAACGGGCAAGATCTCGTTCAGATGAAAAATTCATGGAGTCCATTTAGGAAATTTAAATATAACCGTTTTCTGTTAATATTATTGTTGTTATCGGGTTTTTCATTACTGAAGTGATTCGTTACCTTTGTCAAAAATTGAAAATGCTCAGTATAGATCCAAAGGAAATAAGCACTGGAAAACGCCATCAATATCTATTGGGAGCTGTTGGTCCCCGACCAATTGCTTTTGCCAGTACCATTGATGAAAACGGAAGGCCTAATCTATCGCCCTTTAGTTTTTTTAACGTTTTTAGCGCAAATCCACCAATTTTGGTTTTTTCCCCTGCCAGACGCGGTCGTGATAATACTGTTAAGCACACCTATTTAAATGCAAAAGCGACAAAAGAAGTTGTGATTAATATTGTAAATTACAAAATCGTTCAGCAAATGTCATTGGCAAGTACAGAGTATGCCGAAGGAGTGAATGAATTTGAAAAAGCTGGTTTCACAATGCTGAAATCAGATTTGGTAAAACCATTCCGGGTTGCAGAATCTCCGGTTCAGTTCGAGTGTAAGATCAAAGATGTCATCGAATTGGGAGCTGAAGGTGGCGCCGGAAACCTTGTGATTTGCGAAGTCGTTAAAATGCATTTTGATGAAACTATTTTAGATGAAGAGGGATTTATAGATCAGCATAAAATAGATCAGGTGGCAAGAATGGGCGGTAATTGGTATACCCGCGCAAATATGGGGATGTTTGAAGTACCAAAACCACTTTCTAAATTGGGAATAGGTGTGGATCAAATTCCGCAGGAAATAAAAAGCAGTAAAGTTTTAACCGGAAATGATCTCGGTAAACTGGGTAATGTAGAAGCTTTGCCTTTGGAAGAAGAGATCAATGCATTCTTTAATCAAGATTTGGAAGCTGCAGAAATTTTAAAATCTGGTGATCCTGAAAAAATTCATTTGCAGGCACAATTATATTTAGAGAAAGACGAACCGGCGAAAGCCTGGAAATTATTATTAGCAAAAAAGTAACAACATGGAAGTACAAGGTAAGATCAAAATGATAGGAGAAACCCAAACATTTGGTAGTAATGGGTTTAGAAAAAGAGAAGTGGTTGTCACCACAGAAGAACAATATCCGCAGCATATTATGGTGGAATTTGTTCAGGATAAAACAGATTTACTGAATAGTTTTCAGGTAGGTCAACCGGTGAAAATCGGAGTGAACTTAAGAGGTCGGGAATGGGTTAATCCACAGGGAGAAACAAAATATTTCAATTCTATCCAGGGTTGGAGAATTGAAAATTTACAGGCTGGAAGTCCTGATGGTCAAAATGTACCACCACCAGCAGATCAGTTTGAGCCGGCTAAAGATCTAAAAGATGAAGATTATGACGATCTTCCGTTCTAGGAAGCAACTTTAATCCTTTCCGCTTTTATTGGAATGTGACATAAAAACAATAAAAAAAGCTTAGTTTCATAATTTGAAGCTAAGCTTTTTTAATGGTCGGTTATTTCTTATTTTAATGCAAAAGGGATTTAAATTTTCTTGCTGAAATTAATATCGGCTATTTTTTACCCTTAAATTAGAATTCTTTTTTACGAAACTTTTCAAAATTAAAACAACCTGAAATTGAGCGTATTCAAATTATATGAAAATTTCCCTCCCGTAGAAAAAGCTAATGAAGATGGCCTTCTTGCTATTGGAGGTGATCTTTCGGTAAAAAGGCTTTTGGATGCTTATAATCGCGGAATTTTCCCCTGGTATGAAGCTTCCCAGCCAATAATGTGGTGGAGCCCGGACCCGAGGATGGTGCTGTTTCCCGAAAAATTGAAGATCTCGAAAAGCATGAAGCAAATAGTTCGGCAGGATAGTTTTAGGGTTTCTTTTAATCAGGATTTTGAAGCAGTGATCAACAAGTGCGCAGCAGTAAAAAGAGATGGGCAAAACGGAACCTGGATTACCCCTGAAATGAAAAAGGCTTATCTGGAATTATTTCATCTGGGTATTGTGAAATCTGTTGAGGTTTGGCAAAATGAGGAATTGGTAGGCGGACTCTATGGAATTTATTTGAAAGAAAAAAAGGTGTTTTGCGGAGAAAGTATGTTTGCAACCGTGAGCAATGCTTCCAAATTCGGATTTATAAAATGGGTGGAACAACTAAAACTGGAAGGGGTAAAACTAATAGATTGCCAGGTTTACACGGCGCATTTGGAAAGCCTTGGTGCAGAAGAGATTTCCCGCAATGATTTTTTGGATTTTCTATCGTGAAAATTGGGACACCTCATTATTCCTGAAACAATCCGCCTCATGATCATTCACCATTCCGGTGGCTTGCATATGGGCATACATAACGGTGGAGCCAACAAATTTAAAACCCCTTTTCTTGAGATCTTTGCTTAATCTATCGCTTATTTCGGTAGTTGCCGGAGCTTTTTTATAATCTTTTACCATATTTCGTATGGGTTTTCCATCTACAAATCCCCATACATAATCACTGAAACTACCAAACTCTTCCTGAATTTTAATAAATGCCTGCGCATTGGAAACGGTTGCCCGAACCTTCAGTTTATTTCGAATGATTTCGGCATTTTGTAATAAAGCTTCAATTTTTTCTTCGGAATAACCCGATATTTTATGATAATTAAAATCATCAAAAGCTTCCCTGAAATTCTCTCGTTTTCGCAATACGGTGATCCAACTAAGTCCGGCCTGGAAAGTCTCCAGGATCAAAAATTCGAATAACAAGGCATCATCATAAACTGGAACTCCCCATTCGGCATCGTGATAGGCTTCATAAAGGGAATCTCCAACACACCATCCGCAACGTTTTAGCTCACTCATAGCTTATGGTTTAAATTGATAAGTAATTGTTCCGGGCTGTGAATTTCTGCCGGGTAAACTGCTAAAAACAGCCTGTGCAGCATATTTCAACGCCTGTTCTGTAAGGCACTCATTGGTGGTGCTGGAACTGCTTTTATTTATGGAAGTAGAAATTACTCTTCCCTGGGCGTTTACCGAAATATTTACAACAATTTTTCCTGGCGTATCGCAGGTATAAACGGGATTTGGAATTTCCCTGGCCGATCTTCCCAAGAGTGAAAAGGAAATAGAACTGTGATCCATACCGCCCGATTTGGTTGAAGTAGCACGCGTAGTCTGGTTTCCATCTGATCTTTTTACAACTTCTTTTTTTTGTTCCTGAAAATTATAACTGCCGGATGTCCCCGAGCTTTCATCCTCCGTGGATTCTAATTGGGAGGCGCTGTTCTTTTCGAATATCTCATCCAATTGACTTTTGAAGTTTTCTTCCCTTGCTTCCGTATTTTCGTTAAATGCCTGGTGGGTTTGGGCTGTCTGCCGATTGGTTTCCTGTGGAATTTCTTCCTTTTCTGGCTCCTGTTCAACAGGTTCTTCCGCCTGAAAGTTTTCAAGATCCACAAGGAGCTCCCGTGCTTTCTTATTATTGCTGGACAAACTGAAATTATAGAGCGCAAGAAGCACAATAGAGTATATTAAGCAAGTGATAATAAGGGCTTTATGTTTATCGAAAAAATCCATATAATTACAACTGCCGATTCAGGGGTTTTATTCTTCGGTTAAGGTAGCAAATTTTCAAAGGATGCTATATCCAATGAATCTTCTACAATAAACCCGCCAATTTTTGTCCTTCTTAAGGAAGAAAGATAAGCGCCGGTTCCCAGGGTTTTTCCAAAATCATTCGCAAGGCTTCTAATATAGGTTCCTTTGCTGCAAATTACCCTAAAATCTACTTCCGGAAAACGAATTTCGGTAATTTCAAATTCCCTGATTTCTACTTTTCGGGAAGGAATAACTACCTCTTCCCCATTGCGGGCATATTCATAAAGTCGTTTTCCTTCTTTCTTCAATGCTGAAAAAACCGGTGGAACCTGATCGATCTCTCCAATAAATTCAAGTGCAGCACCAAAAATATTTTCTTCAGAAATATGATCAACTCCGAAGGTTTTATTCGCTTCGGTCTCCATATCATAAGACGGAGTTGTTGCACCAAGGGTAAAAGTTCCGGTATATTCCTTTTCCTGAGCCTGGTATTCATCGATTTTTTTAGTGAATTTTCCGGTGCATAGAATAAGTAACCCCGAAGCCAACGGATCCAAAGTTCCCGCATGACCTACCTTTATCTTTTTGATGTTGCAGCTTTTCCGGATAAGCCACCGCACTTTGTTTACAAGCTGAAAAGATGTCCAGCCTAAGGGTTTATCAAAGAGCAGAATTTGACCTTCTTTGAATTCTTCGGGAGTAATAGATTTAGTTTGCATAATAACCAAAGATTATTGCTATAAGTCCAACTACAAAGCAGTAAATGGCAAAATAAGATAGCTTGCTTTTTTTTACTAATGTGATCATCCAGGTACAGGCAAAAATCCCCGAAATAAATGCGGCTATAAACCCTATTGCTAAAATGGAAGTTTCCGTTGTGCTTTCAGCCAGATTTCCGCTTAAAACATCCTTTGAAATTTTGCCAAGGATAAGGGGTACAACCATTAAAAATGAGAATCTTGCTGCTTTGCTCTTGTCATTGCCAAGTAAAACAGAAGTTGAAATTGTTGCTCCACTTCTTGAGATTCCTGGTAAAATCGCGATGGCCTGGGAGACCCCAATCACAAAGGCATTTCTGTAACTCACCGGTTTCCCAGTGAATTTAGCTCTGTCTGCAAGCCATAAAAGCAGGGCAGTAATAATAAGCATAAAACCAACCAGGAGAATATCGCCGCCAAAAAGGCTTTCGAGTTCACTTTCGAAATAAAATCCTACCAGGGCAGCAGGAATCATAGAAAGTATGATTTTTAAGGAAAACTGTGTCTCTTCATTCCATTTAAAGCTGAAAAGGCCTTGAAAAATTTCAAGGATATCCTTCCTAAAAACCACAATGGTACTCAACGCCGTGGCAGCGTGCAACACTACTGTAAACATTAGTGATTCACTGGGAATACTGTCGTCGCCAAGAATTGCTTTTCCCAACTCCAGATGGCCACTGGAGGAAACCGGTAGAAATTCTGTTAGACCCTGAACAAGTCCCAGGATCGCTGCATCAAATTCGTTCAAATTAAATTATTTTTTATTGGGGTTCACTAAAATAGCGTAGACTTCAATAGCAAATCCCAGTAGGACCAGGGTTGGCGCTAATCTTATTCTTCTAAAACTGTAGATTTCTTCGTTAAATACATTGGGGTCATCACTTCCGCCTCCGGCCATCAGGATAAATCCCAGGGCAATAACTGCAAGCCCAATAAACATGAAGATATAATTTTTCTTTCCGAAGATAAAATTCAGGTCTTGTTTATGTAATGGTTTCTTGGTTTTGCTCATAACTGGGAATCTTTTTAACCTTGAGTGCAATCTTTTTTTATAATGACTGATAATTGCTAATCAGCTTCAAAAATAGCCAAAATCAACTACAACCCTTCTTAATTTTCAAAACATTAATAAAAGAACGAATTTTATTTTCTTTTGGTATTAATTGTAGTTGGCCACGAATGCACGAATATTTTAGAGGATGATTTATAAATTTGGTTGGAAGCATTGGGAAGATTGGCATAAAAAAGGTGTTATCTGGTGTTTTTTAATAATAGTTTTTCTTCTATAGAACTATCCTATGATGAATCAGTTTATCTACTTCAAAATTCACAATTATCGCCAATTTCAATCCAGATATTTTTAAATAATTTATGCATTGAGCTATATGTGCATCGTGAATATGAGTAGTAGATTTTATTTCCAGAATGATTTTGTTAAAACATACAAAATCGGCATAAAAATGATGAGGTAGTATAATGTCTTTGTAGTTTACCTGATATTTTTTCTCGCGTTGAAATTGAATATCTCTTTGCTTCAGTTCATATTCTATTGCATCTGAATAAACTACTTCCAAAAATCCTCCACCTAATTCATTGTGAACTTCAAAAAGAACTCCCAGCAGTTGGTAGCTTTCATCCTTATGAATAATATTTCCCATTGTTCGTTAATTTTTTTTGAAAATAATTAGGGATTGAATGATTAGCCACGAATACACAAATAATTTAATGAATTTTACCGAGCAAAAACTAAATGATGTTGAGAATTATCATTTTATAGTTATAAAAAGTAAAAGTTGAAAAAAATGGAATAAAGTCATAAGCTACGAATGCACGAATAATTAAAAAAATTGACTGCTCAAATACCAAACGCTATTGAGAATAATTTTGAAGAGTATTAATTTTATAGCTGCAATACGCAAACCCAAATAAAAACATTCGTGTATTCGTGGCTAGTTTTTTTGATCATATAGCTTTTATTTAGAAAAAACCAAACAAAAATAATTCGTGGCTTCTTAAAACTTAATAGTACAATTCATCTGTTCTTAAATTCAAAAATCTTGAAGTAGCAAAAAACGTACTTGCCCAGGTAATAAATATGCCCATCATTAAAATACCCACAAATAGTGCAACCAACAATTTGGCATCGGCAAGCAATTCAAGTTCAGGGAAACTGCTGTTTAAATAATACAATACTACACCCATTCCTATAAGTGCGAGAATGGCACCTATGATTCCCAGTTTCACGCTTTGCCAGATAAACGGCCTTCTGATAAATGTCTTGGTGGCACCTACCATTTGCATGGTCTTTATTATAAATCTCTTGGAATATACTGCAAGACGAATAGAACTGTTGATCAATAAAACCGCGATAAATGTAAAAACTCCGCTGATGACCAGGACCCAAAAACTTATCTTTTTCACGTTGTCGTTAAGCAAAGCGATCAAGGGTTTATCATATACCACTTCATCCACAAAATTTTTAGAGGTGATATCTGTAGCAATTTCATCTATTTGTTCAGGAGAAACAAAATCGGCTTTCATATAGAGATCTATGGAATTTTGCAGGGGATTATATCCCAGAAAATCCATAAATTCTTCCCCAATCTCCTTACTGTGTGCTTCGGCAGCATCTTCTTTGGAAACATAGGTAGAGGATTTTGTATATTCTGCAAGTGCAAGGCTTTTTTTAAGTTGCTCGATCTCTACCTCTTTTGCGGTATCTTTCAAATAAACCGTCATAGCGATTTGTTCCTTAAAATGATCGGCAACTTTTTTGGTATTCAACACCAAAAGGCCTAACAGGCCCAGTAAAAACAAAACCAAACCTATACTGATAACCACAGAAAAATACGACGATATCAGGCGGCGTTTTTGATACTTTTCAAAAGATGAACTCATAGCAGGGGTGCAGATTTTGTGTAAAAATAAGAAAGTAAATGATACTCATTCTTTAAAACGCTCAAAGTTTATATTTTATTCTTTTATAAATATCTTTGAGAAAACAGAAGTATGCAAATTTTGATTTATGGTATTGGTGGAGTAGGAGGATATTTTGGCGGAAAGATTGCTGATGCAGGATATGATGTTAGTATAATTGGCCGGGGGAAACACCTGGAAGCGATTCAGCAAAATGGATTGTTTATAGAGAGTATAAAGGGCGATTTTAAAGTAATTCCCAAAGTTGCAACCGATGATTTGCAACAGGTTCCCTCGCCGGACGTGGTAATCCTGGGAGTTAAATCCTGGCAACTAAAAGATGCCGCGATTGCTCTAAAAACGATTATTAAAGAGGATACCATTGTTTTGCCTCTTCAAAACGGAGCCGATAATGTAGAACAGCTGCTACAGGTGCTTCCCGAAAAAAATGTGATCGCGGGCTTATGCCGTATCGTTAGTTTTATAGAGCGTCCGGGGAAAATTAAACACGCTTCTTTTGAACCTGAAATTATCTTTGGGGAAATCGATAATTCACAAAGCAAAAGAATTCATTCCGTAAAAGAAATTTTTGATCGCTCGGGAATTCAAAACACCATTCCGGAAGAAATTCAGCTGGAAGTCTGGAAAAAATTCCTTTTTATAGTTAGCATTAGCGGAATAGGAGGGTTAACCAGAGTTCCAATTGGTAGGATTCGGGAAAGTGAATATTTAGTCGATTTGATGCAGAAAACCGCCATGGAGATTCTGGAAGTTGCCAATGCTAAAAATATCCCATTAACCCGTGAGCACGTGAACAAGGTTTTTGAAACAATAGCTAACCAACCTTATGATACTACCGCTTCTACACAACGGGATCTTATGAATGGACGACCTTCTGAAATTGAAAATTTTAATGGTTTTATCGTAAAGGAAGGTGCGCAGCTGGGAATTCCAACCCCGGTTAACAAATTTATTTACGAATGTTTGCTTCCTATGGAGCAAAAAGCCCGAAATCTTTAACGTTTCTATATAAGATTGATTCCCGTAAGAAGTTTAAAATTGTAAATTTGCAGCTATTCAGAAAATAGAGCAATGAGTTACCATTTTAACGAGATTGAAACCAAATGGCAGGAATACTGGGCCAAAAATCAAACTTTTAAGGCATCCAATAATTCTTCAAAAGAGAAATTTTATGTGCTGGATATGTTTCCATATCCTTCAGGTGCCGGGTTACACGTAGGGCATCCGCTGGGATATATCGCCAGTGATATCTATGCACGATACAAGAGGCACCAGGGTTTTAACGTGCTGCATCCGCAGGGATATGATAGTTTTGGATTGCCGGCAGAGCAGTATGCCATTCAAACAGGGCAGCATCCCGCATTAACCACCGAAGAAAATATAAAACGATACCGTGAGCAACTGGATCAAATCGGGTTTTCATTCGATTGGAGCAGGGAAGTACGCACCAGTGATTCCAATTATTATAAATGGACACAGTGGATTTTTATTGAGCTTTTTGAATCCTGGTATGATATAACCGCCGATAAAGCCCGCCCAATCTCCGAATTGATAAATATTTTTTCTGCGGAAGGGAATACCAGGGTAAAAGCAGCTTGTGATGATGATATTGTCGCCTTCCTGGCGGAAGAGTGGAATTCTTTTTCTTCTGAAGAACAACAAAAAATACTACTACAATACAGACTTACCTATTTAGCTGAAACCGAAGTGAACTGGTGCCCGCAATTGGGAACCGTACTGGCAAACGATGAGATTGTGAACGGAGTTTCAGAACGGGGCGGTTATCCTGTGGTTCGAAAAAAAATGACCCAATGGAGTATGCGGATTTCTGCATATGCCGAGCGTCTTCGTGCCGATCTTGATAAGATAGACTGGAGTGAAAGTTTGAAGGAAAGTCAGCGCAACTGGATAGGAAAATCAGTAGGGGCGATGGTAGAATTCAAGATTCAAGATTCAAAATTTAAAATTGGGGTTTTTACTACGAGACCCGACACCATCTTCGGAGTTACATTTATGACTCTTGCGCCGGAACACGAATTGGTAGCAAAGATCACAACTTCTGAACAAAAAGAGGCTGTGGAAGCCTATGTTAAAGCAAGTGCAAAGCGAAGCGAGCGCGAGCGGATGGCCGATGTTAAAACCATTTCCGGAGTTTTTACCGGTGCTTATGCCCAGCATCCCTTTACCAAAGAACCTGTTCCCATCTGGATTGGGGATTATGTCCTCGCAGGCTATGGAACCGGAGCTGTAATGGCCGTTCCCTGTGGGGATCAGCGGGATTATGATTTCGCGAAAAATTTTAATATCCCAATCAAAAATATATTCAAAGACATAGATATTTCTGAAGAAGCTTTTTCAGGAAAAGAGGGAACCGTGATCACCGATTCCGATTTCCTAACAGGATTACCTTACAAAGAAGCCCTGCAAAAGGCAATTGAAGAACTCGAGAAAATTGACCAGGGAAAAGGGAAAACAAATTACAGATTAAGAGATGCGGTATTTAGTCGCCAACGATACTGGGGAGAACCCTTTCCGGTGTATTACGTCAACGGATTGCCGCAAATGATAGCTGAAGCGCATTTGCCATTGCGATTGCCTGAGGTAGAAAAATACCTCCCAACCGAAGAAGGTGAACCGCCATTGGGTAGAGCAGAGAAGTGGTTTTGGAATACCGAAACAAATGAAGTGGTATCTCCGCCTGCAGCGGGAGAAAAGAATGTGTATCCGCTGGAACTGAATACTATGCCGGGTTGGGCAGGAAGTTCCTGGTACTGGTTCCGTTACATGGATGCCGACAACGACCAGCGTTTTGTATCTGAAGAAGCCCAAAAATACTGGGAAAATGTAGATTTGTACATAGGCGGTAGCGAACACGCAACAGGCCATTTATTATATTCCCGCTTCTGGACAAAATTCCTTTATGACCGCAAAATGGTTAGTGTTGAAGAACCCTTTAAAAAGCTGATTAACCAGGGGATGATCCTGGGCCAGAGTGCTTTTGTTTATAGGGTAGAAGGAGAAAATAAGTTTGTTTCAAAAAAATTAATTGATGATAAATCGGTGCAGCCAATCCATGTTGATGTTGCTCTGGTAAACACTTCAGATGAACTGGATATTGGAGGTTTTAAAAAATGGCGCCCGGAATATCAGGATGCCAAATTTATTCTGGAGAACGGTGAAGTTTACAATGCCAACTCCTCTCCTTCGGGGAGACCGGGAGGGGCTTTTGAAGTCTCCCGCGAAGTCGAAAAAATGTCCAAATCCAAATACAATGTTGTAAATCCAGACGAGATTTGTAAACAATACGGGGCAGATACTTTACGCATGTACGAGATGTTCCTTGGGCCGCTGGAGCAGGCAAAACCCTGGAATACCGCAGGAATGTCCGGAGTACATAGTTTTCTGAAAAAACTTTGGAAATTGTATCACAACGGACCGGATGGTTCTTTTTATGTAAATAACTCCCCTCCTTCGGAGGGGTCGGGGGAGGCTCTAAAAACCCTTCATAAAACCATCAAAAAGGTAACGGAAGATATCGAGGCTTTCAGCTTTAATACTTCAGTTTCTACTTTTATGATCTGTGTGAATGAACTTACGGCTCAAAAATGTGATAGCAGGGAAATTCTGGAGCCACTTGCTGTTTTAATCGCGCCTTATGCGCCGCATATTGCAGAGGAGTTATGGGAGAAACTTGGGCATTCGGGTTCTGTTAGTAATGCAGCCTACCCTGTTTATGAAGAAAAATATTTGGTGGAAAGTGTCAAGTTATATCCGGTTTCTTTCAACGGAAAAATGAGGTTTACCATGGAATTGCCGCTGGATATGAGTAAAGAGGAAATCGAAAAAACGGTGATGGCCGATGAAAGAACACAAAAACAACTGGAAGGAAGAGTACCTAAAAAGGTGATCATAGTTCCGGGGAAAATCGTAAATATCGTTGGTTAATTAGCAAAAAGCAGCAGAGGTAATTCTCTTGCTGCTTTTCTTTATATTTGAATATGGAATATCTATTTATAGGACTTGCGGCCGGAGCCGTTCTCGCATATTTTATTTTTGCGAGGTTTAACAAATATCGCAGTAAAGAGCGTGCCGATGAGCAATCGGTGATTTTGATGGATAAGATAAAAAGCGTTTGTAAATTTATTACCGTAGAAGGCGATTTTTCAGAGATCTACCATTATGAAAATTTGAAGGAAAAATATGTGAGTTTGCTTCTGGGAAAAAAGAAAGCCATTGTTCTTATCAGTGCAAAAGCCCATATAGGTTTTGACCTAACCAAGATTAGAATGTCCAGTGATAATGATACTAAAAGGATCATTCTCACAAATTTTCCGGATCCTGAACTGCTTACCGTAGAAACCGATTTTAAATATTACGATAAACGTGAAGGCTGGGCAAATCCTTTTACCACATCCGATCTTACCGATATAAGTCACGACGCCAAAAAGCATATTGTGGATAAGATCCCCCAAAGTGGCTTGCTGGAAAAAGCACGAAAAGAAGCCCTGGAGACTATTCTGCTAATTGAGAAAATAGTAGAAACCATCGGCTGGAAACTCGATTATACGGCACTGGAAAGCAATATAAAAGATCAAAAACAACTGCATTAAAAACCCGCTTTATTTGGGATGACAAGGGAAGGCTGCTTATGGACATAGAAACTTTCAGAAATTATTGCCTGGCGAAAAAAGGCGTTGCTGAAGGTCTTCCATTTGGCCCGGATACCCTTGTATTTAAAGTGATGGGGAAAATTTTTGCCCTGACTTCTCTTGATGAAGTTCCGCTACGGGTAAATTTAAAGTGTGATCCGGAAGAGGCAATCACTTTAAGAGAGGAACACCCTAATAACATTCTTCCCGGATATCATATGAATAAAAAGCACTGGAATACACTGGTGCTGGATGGATTTCTTCCAAATTCCCTTATCTTCGGCCTCACAGACCATTCTTATAATCTGGTAATTCAGGGCCTGCATAAAAGGCTGCAAATGGACCTGGAAAATCTTTGATAAATCAGTACTATTTTCATGACAGCATTCGGGTTTTATACAAAAGAAAAGGAACATCAGGAGCATCTTTTGGCAAAAGCCAACAAAAAGCTCAATATTTCAAGCTTGATCCGTTTAATGGTTTTTCTGCTCGCAGCCTTCGGTGTATATTATTTTTTCAGTGAAATCAGGATCGCGGGTATAATTGCAGCCGTTGCAATAGTGATCTTTTTAATCCTGGTTTCCCGGCATACAGATCTTAAACACAAACGCGATAAGATTAAAGAACTTGTACAAATCAACGAATTGGAATTAAGGGTTTTGCAACGCAAATTTTCAGATTTGCCAACAGGAAAAGAATTTGAAGATCCCTTGCATTCCTTTAGTCAGGATATAGACTTATTCGGAAAAGGATCTTTCTTTCAGTATTTAAACCGAACTTCTTTAAAAGAGGGCAAAAGGAGACTGGCTCATCTTCTTACAGAAAATTCCATTGAAAACATTCCCGAAAAGCAGAAAGCCATTAAAGAATTAGCTGAAAAAGTAACCTGGCGTCAGGAATTTACCGCGGTGGCACACCTGGTGAAAACCGAAACCGAATCAACCCAGGTTCTAAACTGGTTTAATACGTATATAAGCTTTGCACCTAAATATATTAAATGGTTATCACCATTGTTTTCGGCCGTTTCTATACTATTGGTGGTTGGTTATTTCACTGATAACGTGACCGGAATACAGCTTTTTTTATGGTTTCTGGCCGGATTGTTATATTCCGGGATCTACCTTAAAAAAGTGAATTTGCTCTCCGGAAGTGTAAGCAGGGTTCAGGATACCTTCCATCAATACCATCAATTGCTGGCAATGCTTGAGAATACCGAATTTTCTTCAAAAATATTGAAGGAGAATAAGAAAAAAATAAAATCTGAAGGCAGGAAAGCTTCCGCCATTTTCAAGGAATTTTCAAAAGCTATAGACGCATTAGATCAGCGGAATAATTTTCTGTTGGGGGTTCTGTTAAACGGATTTTTGCTTTGGGACGTTCAAAAGTCCTATAAACTTGAATCCTGGATAAAAGCTTCACATCAAAATGTAAAGGACTGGTTTGAGGTAATTGAATTTACCGATGCTTTTAACAGCCTGGGAAACTTCGCATTCAATCATCCAAAGTATGTTTTTCCTGAACTTACCCAATCCGGGATAGTGGTGAAGGCAGCCAATCTTGCACATCCTTTGCTTGATCCTGAGAAAGTTATCGCGAATGACTTTAAAATAGAAGATGAGCAGTTTTTTATTATTACCGGTGCTAATATGGCAGGGAAAAGCACTTTTTTACGCACCGTTTCCCTCCAGATAGTTATGGCAAATATCGGACTTCCCGTAAGTGCAACTTCCTGCGAGTATCAGCCCATAAAACTTATTACCAGTATGCGTACCACGGATTCCCTGAGCGATGATGAATCCTATTTCTTTTCAGAATTGAAGCGTTTGCAGTATATAGTTGGGGAGATTAAAACCGATAAATATTTTATTATTCTGGACGAAATATTAAAAGGAACCAACAGCACCGATAAAGCAATTGGTTCCCGGAAATTTATCCAGAAACTGGTGAAATCGAAATCTACCGGGATCATAGCGACTCATGATCTTAGTTTATGCGAAGTTTCCGAAGAATTGCCACAGGTACAAAATCATTATTTTGATGCCGAGATCATCAATGATGAACTTCATTTTGATTACAAATTTAAAGATGGGATTTGCCAGAATATGAATGCATCTTTCCTTCTGAAGAAAATGCAAATCGTAGACTAAAAACCTGTTAAAAGTATCCTGGCTGTTATGGAAAGATTTTTACGGGTTCATAAAATCTCTTTGCTGCTGGTTTTTATAGCTGCATTGTTCTATGCATCCTTTGCCTATGAACTTGTTCGTACAGACTTTGAAAAACTTATTTCACTTTATGCTGCCTTGTTTTTCCTTAGCTGGAAATTAATTCAACTGGAGCAAAAAAATTTCTGGTTCCTTGCCGGAGTTGCCCTGTTGCTGAGGTTGGTATTTTTTGGTGCAATTCCTAACCTTTCACAGGATTTCTACAGATTTATTTGGGATGGAAGAATGCTGTTATCTGGATGGAATCCTTATATATATCTTCCTGAAAGCCTTTTGGCCCAGTCTAATGTTCCAATATCCCAGGGAAATCTTCTGGATGAAGGGATGGGAGAATTAAGTGCCGGAAATTACACCAATTATCCTCCGCTTAATCAACTTGTTTTTGCGCTTGCAGGCTTACTGGCTGGGAAAAGTATCCTGGGTTCTGTAATTGTAATGCGCATTGTTATAATTGCGGCCGATATAGGAGTTCTTTACTTCGGAAAAAAATTGCTGGAAAAATTTGAGTTGCCGGGACATCAAATTTTCTGGTATGTTTTAAATCCGCTGGTGATTATAGAACTCACAGGAAATCTGCATTTTGAAGGCGTGATGGCATTTTTCCTGGTTTGGTCATTATATCTTCTACATTCCAGAAAATGGATACTGAGCGCTATTGCTTTTGCAGCTTCGGTGTTGCTGAAATTAATCCCTTTGTTATTTCTTCCATTACTCTTTAGGTATTTTGTGAGAAACAGGAATGATCAGGAAAAATTGGGATTAACCAGGCTAATCGGGTACTATTTCATTGTGGGAATAGTTGTTATCATTGGATTCATTCCGTTTATGTCTTCAGAATTTATCTCCAGTTTTTCAGGAAGCATTGGGCTTTGGTTTCAGAAGTTTGAATTCAATGCCAGCATCTATTATGTGGTACGATGGATTGGGTTCCAGGTAAAAGGCTATAACATCATTGAAACAGCCGGGAAAGTACTGCCTCTTGTCACGATACTTGTTTTGGCGGGACTTGCTTTCTTTAGAAAAAACAGTTCTTTACAGCAGCTTATAAGCACGATGTTGCTGGGGATTACTGCGTATTTCTTTTTATCGACTACGATACATCCCTGGTATTTAATGATCCCTTTGTTGCTTTCTGTTTTTACGCGGTTCAGATATATGTTCGTTTGGTCATTTTTGATCTTTTTAAGCTATTACGCCTATTCAACTCCACAATTCAAGGAGAATTTCTGGTTGATCGCTTTAGAATATATACTGGTTTTTGGGCTTTTTGGGTATGAGCTTTTTAATTTCAGAAAAGAGAAAATTTTGCGAACTATAAATTATTCAGAAGAATAAAAAAGGGCTGTTTATTTTTGAAAAGGTTTCTTGCAAACCAACAAAAATAAAACAGCCCTTGCTTTTTGTATGAAAAATTTTACATATCCAGAAGATAGGCAAAAATCAGCGGCGCTACTATGGTCGCATCGCTTTCAATAATATATTTTGGTGTATTGATGTCCAGTTTACCCCAGGTGATCTTTTCATTAGGAACTGCTCCCGAATAGGAACCGTAACTCGTGGTAGAATCTGAGATCTGGCAGAAATAACTCCAAAATGGAGTATCTGTTCGTTCCATATCCTGATACAACATTGGTACTACACATATTGGGAAATCCCCTGCAATACCTCCGCCAATCTGGAAGAAACCTATTCCGCTTTTGGAATTTTCGGTATACCAGTCGGCAAGGAAAGTCATGTATTCGATCCCGGATTTCATGGTACTCGCCTTTAATTCTCCTTTTAAAACATAGGAAGCAAAAATATTACCCATAGTGCTGTCTTCCCATCCCGGAACAACCATTGGAAGGTTTTTTTCGGCAGCGGCATACATCCAGCTATCCTTAAGGTCTATTTCATAATATTCCTCCAGCACACCGGAAAGCAATAGCTTGTACATATATTCATGCGGTAAATAACGCTCACCGGCTGCTTCAGCATCTTTCCATATTTTAACAATATGTTCCTGAATCCTTCTGAAAGCTTCTTCCTCTGGTATGCAGGTATCTGTAACACGGTTTAATCCTTTTTCCAGCAAATCCCATTCGTCCTGTGGGGTAAGATCCCTGTAATTAGGAACGCGTTTGTAGTGGGAATGCGCCACAAGGTTCATCACATCTTCCTCCAGGTTTGCCCCGGTACAGGAAATGATTTGCACTTTATCCTGACGGATCATTTCGGCAAAAATCTTTCCAAGCTCGGCAGTACTCATGGCTCCCGCAAGGGAAACCAGCATTTTTGAGCCATCCTGCAGTTGCTTTTCATATCCTTTTGCGGCATCTACAAGCGCGGCGGAATTAAAATGTAAATAATATTTTTCAATAAATTGGGAAATCGCGCCTTTACTCATCGTCATCTTGGTCTGGGGTATGATTTAAATATTTGAACTTATAGCTCAACATTTTATAATATAATTTTGCGGCAAGGAAATCTGAAGATTTATCCACATCATTGGGACAAAGCTCTACGATATCAAAACCTACCACATTTTTTTTCTTGAACATCATTTTCAGGAATTCCAGGGTTTCGTAATAAAACAATCCTCCCGGTTCCGGAGTTCCTGTAGATGGCATAATAGAAGGATCGAAAGCATCCAGATCTATAGTGATAAAAACATTTGGTGTCATTTGCCCAATAGCATCATCCATCCAGTCTTCATAGAGATTATGTGCAAAATAAACCTGATTTTCATCCATATGATCCAGTTCTGAAACATCCATAGAACGAATTCCTACCTGAACAAGATTGGTGGTTTTGCTGGCTTCATGAACAGCGCAGGCGTGATTGCAGGAAGAACCCTCATATTCCGGACGTAAATCGGCATGAGCATCTATCTGAACTACGGTAAGATCTTCAAAAGCTTCATTAAAAGCACGTATTGTTCCTATAGACACAGAATGTTCCCCTCCAAAAACGGTTACGAATTTATCTTGTTTGATATAGTTTTTGGTGGTTTTATGTACAGCTTCCACCATTTTTTCCGGAGAAGAGTTCTCGGTAACAGGAGGAGCCAGGTAAATTCCTTTTCTGTAAACCTCGGTGCGGGTTTCAATATCAAAAAGCTCCATGTTTGCTGAAGCTTCCAGGAAGGCTTCAGGGCCTTTATCTGCGCCTTTTTGCCAGGAGCTTGTTCCGTCATAAGGAACAGGGATTAATACCACTTGTGCTTCGTCTATGCGCGCATACTTATCTGGTATCCCGGCGTAATTCTTTTTGTTCATTACTTAAGTTTGAAATTTTTGGTTTAAAAAATATGCCTAAAGTTATAATTTTTTTTTGACCTAATTATTTGAACTATAACCTAATATCTTTAACAAGTCTTCAGAGGTTTGTTGTTCACTAAAAAGACTGGTAGTAATATTCCCGTTTTCGTCCTTATTTATAAGTATTTGTTTAGGTTGTGGAATAAGGCAATGCTGCAATCCGCCAAAGCCACCAATGGTTTCCTGGTAAGCCCCGGTATTAAAAAATCCTATATATAAAGGCTTATCTTTTTTATACTTCGGAAGGTAGATTGCGTTGGTATTTTGTTCAGAATTATAATAATCGTCACTATCACAGGTAAGCCCTCCAAGTAAAACCCGTTCATATTCATCATTCCATCTATTGATGGCCAGCATCACAAACTTTTTACTAATTGCCCAGGTATCTGGTAGGGTGGTGATAAATGAGGAATTTATCATATTCCACTTTTCGCGGTCATTCTGTTGTTTTTGGTAAAGGATCTCATAAATGGCACCTCCGCTTTCCCCAACGGTAAAAGAACCGAACTCCGTAAAAATATGTGGCGTATCAACTCCAGCATCTTCACAGGTGAGTTTTATCTGGTTGATGATTTCATCTACCATATACTCATAATCATACTCAAAATGCAGGGAGTTTTTTATAGGAAATCCACCGCCAATATTAAGGCTGTCCAGGGTAGGACATACTTTTTTAAGATTGATATAAACCTGTAAGCATTTATTTAACTCATTCCAGTAATAGGAAGTATCCCGAATTCCGGTATTGATAAAGAAATGCAGCATTTTCAATTCAACATCCGGGTTTCCCTTCACCTTTCTGTTAAAAAACGGCACAATATTCTTGTATCCTATGCCTAGTCTGGAAGTGTAAAATTCAAATTTAGGCTCTTCTTCAGAAGCGATCCTGATCCCAATTTTATAAGGAGCTTTTATCTCTTCGGAAAGAAGGTCGATCTCTTCATAATTATCGATTATAGGAATGCAGTTTTTATGACCATTATTAATCAAATTTGCGATATTGGTAATATATTGGTCGCGTTTAAAACCATTGCAAATAACGTAGGTTTCATCGGTGATTTTTCCTTTACGTTTTAATTTTTCTACAATATTGACATCAAAAGCTGAAGAGGTTTCAATGTGAATATCATTTTTAAGTGCTTCATTCAGGACGTGTTCAAAATGGGAGCTTTTTGTACAGTAACAGTAATTATAGTTGCCCTCATAATTATGCTTTTTTATAGCATTATTGAACCAGGTTTTGGCCCTGTGAATGTTTTCTGAAATTTTTGGCAGGTAAGTAAATTTTAATGGAGCACCATATTTTTCTACTAATGCCATCAAATCTATATCGTGAAACTGAAGCTCATTGTCCTCCAATTTAAACTCTTCCTGAGGGAAATAATAGGTTTGATGTATTAGGTCGGTGTATTTTGTATTCAATGCCTTATTTTATATAATTAAAAATGAAAAATTAGGGTTTATATCAATGGATCAAAAGATTTGTTTGATAAATTAATGTTAAGATAAAATTTATTTGAAGATTCCCGGGAATTTGAGCGGATTTTTTGAATACCAGCAATGACCCTGCAGAAGTAGATCTGAAGGAGTTGATCAATAAAAATAAATGAATTTATCAACCTTCTATTTGAAAAAATGGATAAAATAAATCGAATTCTTTTTTAAAAACCTGTAATACTTTTCTTCCAAGGGATGGGTTTAATTCCCCTGAAGCCATTCCCAGCTCAGGGGGTAATCAATCCTCTTAAAGGACAAAAGTATAAAAAAATTATTGTTATTATTTTATAAAAGCGATTGGTTGTTTTATAAAGCTTTTAAATTGATGATTTCCTGTTTTGTAAGCACTCTCCAGTTTCCGCGGGGCAGATCTTTTTTGGTAATTCCCCCAAATACAACGCGGTCCAGTTTTTCCACTTCATACCCAAGGCTTTTGAAAATTCTTTGAACCACATGAGGTTTAACACTATTGGTCTCAATCCCTACTTCATTGTGAGGCCGGTTTTCAATAAAGCTTACTTCCTGAACTTTTACTTTTCCGTCCTCCAGGGTAACTCCACTCCGAATTTTATCAAGATCTTCCGGTTGTACAGGTTTCGTAAGCTCTACGTGGTAAATTTGCCGTATTCCGTTTTTTGGTTTTCCCAATTGTTTTTCGAGCGTACCATCGTTGGTGAATAAAAGAAGTCCGCTGGCTTGTCTGTCCAGTTTTCCAACAGGAACAACTTTTCCTTTGGTAGCTTTAGAGATAAGGTCCATCACGGTTTTGGAACCTTTTTCCAAACTTCCTGTGGTATAAAAACCTCTTGGTTTATTTAATACTATATATTCTGGCTTCTCCGGGTTTACCTTGATCCCATCAAACTTTACATCGTCGCTTAATTTCACTTTGTAACCCATTTCGGTTACAGGTTTTCCATTTACGCTCACGTTTCCGGCGGCTATAAAAATATCGGCATCTCTACGTGAGCACATGCCAGAATTGGCGATGTATTTATTTAACCGGATTCCATCAGATTTTGGAGCGACTTTGGAAGCAACTTTAGAAGCAGGTTTTGCTTCCGGTTTTCCTTTAGATTGCTTTTTTATAGGGGCATTGCCACGGGCAATATCTTTCTTGCGTTCCCCGCCATCTTTTCTTGAACTTGAGGATTTCCCTGAAGATTTTTCATTTCTGCTCATGCTGATATTTTTTGCAAAGATACTTTATTGATTAAGATGTGACTAAGTTATTTTTTAAAGATTTAACAAAGTTCAAAGTTCAAAATTCAAAAAGTTTTTAACTTTCACAACAATGTTTACCGGACAACAATGTTTGAAAATATAAAATACAGGGAGGTTAAAGAGGTTAAATGCTTTTTATAAAAGCTAAAATTCCGTTATCTTAGTATTACTTGGTTTTTTAAATAGAAGATTTTCTTATTTCTCAGGCCAAAACCTGAACTTTTAAAAATGCAAATTAAAATATTATCCAGAAACGCTAAGTTTTATTCCACGAAAAGGCTGGTTGAAGCTGCGCGCGCAAGAAACCACGAAATTTCGGTAATCAATCCCCTTAATTGTGATCTTGTAATTAAAAAAAGGGATCCTAATATTTTTTATAAAGGCAGGAAAATTGAAAATGTGGACGCAATCATTCCCAGAATCGGGGTTTCTGATACTTTTTTTGGAGCAGCTGTCATTAGACAGTTTGAGTTGATGAAGGTTTTTTCAACAGTTGGATCTCTGGCATTAAATAGATCCAGAGACCGGCTTCGAACCTTACAAATTTTGTCAGGCGCAAATTTGGGTTTGCCTAAAACAGCAATTTCCAATGATTCAAATAATATTTCCGGGATTTTAAATTTTGTGGATAACGCTCCATTGATCATAAAATTACTGGAGAGAAAACAGGGATTAGGAGTCGTACTTGCCGAGACCAATAATGCCGCGGTATCTGTATTGGAAGCTTTTAAGGGATTGAAGGTTCGGGTTATTTTTCAAAAATTCTTTAAAGAGTCCAGCGGTAGCGATGTTAGGGCTTTTGTGGTGGATGGCCGTGTTGTGGGTGCAATGAAAAGACAGGCTAAAAAAGGAGAATTCAGGTCCAATCTCAATCTTGGCGGTACTACCCAAATTATAACACTTACAGATGAGGAAGAACGTAGTGCCTTAAAGGCAGCCAAAGTAATGAAACTGGGAGTTTGTGGGGTAGATATGTTACAAGCTGATGAGGGCCCGTTAATACTCAAGGTGAGCCCTTCTCCGGGTTTACGGCAAATTGAGGCTGTAACCAAAAAGGATATTGCAAAAATTATAATACGCTATATAGAGAAAAATATTTAATATCGACACTTTCCGTAGGCTTATTATTGCAGCAGTTCCTAATGGTTCTGTTTTAGGAAATTGCAGAAAGGTGCCCTCTTTAAGCCCTAAGGTTTACACAAAGGTCATAGAGAAATTCTCTTTCCCAGCGCGTTTTCAGTTCTCTTTTCTTTGCGCGGATTTTTCTTGAGCTTTCTGTAGTTAAATTTTTTTACGAACAAAAGGCTTTCTGTTCAGCAGTTAACTTCTAAACTTTAAACTTCTTTACAACTAAGGGTTCAAAGTTTCCGCAAAGTTCGTAAAGTCTTGGTATTTCATTCGGCACTACTGTCAAGTATTTTTTTCCCAATTTTCAATTCAATAATGATCCAATTGGTTCATTTTCAAATATCATTTTTTTTCTTTGCGCTCTCGGCGTTTTTTCCTGGTGTGCTTTGTAATTATTTAGAAACGAATCAAAACAGCAATTCTTAACTGAGATCAAAAAATCATCCACAATGTTGTAAAACATAACCTTCCTAATTCATTGGGAAGTTAAAATACACGGGTGAAAACATCAGCGTGGTCAATAAGCAGAATGCTAAAAACCCCTGCAACAATGATGAATTTAAGGATGTTATGAAGCAATAAATACTGCCATTTTGCAGCGCTGAAATAAAGAAATAAAACAAAGAATACCAGTAATAACAAGCATACATAGAAATAGTAAATCATCATCCCGGTATCAAATTTCGTGGTAAGAAGCAAAATTGGGATCACCGATAAAATCGTTAAAACCGAAAGGAAAAATTTGCTCCACTTTTCCCCGTAAACAACAGGAATGGTTTTATAATTTAGGATGAGATCTCCCTTCAGGTTTTCAAGATCTTTTACCAATTCCCGCATAACAATCATCAGGTATAAAAAGGTAGCGTGTATGAAAATAACCGTTTCAAAATTTTTGTAGTAGATGAAAACCACAAAAAAAGGAATGATCGCTAAAATCGAAGCGACCAGGTTGCCAACAAAAAGAATTCTTTTTAAACGGTGGGAATAAAACCAGATAACAAATATGTAAAGGGAAAAGAATACAACTGCTCTAAAGGAAGCATAGCTGGCAAAGAAAATAGCTGCAAAATTGAGGATAAAATAAACCGATAATTTGGTGCGCTGACTCACAAACCTGTCGAGCATTGTTTTTTTAGGCCTGTTGATGAGATCTTTCTCGCTATCGTAAAAATTATTTATGATATATCCCGAGGCGATCACCGTTGCAGAAGAAAGGATAAGGAAAAATAAATTAGGGTCGAAGATCACATCCCTTAGTGGTAATTCGGGCGCTAAAATAAAAGCTGAAGTAAGGTACTGAGCCAGAATCAGTATCAAAATATTGTAGCCGCGAATCACTGAAAACAAACTCAGCATTTTAAGCAATAAACGTTTGTTTTTAGCTGCCGCCATTAAAAAAGGGGAGTCTAGAAGTTGTAAACGATCTCTAATCGATAATCTTTAAGAGCTTTTTGAGCCTTGTCAAAATCTTCGGTAAACCCAAGAATATAACCTCCGCCACCGGAACCACAAAGTTTTAGATAGTAATCGTTTGTGTCAATTCCATTTTGCCATAATTTATGAAATTGAGCAGGAATCATCGGTTTGAAGTTGTTTAACACAACGTGCGAAAGTTTCTTGATATTGCCGAATAAGGATTTCACATCGCCCTGTAAAAAATCGTCTACACAAGCGTCGGTATGTTTTACAAATTGGTCTTTCAACATTTTTCTGAAAGGCTCCTGTTTCATATTTTCCATAAAAATATGTACCATAGGAGCAGTTTCCCCAATGGAGCCACTGTCTAGTAAAAACACGGCGCCTTTTCCGTTTTCTGTTTGTGAAGGAATTCCGGCAGGCTCAATATTATCCTGAGAATTGATAAGAATCGGGATGCTTAAATAGCTGTTCAAAGGATCTAATCCGGAAGATTTTCCATGAAAAAAGGATTCCATTTCACCAAAGATCTTCTTCAGTTTTAATAATTTATCTCTGGTAAGATTCTCTAAAACGGTGATCTTATCTTGTGCATATTCATCATAAATGGCTGCAACCAAAGCACCACTGCTTCCTACGCCATATCCCTGCGGAATGCTGGAATCAAAGTACATACCCCTTTCGATATCGATCTTTAAAGTATCCAGATCAAATTTCACCAGGGAAGGATTGCTTTTTTGAAGCTCTTCCAGGTATTTGGCGAATCGTACAAGGCTTTCGTTGGATTTGATAGCTTCCTCTGAAGGAATCTTATCCACTTTTAATGCGCCGTTATAAAAATTATATGGGATTGATAAACCTTTGGAATCTTTAATAATTCCGTATTCCCCGAAGAGTAATATTTTTGAGTAAAATAAAGGTCCTTTCATAGAGATAGTATTTTAAATCCCGGTTGTAATTAAGCATTCCATAGGATAATTAGATCTTCATCTATCTTTCATATGCATTCCAAATTCACCGGGGAAAATGGAATAATTCATAAGTGATTCTTCTGAAGCATTATATGATTTTGGATACCAGTATAAAGAAAAACAATTTTCCATTCATCTCTTAAAGAAAAGAAAATTTTTTCATCCCTGAGGAAAACTTTTTTAATTTTCAATTCTGCTGGCTCCATTGCCAATACGATCGCAAAGATACTGTTCATTTTCACAATACGCAACCAACTCATTCTTAATGAATTCTAAAATTTTTTCTGAATGTTTTTCAGGGTATAGAACGTGAACATTGGCGCCTGCATCCAAAGTGAAGCAAACAGGCATTCCGGTAGTTTTCCGGAATTCCCATATTTTGTTGATGATCTCCAGTGTATTTGGCTTCATGAGGATAAAATAGGGGTTGCTGCTCATCATCATCGAATGAAGCGTCAGGGCCTCACTTTCCACTATTTTCATGAAATCATCAAGATCACCGGTTTCAAATACTTTGCTTATTGCCTCAAGATTTTTATGGGCTTGTTTAAACCGTGCTTCCGCAAAAGGATGTCCGTGCATAAGGTTGTGGCCAACACTACTGCTTACCTGTTTTGCGCCTTTATCCACCAGTAAAATAGTGTCCTGATAATTGTGAAAAATCTCATGAACTTTCCCGGGATATTCCACCCCAAAAAGATCACTGCTGGATGCTATTGGATCGTGTTTTCCCCAAACTACTATTTGTCCCTTTATACTTCGGCATGCACTGCCGGATCCCAATCTTGCAAGAAAGGAAGCTTTTTTATCAAAAAATTCTTCTGACATTCCTAGAGTCAACCCTTTTTCCAGGCTCATTAAACAAAGTGCCAAAGCGCTCATTCCGCTTGCGGAGGATGCAATTCCGCTGCTATGGGGAAAAGAATTTTCAGTTTTTATGGTGAAGTGATACTCTTTCAAAAATGGACAATATTGCTCAATTCTTTTAAAAAAGGTAATTATTTTCGGTTTAAAATCTTCCTTGATTTTTCCTTCAAAATAAAGTTCTACATCAAAATCCTGCCCGGGAGATTTCTTTTTTTTGTAATTTAATGTGGTAGTGGTCTTGCAATTGTTCAGGGTAAAACTTACCGAAGGATTAGCCGGAATTTGATGTTCTTTTTTTCCCCAGTATTTAACAAGAGCAATATTGCTTGGAGACTCCCAGGTTACACTTCCAGAGTTAACTTCCCTGGTATAAGGATTAGGCAAAAAATCTTTTTCAATCATGCTGAAGGAACTTTCAGCAAATATACTTTTTTAGTTACAGGGAAGGAATCATGGTTTTAAATTAATCCCCATTGAGGGTTTAATTCCTTCGAGGCCTGCCTCGAATTTTTAAAAGTATTTACCAATTCATACCTTGCGGGCTTGCCCCAAGGCGTCTGATTGTTTATTTTAGTAGTTCAATCATTAGAATAATGACCAAAAAACTCTTTGTCCGCAGTTTAATTGCAATTTTTGTTTGTCTTTTTTTTGGTTTTCTGAGTGGCGTTGCTACCCAGGCAGGCATTGATGACTGGTATACTGCTCTTAATAAACCTTTTTTTACACCTCCCAACTGGCTTTTTGGACCTGTTTGGATCGTTTTATACATTTTAATGGGCATTTCGGCGGGAATTGTCTGGAGCAAAGGTTTTTACCACATTTGGGTGCAAACCGCACTATATCATTTTGGTTTCCAGCTATTGCTCAACGGGTTTTGGTCCCTGTTGTTTTTTGGGCTGAAAGAACCTTTTTTGGCACTTCTCAATATCAGCCTCCTGTTTATCGCTATACTTTTAACCATCAAATGGTTTAAAATTATAAGCAATACTGCTGCTTATCTGCTTATTCCTTATGCGATTTGGGTGCTTTATGCGGCAGCACTTAATTTTGAGATTTGGCGGCTAAATTAAAACTGAGAGGCAACATCATTTGGAAGTCATAGCTTTTGCCGAAATATAACCTCCCGTCCAGGCATTCTGAAAGTTAAAACCTCCGGTAATGGCATCTATATTTAAAACTTCTCCAGCAAAAAAGAGATTTTCAGCAATCTTGCTTTCAAAGGTCTTAAAATTCACTTCCTTTAAATTCACGCCACCTGCCGTAACAAATTCTTCTTTAAATGTGCTTTTCCCATCCACGCTAAAAGTACTGTTTATCAATTGTTCCTTTAGATCCAGAAGCTGATTTTTATTCAGGTCGGCCCAAATTGCAGGTTCTTCAATTCCGGAAGCGGTTACCAAACTTTGCCATAATCTTTTTGGAAGTTCAAATTGGGCATATTTTGAAGTTTGTTGTTTGGCGTGCTCAAATTTTAATTTGGTAAGTTTTTCGAGAATTTCTTCAGAAGTAAAACCGGGCACCCAGTTTACCTGTATCTGGAATTTGTAATGCACATCGTGCAAGTGACGGGCGCCCCAGGCTGAAAGTTTTAAGATCGCAGGGCCGCTTAATCCCCAATGGGTGATTAACAACGGGCCTTCACTTATTAAATCCCCGCTATTTCTTAAAGTTACCTTAACTACAGCATTTGTAGCCAGCCCGGGAAGTTCTTTTATGCGATCATCTTTAATATTAAACGTGAAAAGTGACGGAACAGCTGGTTCAATACTGTGACCTAATTTTTTCATCAAATTCCAAATCTTTGGATTACTGCCCGTTGCAACAAGTATTTTTTTTGCTGGAAAATCCCCGTGATTGGTGCTTATATTCCAGAAATCTGTAAGCTTTTCAATATTTTGAACCGAATGATTTTTTAATATTTCAATCCCCAGCCGCTGTGTTTCCTTAAGAAAACAATCGATGATGGTTTCTGAAGAATCTGAAACCGGGAACATCCGTCCATCGTCTTCAATTTTCAATTTAATACCGCGCTGTTCAAACCACGAAATGGTGTCCCCCGTCATAAACGTATGAAATGGACCACGCAGTTCTTTTTCACCCCGTGGGTAATTTTTGGTGAGTTCATCGGGAATAAATTCAGCGTGGGTAACATTGCAGCGCCCACCGCCCGAAATTCGCACTTTTGTTAGAACTTCCTTCCCGCGTTCCAGGATAAGAATCTTTGCTTCCGGTTCCATTTCTGCAGCATTGATCGCAGCAAAAAATCCTGCCGCACCTCCGCCTAATATTATGATATCGTGTTTGGTCAAATCGTTAATTGGGTATTTGTTAATTTGTTATTTCGTTAAATCAGGACTTGAGACTTTTACAGGCCTTTTCGCTTGTTAATTAGCCACGAATGCACGAATATTTTTTAATTTATCTCACATCTCACATCTCACATCTCACATCTCACATCTCACATCTCACATCTCACATCTCACATCTCACATCTCACATCTCACATCTCACATCTATATAAGAAGATCCGGGAAATCTGAAATAATACCATCTACCCCAAAATCCTTCATCCTTAAAATGTCTGCTTGCTCATTTACGGTCCAAACATTGACTTTAAATCCGGCTTCCTGGGTTTGTTTTACATTTTCACGAGTTATAATTCCCAAAGAGGGATGGATAGCTTTGGCGTGTAGCATTTTTCCCAGTTGCAGCGCTTCGGTTACGCTGGCTTTGCTTAAAACGCCTATTTGTATATCGGGATTTGTTTTGTAAACCTCAAATAACTCGTTTTTTTGAAAACTGGACACTATAAAATCTTCCTGATTCCAGTCGAGGTTTTTAATATAGTGCTGAATGATACTTACAGTTTTAGCAGCGGTATTCAATCCTTTCAATTCAATATTGATCCAACATTTTCCCTGGATTAGATCCAAAACCTCTGTAAGTAATGGGATTTTGAATTTTTCGTTTACCTTCAGCATTTTCAGCTCGTCCAAAGATTTTGAAGCAACTTCACCTTCACCATCTGTAATTCTGTCCAGGGTGAAATCATGAAACACCACCAGCTCTCCGGACTTGCATTTATGAACATCTATTTCAATGGCATCAACCCCAAATTCCAAAGCCAATTTTATACTTTCTAAAGTATTTTCGGCTAAATGACCTTTGGCGCCGCGATGACCAATTTTCTGTGGCTGTTTCATTTTGCAAAGATATTGAAATAGGCTTAGAACTATTCCGTATTAATTTTTATAGGTACACTTCCAAAAAGCAAATGAAATTTTTTCAGAAAAAGTTCTTCGGAAATTGGTGCAGTGCAATCAAACTTAAGAATAGTTGGATGAGAAATGAAATGTCCGTTTCTTTAGGAGAAATTGTGATCTATGTATCAGCCTAAGAAATACAAAAAGAAGGACCCTCAGTATATCTATGATTTTATAAAAGCGCATCCATTTGCAACCTTCATTTTAAATGGAAGCAGGATCCTGGCAACGCATATTCCTGTACTTATTGAGGGAAATGCGAAGGAATTCAGGTTGTATTCCCACATTGCCAATCACAATGAACAGTTTTCCCATCTTAAAGATGGCGCAGAAGCTTTGCTTATTTTTCAGGGCGCTCACGGGTATATTTCTTCCTCGTGGTATAAGGAAAAGGATATCAGCACCTGGGATTATTCCGCAGTGCATATCAATGTGAAATTGAAAATTCAGTCCGAAAAGGAACTGGAAACCGCTCTTCAAAATCTGGTTGAAAATTTTGAAAAAGATCAGCAACAGCCTTTGTATTACAAGGATATTCCCCAAAAAATGCTGGAGGAACATTTGCCTCTTATTACCGGATTTTGGTGTGAGCCCTTTAAAATTGAGGCGATCGCAAAGTTTAATCAGGGATATGGAAAAGAAGACATTTCCGAAGTTGTAAAGCATTTGGAAAATCAACAATGCCCTATGGCTTCAGCATTGAGTGAGGATATAAAACGTGAAAATGAAATACCATAAGTGCCTTTTAAATCTACAATTAGGTTAGGGTTAGCCATTTTAGCAGGGTTAAAAAAACGATAAGGTTTTGAATAGCAGTTAAATAACATTTAACTTTAGGTAAAGGAGGTAAAATTTATCGCTTCAATTTTATTGGATTTCTTATGCCTGAATTGCCCGATGTTGAGGTTTTTAGACGCTATTTCAATACGACTGCATTAAATAAAAAAGTGGTTAATGTTGATGTGCCTGATGAAGAAATTCTTGAAAATATGAGTTCGCGATCTTTTCAAATGCGGATGAAAGGCGAAATCTTCCAGGCAACTCACAGGCACGGGAAGTATTTGTTCATCGAGTTGGACAGGGAAGAAACCCTGATGATGCACTTTGGAATGACCGGGAGTTTGAAATATTATCAAAATGGGGATGAAAAACCAGACTTTTCCAGGGTTATTTTCAACTTAAACAACGGCTATAAACTCTCCTTCGTTTGTCCCCGGAAACTGGGAAAAATAGGGTTGATTGAAGATGAAGCCGATTTTATAGAGGAACACGAACTTGGCCCTGATCCCTATTCTGATGATTTTAAATGGGAGGAATTCAAGGAAATAATATCTGAAAAACGCGGAAATATAAAAACCACTTTGATGGATCAAAAAGTTTTGGCCGGAATTGGGAATGTGTATTCAGACGAGATTCTTTATCATTCAAAAATTTATCCTTTTACCAAAATTGATGAACTTTCAAAAAGGAACTAAAAAGTGTGTTTGAGAAGATGAAATGGGTATTTGATATAGCTATACAGGCGAAGGTTGAGGAAGAAAATTATCCTGCGAATTTTCTTCTTTTAAATAGAAAGGATGGTGAAAAGTGCTTCTTATGTGGTGGGAGGATAAAAAGGGAAAAATATTCGGGAAGATCTTCTTATTTCTGCGAAAGCCATCAATCAAAATAGAGCAAAATTAACATGGTAAAACCCTGAAAAATGGCGAATAAAGAATTTCTGGAAACTTATCATAAGAAAAGGGATTTTGATATGTCATCGGAACCTTTTGGCGAATCTAAAGGTAAAAAGAAGAAAGAGATCTTTGTCATTCAAAAGCATTCGGCAAGGAACCTTCATTATGATTTCAGGCTTTCGGTAGACGGGGTTTTAAAAAGCTGGGCGGTGCCAAAAGGCCCTTCCACCAACCCTGCTGACAAAAGACTTGCAATTCCAACCGAAGATCATCCAATGGAATATGCCGATTTTGAAGGTGTAATCCCAAAAGATCAATATGGAGGTGGCACGGTGATGTTGTGGGACGCGGGAACCTATAAGAATACTAAAAAGGATGAAGAAGGAAACCTGATCCCACTGGAGAACCAGCTTGAACATGGACATCTTAAATTTAACTTGAATGGGAAAAAACTTAAGGGAGGTTTTTCGTTGATTCGATTTGAAAAAGGAAAGGATGAAAAATGGTTGTTGAAGAAAGATAATGATGAGGACGCAGATGCAAGGAAAAATCCTACAAGCACCGAAAATAAATCGGTGTTAACCGGCAGGACCATGAACCAAATCAAAAAGGATTCAGAAAAAGAGGATTGATTAAAATATTCAGAAATGAAAATAGGGAACCTTGATATTGAAATAAGCAATAGGGAAAAGATGTTTTTCCCAGAGCAGAAATATACAAAAGGAGATCTTATCGATTATTATGAAAAAATAGCGGATGTTATTCTGCCACATATTGAAAGCCGGCCTTTAACAATGATCCGGTTTCCGGATGGCATAAACGGCAAGAAATTCTACCAAAAGGATGCCCCTGATTATTTTCCCGATTGGATCGAAAAAAAGCAGGTCAAAAATCAGGATGACACCACCACAAATTACGTGATTTGTAATGATAAGGCAAGTCTTGTCTATCTCGCCAATCAAGCCTGTATTACGCCACATATCTGGTTAAGCAAAAAAGACAAGCTCAATTTTCCGGACAGGATGATCTTTGATCTTGATCCGGCCGATAAAGATTTTTCCAAAGTAAAATGGGCTGCGGTAACACTTAAAAAATTGCTTCAGGATCAATTAAGCTTACCCGCTTTTCTCATGACAACGGGATCTAAGGGTCTTCACATAGTGGTTCCTTTAAAAAGAGAAAAATCATTCGATGAGGTAAGGCACTTTGCCCAACAAATTTCGGTTTACCTTGAAAACAAGAATCCGGATGATTTAACTACAGCAATTAGAAAAAATAAACGCGGCGATAAAATTTATCTGGATGTAGCCCGAAATGCTTTTGCACAAACTACCGTCGCCCCTTATGCGGTTAGGCCTTTAAATGGAGCTCCGGTGGCGACTCCATTGGATTGGAATGAACTGGAGAAGCAGGATCTTCACTCGCAATCTTATACTATTCAGAATATATTCAAGAGGCTGGGAAGCAAAAAAGATCCCTGGAGAAAAATTGAAGACGCCGCAGTTTCTATGGATAAAGCGTTTAGAAAATTCAATGAGATTAAAGACGTGGGCCAGGATTAAATATTGTGGTAGGAGGCTAAATTGATTTAGTTTTGATTAAAATATTAATAATTTTAAGTTATGGAAAATTACTTTGATGCATCCTTTCAATCTTTGCTGGTTATTTGTATAAATGCTGTTGGAATATATGCGGCTGTTATACTATTTACTAGAATTTCCGGAAAACGCAGTTTTTCAAAAATGTCCAGTTTTGATTTTGCAATGACGGTGGCGATAGGGTCAATTTTAGCAAGTACCATACTCAGTTCATCTGTTACTTTATTGCAGGGAGTTGTGGGGCTGGCCGCGGTTTATTTTCTTCAAATATATGCGGCTTTTTTTAGACGGTTTAATGCTTTTAGCAACCTCATTGATAACAAGCCATTGTTATTAATGGACGGGCCTACTATTTTACAACATAACCTAAAAAAGGCCAGGGTTACAAATGACGATCTTCGCTCGAAACTTAGAGCGGCCAACGTTCTTGATTTATCTCAGGTGCGGGCGGTAGTTTTTGAAACCACCGGAGACATTTCCGTATTACATGGAGCAGGTGAAGAAAAAAAACTTGATGATTGGTTGCTGAAAGATGTACACCAATAAAATAAGAAAATCCAAGGGGAATCCACTAGTGGCCCAAAACATCTGTTTATTGCAGTATAATTTTATAAAAAGAACCCTCCTTCTTAGCTTGTTAATCTTGACTAAATTTTGATTAATTAATTCTTAATACTTATTTATAAGGACTTTACAGCGGTTAGTTTTGCGGAAAAATCGCTGTTATGCAGGCTACCAAAAAAAGAATTTCAGAAAATCTTCCGAAGCAAGCTTCAAAAAACACCAAAAGGAAAATGGAATTTAAGGAGTTTATCGTCGGTCAAAATCACCCTTGTGTTATGGCACAAACTGTTTTTAGCATGGATAAAGTAGACTTTCGTGTTTATGAAAATTTTGGTTCCAGGCAAACTGCAAAAGAGTTGTTAAGCGACCTTAGATCCTATATTGCCAAATACGATTTTGATTCACCTGATTTCTTCACTTTTATAGCCACTTTTGAGGGTAGAAAGAATTTTACAGAGGAACAATTTGAAGCTTTGTTATGGAGCCAATTACAGTTTTTGCATGAAGCAGATGATCAGCCTTGGGATCCCACGGTAAGCAGCGATCCGGCAAACCCTGATTTTAGTTTCAGTATTGGTGGGAAAGCTTTTTATTTAGTGGGCTTACATCCTAACAGTTCCAGAAAAGCTCGGCAAAGTCCGTTACCAACTATTGCATTTAATCTTCATTGGCAGTTTGAGAAATTGCGTGAGATGGGGGCCTATGCCAATGTAAAGGGAAAGATACGTGAAAGGGATCTTGAATTACAGGGAAGCAATAACCCTATGCTGGAAGATTTTGGAGAAAAAAGTGAAGCCAGGCAATATAGCGGTAATAACTCTGGAGAAGAGTGGCAATGTCCATTTCATTCGGGGAAATAACAGGAAGTAAAATCTGATTATGGTTTGAAGCTTAAAAAAAACCAATTTCAACCAAAATCCGAATGCTAAGTTGAAAAAATTAAAAATATGGTCAACAAAATAGAAAAACAATCTGGAGTTGCATTTATCCTGAAAAAAGGGCAGAAATTAAAAGTTATTGATCCACTTGGAGAGCAGGTAAGTGATATGGTTTTATTTAATGCGGAAGATATTCGGGAGAAGATATCATCTGGGAAAACATTGGATTTTGAGGAGAACCTGCTAATCACCAAGGGAAATTTTTTGTGGAGTAACCGAAGCAGAAAAATGATGGAGATTCTGGAGGATACAAACGGGAGAAACGATTTTTTGCTCGCTCCCTGTAGTCCGGAAACTTTTCAAATAATGTATAAAAATCCCGCCTATCATCCCAGTTGCTTTGAAAATCTCTACACAAATTTGGCGCCTCATGGGATTGAACCGGATGATGTTCCAACAGCTTTCAATATTTTTATGAATGTGCAGTTTAGTCAGAATGGGAAATTATCTGTAGATCCCCCGCAAAGTAAGGCAGGGGATTATGTGCTGTTTGAAGCCCAAATGGATCTCATAGCTGCATTGACCGCTTGCTCTGCCGAGGATAGTAATAACGGTAGTTTTAAACCTATTCATTATGAGATCCTTGAGGGATTTTAAGTTGTTTTTGTTCGTTTGCTTCTGTATCTAATATTCAGCATTTCAATTATCAGTGAAAAGAATACCGCGAAATAGATATAGCCTTTAGGCACATGATAATGAAATCCTTCAATAATAAGCATAAACCCAATTAGGATTAAAAAGGATAATGCCAGGATTTGAACTGTTGGATATTTATTCACAAAATCGCTAACGGCCCTTGCGAAAATCATCATTATGATAATAGAAACAATAACAGCTATTATCATTAATATAAGTTCGTTTGTAAGACCTATTGCGGTAAGAATTGAATCAAAGGAAAAAATAATGTCCAAGAGCACAATTTGCATGATCGCATAACCAAATGTGCGTACATTTTTAGCCACCATTTCCTGTTCATCACCTTCAACTTTATGATGGATTTCCAAAATGGATTTCACCAATAAAAATCCACCTCCAGCGGCCAGAATTATATCCCGCCAGCTAAGTTCAAAATCAAAGATATTTAAAACAGGCTCTGTTAATCCAATAATCCAGGTAATGCTTAGCAAAAGCAAAATTCTCATGATCAAGGCAAGGGACAACCCGGTTATTCGGGCCTTTTTTTGCTGGTGTTTTGGGAGTTTTCCGGCCACAATGGAAATAAATATGATGTTGTCTATCCCCAAAACAATCTCCATAAAGGTTAATGTGAGCAGGGCTATCCAGGTGTCGAGATGAAGAAATATTTCCAATTTAATTTATTTTTTCTGATTAAAGTTTGGTTGAAAAAGCCTTTAAAAGTATGTAAAATTTTGTTGTCCTAAATTTTTCAAGCTTTTTTATTGTACCAGTTCCTTAAATAATCTTGTCAATGTTTCATCAAGATTACAACACATTCCTGGATGAGGTCTGGAAGTTTGTATCACCGAACTTCGCACCGCAGTAAGCCAACGAAATCTTGAAGGCACATCCAGTTGAGCAATTGGCCCACCATCCTTTTGGCCAAGGCAAATTTTCTTGAAGGATTCCAGGTTTTTTCGAATTTGCTCAAGGTCAAAATCTTCAGCAAGACATTTTAAACGGCTTTCATCTAGTTGATACAACACCTTCAGGAATTTCTCTTTTTTGCAAAACAGGATAATGCCTACATTAAGGAATTCTTCCCGTTCTACCCTTGGCAAAACCCGGATTACCGCATATTCATATAAGTGTTTGTCTTGCATTTTGTGCTTCTTTTATAAATATTTTTGAATTCGCCAGCCTTACCAGTAAAAACTGAACATAGGTTTCTCTTAGTTCTTCAAAACTTTCTTCATTTCCTTCCCAATCAAGCCATTCCTCGGGAATTAAGGCAGCGATCCCGCGTATTTTTTCTTCTGTAAGAAGGCTTTTACAAATCATATCGGCTTCTTCAAGTTGGGATGCCACCGGCAATAAAACGTGATCTTTTATTAGGCTGAAAGATGTTTTGGCCTGTTTTTCCATATTTGTCCAGGAATGGTGGAAATAAAAGGAAGCCCCGTGGTCGATAAGCCATAATTTCTTATTCCAAATCAACATATTGGTGTTTCTGAAGGTTCTGTCCACATTGGTGATCAGGGAATCGAGCCATACAATTTTTGAAGCGAGCAATGGCTCTACCTGCGTTACCACCGGATCAAAATTGATTGCTCCCGATAAAAAATGCAATGCCAGGTTCAATCCCTGACTTGTCTTTAGTAAATCCTGAATTTCCTCATCGGCTTCGGTTCTTCCAAATGCCTCGTCCAGGTCGGCAAATACAAGTTCCGGAACTTTCATTCCCAGTGCCCGGGCTATTTCAGAACCTATCAATTCTGCTATCAGGGCTTTTACCCCATGACCCGCACCTTTGAATTTAAGCACATATTTAAAATCATCATTCGCTTCGGCCAGGGCCGGGAGGGAACCTCCTTCCCGAAGAGGAGTGATGTACCTCGTAACCGTTACGCGGCGTAACTCATTTTTTTCTTCCATAGGTAATCTATATCGCAAACAAATTTAAGCTAATAATTAAGAGTGCCGGAAGCTTCCGTTTAAAACGCGGTTCTGGGAAACCGTTAAAAAAAATTCTGTTTAAGCCATTTTTGTTGCTAATTTTATAAATTGATCAATAATATAGCAATTAACAAGAATAATTGTAATTTTTACAATATGTTCTATTCTCTGATAAAATTTTTTAAATGAAAAAAGCTGCCTTTTATTTAATCCTGATTTTTCTATTTCAGTCCTGCTGGTACACTGGGGTAGATGATGGTGATCAGCCATACAGAAGTATGTATAAACCAATTACTCAAAACAGGGCAGATTTTGAGAAAACCATTGTTTTAAAGGAAGCCCAACCAATTATGACTTCGGGGAAAATTTATGTGAAGGATGATCTTATCTATCTTAACGAGTTGGGAAAAGGATTTCATATTTTAAATAATTCAGATCCCGAAAATCCTGAACCCCTTGCATTTCTGGAAATTCCACTGGCCACAGATCTCGCTGTCCGGGGTAATATATTGTATGTCCATCATGCGGTAGATCTGGTCTCTTTTTCTTATTCTGTTTCCAATAACCGCCTGGTTATTTTGCACAGGGAGCGGAATGTTTTTCCCGAACTGCAATCTCCGGATGGTTTTAGTCCGGATCATTACGGGGTTTCCGAAGGAGTAATTGTTTTGGGCTATCAACTTGAAAATTAGATTATGAAAAAGTTAATAGTAATATTCCTAATAGGTGTCATGGCCGGTTGCAATACCGATAGTGATTCCTCAAATTTTAATTCCGTAGATGGAATTGGAGGCTCGCTTGCACGTTTCTCCCTTGTAGGAGATTATTTATATACCGTGGATGATCAATCCCTTCGCATTTTTGATATTTCCAATCCAGCTGTACCAACTTTTACAGGAGAAAAATTTATTGGTTTTGATATTGAAACCTTGTATTCCCTGGATCAATACTTATTTGTAGGAAGCCGCCTTGGGATGTATATTTTTGATATTTCCGATCCCAAATTCCCGCTACAACTTTCAAAGGTAGAACACGTGCGGAGTTGTGATCCTGTAGTTTCCTCAGGCGATTTTACCTACGTTACGCTTCATACCGACACCAATTGTTTGGGAAATGTGAACCAGCTGGAAATTTATGACACCAAGGACCTTTTAAGACCGGAACTTTTGGTTACGCTTACCTTGGATCGTCCAATAGGTTTAGGCCTTTACGGGAATTACCTATTGGTAACCGATAAGAATGTAGTGCGGATCTTTGATGTAACCAACCCGGCTCAACCAGATTTGGTAGGAGGAATAGAGGAAGATGCTTTTGACCTCATCATCCGGAATAATGATTTATTCCTTATAGGTAAAAGCGGACTTACCCAGTATGAGTTAAACCCGATTGCAATGGAGGAATATATTTTTAGAAGCAGAATCGAATTTTAATCCCCGCAGTAGTTTTAAATGCTGCTTTCTGTTGATTTCAGCTGCGTACGAAAAGTAGTAGAAAGGAGTAGCTCTAGTGGTTGAACTTTTTTTCAGGTTTCATTAAATACCCGGCTGTGAGTAAAACTGCACCCACCATCACGCCCAATGCAGGCTTACTGGTGATGTATTGTTTGAATTTTGAAGGTTTGTTGATCTTTTCGACATACTTTCTAAAACCAAGTTCACAGGCTTTATTAAAATTAAGATCGGGCAGGTATTTTTCCTCTCCTTTTTTGATGATCCTGTACTCAAGTAGTTCCTTATAAGCATCGTCAAATTCTATAGGATATTCAATGATATCTTCGATTTCACCTTCATATTTTATGATGAGTAAGATCACATCAGCGATTTTGTAGATATCCTTTTTTTCTTCTTCCATTTGTTTTCTGTATCTAAAAACAAATCTAGGACAATAATGTTTAGCAGATTCAGGCCTTAAGGAAAATTTATAAAACTAAAAATGCATTTAATTTCTGAAGGGCTTTTCGTTTCCTTTAAAAGACAGGGCTTCCGAAATGTTTTTTTTATCAATCCTTCATAGTTTAATTCCCCGAGGCCTGCCCGAATTATTTAGGAGGGCTTGCCTGGAGGTTTTTCATTTTCACTTACAGCATGAAATACGCCAACGTAGATCAGCAACCTCGTTATTTTAATGTTAAATGCAGACTAAAAACATTCTAATCAGAATGTTTTTAGCAGCTTTGCAGTATGGAACAGGATTTAAAAACAGAAGCCACCCGAATTTTAATTACTGAAACAGCCTTCCAGCAATTCTACAAAAACGGATTTAAGGCTACCAGTATAAACGAAATCATGAAGGCTACCGGTCTTTCAAAGGGTGCGTTCTATCACAATTTCAAGAATAAAGATGAACTGGGTGTATTGGTCGTTAAGGCAGAATTAAGCAGTATTATTTATGAGGCTATGATCACTCCTTTATTAGAAAAAGGGGAAGCGAAGACAATTTTAAAAAACACTTTTTTAAATAAATTTCAAGCTTTTACCAATGATGAAAAATTGATGGGTTGCCCGGTGAATAATTTAATCAATGAAATAGGCGGGTCACCAAATTTGCTGAACGAAGCCTTAAAAGGTCTCATAGATACCTGGGTGAAAGCAGTGATTCAGATTATTGAAAGGGGACATTCAGATGGTTCTATAAAACCGGAAACGAATCCGCAACAGGCTGCCATTTATTTGGTGAGTTCTTTTGAAGGGATGCGAGGTATCCGCAAGCTTTATCAGGATGATACAAACTGGAACGCCTATAGTGCAGCCCTGGAAAATTACATAGACCAGCTTTAAAAATAGTATGAGTACTTCAAGGAGAAATTAATCAGAAACCTTGGGTTAAGCCCACAAGGTATAGATTGGAGAATACTTTTAAAAATTCGAGCTAAGCCTTGGGGAATTATACCCTCAATGAGGGATTAAAAAAACCGGTTTGGCAGGTATAGCAGGAATGTCATTTTATGCCGCCGGGATGGTAAATTCAAAAATAAACCCAATGGATAATTTCAAAAAAGAACGCCCAAAGATCTTGTTCTTCGATGTAAATGAAACGCTTCTGGATCTCACTAAAATGAAAGAAAGTGTTGGAAATGCTTTAAATGGAAAAAGTGAGTTGCTTCCTGTATGGTTTACCACGATGCTTCAGTATTCTTTGGTTGCCACTGTCGGAAATCATTACGAGGATTTTGGAGAAATTGGTGCCGCAACTTTAATGATGGTAGCCGCTAACAATAACATCAAACTCAGCCATGATGAAGCAAAAGAAGCTATTTCACCAATTCTGTATCTTCCTCCACACCCCGAGGTTAAAGATGCGCTGGGCAGGTTAAAAGAAGATGGTTACAGGCTTGTTTCCCTTACTAATGGTTCCAATGCAGCTGTTAAAAAGCAATTTACCAATGCCAGACTGCTGGATTTCTTTGAAGAGCGTTTGAGTATTGAAGATTTGGGCAAATTCAAACCCCACGCCGATACTTATAACTGGGCAGCAAGAAAAATGGGGGTAAAACCGGAGGAAGCTATGCTTATTGCCGCACATGGTTGGGATGTGGCCGGGGCGCTCTGGGCAGGTTGGCGGGCCGCATTTGTTGGCAGGCCAGGGCAACAACAATATCCTCTTGCACCAACATCGGAAATTGTAGCACCCGATTTAAAAATCATTTCAGAAAAATTAATTGCAATAGAGAAAGAAATATAAAATCATGAAGCCATTTTCACCAAAAAATTCCTTCTTAAAAATCTGAGGAAATTACTTCCCAATATGGAAAAGATTACCGCTATCCTGCTCATAATTGCAGGAGTATATGGAATCTTTTATCAAGGGGCGCTTTTCGGACTTTAAGGCTTAAGACCACTCCTGTAGCGCTTTTTAATTAATGTTTAATCTTAAATTTTTAAATTATGTCAAACCAAACGTACAAAATCGGCTTAGATCCGGTTGAATTAGAAAATGCCAGTGAGCAACAAAAAGAGATCCTTGAAAATGCCAAAAAAGCAAATGGGATGATTCCCAACATGTATAAAAACATGGTAAATCTACCTGCTTTGCAAAATACGTATGATTCGGGATATTCGCAGTTTAGAAAAGACAGCGGATTTACCCCTGCAGAACAGGAGGTAGTATTGCTTACCATCAGTATCGCGAATTCCTGTGGATATTGCACGGCTGCCCATAGCTATTTAGCTGAAAATGTTTCAAAAACACCCAAAGATGTTATTGAAGCCATAAGGCAGGGGGAAGAAATTGAGGGTGATAAATTAAAAGCTTTGCACGAATTCACCAAAGTGATGAATGAAAGCAGAGGAAACCCCACACCAGAAGAAGCCAGAGAATTCCTGGATGCTGGCTATTCTGAAAAACAGATCCTTGCCATTATCCTTGCACAGGCGGTTAAAACCATAAGTAATTATTCCAACCATATATTCCATACCGAAGTTGACGAGGCTTTCTCAGAAAACAAACTGCAAGGGGCTTAGCAAAAAAAGGGAAGCAAATTGCTTCCCTTTTTTTGTTTTTAACTTCAGAAACAGAAAAATTCCAAACTAGCGGTATTCAGGGTTTTCAAAATTCCATGTGGTTCCGTCATCCCAGGCCGTTCTGGAATTTCCGTAGGAAGGGTAACCGCCATTATCTTTTAAAATTTTTGCAAGATGGAGTAAATTGTAGGTCATAAATGTGGTATTCCTGTTTGTGAAATTAGAATTATACCCAACAGGCGGATCGATTTTTTCCTCCTTCCATTGGGTGTCTCCATAACTTGGGCCGGGACCAACTGCTCCAATCCAGCCGGCATCGGCTTGCGGAGGAATACTGTACCCTAAATGTTGCAGCGCATAGAGAATGCCCATAGCGCAATGCTTAACCCCATCTTCATTTCCTGTTATTATGCAACCACCCACTTTCCCGTAATATACATACTGGCCTTTATCATTTTGATATCCGCTCATTGCATATAAACGCTCTATTAACTTAGAAGCTATAGAAGAACGCTCACCCAACCAAATGGGAGTGCCGATTATCAGGATATCGGCAGTGATTATTTTTTCATAGAGTTTTGGCCAATCATCGCCTGCTTCCCCTTCTGTGGTCATATCGGGTTGTACTCCCACAGGCACATCAAAATCTGCTAAACGTATTGTTTCCACAATTACACCTTCAGATTCCATAATTTTTATCGAAACATTCATTAAATCACGAGTGTGACTTTTTGCAGGCGATTTTTTTAAAGTACAGTTTACATAAACCGCCTTTAAACCAGAGAAATCATTTTTCATAGTTGGATGGTTAATTATTTCACATTAAGTCGAAATAAACATAAATTATAACCAACTTTGTAATTATTTGCCGTTTTTATATCTTTTTATTTTATTGATTTCTGAAGAACGACCAGGCTTTTTAATCCTTTAGCAACTCATTGAAGCTACTTAAGAAGGCATTTATAAGGTTTTAGGGAGTGATCCTTTTGTAAAAGTTTAAAGATTGAGATTTGTAGGAATGCCGACTTTCTGCGGTGAAAAAATATTTATATTTGAGAATAACCTCAATTTTTAAATAATGGATTATAGAATTTCAATTTTTTTATTTTTTCTCACATTCACTTTACATGCTCAAAAAATTTCTTCAGAAGAAGAAAAAATGGTCAACTACCTAAAGGACCATGAGCAGGAGCAAATAAATTTTCTTGAAAAAACAGTCAATATCAATAGTGGAACACTCAATCTCGATGGAGTTCGAGAAGTTGGAATTTTGTATAAAGAGGAATTAGACGCTTTAGGTTTTAAAACCCGTTGGATTAGCTTGCCAGACAGTCTAAATAGAGCAGGTCATCTTTTTGCAGAATTGGATGGAGGCGGTGGAAAAACTATTTTATTAATCGGACATTTAGATACGGTTTTTGAAGAAGATCATGAATTCCAGTCCTTCTCACGTTCAGGTAAAAATGCATCAGGGCCTGCTGCAAATGATATGAAAGGTGGAAACGCAGTAATAATTTTTGCGCTCAGAGCTCTAAAGGCTGCTGGTAAATTGGAGGGAAAGAATATAATTGTGGCTTTCACCGGAGATGAAGAAAAGCCAGGGTATCCTCTGAGTGTAAGTCGGCATGATCTTGTTGAAGCAGGAAAAAAAGCTGATATAGCTTTGGGTTTTGAAACAGCCTCAGGAATGAATTACGCGACTGTAGCACGGAGGGGTTCCAGTGGATGGAATTTAAAAGTTAATGGCAAACAAGCTCATTCCTCAGGCATCTTTAGTAAAAATACTGGAGCCGGTGCTATTTTTGAAGCAGCCAGGATTCTCAATACTTTTTACACCGATGTAAAGGGGGATGAATTATTGACCTTTAATCCGGGCGTGATCCTTGGAGGGACAAAGGTGAATTATAACCCCAATCAATCTGCAGGAACTGCATTTGGAAAGACAAATGTGGTGGCAAGTGAACTTGAAGTTTTCGGAGGTTTACGTTTCATTTCTGAGGAGCAGAAAGAGAAAGCCCGGAGCAAAATGAAGGAGATTGTAAACAATAATTTACCCCAAACTTCTGCTAGCATTACTTTTTCAGATTCATACCCAGCCATGGAACCTACCAAAGGTAATATAGAGCTTCTTGAAGTGTTGGATGAAATAAGTCAAAATTTAGGGTATGGAAAAGTAGAGGCTTATGATCCCGGACGCCGTGGTGCGGCTGACATTTCTTTTATAGCACAATATGTAGATGGTTTAGACGGTCTTGGTGTTATGGGCAGCGGAGCACACTCTCCGTATGAAACTATAAATCTGGAAACATTTATCCCTCTTACCGAAAGAGCCGCTCTTTTAATTCATCGCCTCGGCAGCGAATAAAATTTGATGCAGAAAATTGAAAGCATACTGTTGGCTTCACCTTTTTCCTTCAGCTCTGATTTTAAAAAAATAGCCTTGAGGCCTTATATAGATGAGACAAATGATTTCATCATCAAAACAAGGCCTGGAATGGGTAAGGCTGGCGTACTGGGTTCTCTAAAAAAGCAAAGGGCAATTGTAGAGAAAGAACCTCTAATCCAAAAATCTGTAACCAATTCCCGCAAAAATAGTGTTGTGGCGGCTGCCGGTGTCAATTGCTGACCTTTGAAGCCTGGTATTGGTGAGTTCAAAATTATATTTTGCCTGCAGATAGATATTGTCGGTAATATCAAAAGCAGCACCTGCGCCAAAATCGATCCCAAAGGAATTGTACGGAGTTTTTTGCCCTACGATCACAGAAAGTTGAGGTCCGGCTAAAAGGCTCACTTGATTCGTTATATAATGTTTGTAAAGTACGGGAAGGTGCAGCCAGAAAGAATCCTGCACAAACGAAAGAAGTACATCTGCCTTGATAAAACTTTGATCTTCTATGTAGAACTGAGCATTGATCCCGCCGTAAAATCCCTGTGTGCTCCTATCCTTGGGATCATCCGGAAATTCTTCAGTGAATTCTGCCATAACATATCCGGCTTCTACCCCAAAAGCTGATTTTTGAACAAAGAAAGTTTGCGCATGTGCATTGAATAAAAAGCAAATACCAATCGCAACGAGAAATAATTTTATATTCATATTGGCATTATCTACAGTTAAATAAAGAATCGTTTGCTTCTGTGTCAGAACAACTTGTAGGGAAGATAGTAAATTTGGGGTTTTAACCAAAAAAAGCTTCCTGTTTCCAGAAAGCTTTTTCTCTGTGCGGGCGAGAGGACTCGAACCTCCACACCTTGCGGCACTAGATCCTAAGTCTAGCGTGTCTACCAATTCCACCACGCCCGCATTATAATTTTACAACTCTTAGGATACATTGTAAAACTACTTACCTTGATTAGCGGCTGCAAATATACATAAATGTTTCAATTTTCAGATAACTCTCGAAAATATTATTAATTAATTTTTGCTATTATTTTTTCTGTAGCTGTCTTGTTTCCTTCCTTTTCTTTTCCGTGGTTTTAAGGCGCCTAAATATTTTGGAATTTTCGCGTTCGCTTCATGACACCACTTGATTTCCTTACCTTTACGTAATTTTTCAAATCAAACAAAATGAGCGATATAAAAAAGTATGTGGAGGAAAACCGCGAAAGATTTATCAATGAACTTGTTGAATTGCTAAAAATTCCTTCAATTAGTGCCGATCCGGCATATAAAAACGATGTTTTAAAAACCGCCGATGCCGTTATGAAACGACTGCAAGAGGCAGGCTGTGATACGGTAGAAATTTGCGATACCCCCGGAAATCCAATTGTATTTGGTGAAAAGATAGTCGATAAAAACCTTCCTACGGTTTTGGTATATGGACATTACGATGTTCAGCCACCAGATCCGTTGGATCTTTGGACCAGTCCACCCTTTAATCCGGTGATTAAAGAGACAAAGATACATCCTGAGGGCGCTATTTTTGCCCGTGGTGCCTGTGATGATAAAGGGCAAATGTATATGCATGTGAAGGCTTTGGAATATATGATCAAGAATGATGCGCTACCCTGCAATGTAAAATTCATGATCGAAGGAGAAGAAGAGATAGGAAGTGTAAGCCTTGGGTGGTTTCTTGAGCGAAACAGGGAAAAACTTTCCAATGATGTGATTCTGATATCTGATACCGGAATGATCGCAAAAGAAGTTCCTTCCATCACAACCGGATTGCGCGGACTCAGCTATGTGGAAGTGGAAGTAACCGGGCCAAATCGTGATTTGCACAGTGGATTGTATGGAGGTGCGGTAGCAAACCCTATCAATGTGCTGGCGAAAATGATCGCTGCTCTGCACGATGAAAATAATCATATCACCATTCCTGGTTTTTATGATAAGGTTGAAGAAGCCAGTGATATCGAACGATCCAAGATGGCAGAAGCTCCCTTTTCGCTGGAAAACTATAAAGAAGCGCTCGATATTGAAGCTGTGTATGGTGAAAAAGGCTATTCTACCAACGAACGGAATTCTATTCGTCCAACTTTGGATGTCAATGGAATTTGGGGTGGTTATATAGGGGAAGGAGCAAAAACTGTAATTGCCAGTAAAGCCTATGCAAAAATCTCTATGCGGTTAGTTCCGGATCAGGACTGGCAAGAGATTACAGCGCTTTTTAAGAAACATTTCGAAAATTTGGCACCTAAAGGTGTGAAGGTGAACGTGAAACCTCATCACGGCGGACAGGCATATGTTACACCAATCGACACTTTGGAATATCAGGCTGCAAATGATGCTTATGAAGAATCTTTTGGAAAAGCCCCAATCCCGCAACGCAGCGGAGGAAGTATCCCAATTGTTTCTCTTTTTGAAAAGGAACTGAAAAGCAAAACCATTTTAATGGGCTTTGGTCTGGATAGTGATGCGATACATTCGCCAAACGAGCATTTCGGGATATGGAATTATCTCAAGGGAATTGAGACCATTCCTTTGTTCTATAAACATTTCACCAAATTAAAAAAACAGGAGTAAAACTGTTTTTGTTATAATTGAAAAAACCTCGCAGGTACTATAACTTGCGAAGTTTTTTTTAACGTATATTTTCTTCTCGTAACGCGCATAGCCATAGCACGGCTTTATCACGGATTTGCAATCCGTGCTGCTATATTTTCTTCACATATTTTGTAATGATCACAATTTGTTGACCATCAACTTTCCCTTCTATATATTCTTCATTTTCATGATCAAGGGAAATACGTCTCACGGCCGTTCCTTGTTTGGCCACCATGCTGCTTCCTTTTACCTTAAGATCTTTTATTAAAACAACATTATCACCAGCTTGCAGAATAACGCCATTGCTGTCCCTGTGTACAACTGTTTTTGCAGAAGGATCTGCAACCTGGTTAGCGTTAGCCCAGGCTTTCACGTCATCTTCCATATACATCATATCCAGCAGATCCTGTGGCCAGCCTTCAGCTTTTAATTGGTTCAGCATTCTCCATGCCATTACCTGCACTGCCGGAACGGGACTCCACATACTGTCATTTAAACAACGCCAGTGGTTGGAATTGATTTTTTCCGGATCTTCAATTTGCTCTTTACAATTTGCGCAAATTAAAATATGGCTATCAGCATCTTTTGGAGATTCAGGCACTTCAAAAACGTGTAAATCCTCGTTTGAGGTACATAGTTCACATTGAGAGTTGCTTCTTTGAAATAAATCTTGTTCCAGGCTCATTTTGAATAATTGATTTAAAAATGCGAAGGTACATTTATTTGTCACGTATTATTGATCGTTAATCTATGCCCTCGTTAACGCGGATTTTTAATCTGGACTGCTGCTACTATTTATATATTTCTCAACAAGCTCCTCCATTATTGTAAGCGTAACAGTTCCTCGCTTCAGGATCACCTCGTGAAAATCCCGAATATCAAATTTGTCTCCCAGCTCCTTTTCAGCTTTTTTGCGAAGTTCCCGTATTTTTATTTCTCCAATTTTATAGGAAACCGCCTGTCCCGGCCAGGAAATATAGCGATCGATTTCGGTGTTTATTTCGTGCAGGGAAAGCGCGGTATTGGACCTTAGAAATTCCACGGCTTCTTCCCTGGTCCATCCCAATGCGTGCATTCCGGTGTCTACCACCAATCTGCAAGCACGCCATTGTTCATAGGTGAGCTTTCCAAATAATTCATAGGGAGTGGTATAAATCCCCATTTCTTCCGCTAAAAATTCTGAATACAATCCCCAGCCTTCCCCAAATGCCGACAGGTAAAAGTTCCTTCGGAAAGCAGGGATGCTGTCTCCCAGCTCTCCATTAAGCGAAATCTGAAGATGATGCCCAGGCACTGCTTCATGGGCAGTGAGGGAGGGTAAAACATACAACGGCCGGCTGGGTAAATCGTACGTATTCACCCAGTAATACCCGGGTTGGGTTTCATTTTGTGCGGAGATATACCTTCCCGTGGTGTATTTTGGGGCGATGGCATCGGGAACCGGGGCAACTCCGTATGGTTTTCGGGGTAACTTCTTGAAATATCTTGGAAGTTGTGCGTCAATTTTCTTGGAAATATTGCGGGCTTCCTTCAGTAATTCTTCTGCAGTAGTGGCATAAAACTGCTCATCGGTTCGCAGGAACTGAATAAAATCTTCAAAACTGCCTTCAAATTCCACTTCGGCAATGATCTTTTTCATTTCAGAATTGATTCGGCTTACTTCATCCAATCCTATTTGATGCACCTCTTCCGCGGTAAGATTCAGGGTGGTGTAATAGTCCAGTCGGTTTTGGTAATAATTCCTGCCGTTTGGAATTTCAGAAACACCTACACTTTCTCTGGCTTTTGGTAAATATTCGGTGTCAAAGAAATTTTTGATGCGCTTAAACTGCGGAATAACATTTTCTTTTACTGCACGTTCTCCAGCTGCTAAAACCGAATCCTTTTGTTGAGCGGTGAGCGAAGAAGGCAAATTTTTTAAAGGGGAATAGTAATAACTATCTTTTGGATCTTTTACTATTTGGTCGTTATATGTGGCCTCATAGCCTTTAAAGATCACCCGGGGCTGAGTGATTCCTTTTTGAATGCCTTCCCTTAAAAGCACAAGATGCTGTTCTACATAAACCGGGATCGCGTTAAGTTTATCAAGGTAGGTTTTTACCTGATCGTAATTTGCAAGATCGCGAACATGATAAGGCAGGCTTACGTGAAAGCCGGCATCAGACAGCAGCGGATTCAAGTAAGCATCATATTCATAAAAATCTACGGTTTCTTTTAATTTGAATTTTAAAAGTTCTGCCGATATTTTTTCCGATGGATTTAAACTGTCTTTCTGAATAGCTTCAAGTTCTTTCGACCTTTCCTTTGCAAAAAGAGCTTCGCGCCGGTAAAATTCTGGGGTATATAAACCAAGCGGAAATTTTTCCCTGTCATAGGATTTATGATCCTGAACCTGGGTGATCACTTCTTGAAGTTTTGCCGATTCGTTTTGAGCTGAACTGATGTTGATTGAGAAGAGACTTATCAATATCAGAAGGAGGGTTTTGCTGGAATTCATAGAAATGTTTTTTGTTGGGTTATAAAGATAAGATTATTAATAAACACAAAGGTTTCTGAAGCTTTTGAGAATTTCAGAATACCTTACTTCTTCAGTTTCAATTCCCGAGGACCCTGCTTCCTAATCCCATCAGCAGTTTTTTAGCTTCTTCAGGATTTCTTTCTACCTCTTCCAAAATAAGGCCATCCTTTGTTGGAAGTAATTTATAGCTGAATACAAAATTGGGATTTTCAGCAGAAATGTCCAGAACCCCAAACCGCAGATCATTAAAATACAGCATGCCTTTTTCTTCAGAAATGATAAACCAACCATTTGAAATATCGATCAGCCTGTTTATTTTATCCCCATTTCTTAATTCGTCCAGCAACTCATGATTTTTGGGGTAGCGTTTAAATTCGATGGGTTTCGAATCGAATAAGGAATAATCTCCAATTAAATATGCATCTTCCAGGGCTACATTCGCGGTCCAAAGAATGGTATTGAACGGAGCCGGTTTGGTTTCAATCTGGCTATAATCATAGCCTTGTTCTTCCAATGCATTTTTAAATTGATAATAGGTAACTCCCTTTAAAATAAGAGTGATAACAAGATAGGAGCTGCTTATTATAAGTCCGAGATTGTTGAATTTTCTTCTTCTTTCACTACCTCTTTTGGAGCGCATAGCCAGGATAAGGAAAACGAGGAAAGGAAGGGTGTAAAGCGGGTCTATCACAAAGATATTTTTAAAGGCTATTCGTAGATCAAATGGCCAGAAAAGCTGGGTGCCCCAGGTAGTAAAGGAATCCAGGATAGGATGAGTGAAAAAAGCCCAAAAAATCAACCATGACCAATCTTTCCATCCCGCAACCGATCTTTTTTCCAGTTTTGAAATAAGCCAGCCAAACACAGGTGCAAAAAGAATGGAAAATACGATGGAATGCGTGAATCCACGATGGATTTCTATGGCGGTAACCGTATCGGTAAAAAGTCGTGCAAACGTGTCCAGATCTGGAATTGTTCCGGCTATCGCTCCATAAAGCATAGCCTTATTTCCCACTTTTCGTCCTAATACAGCTTCTCCAACTGCCGCTCCTAATACTATTTGTGTAAGTGAATCCATGGGGTGTTTTTAACTTAAACCTTACAGGGTTTTAAAACCTGTGAGGTTTGGTTATTTTGATTTTTTTCAAGCTTTTGCACTCAGGGATTTTACCACCACAAATCCAAAACCTGCGAACAGCATCAGGTGAAATATCATTAAGCCAAAATCCTTTAGTAAAAAGGCACTATAAATGGCAAAACCAAAGTACAGCCATAGGGCGCTTTCTATAAGGATACTGAAAGACAGATTTTTTGTGAGGTATTTATTGCCCTTCCAGGAATCTTTCAAGCCGTGAATATTGAATTTTGGGGTGCGAATAAAGTCGCTCTTTTTTCCAAAATGCCCTTCCAAAACTGCCAGGGAATTATGTACTGAAAATCCCATCGCTACAGAGAAAAAGGTGACGAACATCAAAATAAATTCAAAGAAATTTTTTACTCCCTTGCCGTGAATTTTTTTATAGGTAACCCAATAACATAAAAAGAAGATCAGCGTGCTTATCGCGAAAAAGGCGACTATTTTGAAATACCCGTTAAACTGCGGATTGGTGTTTTTAATATACAGTACAGGAACGCTTAATACTGCTAAAAGCAGGATAAGCAGGAACATGCTGGAATTTAAAAGATGAAAAAAACCGTGAAATTTGGTTCCTGAAGTCAGGGAGTTATCAAATAAAACTCGGGAGTAATTTTTCTGAAAATTCTCTGCAGCGCCTTTATTCCATCTAAATTGCTGAGATCTGGCCGCGCTCATCACCACCGGAAGTTCTGCAGGGGTTTCCACATCTTCCAGGTATTTAAATTTCCATTTTTTCATCTGGGCACGATAGCTCAAATCCAGATCTTCGGTTAAAGTATCTCCGCTCCAATTACCGGCATTCAAAATGCATTCTTTTCTCCAGATCCCCGCGGTGCCGTTAAAATTGATGAAATGCTTTCCGAAATTCCTTCCGGTTTGTTCCAGGATAAAGTGGAAATCCAGCGCAAAAGCCTGAATTTTTGTAAGCAGGGAATAGTTTCGGTTGATATGCCCCCAGCGGGTTTGAACTACGCCTATTTCAGGATCTTTAAAATACGGAACCGTTTGTAACAGCCAGTCTTTCTTCGGAAGAAAATCCGAATCAAAAACAGCGACGAATTCACCTTTTGCTGTTTTTAAACCTTCTTTCAGGGCGCCGGCTTTAAACCCCTGGCGGTTCGTGCGGCAAATATGCTGTATGTCCAACCCCGCTTTTTGTAATTTCAGTATCTGTGCAGCGGTATTTCCCAGGGATTCATCTGTAGAATCGTCAAGTACCTGGATTTCGAGTTTTTCGCGTGGATACTCCATTTTGGAAATATTTTCCAGAAGGCGCTCCGTGACATAGAGTTCATTGTATAAGGGTAATTGAATTGTGACCAAAGGGATTTCCCTGGGATTATCGAGATTGTATTTAACCGAAGTGTCTTCCTGCTTTTTCGAGCGCAGGTAGTTAATAAGAAGGTTCAATTGAGAGATACTGTAAATGAAAATCAGCAGTAGTGCGAGGGTGTAAATGATGATAATCGCAAGATCCATTATTTAAAACTATATTTAAAAATCCAACTTAAAATTTTCACTCCGGCAAAGATAGCCCCTTTTACTGTTCCTGAAACTTTTGAAGTCCCGATCCTGTTTTTGTAATGCACGGGAACTTCTATGTATTTGTATTTTTTTTTGATCGCTTTTAATTGCATTTCCACCGTCCAGCCGTATGTTTTGTCTTCCATATTCAAGGCGAGCAGCTTTTCGTATTTGATTGCACGAAAAGGCCCGAGATCGGTAAAATTGGCATTAAAAAACAATTTCATCAGGGACGTAGCCAGCCAGTTTCCAAATATCTGAGGCAAGGTCATGGATCCTTTTTCCCGCAGCTGTTTCACCCTTGCTCCAATGACAAGATCCATATCATCTTCTATAATTGGGGCGATTATTTTTTCCATTTCTGAAGGATAATCGCTGTAATCGCCATCCAGAAAAACAATGATCTCCGGCCTGGAATCTTGGTCTGCTATGTGCTGCATTCCTTTCAGGCAGGCATAGCCATATCCTTTTTGTGATTCATGTAAAACGGTTGCGCCGGCTTCCTGGGCAACCTGGGCGGTTTTATCGGTAGAATTATTGCTAACTACAATGATTTCTGAAACAAATGAAGGTATTTCCTTTACAACTTTTCCTATGGATGCTTCTTCGTTAAAAGCTGGAATTATGACTTTGATTAGAAAACTCATTAAAATTTTATCTTGGGCTATTTGGATTTATTTTCTTCGGAAAAAAGAGCAGATCATTGCACTTTGCGAAATTAATTTATTTGCTTTTGAAACTATCAAATGTAAGACGTTATTTTCCAGGCATACAAACATTAAGCGATGAAAAGCTTGCAGTGGAAATTTTGGCTATGGACATCCTCAATGAGCAATTTCCATGTTTTTGTCATCTGAACGAGGAATTTCTCTATTTTATCTTTCTGAACGAGCTTTTGGGCGAGGAAGAATCCCTTCCGTCTTTTTATCAAAATATTCCCGGGCAGGATATTTTGATTTTGACTATCTTTTAGTGTTTTAAGCACTTTTGCAAATGGACATCTTTCTGCTCAAATTTCTTAATTATTTCTTTTTTGTTTTTCACAGCCTGCTTGTGCTGTTCAATTTGTTCGGATGGATCTTTCCAAAAACCAGGAAACTGCATTTTTTTAGCCTGATCATCACCCTTTTTTCCTGGGTTGTGTTGGGGTTTTGGAAAGGCTTTGGCTATTGTTTTCTCACCGATTGGCATTACGAAGTTCTAAGGAAACTGGGTGAAACCGGCATGCCAAATAGTTATATTGCTTTTTTAGTTGAAAGCTTCTCCGGTTGGCTGCCAAATGAAAATTTGGTTGAAAACCTGACTTTAATCCTTACCCTTGTCGCTTTGGTCTGTTCAATTTGTGTGAACTTCTTTTTATCAGGATCAACTTCAAAAGAGTGAAAAATTCAAAATTCAGGATTCAGGATTTTTGAATTTTTAACCTTGATTTTTAAGTTGTTTTATTTTTGGTTCAAAAAATCCATAAGATCCACATCATTTCCCAGCAGAACTTCTTCAGAATTGATCCTGTTATCCCGGGATCCATTCTCGAGCTTTAATACACCCCGCGGACAAACCGCTGAACATATTCCGCAACCAACGCAACTGGAACGAATTATATTTTCTCCTTTTTGGGCATAGGCCCGTACATCTATTCCCATTTCACAATAGGTGGAGCAGTTTCCACAAGAAATACATTGTCCGCCGTTGGTAGTGATCCTGAATTTTGAAAATAAACGTTGCTGCATTCCTAAAACGGCAGCCATTGGGCATCCAAACCTACACCAAACCCTATTGCCAAAGATAGGGTAGAAACCAACGCCAATCACTCCGGAAAATGCTGCCCCTATTAAAAATCCGTACCACTGTCGTAATTGGTATCCCTCGAAAAAGAAAATTTTATAGTTTCCGCTAAAATAGTTGATCCCAATAATTGCCATAATAACCACAAAATATCCAATGGCTCCATATTTGGCATCTTTAGCAAGTTCCTGCCGCTTAAAGATCATTACAAGTGCAAAAAACAAAGTTAGGAACCCTCCAGATCCCCACAGGAAAACGTCCTGCGTTAACCAGGTAGTTTTGGAGTCGTCTCCCAGAAAGGAATATACCACTGCGATGGTCATGACCACAACAAAAACAAGTACACTATGGATCACCCATCGCTCTACTTTCCAGGCAAACTGCGATTTATCTGATAAATGCCTGTATGGATCCCCGGCGGTTTCTGCAAGTCCGCCACAACCGCAAACCCAGGAACAGTACCAGCGTTTTCCATATTTATAGGTTAAAATAGGGGAGATTACAAAAATTGAAATTATTCCAAATGCGAACATCAGTAAGCCTACCGTACCGGCAGAAAAGAATTCATCCAATTTATACCCTGCAAACAGGTCATAGTTCAACGGCCAGAGATTGGCGGGATTGAAATACGGCTGATTTAACCGGATAAGGATTTCCGGAATTAAAAATGCAAATCCCAGCTGAAAAAACATCACGGAAAATGTCCGTAATATCTCGTAGTTATTATGGCGGTATTTCAAAATAAATTTATAGCCAAATGCCAGGATGGCAAGCGTGTAAAGCGTTCCGTAAACAAACCACTGGCTGGCAGGAGCCCCATTTATAAGTTTGCTCAGGGGGTCGAAAAGGGAAATGATACCGGTGTTTTCTCCTTCGCTTCTTAAACCCAAATACTCCGGAAACCAATAAAGGACTATATAAAAAAGCGTAAGCCCAATCCCTAAAAACCAGGCCCATAATCCACGGTTGGTAAGGGATTTAAACCAGACCCCATCATTCTTGATCCCCGCATGTTTTCCCCTGTAGGCATCGTTTGCAAAAACGATGGTTCCTACGGCAATCAGCCCCAGTGACAGACTGAGAAACAGTGTTTTATTTGGAAAATTAACATTGGCAAGCGCCAGTACGAGAATAAATAATCCCAACAGGCCCAATGCCGAAGCTATTTTTTGGGTGGTGGAAATCGAAGCCGGGGTATCCCCGGTCATGGACATATTATGTTCTATTTTACTCATAGCTGGGGCTGTTGAAGATTTTCCTTAAAACTATTAAAAATCTCTTTTTCGTAATGTTTATAAAACTCGGGATCAAAATTGGCTTCTTTTAGATTTGCCAGTACAAATGAAACAGATCTTTTTTCTGTAAGCCATCGGTCAAAAACTTCGTGCCGCATTCTTATTCCGAAGGTGTTTATGCCCAGGAACCTTTTGTCGTTTTTATCAAAAGCTATAGTGATAAACTTCTTCTTATCCTTATGTGCCCAGTGAATGTGGAGCTCGTTTTCCCTTGGGTTGTTGAAAACCCAGCCATAGGTTTGATATTCAATATCAAAAAATTTAGCGCTGTTAAACCAGTTTCCGGGATTGTATTGGGTTTTATCTTTGGTTAATGTTCGGGCGATGGTTTCTCCCATCATTCTTCCCGTGTACCAAACAGCCTCCACGGGTTTTCGTTGCCCAATGGCTTCGCGTTGCTGCACACAATCGCCAATGGCATAAACATCGGGAATATTGGTTTGAAGGTAGCGATCTACCAGGATCCCGATATTGGTCTCCAGAGCTGTATTTTTTAAAAATTCTATGTTGGGATGCACCCCAACGCTCAATCCAACCAACTGACATTCGATTTCTTCACCCGCTTTTGTGCGCACAGCCCGAACCCGACCGTTTTCATCAGAAAGGATTTTATCCAGTTCGGTCTCATGTCTTAGATCTACTCCGTGAGAAACAATATGGGCCGAGATTAATTTCGCATCATTTTCCGGAAGGATGTTGCCCCAAAATCCGGTTTCCCGAACGAGCAAAGTTACCTTAATCTTTCGGGTTCGAAGCATTTCAGCCATTTCAACCCCAATCAATCCGCCGCCTATAATCACTGCACTTTTGCAGTTTTTGGTGTTTTCTTCCAGCAATTCAAGATCCTGTTTAGTTACCAGACCCTGAACTCCTTTTAGATTTTCGCCTTCCCATCCAAATTTATTGGGAAGGGAACCGGTTGCAAGAACAAGTTTGTCGTAGTTCATAGACTCCCCCGAGGAGAAGGAAAGCGTTTTGGTATCGAAATCTATAGCTTTAACCCAGGCTTTTTTGAGTTCGATCCTGTTTTTATTCCAAAACCAGTCTTCATAGGGTTTAAGATGATCCCATTGCATATGGCCCATATATACATACATAAGGGCTGTACGGGAAAAGAAATAGTCGCTTTCTGCAGAAATTACGGTGATCTTTTTATCGGAATGTTTCCGGATATGCCTGGCTGCCGTAATTCCGGATATTCCGTTGCCAATTATGACAATATGCTCCATATATTTCTATATTTTAGTAAATTATTCTGTAACCTCAACAAAGGAATTCTTCTTCCAACATAGCTAATGCTGTTTTTTGGTCGACAATTTGCATAGTACCTTAAAAAAATGATATAATGCGGCAATTACTGGTTCTTCTGATGTTTTCTTATACATTTCTTTCGGCTCAAAACAACAGTTCCTATTTTGAAAAGGCCGATGAATTTTTCAAAACCTATATTGAAAACGGGAAAGTAAAGTACGCTGAAATTAAGCAGAATCCCAAGTTGCTTAGTGATTTGTTAACCGAAACAAAAAAGATGAAAGTTTCTCCTGAAAACCCGAAAGTATTTAAGGCCTTTTGGATCAATGCCTACAACCTGGCCGTTATTGATGGTATTATAAAGAATTATCCCGTAAAGTCTCCTTTGGATATAAAGGGGTTTTTTGATGTGCAGAAGCATAGTCTGGGTCAGCAGTCTGTAACTTTAGATGAAATTGAGCATAAGATCCTTTTTGGAAATTTCCCTGAAGAATCCCGGTTTCATTTTGTTTTGGTATGTGCAGCAAGAAGTTGCCCTCCTTTAATCTCGGAAGCTTATAAACCAGATACTGTCGAAGATCAAATGCATCGTCAAACAGAAATAGCACTCAATAATCCTGAATTTATTCAACTTAAAAAGGATAAGGTCCTTTTTTCTGAAATTATGAAATGGTTTAAGGATGATTTCACCAAAGGCGTAAAATCATTGATAGACTATGTAAATCAACACAGAAAAACACCAATTCCTGAAACTATGGAGATTGGGTTTTATGAATATAACTGGGAGTTAAATGATTTTTAGAAACCTGTTCCACAGCTCATTTTTTATAATACAGCCTGCTTAGGAATTGAGTTTTGTCGGTAATAAAAAACAGACATAAAAACAAGAATCAGGATCATATTTTAAGTTTTTAACAACACCCGCCACCGTCATAGTGAAATGTGGATTCACTTATAAAAATATCATCTCTGCCCAAATCCTTTAACGCACCCGCGGTTTTATCACAAATGGCCAGCGGCTGATTTTTCAATAGAATATGTCCGTTTTTATCGTCCAGAAAAGGCTGGTCTCCAAAGTAAATAGCGGCTTTTCCGGTAAAGATACAAGGGCCGTCTGCAGGCATTGGGTCTTTGATGGCAGCTACTTCAATAGACTCGATGTAAATGAGCTCATCGGTTGGATAATTTTTTGGATCGAGGATCCGGTATGGTTTTCTGGCCCGGATTTCAATGGTTCCAAAACCGGCATCGGTAAGGGCTTTCACATAATCGGCTATTGGCAGGCTTCCGCTAAGGCACAAAGCACGCAAACGATCATCATTGCGAAGGCTTTCGTTCATAGGTTGCTCACAGATAGGGTCACTCATCACCAGTTTTCCGTGGGGTTTTAGTACCCGGTACATTTCTTCGATGGCTTTCTTTAAGTCTTCGGCCTTAAAAATATTAAAAAGACAATTTTGGGCAGCCACATCAACCGAATTATCCTCAACCGGCAAATGGAGTGCATCGCCTTTTTTCAGGCTAACAAAATCACTTTGAAACCAAGGGTTCTGGGCTTCGGCCTCGGTAAAGTTTTTACGGGAAGCTTCCAGCATTTCATCTACCATATCGATGCCAATTACCCCGCCTTTTTGCCTGTTGAAATAAGCGAATTGCAATAATTCCATTCCTCCGCCAACACCTACATACAGCATTTTTGGATTGTTGGAAAGATCACGCGCATGCACCGTACTTCCGCAGCCATAATTCATTTCCTGCATTATTTTCGGAATTTTAAGGCCGGGCAATTCCCAAATAGGATTCGTGGTGCAACAAAGCCCAACATCAGGAGTAAGGGCCGCGTCTTTATATACATCGTAAGTGGTATCTAAATAACTCATATTTCTTTGTTTAAAATAGACCTCACAGGTTTTTGATACCTGTGATGTCTTATAAAACCTGTGAGGTCTTAAATCTGTTTAATCAATTCCTTAAAAAGAGTGATCATTTGCGGTTCGGCCTTTTGAGCTATTGCGATAATCTCCTGGATATTTACAGGTTTTAGGTCATCCGGGTTTCCTTCATCGGTAATTACAGAAACCGCGGCAACGGGAATCTTTAAATGATTCGCCACAATTACCTCCGGCACGGTGCTCATTCCTACGGCATCTGCACCAATTATTTTGAGATACCTGTATTCTGCCCGGGTTTCCAGCTGAGGTCCCAACACCGCCGCATACACACCTTTATGCAACCTAATATTTTGCTTTTTGGCTATTTTTTCAAAAAGATCATTCATAGGCTTATCATACGGGGCGCTCATATCCACAAATCGTTCTCCCATATGTTCCACCCCTTTAAAAGCCAAAGGCGAATCTCCAATTAAATTAATATGGTCATCAAGAAGCATCAATTCTCCTTTTTTGTAATCAAGGTTTACAGAGCCGGAAGCGTTGGAAACCAACAGTTTTTTAATTCCCAATTGGTGCATGACCCTTACAGGATAGGTTACATCCTGCATCGAATAACCTTCATACACATGAAAACGGCCCTGCATTACGATCACTTTTTTTCCTGCCAGGGTTCCAAAAACGAGTTTGCCTTTATGAAATTCCACCGTGGCAGTAGGGAAGTAGGGTATATGGTTGTAGCTAATTTCAGCTTCAATTTCAACTTCCTCTATTAACTTTCCAAGGCCGGTTCCCAGGATAATACCTATTTCGGGCTTGTCAAAACCCTTCGCTTTGAGATATTTGGTGGTTTCCTGTAATTCGTTCAGCATTTTTTATTTTTTGAGAAATTTCTGAAAATCTTCGTGATCTTTAATGTCTGTAAAAAGATCAACATCATTGCGCAAATCGGTTAAAGCGATATTTTTTCCTTTCAGGTCATTTAAGGTTTCGTGGAGTACAGTTGAGGTTCCCCATTCTTTATTCTGAAAGATATTTGGTTCTAAAGTGCGCATTCCCAGTAAATAATAGCCTCCATCGGCTGCCGGCCCAATAACATATTCCTTGTTCTTCAGAAGAATGAAGGCATTTTCGAGGTCGCTGGTTTCCAGGTCGTACATGTCGCTGCCAATTATAATTATATTCCGGAATCCGTTCTCAAAACCTTCTTCAAATGCATATTGCATCCTGGCACCAAGATCTTTTCCTTTTTGAAGTTTTTTAGAATATACCGAAGAGTCCCAAAGCTGGTCCTCCTCAATTCCTTCAGAAAACCATACTTCTTTTTGAACATCCAGATCTTTGGTTACCGAAATGGTATGTTTTAGTAAAAATTTATAAATCTCCAGTGCTGCCTCATCTCCTACATCTTTTGCAAGCCTGGTTTTTACCTTGCCTGTTTCAGGATTTTTGGTAAATATTATAAGCAAGTCTTTGGTTTTAGTTTCCATATTTTTATTTTTAGTTGAGTTTTAATAAATTCTCTCTCCATTTGTGAGCCATTTAGACCAGCTTTTGGAATAGGCATGAACTTTATCGGTTTCCTTTCCTTCAGAATCAAAGACTGCAAAACCTTTATTTTTCCATTCGAAAATTCCGCCGTATAAATTCCGGACATTCGAATAGCCTTCTGCTTTGAGTTTTTCTGAAATTTTTTCGGAACGAATTCCGAGGGAACAATATACTACGATTAAGTCAGATTTGTCTTGAATCGATCGGGAGATCTCTTCCGCAGAAAAACCGGAAAACCCTGAAAAAACAGCATCTCTGATATGGCTTACCTGGAATTCTTCCGGTTCCCTGGCATCCAGAAGCACCAGATTCCTGTATTGCTGAAGCATTTTTAATTCTTCAACAGAAATATAGGGAATGCTGTGAGTGTTGTATCTGGAAAGCAATTGATCCAGGGAATTCTGGCCCGTTGCGGAAAATGCAAGCAGGAATACAAATATGAATAAAATGCTCTTTTTCACGATGCTTTTATTAAGCTACTGTTCCCTGGCAGCTGCTTCCTGCGCCTGCGGTACAACCGTAACAATGTTGTGAGATAATAATATTCCGGTTGTTTACAAGGTCCTCATTGTATTGGCTAATATGTTGCACTTTGCTATCCACTTTTAATCCCAGCATCTGGTTAAAATCGCAATCATACAACCACCCATCCCAGCTTATGGAAATGGTATTGGTGCACATCACATTTTCCACCGCGGCAGGATTGTAAGCCTCTACAAGAGAATACATATAATCCTCATAATTTTCAGAAGCGATCAAATATTCCAGAAACCTGCTAATGGGCAAATTTGTAATAGCAAAAAGCTTATTAAAATCAATATTGAAATCCTCTTTTAAAGCAACTTTAAAATCCTGTTCCAACTCTGCCTGATTCGTTGGCAAAAACGCGCCTGCGGGGTTGTACACCAAATCCAGTTTTAGACCTGTACCTTCCTGGGCATAGCCTACATCATTCAGCATTTGTAGTGCCTTTATGGATTTATCAAAAACGCCTGTTCCACGCTGTTTATCGGTTTTTTCCCGTTTGTAATAGGGCAGGGAAGAGGCGACATGAACATTGTGTTTTTTAAAAAAATGGGGAAGATCGTGGTATTTTTTATTGGCTAAAATAATGGTGAGGTTGGAACGAACGATAAAATCTTTTATTCCGGCATTGGAAGCTTCTTCCACAAACCATCTGAAATTAGGGTTCATCTCCGGAGCTCCTCCTGTAAGATCCAGGGTATGGGCACCGGTATTTTTGATCACTTCCAGGCATTGCTGCATGGTTTCCATTGTCATGATCTCCTTCCTGTCCGGGCCGGCATCTACATGGCAATGCGAACAAACCTGGTTGCACATATAACCAAGATTTAACTGAAGGATCTCAAGCTTTTTGGGTTTTAACGGAAAGTTCCCGGTTTGGGCGATCTTGTCTTTGAAAAAAGGAAGTCCGCCTTCCTTAAATATCCCATTGCTTAAAAATTTAAGTTGGTTGGCAGGTTTGGAAAGATCATCTTTCCTCGCTGCCAAAGATTTTAATAATGCCATATTTTTTATTCAAATTTTATTGGGTATCCGGGTATGAATACCGCTAAGCGACTGCTGTTTTTTTTGCTTCACATCTTTTGGCAGCTGCTTACATCGATAGCTTTTCATATTTATTCATCATTTGAACCCCATGTACCAGGGTTGCGCCACTTTTTATGGCTGCACCTACATGCACTGCCTCCATCATCTCTTCCTTGTCAATCCCGCGTTGTAATCCATCTTTGGTATAGGCATCTATACAATAAGGACACTGCACCACATGGGAAACGGCTAAAGCTATCAGGGATTTTTCGCGGGCACTTAGCGCTCCTTCTTCAAATACTTTTCCGTAATAATCAAAAAATTTAGTTCCAAGTTCTTCACTCCATTCGGTGATATTTCCAAATTTTCTAAGATCGGCAGGGTCATAATATGGTTTAGACATAGTAAGGTTTTAATTATGGTTAATCGGTTCACCTTGACAAAACTTACGTTGTAAAGGAGGTTTTGATTTTAAAATGAGGCTAAAGGTAAAATAATAGAAAGTTATTAAAAGCAGGTTGGTATTAAATTACAAATAATACACCTTGGGCGGCTTATTTTTGTGCCATAAGAGGTGTTGGAAAAATTGTACACAGGAGAACTATGGCCAAAAGTTTTAAAAAGGCATTTTCATGGGTGGGATTATTTAAGCTTACAGCAAACCTGCATAAAATTTAATAAGAACCAGGGCAACCAGTATAATGACGATTATAACAAAAAGATTAAATTTTAGCCTTTACCTTTTTGTTTCTGTAGTTTGATTTCTGCGATGTTCTTTCTCATGTGGAGTTGGAACCGGAGACGATTTGTCGCTTTTCTTTGCTCAAAATTCAATTTTAATATCCTGGTAGTAAAATTAAGAAATTAAAAAAGATCATTTAAAAAAACAAAAACAGGTATTTAGGTGAAAGCGGTTGCCGGGAAATTGGAATTAAAATTTTCGGTTTTTGCGGATCTTGTTAAGTTTTCGGAAAAAAAAGATTCCAAGAAAAACAACCAGAATGATCTCCAGTCCCAATGCGATAAATAAAATTTCCATGACTAATACTTTTAATCCCATCGGTAGATTGAATTCCCCGATGCCTTCATTAAGATTTAGGAGGTTCCTGTTTTCACAAACTTAATGAGCTTGCAAAGAGGTTATTGATCTCCAAATTGAGACACAATCCCGCCTAAATTCCGAATGGCAAATAACTAAATATTAATCCATTTGGTTTGCCGCTATTCAAATTTATCTTACGCTTATTAAAAAAATCTGGACCTGTTTCAAAATCCAAGGGAATTATAATAGTTCAAAAATAAAGATGCCTTCTGCGCATTTTGTTTCTTTATATTGTGATTTAAATCCTGTTAAAAATTTAATTATGACAAAAGAGAGTGTAATTTTGGAAAATATTATAATTGAAAGCAATACTGTTTGTTTGAACTAAGAAATTTATTTCTATGCGAATTGATGTAAAAACCTTGCCCGTTAAAGATATTATTCAGGATATATCAGAAAAACTCGACACCCCTGTTAGGGACGAAGGCGGAGAACTTTCAATTAGTATCCCTGAAGAATTTGGGGAGGGTTTTATTAGAGGTTCAAGCTTCGACTCCGGAATAGGCATTATCTCTTATTTTTGCAGGTTTAAAGAAGATGTGGAGATCCATTTTTCTTTAAACACGGTGCATCCGCTTAAATTCATTTTTTGTTCAGAAGGAACGGTAACTCATTACTTTCTGGAGGATGAGATTTTGCATCCCATAGATCCTTTTCAAAATATAATAGTTTCCAGCAGTGGTTATAACGGACATGTGCTGCGTTTTAGTGCAAATGTTCAAACACATGTTTCCAGTCTGGAAATAGTAAGGTCTTCCTTTTCGCACCGCACCAATTATAATTTCAAGGATCTGGATCCAACCTTGCAGGAATTGTTTAAGGATGAAGTATCCAGGAAACAATTTTTCTACCAGGGGAATTATAGTTTGAAAGCGGCAGATATTATGGACGATATCAACACCAAAGAATTTACCGGTTTCCTGAGATCGGTTTACCTGGAAGGGAAATCCTATCAAATGCTGGTTATCCAGATCGCGCAATACCAGGATGACGAAACCCAGGAAAAATTGCCTAAAATTTTACGTAAATCAGACATTCAAAAAGTGGATTATGTCGCCAAAAGAATTCAGGGGGATCTGGGAACAAATCTAACTGTGGAAAGTTTGGCAAAAGAGGCAGGTACCAATGTAAACAAGCTCCAGGAAGGTTTTAAATATGTGTATGATCTTACGGTGAACAAATACATTCAGCATAAAAAACTGGAGGCGGCCAAGGAAATGCTGATGGCTTCTGAAAAAAATATTTCAGAGATCGTTTTAGCCATAGGACTAAATAACCGAAGTTATTTTTCCAAGATATTCAAGGAGAAATACGGGGTTAATCCGAAGTATTTTTTGAAAACAAGAAGCCTTGAAGATTAGAAAGACCAGGGTAGTGCTGTTTTTTCTTAATTCCTTTTCGGTCATCAATTCTCAATAAATCCTTGAAGTACAAATTTATTCTGATCCCGAAGCTATACCAGCTGTATAATCTGGATTTGTAGTCCATATACCTACAATACAATTGTAATTTTCACCTCATTAAAAGCAAATAGTTTTTTTAACTTTAGAAATTTTTCCAGATTTTCATGAAGCAAAAAAAAAGCAGTTTTAATATTATTCGGAGAATTATTGGGAAACCCGCTGTGGCTGGTTTTATCTCCTTTCTTTTTTTCCTCCTTCTGAGTTTTTTACTGCTTTGGCAACGCTATCAAATTTTAAATGAAGGGGAGCGGCAGGAAATGTCCAACATTCTTGGTCTTGTTGAGAATAATATCGAACAATCCCTACAAAACAGTTATTCGGTGGTTTTATCCCTGGCGCTGCTTATAGATAATAACGGCACCATTACTAACTTTGAGGAATTTGCCCTTCAGCTGGTGGAACGAAATCCAACTATTGATGCGGTCCAACTGGTGCCAAACGGAGTGATTACCCATATCTATCCGATGGAGAGAAACAAGGAGGCCATGTTTTTCAATATTCTTAAAGATAGTATTCATAGCAAAGCAGCACGCAAGACGATTGACTCCCGTAAAATGTACTTTGCAGGACCCCTCGAACTCAAACAGGGAGGAATGGCTGTGGTGGGGAGATTGCCGGTTTTTATTAAAAATGAATTCTGGGGATTTTCCGCAGTGATCATAAAACTGGATAATCTCCTGGAGCAGGCTGGGATTAGAGAAATGGCTGAGGACAAATTTCTGTTTCAGTTTTCCAAATTAGATGAAGCTTCCGGGGAGGAGGTCTTTTTTCTTCCGGAAAAATTGGATATGGACAGGTCCTTCTCAAAAGCGGTGGTGCTGCCGGATGGTGACTGGAAATTCTATATAGCGCCCAGGAATACCTCCGCTGTTTTATTTTTAATGCTGCCTGTGGCCATTTTAGCTCTGCTGCTTTCTGCCTGGCTTGGATGGATCATTTATAATTTATTGAAACAACCTGCGAAATTACAGGCCTTGGTTCAATTGCAGGCAGGAGAGCTCATTCTTAGTGAAATAAAATTCCGTACCATATTCAACCAGGCTGCAATAGGGATGGCACGGGTGAATTCGGTTAAAGGGAGAATCCTTGAAACCAATTTTCGATTTCAGGAACTTTTAGGATATACCCCTGCAGAAATAGCAGAACTCAATGTAATGGATGTTACGCATCCGGATGATCTTCAGGAGCATATCGATAAAATGAAGCAACTCCGAAAAGGCAAAATTCGGGAGTTTAGTATGCAAAAAAGGATAAAAAAGAAGAATGGGGATCTGGTGTGGGTAAATTTAACAGTTTCACCTTTATGGAGTGAAGGGGAATCGCCCACCACCCATATCGCCCTTATCGAAGATATTCACGATAAGAAGATGGCCGAAACCCATTTAAAAGATTCCTATGAAACGGTTATGGAGCAAAATAAACGGCTGCTTAACTTTTCCTATATAGTATCACACAATTTGCGCTCCCATTCCAGCAATATCGATTCTATCCTGGGCCTTTATGAGGACTGCGATGATTCCGAAGAAAGGGAAAATTACATAAGCATGCTGGAAAAAGTTTCGGCGGCGCTTAACCAGACCTTGTCCGATCTAAATGAAGTGGTTTCTATTCAATCTAATTTGGAACTTAACGTGCAATATTTAAAACTGAAAGATTACCTGGATGGCACTCTGGGAATGCTCAAGGTTGAAATCGCGGAAAAGCAGGCAAAAATTTACACCGATGTGCCCGAAGCTATGCAGGTAAAATTCAATGCAGGCTATATGGAAAGTGTTTTGTTAAACCTGGTAACCAATTCGCTAAGGTACAGCAGCCCAAACCGTATTCCCGAAATTCATATCGCCGGGATAAAGGTTGGGGAAAAGTGGATGCTGGAGGTAAAAGATAACGGGATAGGCATAGACCTGAAAAAGAACCGGGATAAATTATTCGGGTTGTATAAAACATTTTCAAACAAACCCAACGCTAGAGGGGTTGGCCTCTTTATTACCAAGAATCAAATTGATGCCATGGATGGAAGCATAGCGGTGGAAAGTGAACCGGGAGAGGGCACTAACATTAAAGTGTATTTTAAATGATGAAAAATATTTGTGTAATAGATGATGACAAGATCTACCAGATCATTATAAAAAAGATCATTTTCAAGGCCGGAAATTTTGAAAAGGTACATTGTTATGAAAATGGCTACACGGCCCTGGAAGATCTTAAGGATCTTGCAATCCCATTTCCCCATTTGATCCTGCTGGACATCAATATGCCCGGGATGGATGGCTGGGAATTCCTGAGCAACCTCAAAAAATATCGTCCTAACCTAGGCAGGGAAACCACCATTTATATGGTAACCTCCTCCATCGCGTTTTCAGACAGGGACAAAGCCCTGGCCCTGCCCGAGATTTCAGGATTTATAAGCAAGCCTTTAACCGTTGGGAAACTCAGGGAAATAGGGGGTAAATTGTAAATTTTTGCAGTATTACAGGGTTAACAGAAATTCTATAAAACCAAAAAACCCAAGACTTTCGTCTCGGGTTTTTAAGTGGTGCCTCCAGCCCCGAAGCTTCGGGGGAACCTGGGACTATTTTTTACTTAAAATACCTTCAAGAATACTGGAATTTTCGACAATCTTTAAAAAAAATTTTCTGCTTTTCATTCTTTTAATGAAACGCTCCAGGTAAATAGCTTCTTCTCTTGTTTTGCAGTTGAAAATTAGTTTTGGTTTCCAGTCTGAGGCAACCTTTGTGAAGGCTTTTATGTTTTTATGGCTATTATGAAGATGCAGTCTTGCTGGAAAATCATTTGTCTCACCGATATAAAATTTTTCAGTGGTTGGGCTATGTATGATATAAAGAAAATGCATCTAATAATTATTAAAAGCTCGTAACTAAGAAAAATAATTAAAATTTTAGTCGGGAAGAATATAAATATAAACCAAAAAACCCAAGACTTTCGTCTCGGGTTTTTAAGTGGTGCCTCCAGGAATCGAACCAGGGACACAAGGATTTTCAGTCCTTTGCTCTACCAACTGAGCTAAGGCACCAGTTGCTTTAATTAGCGATATGCCTTTCAAGCGGGTGCAAATATAATTTCATTTTTATTAACCCACAAAGGAAAAATTGAAAAATTGCTTTTGTATCTTCGTTTTTTTAAAATAAAGCTATGAACCTGGTTGTTGATATTGGAAATTCGCTTGTTAAAATGGCTGTATTTCAGGAAGATATATTGCTGAAAAAGAAAATTAGCCTGAGGCAGGATTTTTTAAAAAATTTGGAAGAGCTCAGTCAAAAATTCCCTGAAATAAGCTTTGCGATGCTTTCTTCGGTCTCAAAAACACCTTCCGGCTGGATAGAAAGACTTAAAAAGCAGTATCAATTGTTTATTTTGGATCAACAGCTGCCACAACTTTTTAATAATTTATATGCTACCCCAACTACTTTGGGAAATGACAGGATCGCATTGGTCTCTGCTGCCTGTAAAAAGTTTTCCGGCAAAAATGTGCTGGTAATAGATGCCGGGACTTGTGTAACCTACGATTTCAAAAATGACAAGGAGGCTTATTTTGGAGGGGCGATTTCCCCGGGTTTACAAATGCGTTTCCGGGCTTTGCACACGTTTACAGAAAATTTACCGTTATTGGAACCTGAAGATGAAGTGAAACTGGTGGGAGATTCCACAAAAACCTGCATACAATCTGGAGTGATCTTTGGCTTGACGGCTGAAATTGAGGGGGTCATCGCGCAATATGAGGCCTTATATAAAGATTTAACAATAATTTTCACAGGTGGGGATGCTCAATTTTTGTGTAAACGATTTAAAAATAGCATATTTGCCAACTCAAGTTTCCTCCTCGAAGGATTGAATTACATATTAGAATTTAACAAATCTCAATGATTAAACGATTTATAATAATCGTAGCCTTATTATCTACCGTGTTTTCGGCTGCGCAGGAAGGAACCTCTTCTCCATATTCTTATTATGGGATAGGTTTAACAAAATTTAAAGGAACGGTAGAAAACCAGTCGATGGGAGGATTGCAGTTATTTTCTGACAGTATACATCTCAATCTAAGAAATCCAGCTGCATACGGGAGATTGAAGTTAACCACCTTCGCGGTTGGTGGAAGTCAGCAACGAACAACCCTGAAAAATGATAATCTTTCAGAAAACACCAACAACACTTCCCTGGATTATCTCGCAATAGGGATTCCAACGGGAAAATTGAATTTTGGATTGGGTCTTATTCCGTATTCAAGTGTAGGCTATCAAACTGAAAATAGAACCGATCAAACCTTAAGCAAACTTACTGGCAGAGGTGGATTAAACAAGGTTTTTTTAACCGCCGGGTATGCCATTACAAATGATTTGAGCATAGGGGTAGATGCGAATTACAACTTCGGAAACTTTCAAAATAAAACGGTAATATTCCAGGAAGGCATTCCTCTGGGGAGCAGGATCATTAACCGAACAGATCTTAGTGGATTTAATTTCAATTTTGGAGTGGATTATCAACGTGATCTTGGGAATAACCTTAGATTATATTCCGCCGCCACCTATGCACCGGAAATGAATATCACCGCGAATAGAATGAGAAATGTATCTACAATAACATTTGCTACAGATGGCAGGGAACAGGTAATCCCCCCGGATGTGAATGTAAATTTTGCCGACGAAGATCTTACCCTTCCCGCACAATTTACAATTGGAGCAGGTTTGGGAAGGCCCAACAAATGGTTTATGGGTGCAGAATACACAAGTTTGCAGGCCAGTGCTTTTAATTTTAATTCGGGAACAAGCTCACAAAATTCCCAATACCGGGACGCGTCGAAATTTAAGGTTGGAGGGTATTATATTCCTGTTTACAATTCGCTCTCAGGTTATTTTAACCGTGTGGTTTACCGGGCAGGAGCAAGGTTTGAAGAAACCGGTTTATACGTCAATAATGAAGGTATAGATGAGTTTGGCATATCTTTTGGTTTAGGACTACCAGCAGGAACGAATTTCTCGAATGTAAACCTTGGGCTTGATTATGGTCAGCGCGGTACAACAAATTCCGGTTTAATTAAAGAGAACTTTTTTAAATTATCTATAAGTTTGTCCTTAAACGATAAATGGTTCGTGCAACGAAGATTTGATTAACCACTATAAAAATAAAAAAATGAAAACGAAAATTATCATTGCCTTTTCAGGTTTACTGTTCGCTACCGGTGCACTTTTCGCTCAGGCAGATTGTGCTACAAAAGCGGCACTGGCTTACGATGATGCCAAAGCCCAACGCTACGAACAGGCATATCCTGCTTTAATGGAGGTAAAGGAAAAATGTCCTACCTACAGCCTTGCAACTTTTCAGTACCTGGATCGTGCGATCAGTCATAAAATGGCAAATGCACAGGGAGCTCAAAAAGAGGCTTTATTAGAAGAGATGATCCAATTGATGAATGAGCGTCTTAAGCATTTTCCAGATAAAACCAACGCTGCTGAAGTAAAAGGAGATGTTGCCTGGTTGAAATATGAAAATGGAATTGGAACCAAGGAAACTCAGTTTAACGCATTTGATGAAGCTTTTAAAGAAAGTCCGGAAAGCTTTACAAGTCCAAAGCGTATCTATGCATACTTTTCATTACTTGTAGATCTTCAGGACCAAGGAAAAAAATCCCTTCAGGATGTTTTCGAACTTTATGAAGAAGTAATCGGTAAAATTGAGTCAGAAGAAAATAAACTTGCTGAAATGCTTGCACCATTATTGGAAAAGCAAGAAGCCGGAACCGACTTAACAGGTAAAGAAAAGCAGTTGGTTGATAATGCAGAGATCAATCTTAATGCTTACAGCACCGTAAAAAGTAGTGTAAATGGTAAATTAGGGCAAAGAGCAGATTGTGATAACCTGATTCCTTTATACAATAAAGATTTTGAAGAAAAGAAAACCGATGTTAAATGGTTAAAGATCGCTTCTGAAAGATTGTCTCAGAAAGATTGTACCGAGGATCCTATCTTCTTTAAATTATCTGAAGCTTTACACAGAGCCGAACCTTCTGCAAAATCTGCACTTTATTTAGGGCAACTTGCTGAGGCTGAAGGAAAATCTTCTCAGGCGATGAAATATTATAACGAATCTGCTAATCTTGAAACCAATGCTTCCGATAAGTCAAGGGTTTATATGAAGATAGCCGAGAACTACAAAAAGCAGGGTAACTTTAGCCAGGCCAGAAGTTTTTACAGAAATGCTTTAGCGGCACAACCATCTGCCGGTAGGGCTTACTTACAAATTGCAAGTATGTATGCACAGAGTGCCAACAATTGTGGGGAAACCACTTTCGAGAAAAGAGCAGTTTACTGGTTGGCTGCAGATTATGCTGCAAGAGCAGGACGTGTTGATCCTTCGCTAAGCAGAATAGCAAATGAATCTGTTGCTGCATATAAAGGAAGAGCGCCTCAAAAAGCAGATGTTTTTCAGGAAGGAAAACAAGGACAAACAATAAGAATTTCTTGTTGGATTGGAGAGAGCGTAAAAGTTCCGGCATTGTAATACTATGATTTTAACATATCAAAAAATAATTTCAGGCATTGTCATAGCTAGCGCTGTGACAATGCTTTTTTCATGTGAGGGCAATCTGGACAGGGTGAGAGCCATGGAACTTTCGGGAGAAAACCCTCAGGCAATTGGTAAAAACCTGAATTTGAAATATACAGATTCCGGAAGGGTTGTGGCAACCTTGAAAAGCGATAAAATGCTGGATTATACCAACCTTAAATTTCCTTACCGGGAATTTCCGGATGGCGTGCTGGTAGAATTTTTTGATGAAGAACAAAATAAAAATACGGTGGCAGCCAATTATGCCATTATTTATGATGCCACCGGGCTTATAGACCTGCGGGGAGATGTTATTCTGGTTACAAGTGACAGCACAAGGCTGGAAGCAAGTCAGCTTTACTGGGATCAAAGCCAGGGATGGGTTTTTACCGATAAAGAGAACACGATACGTTTCGCAAACGGAGCGCTAAATAAAGGGGAGGGCTTTGATTCCGACTTAAATTTCACTAATTTTCGTTCCCGCACAAACGTGGGAATACAGGTAATTGAAGAGAAAAAGAAATGACAAAATTTTTTAAATACTTTGAGTTCGCGTATCTGTTTATAGCCGCTTTTTTCCTTTTTGAATCCGTTAGGATCTGGAACCTGGAGCGAAACAGAGCGTATCTTTTCCTCATCTTTGTGGGGGTCGCGATCTTTATGTTTTTCTTCAAGAGAAGGTTCCGGAAAAAACTGGAAGAACGGAACCGCTAATACAACATGGAAGCAGAAATTCTTATCATTGTACTCGCTTTAATTTTTTCGGCCTTTTTTTCTGGGATGGAGATCGCCTATATTTCCTCCAATAAGATCTTTATTGAAATAGAAAAAAGACAATCCGGATTTTTATCTACAGTTTTAAAACGACTCACAAAAAAACCTTCCAAATTTATCGCTACCATGCTGGTGGGGAATAATATCGCCCTGGTGGTTTACGGCTTTTTTATGGGAGATTTGATAATGAATTGGCTCTATGGTTTTCAACCGGTTGAAAGCGGATTGGCTAATTTTTTTATAGTGGATTTTAGTTTGTTTACCCAAACGGTGATCTCTACCCTTGTCATCCTTTTTACCGCAGAATTTCTTCCGAAGGTGTTTTTTCAGATCTATGCGAACTCTCTTCTGAAATTTTTTGCAGTTCCCGCATACTTCTTTTATTTGCTGTTCAGTTTTATTTCCGCTTTTGTGATTTGGATTTCCGATTTTATCTTAAAACGGTTTTTTAAAACTGAAGGGGATGAAGTGCAGCTCGCTTTCAGCAAGGTGGAACTGGGAAATTTTATAAGCGAACAAATGGAAACAGTAGAATCTGATGACGATGTGGATTCTGAAATCCAGATCTTTCAGAATGCGCTGGAGTTTTCAGAAATAAAAGCCAGGGAAGTAATGATCCCACGAACCGAAATTGTAGGGGTAAATCACGATGTTGCACCCCGCGACTTGGTCCAGACTTTTACAGATACCGGGCTTTCCAAAATCCTGATCTATAATGAAAGTATAGACGATATTATAGGATATATTCACTCCTTTGAACTTTTCAAGAAACCGGAAACCCTGAAATCTATTTTGTTGCCTGTGGTTTTTGTTCCCGAAACCATGTGGGTGAAGGATGTGCTCAATATTCTTATTAAAAAGGGTAAAAGTATTGCGGTAGTGATCGATGAATACGGAGGCACCAGCGGAATGATTACCGTTGAAGATATTGTGGAAGAACTCTTTGGCGAAATTGAAGATGAACACGATGCTGTAATCCTTATAGAAGAAAAACTTGGAGAGGATCATTTTAAGTTTTCTGCCAGGCTGGAAGTGGATTATTTAAATGAAGTCTATAAACTGGATATCCCGGAAGGAGAAAATTATGAAACCCTGGGAGGTTTTATAACCAATCATACCGAGGAAATTCCACAACAGTTGGAAGAGGTAAAGATCGAAAATTTCCTTATCAGAATTCTTGAAGTTTCCAATACAAAAATTGAATTGGTGGAGCTGGAAGTAAGAGCCAAGGACTAATTCTCTCAATGAGTTAATATTTTGCAAATTTTAAGTTTTATAGTTTGGTTAAAAACACTATTTTCGCCCACTATACAAGATAAATAACAACTACACATGGCAGTATTAAATAAAATAAGACAACGTTCTGTTTTCCTAATCATAATTATCGCATTGGCATTGTTCGCTTTTGTCCTTGCCGATGTTATTCGTAATGGAGGAATGAGTTCACAAAAATCACAAAATGTGATTGCTGAAGTAAATGGAGAGGAGATAAGCAGGGAAGATTTCGCAAGACAGGTGGAAGCCATGCAACGCAATATGGGACCTAATGCCACTACTTCACAGGTAGTAAACCAGGTTTGGGAATTTAAATTGCGGGAAGTGATTTTAAAGGAAGAATTTGAAAAGCTAGGAATAAATGTAGGGGAAGCCCAGGTAAAACAACTCTTGAGAAGTCAACTCGCTGGCAATCCTAACTTCACCAATGAAGCCGGTTTAGTCGATGATAACCGGTTGCAGGAATATGTTGCCAATTTAAAGGCTACCTCCCCACAGGCTTATCAGCAATGGGTGGCATACGAAGATAATATCGCTGAAAGCGCCCGCGAAAATATTTATTATAATATGATTCGTGCCGGTGTAGGAGCAACTTCTTTGGAAGGAGAACAGGCCTATAGATTTGCAAATGATAATATAGACCTGAAATTTGTACAAGTTCCTTATACATCCATTCCGGATTCTGAAGTAAGCGTTTCTAAAGATGAGATTCGTGATTACATAAAATCACATTCAAAAAGATTTAAAGTAGAGAAATCAAGGGATATTCAATTTGTATTTTTTCCTGAAACGGCTTCAACTGAAGATGAAGCTGAAGCAAAACAAGCTGTAGAGGAAGTATTAACCAGCAGGGTTCAGTTTAATGCTGAAACCAATGCCAATGATACCATTTCAGGTTTTAAAAACGCTACTGATATAGCAGCTTTTGTAAATCAAAATTCAGATATTCCATATCAGGACCGTTTCATTTTCAGAGAGCAGTTAAACAGTGATTTTGCCGATCAGATCTTCAATTTGGAAAAAGGAGAACTTTATGGTCCTTATAAAGAAGCTGGTTACTGGAAAGTGAGCAAGCTTGTAGAAGCCCGCCAAATGGCAGATTCTGCTAAAGCAAGTCACATTATGATCGCCTGGGAGGGTTTGCCTACTGCCGGTGGAACTACCAGAACCAAAGATGCAGCAAAAGCACTTGCAGATAGTCTTGCCGGTGTTGTAAGAAAGGATAAAGCAAAATTTGAAGCTTTGACAGCTCAGTATTCAGATGATGCCGCTACCAAAGAAACAGGCGGGGATCTTGGTTATTTTGGACCGGGACAAATGATAGGCGGATTTAATGATTTCGTTTTTGAAAATAATCCAGGTGCAATTGGGGTGGTAGAAACCGACTTTGGATTTCACGTGATATCCATAGGAGAAAAAACCGACGAGGAGCGTGCAGTAAAAATTGCTACGATCGCCCGTGAAATTGAACCTTCAGAACAGTCTTTAAACGATTTGTATACCCAGGTTACTTCTTTTGAAATGGCTGCAAAGGATAAAGGTTTTGCAGATGTTGCAAAAACCGAGAATCTTGAAGTAAAAACGGTAAAGGATATAAAGCCGCTGGAAGAAAATATCCCCGGCTTGGGACCACAAAGAAGGATCGTTCAATGGGCTTTCGAAGATGGCGTAAAATCCGGCGATATCAACAGGTTTGAAATCCCAGGGGGCTATGTACTTGCCCAGGTTACTGCAGTAAAGAAAGAAGGTGTAATGACAGCTGAAAATGCATCTGCGGTGGTAACGCCTATTTTGCTTAAAGAAAAGAAGGCAGCGCTTATCAAAGAAAAGATAAGCGGATCCAATCTTGCTGAAATTGCCAAAAATCAGAATGCCAGTGTACAAAATGCCAGTGCGGTTAACCTTAAAAACCCAACCCTTGCAGGCGCCGGGAGTGAGCCGGAAGTAGTGGGTACTGTATTTTCATTGGAGCCAGGAGAGGTTAGTAAACCAATTACCGGTGAAAAAGGTGTTTATGTAGTGGAATTGGTTGCAATCAATAAGGCTCCTGCAATGGAATCTTACAGGAGTTTTGCAAATCAGGAAACTGCAGTGAGAAGACAGGAAGTAACTACAAGAGTTTTTGAAGCTCTTAAGGGAAGCGCTAAAATTGAGGATAACAGAGCTAAGTTTTACTAGTAGACCTCAGTTCGTGAAATAAAAGTAAACACCCCGCAGTTTCAAAACTGCGGGGTGTTTTTTATTAAAATTCATTTTGTCCGGTAAACATTTTTGTGAAAGCTGAAAGCGCATATTCATTGGGCATTCCAATGGGATTTTTAATAAACAAACCTTATTTTTCTGAATTTTTCAATTTATCGATAATTAAAGTGTTCTGAAAAAATAGAAATCATAACTAAATGTTTGTCAGTTAATTAAAATCAAGTCTTTTTTCTTGGTTCTTGCAGTTTCGCGAAGGCGGAACGATCTTGTCTCTTTACCGGATATTGCTGATTAGTATTAAATTGGAAGGAGATTAGGAGAATAAATCCCGGCAGCCTTTTTAGCCAAAAATTATATAACCATTTCAGTATAGGAAAGCAGGGTTTGGTATCCCTTTTCCTTAAAATAGCCTTTTTCAGTCTTTCCTCCTGTTGCGAGGATGAAGTCTCCGCCCCAGCCGCCCAAACTTTTTATGGCTCCCGGAAAATCCGGAAATAACTCCGATTTGATCTTTGGAGTATTTATGAGTTTTGAGATCAGTGTTTCGTGAATGGTCATGAGTAATTTAAACTCTTCAAGCGTTTCGCAATAAATAAAGCTCTGGGTTAAAGCATTGATCTTTGCGATGTTTTCTTCCAGGAATTTCCCTGGTTGTTGTTTATAGTGCTTAATGGAATCCCTGCTGTTCTGTTTCCGGTTAAGATGAACAAAAAACAATTTGTCCATAAAATCCGGGTTGAAATCTACCGATAGCACACTTCTTTTAGTTTTGGTTAACTGATAGGTTATTGGATGATCATTTTGTGCGGCGGCAATATCATATCCGCTGCCTCCAAAGGTGGTTTTAAGCAGCGCATAGGCGTCTATCCGGAAAAATTGCGCAATGTTATTGATGAGTGTTGAAGAGCTTCCTAATCCCCATTCCCGTGGAAATTCAAGTCTGGAGGTCATCGTAAATCCGCGATTTTCTGCAAATATCCCGGGATTTAATAAATGTGCCTGCTGGAAGATGTGTTTGAGCCTCTCAGAAATGTTCTTTTGTTCATTTTCCGATTTGCCTAAATTTATATTGCCTGCATCTTTGATCTCACTTATTTGAAATTCTGTTTCAAACCAAACTTGGTTTTTATTGTCCAGACTTTTCCATACGATCACGGCATCTTGCCTGGGTTGGATTTCCAGGCTTTGTCCAAATCTTGCAGGGACGGCCAGGGCCAAAGCTCCATCCAGTACTGCATATTCTCCTGTGATTAAAAGTTTGCCGTTGCTATGGAATTTCATCAAAGTACTTTTTTTATCATGTTTTTTATTTAATCAGCGGTTTTAAAGCTGATTATTTTACAGAATTCGAACCCCGCATGTGTTCTAATTTATCTGCCACACTGCTATGGGTAACCGTATGGTGCCTGAAGTAATCCAGAAGTTCATCTTTTTCCTCTTTACTGGCATTTTGTTGATTCAAAATATTCATAAGATGCATTTTCATATGACCCTGCTGGATTCCGGTGGTTACAAGCGACCTGATGGCGGCAAAATTTTGTGCAAGGCCTGCTACTGCAACAACCTCCATTAAATTTTTTGCAGAAGGTTGTTGCAAAATTTCCAGGGCCACTTTTACAAGGGGATGCAGGTTGGTTAAACCGCCAACGGTTCCCAAAGCCAATGGGATTTCCATCCAGAATTTGAAAATTCCATTATCTACGCTGGCCTGTGTTAAGCTGCTGTATGTTCCATCTTTGGAGGCATAGGCGTGCACCCCGGCTTCTACCGCCCTAAAATCATTTCCGGTGGCCAGTACAACTGCATCAATTCCGTTCATAATTCCTTTATTATGTGTAACAGCCCGGTAAGGTTCCACCTCCGCTATTTTTATAGCAGTAAGGAACTTTTCGGCAAAACCTGTAGCATCTTCATATTTCACATCGGCAAGTTCATGAACCGGGCAGGAAACTTCAGCCCTTACGATACATTCGGGGACATAATTGGAGAGAATACTCATAATTACTTCCAGGTTTTTTTCTTCCGTAGTAAATTCAGGATAGGAACTGGCTTCTGAGCGAAGTGTTTCGGCAAATTTTTCTAAACAGGAGTTTATAAAATTAGCGCCCATGGAATCCTTGGTTTCGAACTTACAGTGCAGCTGGAAATAGTTTTCCATAAGGTCTGTTTTATTTCGAAGTTCAATATCAAGAACACCTCCGCCGCGTTTTTCCATATTTTTTGTAATCCCGCTAACAGCTTTCAGCAATTCTGGTTTACAAAACTCAAAAAAGCGTTCCAGCTTTTCAAAATCTCCTTTATATTTAAAATGCACCTGACCTACCTTGGTGGTATTCAATACTTCTACCTTAAAACCGCCGCGGGTAAACCAGTATTTGGCCGCCTTACTTGCCGCAGCAATTACAGAACTTTCCTCGATAGCCATGGGAATGGCGTACAAGTTTCCGTTAATTAAGAAATTGGGAGCGATTCCAAAGGGCAAATAAAAGTTGCTCAGGGTATTTTCGGTAAACTCATCGTGAAGGGTTTGAAGTTGTAGGTTTTCGTTCCAATATTGGCGCAGAACGTTCTCCGATTCCCTGGAATTGTTGAGATATGTTTTAGATAACCAGGTGATTTTTTGTGCCTTGGTCAATTTGGAAAAACCGCTTATGGGGTCGATCATTATAAAAAATTTGGATTTCAAAGATACAATTACTGGGTTGATTCGCGAAAGCTTTATCTTTCACAAAGAGTATTGCATAATAATTTCTGCTATTTGTGTTTAACGAATTATTAGTATTTAACAATCAAATACGCCATTTTTTGCTGAATTTTTAGTAAACTTGGCCTGAAAAATTTATTTCCTTACAAATGAAATTATCAAAATTTATTTTCAGTCTTTTTTTTATCACAACAACCGCTGTTTTTGCCCAGCAAAAAGAGATTACTCTGGAAGAGATCTGGGGCGGGACATTCAGTCAGGAGCGATTGGAATCCCTTAATTCCTTAAAAAATGGAAAGGAATATATTGTTCTTAATCAGGATCGCGATGCCGGAACTTCCAGTATAGATGTGTATGCATATAAATCTGGTGAAAAAACAGGCACTTTGGTGAATTCTGCAGCTCTCGAAGAAATCTCAAAGTTTCAGGGATATGAGTTAAGCGATGATGAGAGTAAGATCCTGCTTGGAACCCAGGTGGAGCAAATCTACAGGCATTCTTCCCGCGGCATCTATTTTGTGTATGATATCACCTCCAAAACATTAAAAAAATTAACCGATAAAAAAATACAGGAACCAACCTTCTCCCCAAACGGCACTAGAATAGTCTATGTACACAACAATAATTTGTATGTGAAGGACCTTGCTTCAGAAGAAGAAATTCAAATTACTTCCGATGGGAAAAAAAATGAAATCATCAATGGGATTACAGATTGGGTGTATGAAGAGGAATTTGCTTTTGTTCGTGCCTTCGCCTGGAATGGGAACGGATCGAAGATCGCATTTTTAAAATTCGACGAAGCCAGTGTTCCCGAATTTTCTATGGATGTATATGGAGATGAACTCTATCCCGGAGCAGATGTTTTTAAATATCCTAAAGCGGGAGAAGAGAATGCAAAAGTATCTTTGCATATCTACGAGCTAAACGCTGCTGAAACAAAAGATATCGCTCTTGGAGATTATGAAGATTTTTATATTCCAAGGATAAAATGGACCAACCACCCGGATATATTGAGCGTTCAGGTTCTAAATCGTCATCAGAACGAGCTTGACCTTATTTTTGTGAATACTCAAAAAGGTGAAGTTAAGGTGGTTTTGCAGGAAGTTGATAAGGCGTATGTTGATATTACCGACAATCTTACTTTTCTTGCGGATAACAGTTTTATCTGGACCAGTGAAAAAGATGGATGGAATCACATTTATCACTACGATAAAAACGGAAAACTCATCAACCAGATTACCAAAGGAAACTGGGAAGTGACCAATTATTACGGATTTGATCCTAAATCAAAAATGGTTTTTTACCAAAGCACAGAGGATGGAAGCGTGAACAGAACTGTTTATTCCATAAGTGCCAATGGGAAAAACAAAAAACGCTTAACCGAAAAAGAAGGAACCAACCGCGCAGATTTTAGCGCAGATTATACCTATTTTATCAATTCCTTTACAAATACCAAAACGCCTTACGTTTTTACGCTGCACGATGCCAAAAACGGAAAACTTATAAGGAAGATAAAAGACAATACGGAATTGCTTGAAAAGGAAAAAGCCTACGGTTTTTCTCCAAAAGAACTTTCAACCATAGAGATTAACGGAAATGAACTGAATATGTGGATGATTAGACCTTCAGATTTTGATCCGTCTAAAAAATATCCGCTTTTGATGTTTCAGTATTCCGGACCCGGTTCACAGCAAGTTTCCAATACCTACTTCGGAACAAATGATTACTGGTATCAAATGCTTGCAAACGAAGGTTATATCATCGCTACGGTCGATGGAAGAGGTACCGGCTTTAAAGGTGCGGCCTTTAAAAAAGTGACTCAGAATGAACTTGGGAAATACGAACTGGAAGATCAAATAGAGGCCGCCAAAAAATTTGGCAGTTTAGATTTTATAGATGAAGAGCGAATAGGTATCTGGGGATGGAGTTATGGAGGATTTATGTCTACAAATGCCATCCTTAAAGGTAATGACGTGTTTTCTATGGCCATAGCAGTAGCGCCGGTTACCAGCTGGAGATTTTATGATTCCATCTATACCGAACGTTATATGACCACACCTCAGGAAAACCCTTCAGGGTATGATGAAAACTCTCCGATTAATCACGTGGAAAAATTGAAAGGAGATTACTTATTGGTTCATGGAACAGCCGATGATAATGTGCACGTTCAAAATACGATGCGGCTTATAGAAGCCCTGGTACAGGAAAACAAACAGTTTGACTGGGCCCTTTATCCAGATAAGAATCACGGGATCTATGGCGGTAATACCCGCTTACATCTTTACACAAAAATGACAAATTTTATCAAGGAAAATTTATAATAACCAAACACTAATAAATCAACTATAAATGGCTAATACTGCACCTCCAGTTAATCAAAAAGAATTATTCGGACATCCGATTGGTTTGTTTATTTTATTTTTCACAGAAATGTGGGAACGCTTTTCCTATTATGGGATGCGCGCTATTTTGGTTTTATATCTTGTAAGTGCCACCACCGAAGGAAATGCGGGATTAGGTTGGACTCAGGTGGAAGCACTTGCGCTTTATGGCTGGTATACCATGCTTGTATATGTGGTTTCCATTCCCGGAGGTATTTTAGCCGATAAGGTTTTTGGGCAAAAGAAGGCCGTTTTAATAGGTGGAATAATCCTGGTTATTGGCCACGGAATTCTTGCTGTTGAAGAAATGTGGGCCTTTTATACAGGTTTAGGGTTGATCATTGCCGGAGTTGGTCTTTTAAAACCCAATATCTCTACCATGGTTGGCGGCCTTTACAGGGAAGGTGATATTAGAAGGGACAAAGGATTTACAATTTTCTATATAGGGATTAATGTAGGTGCTTTTCTATCCAGTATTATAGTAGGAACCGTTGGGGAGGTTTATGGATGGCATTATGGTTTTGGACTTGCAGGTATTGCAATGGCACTTGGATTGCTGGTTTACCTATGGGGACAAAAATACCTTACCAATGTAGGAAATCTTCTATCGAAAGTAGAACGGGATGAAGGTGCTTCTTTAGGGAAGTTGTTTGCAGATTTGTTTAATTCTCCTATGCAATTGGTAATTACTTTAATCCTCTTTGGAGGTTCCATTTGGGGTATGTTTACAATGGGCATCGCCTACGGGGTTTTATTTATTTTTCTAACCCTGGTTGTGGCTATGATGATGATGGTTTATAAAGACCTTACCACACAGGTTATGAAGGACAGGTATGTGGTTATGCTGCTTTCCTTTATCCTCGTGATCGTATTCTGGGGTGCTTTTGAACAAGCTGGTGGGTTGATGAATATCTACGCCCTGGATAATACAAACAGAACGATACCATTTAATTTGCCTTTGGGGATTGGAAATGAAATTCCTGCTTCCTGGTTTCAGTCATTAAATGCGATGTTCATAATAATATTTGGAGTTCTTGTTGCCAATTTCTGGGCAAAACGAAAACTTAAAAGCAAGGAAGCTTCTTCCATCTTTAAAATGGCCATTGGGGTTATTATTATGGGATTTGGTTTCGTATTTATGGTATTTGCAGCCCTTCAGTTTGAAACAAATGGATCTTCTGCAATGTACTGGCTGGTATTTGCATACCTTTTCCATACCATAGGGGAATTATGTTCCTCTCCTGTAGCCTTATCTTTTATAACCAAGCTGGCGCCGGTAAAATATGCATCTTTAATGATGGGGGTTTATTTTGCAGCCACCGGTTTAGGAAATAAAGTGGCAGGAGAACTGGGAGCTTTTGCTGCAGAAGCTGGAGATATCGCAATTTTCTCCGGAATAACAATTTTTACTGTAACCTTTGCATCTATAGTTTTAATTATGCTGAAGCCTCTTAAAAGGCTTACCCACGGCGCAGAAGACAATGAGCGGGAAATGATGGAACAGGAACCTTATGAGCTTGCAGATACAGAAATAAAAAGGTAATTTTATAGTTTATTGAATACCGGACTTTCATTTGTAAAAACGGAATGATATTTGAATTTCCCCTGTTCACTGATATTTTTAGTGAATGAAACATTCAATGAAGGGGATTGCTGAAATAGCAAAATTCATTCTATGAAAGTTGCATAGGTTCACGAAACTTTAAACTCCGAACATATGAAGCATATAAAATTACTAATTGGAATCCTTTTGTTTACTTTTTCCGTAGCCGAATTCCAGGCGCAGGAGATCAATTGGATGAGTATGAATGAAGCTTTGGCTGCACAGAAAAAAGCACCAAAGAAAATATTCATGGATGCTTATACCACCTGGTGTGGCCCATGCAAACTCCTTGATAAAAACACGTTCACAAATAAAGATGTGATCAATTTCATCAATAAACATTTTTATGCAGTAAAGTTTAATGCTGAAGGGACTGAAGAAATTACCTATAAAGATTTCAAGTATACAAATCCTAATTTCGATCCTGAAAGAAAGGGGAGGAATAGCCAGCACTTTTTTGCAAATGCCCTGAAAATCTCAGGATATCCAAGTCTTGTGTTTTTTGATGAAAAATCCAATGTGATCGCCCCGGTAACGGGATATCGAACTCCCCAACAACTTGAGATCTATCTAAAAATGATCGCCAATAACGATTATATGAAGTTGAATTCCCCTGAAGCCTGGCAGGCATACGAAAAGAATTTTAAAGGCAGTTTTAAAGACTAAAACTTAATCCTATCGTGCCCTCCGGTTTATTCCGGGTTAACTGATGTTCCTCCCAAAATTTCCTGGGAATTATAAAATATAAAAGCTCCCTTTTCGCCAGTAGCGTGAAAAGGGACTTTTTTTTGTTGCCCTGTTTTTTGCCATCGGCTTATATAACTGGGATAATTGCTTCCATCGGCCACCAGCATTTCAGGATTCATTTGGGTTAATAGCCGGTCTAAATTTATCTTGGGGGAGTTAATCAGTAAAATAACCTGGGGTTTTAACCCAGGAATATCAAAAATCCCACTGCTGTCGATAACGAAAATAGTTTTCCCGGCTATTTGATAAAGGTTTTTAAGTGGAATTTCCTCGAGATGCTTAATATTCTTACCGGTTTTAAAACTCCTTATCAGGGTTTGAGAAATGGCAGTTGTATCCAGGTTGTGATGTAAAACCAGTTGATTTCCGGTTTTTTCTCCCAATATGGAATTTCTGCTTTTATGAAAAATGATCCCTTCTTCACTATTAGCTGAATTCTTTTCGTAAATAAATACGGTTTGTAGAATCCCGGTTGCTATAAGCAGGAACACTATATTTTGATAATTGAACTTCTTCAGAAGAAAAACAAACGAAAATACAAGGAGATAAGAAGCCATAAGTAGCAAGGCTGAAGAGTAAATTTCCTGAAATATGAAGTCCTCTTTTGAAGCTATAAAAGAGACGAAATCGTTTAAAAGCTGAATCATTTCTGCATAAACGAGGGTCAAAAGTTCTGGTAAAAGACCAACAACAGCAAGCAGCATAACCATGATTCCCAACCCCAGCAGCAAACCTAAAAAAGGTAGAATCACTAAATTTGAAATAAAGAACAAGCCCGGGAACTGATGGAAGTAAAACAGACTTAGCGGCAAAACCCCAATTTGCGCGGCACCGGTTACTGTTAAAATTCCCCACATATATTTAAAGAGGCGAAACCTGGGGGTGAATAAACCAAACAGGTGTGGTTGAATTAGAACAATGCTAAGCACTGCCGCATAACTCAGTTGAAATCCAACCTGGAATATAAAATACGGGTTTATGAGCAGCAAAAAGATGAGGGAGGTGAAGAGCGCGTTGAGTATGCTGCTGCGCCTGTTGAGTTGCATTGCTATGGCAATAAAGGAAAACATGCTCACAGCCCGAACTACAGAAGGAGACAAACCTGCCAGCACCGCAAATCCCCACAGTAAAAAAATGAGAAGTATTGTTTTTAGGTGTTTTCCATAACGAATTCGTTCTACAGGTTTTAAGAAATGGTTTAATAAAAGCAGGATGATCCCAACATGCAATCCAGATACCGCCAGGATGTGAATCACTCCGGCGGCGGCATAATTGCTGTAAATTTCAGGGCTTATATCCTGTCGTTGTCCTAACAGGAGCGCCTGTACAATAGCAAGTTCCTGGGGAGCAAATTCGTGCTGCCGTAATTCGGTGATTATTTTGTTGCGAACCTGCCCCGCCAGAGGTCTTATTCCCGAATTGGAAACCTGCATTTGCAGAACTTCATTCCTGCTAAGATTAAGCTGTCCTGAAACTCCCAGATTAGCCATATATTCCCTGTAATTGAACTGATGCGGATTTAGGGGTGTATTTATATTTGATACGAGAAATGGCAAGGCCAGCAGGTTTCCGGGTTGGAATTCCTGCATCTCCGGAGTTCTTGTGATATTTAAAAGGATTTTGCCGGTTGCTTCTTTATCCTGAATACTTTTTACCGAAACAATGTATTTATCCTGAAATAATCCCGGTTTCAATTTTTCGGTGACTTCGGCAATGAAAATTTGACCGGATACCTTAGAATTTTCAGAAATTTGATGGATGTAATGATCGGGGTCGTTTTCCGGAAGCTGCAGAGAAGCGCCCAGGAAACCAAGGAACAGGAATATCAGCGCACAATTTATTCCGAAGAAAACATCCTGAAAAAATAGTTTTCGGGCTCTGAAAAAACTAAAGATAAAACTGATGAACACTACCAGGCCAAAGGGTAATAAGGAGGAAACCGGGAATTTAAAATAAAATCCCAGGACGATTCCCGCGATTAGGGAAATTGCAATTTTTATGAGTGTAAAATTGATCAATTTTTGTTTTTGACGGTTTTTCTACATCAAGGTACTACAAAAATTAGATCACCCGGCGTGCCATGACAAAATGCTCAAACCAATAATTATCTGCAAGGGAAGAAATTATCACTCCGCGGGAGCTGCTGGAGTGAATAAATAAAATATGTCCCGGTTGGATCTCTACCACAAGGCCTACGTGGTTGATCACTTTTTTATTCTTATTTGTTTCAAAAAACAACAGATCTCCAATATTTACATCTACCAGGGAAAGTCGTTCCCCTTGCAAGGACATAGCTCGTGAAGACCGTGGCAAAGCGATATTTTCCTGCAAAAATGAGGTATAAACCAATCCCGAACAGTCCATTCCATCGCGCGTTGTCCCGCCGTATTTATATTTGGTCCCTTTAAAATCCAGGGCATAGGAGGTGATATTGTAAACCCGGGTATCTTCCGGTTTTGCTTCAGGAGGAGCGGTATTCATCTTGTTTTGAGGTGGGGCCAATTCGGTTTTCCATTCTGTAACAATCGATTTTTCCGATCGTTTGGAGGTTCGGGATTTGGAGGTTCCGCAGGAGGTTAAGAAACTGCCAAGGACCAGGAATAAAATTGTTCGGGGGAGATTAAAACCCATCAGAAAATCAGTTTTTAAGAGAATTATGGATCAATCGGGCGGTTTTCTCACTGGCACCAGCGCCACCCAACTTTCTTTCTAACTCAAAATAGCCTCCAAAAATTGTTTTCCGGTTTTCAAAAATCAGTATTTTTTCCAATTCTCTCTTCAGGGATTTTGTATTGAACTCATTTTGAATTAATTCCTTGACCACTTCTTTTTCCATGATCAAATTAACCAGGGAAATATAGTCTAATTTAATAATACGTTTTGCGATTTGGTAGGAAATACTGCTTCCCTTATAACAAACTACTTCCGGAACCTTGAACAATGCCGTTTCCAGGGTCGCCGTTCCAGAAGTTACCAGGGCAGCGGTGGAAAGACTTAAAACATCATAGGTTTTGTTCATCACCAAATGCACATTCTTCTTCTTGATAAACGGCTTATAAAATTCAGGTTCCTGGCTTGGGGCTCCTGCAATTACAAACTGATACTCCTTGAAATCGTCGGTAATGCTGAGCATAGTTTCCAACATTTTCGATATTTCCTGTTTTCTGCTTCCCGGAAGTAACGCTATAACAGGCCGGCTATCCAGGTTATGCTCCTTTTTGAAATCTTTTGGAATAACCAGTTCCTGATGTGCGATGGCATCGAGCAGGGGATGGCCTACAAAATGAACGGGGAAATTATGTTTTTTCTCGTAAAAGTCCTTTTCAAAAGGAAGGATCACATACATGTGGTCTATATCCCTCTTTATTTCTGCGATCCTGTTTTCCTTCCAGGCCCATATTTGTGGAGAAATATAGAAATGTGTGGCAAACCCCTGTTCCCTGGCCCATTTTGCGATCCTGAGATTAAACCCGGGATAATCTATAAAAATGATGGCATCTGGTTGATATGAGGTAATGTCTTCCTTACATAGAGAAATATTCCTGAAGATGGTTTTTAAATTGAAAAGCACTTCCACAAAACCCATAAAAGCCAGTTCCCGGTAATGTTTAACCAGAACCCCGCCAACCTTTTGCATTAAATCCCCACCCCAAAACCGAAAATCGGCATTTGGGTCCTCCTTTAACAAAGCTTTCATAAGATTGGAGGCGTGAAGATCTCCCGATGCCTCTCCGGCTATGATGTAATATTTCATCTGTAAATATCTATTGTTTTTTTAAAGGTTATATGCAATTGGCATATCTTCATTGGTGATTGCTAACGAGTTTCCGGTATGCTCATTTCATAAGCTTTATAAAAATTTAATAACAGCAATTGTAATGGCGGAAAGTAAGCTTGCAAGAATAACTCCGCGGGCCTGGTATATTTGATCCTTTTTTAAAAATATAAAAAACGGAAGAAAATTTAAAGCGGCACCCAAAGCGATCACCTTTCCTAAATAGTCGTTCTTAACAGCATCCTTAATAGTGGATGCTAAATTCATTTCTGAAAAAAATGAGATGTAAAGAAAGATCCCTGCCGAATTGGCAAAGATTCCTGTTAGGAATCCTATCAATATTTTCCTTTTAATCATTTAACTTCCAGCTGTTTAAATCCTGAATAAAATGATGAGCTGTTAGATCAAACTGAACCGGAACCACAGATACATATCCATTTTCCAGTGCCCATTCATCGGTGTCCTGGCCATTGTCTTCATTTACGAATTTGCCGGTAAGCCAATAGTAATCTCTTCCCTGAGGGTTGGTTCGCTTATCAAATTCTTCAACCCAATATGCTTTTGCCTGTCGGCATATTTTGATGCCTTTAATGTCTTCTTCCTTCAATTTAGGCAAGTTAACATTTAAGACAACCCCTTTTGGCAGGCCATTTTTTAAAACATTTTTGGTGATAGACTTTACGAATTTCTTACAAGGCTCAAAATTGGCGTTGAGGGAATAATCGGTAAGGGAAAATCCAATTGCGGGAATCCCTTCTATCCCGGCTTCTACCGCGGCACTCATGGTACCGGAGTAAATTACATTTATGGAGGAATTTGATCCGTGATTGATTCCGCTAACGCATAGATCCGGCTTGCGATGCAGGATTTCCTGTGTGGCTATTTTTACGCAATCGGCAGGCGTTCCCGAACAACTGTATTCCTTATGGTTATAACTTTCTTTTATCATCACGGGATCGCAATATAAAGTATCGTTAAGGGTAATTGCATGTCCCATCGCGCTTTGTGGACTATCTGGCGCAACTACGATTACATCCCCAAGGGTTTTCATCACCTCAATAAGAGCCCGGATTCCAGGTGCTGTAATTCCATCGTCATTGGTCACTAAAATCAAAGGTTTTTTTTGGGGCATTTAGTTTTTTTTATGATTTGCTAAAATAATACTTTTCAAAGGAAAGTATATCTTAGGCGTTCAACAAATTATTTATGCAAATCGTTACTCTTGGCACAATTTTTTATGTAATTTGTTTGAAAATTAATGATGAAAATTAACCGATTTATGAAAAGGAATTATAAAATTTTGTTTTTGGTGCTGCTTATGGCAGTGACCTCCTGTAGTTTTACTGCCAAACAGTTTAACGATCCCAACAAGGATAAGCTTCTTATAGATTTAATTACCTATGTACTTGAAAAGGGGCATTATGATGCTAAAACTATTGATGACAGCTTTTCCAAAGAGGTTTATAAAGATTATTTGGCTGCGATAGATCCTTTGAAACGGTTTTTTTATGCGGAAGATTTTGCTGAATTTTCAAAATTTGAAGATCAGATAGATGACCAGATCAAGAATAAAGAACTCAGTTTTTTTGATATTACCCATTCAAGACTTCAGGAAAGAATGGCTGAAGTAAGAGGTATTTACAAGGAAATATTGGCCGAACCTTTTGATTTTTCAGAAGAGGAAGATATAAATACCAATTACGAGGAGGTAGAATATGTTGATTCCCGCGCCGATTTGAAAGAACGATGGAGAAAGCAACTTAAATTTAGTAGCCTTGGGAATTTTTACGATCTAAAAAATGATCAGAAAAAACAGTTGGAGAATACTCCAGACATGGAAGTTAAAACCGATACCGAACTAGAAGTGGAAGCAAGAAATTCTGTATTGACTTCAATGGATGAATATTTTGATTTTAGTGAGGATTTGGAGCGGAAGGATTATTTTACCGTCTATATCAATGCAATTGTTGAAGAATTTGATCCTCACACATTCTATTTTGCACCACAGGATAAAGATAGGTTTGATATAGCAATGTCTGGTAAACTGGAAGGAATTGGAGCTCGTTTACAAAAGAAGAGCGATGATATTACTATTATGGAAGTAATTTCCGGTGGTCCGGCCTGGTTAAGCGATAAGCTGCACGAAGGGGATGTTATTATAAAAGTGAAACAGGAGAATGAAAAAGAACCTGTGAGTATTATTGGGATGCGTCTTGATGATGCGGTTAATTTAATAAAGGGACCAAAGGGTTCTAAAGTAACCTTAACATTAAAGAAAAAAGTGTTAGGAAATATTGAAGATGTTACCATTACCCGCGATGTGGTTGAACTGGAAGAAACTTATGCTAAATCGGCAAAAGTAGAGAAGGACGGAAAAACTTTCGGCCTGATAAATCTTCCAAAATTTTATTTCAACATGGAAGATTATTCCGAGCGTAATGCTGCATCTGATGTTAAGGAAGAGATCATTCGGCTTAAAAAAGAAGGAATGGAAGGACTGGTTCTGGACCTAAGGAATAATGGAGGTGGGTCTTTAAAAACAGTTGTGGATATCGCAGGCTTATTTATCGAGAAAGGCCCTATCGTACAAGTGAAATCAAAAATGGAAGGACAGGAAGTCCTGGAAGATAGAGACCCCAGCATTGTTTGGGACGGGCCACTGGTAATTTTGGTAAATGAACTTTCGGCTTCAGCTTCAGAAATTCTTGCGGCTGCAATGCAGGATTATAAAAGAGCAATTATTATTGGAAGTAAACAAACCTATGGTAAAGGAACGGTGCAAAATGTAATCGATCTAAATACTACCGTGAGAAGCAACGAGTATGGAGATTTAGGAGCACTAAAATTGACCACTCAAAAATTTTACCGTGTAAATGGAGGTTCTACACAGTTGGAAGGTGTTAAAAGCGATATCGTAATTCCAGACAGGTACAGTTATATAGACATAGGAGAAAAGGATTACGATAATCCATTACCCTGGGATCAAATTGCTGCTGCAAAATATAAGCCCTGGAATGGTTATGTGGATTTTAATGTAACCATTGAAAACAGCAGGGAAAGAATGAAGGATAATCAACAGTTAAATCTTATTGCTGAAAATGCCAAATGGGTAAAAGAGCAACGAAATAATGAAGTTTATTCGCTAAATTTTAACAATTATCAGGCCCAGAGGGAAAATCTCGAAGATGAGGCAAAGAAATATGATGCAATTTCAAATTACACTTCCAACCTAACATATAATTCCTTGCCCTATGAAATGGAAATGTATAAAAGCGATACCATTCTTAAGGAGAAAAGAGACCGCTGGCATACCAGCTTAACCGGTGATGTGTATGTGGAGGAAGCCATTAATGTATTGGATGATATTCAGCTTAACAACATTAAAAAAAGAAAGTTTGCTACCATTAAAAATTAGCAAAATATAAAATCAATCCTAAAACCCTTCATAAGTAAAATTTGCTTTTGAAGGGTTTTCTTTTTTGGTTCTGTTTTTAACCACAAAGTGCACAAAGGTTCCCCAAAGACCACAAAGTCTTGCAATTCATGGGGTTCTTTTGTCAGGTAGTCCCTTTTTATTATTTGCAATTCAATGATTATCCATGCGGTTCAATTTAAATCCTCATTTTTTCTTTGTGTACTCGGCGGGTTTTCTCTTGGTGTACTTTGTAGTCAAATTTGGAATGAAGCAAAAACGGCAAATCCTAATTGAGATCTATAAATTAATCCCCAATGCTCTAAAACATAACCTCTTTTTTTTGAAGGTTGGCAGGAACTTAAAGTCTTTAATGGACCCTGTGAAATAAAGAGATAAACTGATGTAAAAATACCGGGTGTACTTGTACGAATTCTCCTTTCAGCGGCTACTCAAAAAGTTTGTTGTTGTTTTACATAAACTTATGAAAAAGACATTCTTTCAGAATCCAGTTTAATAAATATAAACAGAAGGATGGTAAAGCCCCATAGGCCCGAACCTCCATAACTGAAGAAGGGAAGCGGGATTCCTACTGTAGGGAATATGCCTATTACCATAGCTATATTTACAAGGAAATGAATGAACAGGATCCCTACAACGCTATAACCGTAAACCCTGTTGAACTGCGATTTTTGCCTTTCCGCCAGAAATAGAATCCGCAGCATTAATAACACAAAAAGAAGAGTAACCAGCGAAGTGCCCAGAAATCCCCATTCTTCTCCTACTGTGCTGAATATGTAATCTGTATGCTGTTCTGGAACAAACTGGCCTTTTGTTTGAGTTCCTTCTGTCCAGCCTTTTCCTAACCAGCCTCCGCTACCAATAGCAATTTCACTTTGATTGGTGTTATATCCTATTCCCTTTGCATCTACTTCCTGGCCAAGGACAATATTAAACCGGTCTCTATGACGCTGTTCAAACATGTTTTCAAAAATATAATCCACAGAATAGGAATAGCCTATGGCTAAAACTATCGTGCCAAGTAAAAGCAAGTAACCCGGGCGATTCCTGCGTTTTTGAAATAAACTAATAAGCGCAATAACCCCAATTGCAATGGCTACATATAAAGGGCCAAACAATAAGGTGAAAACAAAAACGGCTATCGCAGCAAAACCCAGGAAAAGATAAACCCCGGATAAACCTTCCCGGTAAAGCGGAAATAGAAATGCGGAATACACCAAAGCACTACCTGCATCGGGTTGAGGTAAAATAATTAATGCGGGAAGGATGATTATAAGAAATGCCTTGATTTGATTTGAAAAGATCTTAATATTGGTTTGAATATCCCCAATATATTTGGCTAATGCGAGTGCTGTAGCCACTTTTGCAAATTCTGCAGGCTGAATGCTTATTCCTCCAAATACATACCAGGAAGTCGCGCCATTAATGGTTTTACCAAATGCAAATAAGCCTAAAATTGAAATTAGGGATATTATATAGATGACACTGGAAAACCGCATATAGAACCTTGCTTCAATAGAAAGCAGTACTACAATCATAAAAAAGCTAAGCAGGATCCAGACGGCTTGCTTTCCATAAACCTGACTAAAGTCAAAAATCGAGGAAGGATTATCTCCCAGAGAGGCAGAATAGATATTGATCCATCCAAAACTTACCAGTAGCAAATAGATCAAAATAGTTAACCAGTCAAAAGAAACAGAACTTTTTGACATTATTTATTAATTGTAAAAGGTTCTCCGGAATATGGTTTTTTATATTCCTCCTCCAGGCTATGGGTTAGGATCCAGTTTTCCATATCGGTTCTGCTAATAGTCCCTTTAAGATATTTCTCGATCATTAAACCTGCGATCCTTCCTGCATATCTTCCTCCCCAATATCCATTTTCCACAAAAACTGCAATGGCGATCTTAGGATTGTCTACCGGTGCAAAAGCTATAAAAATTGAATGATCTGTTAGCTGAACCCGTTTTGTTCCAATTTTCGTGAAATTCTCAGCCGTTCCTGTCTTTCCTGCGATTTCAATGCCGGGTATCCTAAGTGAGGAGGCAGTTCCACTTTTATAAACCTGGTGCATTCCTTCTACTACAGGTTCAAAATGTTTAGGATCTATGGTGGTATATTTTTTCTCTGTAAATTCCTTGTCTTTTATTGGATTTCCTTCAATTTCCTTTAAAATATGAGGTGTGTAGAACCAGCCTTTATTTGAAATTGCGGCGGTCATGTTGGCCAGTTGAATAGGAGTCATCAAAACTTCTCCCTGTCCTATCGCATTGGATATAGTAGCTGTGGAATACCATTTATAGGTGGGATAATCATAAATCCTGTTATAATAATCGGCGGTTGGAATTTTTCCTGGTCTTCCTGTACTTAGATCGGAACCCAGATAATTTCCCAAACCAAAACTTTTAAGGTGATTTGCCCAGGTATCTATTCCTTCCTGTGGAGTTGGGAATTTTTCAATTATGCGGCGGTACACAGTAGCAAAATATGCATTACAGGATTGGGCGATCCCGGGAACCATATTCAAAGGAGAAGGGTGTGCGTGACATCCCATTTTCCTTCCCCGGCCAAAAACATATCCCATACTGCAGGAAACCCTGTCCTGGGTAGTTACCACTTCTTCCTGCAAGGCTATGAGTGCATTGATGGTTTTAAAAGGAGACCCGGGAGGATATTCTGCCTGTAATCCACGGTCATAAAGCGGGCGGGCGATGGTGTCATAATAGAGTTCGGTAAAATTACTGGAACGCTGTCTTCCAACCAGTAAAGCCGGATCATAGGATGGTGCCGTAACCAAGGCCAGTATTTCGCCCGTTGCCGGTTCAAGTGCAACTATACCACCCCATTTGTTTTTCATTAATTTCTCTCCGTATGCCTGTAAAACGCCATCAATTGTTATGGTGACATCTTTTCCTTTTTTTGGAAGTGTATCATAAATCCCATCTTTAAATGCTCCAATATCACGGTTAAATCTATCTTTTTGAATATATTTCACCCCTTTTACCCCGCGGAGCAATTCTTCGTAATAACCTTCTATTCCCTGCTTTCCTATTAAATCCCCGGATATATAATACGGATTTCCCTCAATGATCTTCCTGTTTACTTCGGCTATATAACCTAAAACATTAGATCCGTTATGAGTTTGATAATCCCTTAAAGAACGCTTTTGAATATAAAACCCCTCATAATTACGCATTTTTTCCTGTAAATAGGCGTATTCAGATTTGGTTAACTGGGGAACTATAATGGAAGGAAGTCTTGGGGAATAGATTTTTGCATTATCCAGTTTTGAGGCCAATGCTTCCGGGGTAATCTTTAAAATCCTGCAAAATTCGGCTGTATCGAATACCTTTACATTGCGCGGAATTGCCATTACATCGTAGGAAGGTTGATTGGATACCAGCAATTCCCCATTCCTGTCAAAAATGTAGCCCCGCTGCGGATAATCATAGACAACTTTAATGGCATTATCTTCAGATAAGCGCACAAAAGATTCATCGATGACCTGTAAATAAAAGAGTCTTGCCAGAAAAATGATTCCGGTAGTTATAATAATTATATATAGTAATATTCTTCTCATCTTCGTTTCGGTTTGAAAAGCGTTAAGCTAATCAGGATCAATATTACAGTGAAAATTCCTGAAAATAAGGTCTTTTTCGCAATCAAAAAGATATGGGAAAAATCAAACATTTCCAGGGTGAATAAAATAAAATGGTGAACAAAAACCAGGATTAAAATATAACTCAATCTTGCTCCAAAGGGAGTATTCGCCAACTTAACGGTTTGATAGTCATAACTTACTCCAAAGGAGAACCTTAAAACCGCCGGCCTTATAAAAGCAACAACAACACAGGCAGCTGCATTTATTCCCCCGCTATCCTCAAAGGTATCAATAGTTATTCCCAATAAAAATGCTACCAGCAAAAATAAAGTTTGTGAAGTGTTAAAGGGATATAAAACCAAAAACAATACATAAAGATAAGGGTTGATATAACCAAGAAAGTTGATATTGTTAAGGAGTAAAACCTGTAACAGTACCAAAATTATAAAGCGGATTATATTTGCTGTTATTGCGCTAGTCATCGCTGTTTTTCAGAGCTTTTATTTCGGCTTTATCTTTGTTTTCTATGATATACACATACCCAATATTGGTCATGTCATTAAATAGCCTGATGTTGATGGTAAAGTAACTCTCACTTACATCGAGTTTAAAATCGGTAATATTTCCTATAGGGATTCCCTGAGGAAATATAAGGGATCTTCCACCGGTTATAATGGTATCGCCTTTTTTTACCGGGGCTTGTCTTGGGACATCTATCAATTGGACTATATTAGGATCTTTGCCATCCCAAACCAGGGAGCCAAAATGGTTGGTCTTTTTAAGCTGTGCATTGATCCTGGAATTGCTGTTTAAAATAGAGATTACCCTGGAGTAGTTTGCCGAGACCTGATCGATGATCCCAACAATTCCCTGGCTGGTTATAACTCCTTGCTCTGTTGCAATATTGGAATTTTTGCCCCTGTTAAGCGTGATAAAATTATTGGTTTTTGAATAGTTGTTGTTTATAACGGTAGCAGTTCTAATTTGGTAAATTCCTTCGTACGATATGGAATCCAGAAAATTTTCTGCGGAAATAGTGTCCTGGATATTGGTGAGTTTGCTTCTCAGGTATTTATTTTCTTCCACCAGCCTTTTATTGTATTCTTCAAGGTGGAAATAGGTTTGAATATTATTGGACCAGTTATAGACGCCCCCGGTGATAAAATTCGCGGAACTTATAAATTTGCTTTTATGAAATGAATGTGACTGGATTGTTAAAAATAAGGAAATCCCCAGCAGCAACAGGAATAAAATATTATTCTTATTGCGGATAAGAAAATTAAATATCTGCTGCATAAGTCGGCTCCTACTTTATCAATATTCCCTTATATCGGCTCAGGTTTTTAAGGCATATTCCGGTACCGCGTACAACAGCTCTTAGGGGGTCTTCGGCGATATAAACAGGAAGATCGGTTTTCAGGGATAATCTCTTATCCAGTCCTCTCAACATAGATCCACCTCCGGCAAGATAGATCCCGGTATTATAAATATCGGCGGCTAGTTCCGGCGGGGTTTGAGATAAGGTTTCCATTACGGCATCCTCAATTCTTAAAATTGATTTATCCAGTGCTTTAGCAATCTCCCTGTACGAGATTTGTACCTGTTTTGGTTTTCCTGTTAGTAAATCACGACCCTGAACGCTCATTTCTTCCGGTGGAATTTCCAGATCTTCGGTAGCGGCTCCAATTTGAATTTTTATTTTTTCAGCAGTTCGCTCTCCAACATATAAATTGTGCTGAGTGCGCATATAATAAACGATGTCATTGGTAAATACATCTCCTGCGATTTTGATAGACTTGTCACATACGATACCACCTAAAGCAATCACTGCAATTTCGGTAGTTCCACCACCTATATCCACGATCATATTTCCTTTAGGCTGCATGATATCTACCCCAATTCCAATAGCAGCGGCCATTGGCTCGTGAATAAGATATACTTCTTTTCCATTTACCCTTTCTGCACTTTCTTTAACGGCGCGCATTTCAACTTCGGTAATTCCGGATGGAATACAAATTACCATTCTTAAGGCCGGAGTAAACATTCTCTTTTTCAATGCAGGGATTTCCTTGATAAACATGTTTATCATCTTTTCGCTGGCATCAAAATCGGCAATAACACCATCTTTCAAAGGTCTTATCGTTTTTATGTTTTCATGGGTTTTTCCCTGCATCATGGCAGCTTCTTTTCCCACGGCTATAATTTTCCCGGTGGTTCTGTCCCGGGCCACAATGGAAGGACTATCCACAACTACTTTGTCGTTATGAATTATCAAAGTATTTGCGGTTCCTAAATCTATTGCTATTTCTTCAATGAGAAAGTCAAAAAATCCCATATTCTATCTGTTGAGGTTAGGTAAATGTAGTGAAATTAATGTTTAAAATGCCGTGTCCCGGTCATCACCATGGCAATATTATTTTTGTTGCAATAATCAATACTCAATTGGTCTTTTATTGAACCTCCTGGTTGAATTACGGCTGTTATTCCCGCATTTCCTGCAATTTCAACACAATCTGGAAAAGGAAAAAAAGCATCGCTCGCCATAACAGCTCCTTTCAGGTTAAACTTAAAGGAATTTGCTTTCTCTATACTGTGGGTTAAGGCATCTACCCGGGAGGTTTGTCCTGTTCCACTGGCGAGTAGTTGTTTGTTTTTTGCTAAAACGATGGTATTGGATTTGGTGTGTTTGCAAATTTTAGATGCGAAAATCAAATCATTTAACTCGTTTTCTGCGGGTTTATTGTTGGTTGCATAGCTTAAATCTTCAACAGAATCTGTTTTATGATCCCTGTCCTGAACTAAAATTCCGTTTAAACAGGTTCTTACAAGTTCCTGTGTAAACTCCTGAACTTTTTGAACCAGGATAATCCTGTTCTTCTTTCCTTTTAAAATTTCCAGGGCATCGGTTGAATAGGAAGGCGCAATTACCACTTCACAAAATAATTCATGGATCTCTTCAGCGGTTGCTTTATCAATTTCGGTGTTGCTAATAAGAACTCCTCCAAAAGCTGAAACTGGATCTCCTGCCAATGCATCCATATATGCCTGGTGAAGGGTTTCCCGTTGTGCCAACCCGCAGGCATTGTTGTGTTTCAGAATTGCAAATGTGGGTGCATCATCTTTAAATTCACCCATAAGGTTTACCGCAGCATCCACATCAAGCAAATTATTGTACGAAAGTTCCTTTCCATGTACCTGGTTGAAAACCGTCTCAAAATCTCCGTAGAAAGTCCCTTTTTGGTGAGGATTTTCCCCATAGCGCAATTCCTTTCCTTTTGAAAAACTCTGTTTAAAAACTTTTTCTTCAGAATTAAAAAAGTTGAAAATGGCAGTATCGTAATGCGAAGAGACCTGAAATGCTTTTGCTGCAAATTTTTTGCGATCTTCCAAACTGGTCTTTCCGCCGTTTTCTGAAATAAGGTTTAAAAATTCTGAATAATACTCTACCGAAGCAACACAGAGCACATCTTTGAAATTTTTTGCTGCTGCGCGAATCAAAGAAATTCCGCCAATATCGATTTTTTCTACGATATCTTCCTCGGAAGCTCCCGAAGCCACGGTTTTTTCAAACGGGTAAAGATCCACGATTACGATATCTATTTGCGGGATCTCATATTCCTTCATCTCTGCAACATCACTTGCATTTTCCTGACGGTTTAAAATTCCGCCGAAGACTTTTGGGTGAAGGGTTTTTACTCTTCCGCCTAAAATAGATGGATAGGAGGTAAGATCTTCCACTGCGGTAACTTCAATGCCAAGGTCTTTTATAAACTTTTCGGTACCGCCCGTAGAGTAAATTTTAATTCCAAGGTCATTAAGTTTTTGTACTATAGGAGCCAGCCCTTTTTTATCAAATACAGAAATAAGGGCCGATTTCACCGATTTTAATTCGCTCATTGTGTTGTGTTTGTTATGGTTGCAAAAGTAATTAAATCACTATAAAATCTAAGTATCTGGACTTTTATTTCTTAAAAAAAATGTAACGAAATTCATTTGGCTGCGTCTTATCCAGTATCGATGCAAAACACCTGTTTTTACTATGCTAATCTATCTTAGGGTTCTAAAGGAAAGTTTCAATTTTGCTATCAACGCATTAAGGAACAACAAGCTGCGGACTTTTTTATCCCTTCTTGGTGTAACTATTGGGATTTTTTCAATTATCGCGGTCCTCGCAGCCGTTGATTCCCTTGAAAGGGAAATTAAAGGTTCTTTGAGTTCCCTGGACAACAGCACCATTATTATAATGCGGTTTTCCTTTGGCCCTTCTGAAATTCCCAGTTGGAAAAGACAACAATTCCCGGATGTTAGCTATGATGAATACCAGTATCTAAAGAGAAACCTGCCCGGCCTTGAAGCTGTTAGTTATACTTTAAATGTTCCTCAGGAATCAATAAAATATGAAGAAACTACGGTAACCGGTGTTGGGATTGGTGCGGTTACACAAGAATATTACGATATAGAAGCCCTGGAACTCGCCGAGGGAAGATTTTTTAATGAATCGGAAGCGGTAAGTGGATCGCAGGTGATTATAATTGGTCATGAAATCGCTCAAAATCTTTTTGGAGAAAGTGACCCTATGGGAAAACAACTTCGTTTATACGGCCAAAAGTTTTCTGTTATTGGTGTTCTGAAAAAGGAAGGTGCAAATTTTCTGGGAAATTCAAAAGACGGAGCAGTTTTAGTTCCGGTAAATGTGGTTCGCAGGATCTTTGGGGACAATAATAAATCTACTTTTCCGCAAATAATAATCAAACCTGAAGCTGATGTGGATAATGCCGAATTTATTGCGGTACTAACTCAGCAACTAAGAAATTACCGGGGATTGAAACCCGAGGAAGTAAGCAATTTTTTTGTAAATCAATTACAGGGTTTTGCAGATTTTGTCGATAATATCACCGGCCAGTTGAATTTCATTGGCCTTATCATAAGCGGGTTTTCGCTTTTGGTGGGAGGATTCGGGATCGCAAATATTATGTTTGTAAGTGTAAAGGAAAGAACTAATCTTATTGGTATTCAGAAATCCCTTGGCGCAAAAAATAAATTCATCCTGTTCCAGTTCCTTTTTGAAGCAGTAATCCTGGCAGTGATAGGTGGCTTGGTAGGATTGTTTCTGGTATGGCTTATCTCTATGGGCGCATCACAATTTACAGGAGAATTTGAATTTGTGCTTTCTCCCTGGAATATGTTCCTTGGAACTGCTGTTTCAGCAATTATAGGATTGATCTCCGGGATAATTCCTGCTATTTCCGCTTCTAAACTGGATCCGGTGGAAGCGATACGTACCGGAATGTAATGTTAGGTGTAAGACTTGAGATTTTAGTATTGAGACAGAAATAAAGTTGGAAGCTACGATTCAAGAGACAAGAACCAGGAAACAAGACAAAAAAACATTCGTGTATTCGTGGCAAAAAAACAGTGAAGATTGATTTCTGAGATCAGTGGGAGATAAAATAAATGTACTATTGAAAATTAATGTTTAAAAAGGGCAACACTAATCAGGGAAGTTCATTGAGATTTATTTAGTCTATCGTCTTGAATCTTGTCTCTTGCTTCCTTTTAAAGAATTTCCGCCACTTGCTCATTCACCCATTCCAAAAACCGTTCATCTTCTTCAGTAAAAGGATCGGGGGTATTGGAATCAATATCAATCTGGCCAAAATTTTCACCGTTTACAAACAAAGGCACCACGATCTCAGCTTTTACATGAATGCTGCAGGCGATGTAATTATCCTGTGCCTGAACATCGGGAACCACAAAATTCTTATTGGAAACCGCTACCTGTCCGCAAATTCCCTTTCCAAAAGGAATGATAGTATGATCTGTTGGATCCCCGGCATAAGAGCTTAATTTGAGTTCTTCTTTATCCCCATTTTTAAAATAAAATCCTACCCAATTATAATAGGAAATATTCTCTTTCAGCAATTCACAAACATCTAATAACCGGTGCTCAACAGATAATTCTTCGGTTTTTAGAATAGCTTTTATCTGTGGTTTTAATTTCTGAAAAGGCATAGCTTTTAATTTTTTTGTAAAAGTATTTAAAGTTTGGGTTTCTTACCTTTCATTTTTCTATAAATTTGTTCAAACAGGTATTTTCATTGCTACAGCTATTTAAAAAGTACAAATCGGTTTTACGGTTTATTCTCATATTTCTGGGGAGTTATTTTTTGCTCTCTATTTTTTACAACACCTATCTCGATCTTTCGGTTTCTCAAAAATATTACCCGGATTTTTTTACGCATCTTGTTGCAATTCAAAGTGAAGCGGTAATCGAAACTTTTGGATATCCCGCCAGAATTTCGCCCAATCCTAACGAGCCTTCCATGAACCTCTATGTGAACGATCTTTTTTTGGCCAGGGTGGTGGAAGGCTGTAATTCTATAAGTATCATTATCCTGTTCGTTTCCTTTGTGCTGGCTTTTGTTTCCAAATTAAAAACCACGCTTTTATTTCTTTTTGCTGGAGCGGTAATAATATATGTGATGAATGTTATCCGGATCGCGATTTTAACCATAGGGATCTATGAATATCCGCAGCACGCAGAGTTCCTTCATAGCATTGTTTTTCCATTGATTATTTATGGAACTGTTTTTATTTTATGGATCGTCTGGGTTCGTATTTTCTCCAAAGCTACCACCTATGGAACTCAAATATAGAATTGCTATAATCAGCCTTTTAGTAGGCTTACTGGTGTTAATCAGGTTTTTTGAACACAGCCTGTTTTATGATCCGCTTATTGAATTTTATCAATCAGATTATCTCAATGATAAGGTTCCCAATTTTATCACGTGGAAGCTTCTTGCGAATGTTTTTCTAAGGTTCTTGTTGAATATGGGAATATCTCTTGCAATAGTATATGTGGCTTTTCTGGATAAAAACATCCTGAAATTCTCCTTTTTGCTCTATGTTTTACTTTTTGCAGCTTGCTTCCCTGGTTTCGTGTTTTTGATCCTCACCATTGAAAATGAAAATTTTATGGCGCTGTTTTATATTCGTAGATTTTTGATACATCCCATATTTGTGATCATTCTTTTACCTGCATTTTACTATTTCCGACTTAAAAATTCCACTAAATTGAACAGGAACAGGTGAGAATTGTGAATGTGCAATTCTTGTGAATCGCTGATTTATAGCCATAAATGGGATTTAAAACCTATTGATTTTTAGGACAGTTACAACAGGTAACTAAATATTGTTTATATTTGACGACGATGAAAAAGGCTGTTCAAAAATCCCTTTCTACAATTCTGGCGCTTTTAGTGCTCTTCTCTACGTTTTCATTTACGGTAGATAAGCATTTTTGTGGAAGTTTATTAGTGGATAAAGCCATCTTTTCTGAAGCAAAAACCTGCGGAATGGAAATGCATTCAGATGCAACCAATTCTGAAGATTCCTGCTGCACCAATGAAAAAACTTCGGTGGAAGGTCAGGATGAATTGAAGATTTCCTTTAACTCCCTGGATTTCGAGCAACAGGTGTTCCTTTCTACATTTACTTTTTCATACATCAATCTTTTTGAAGGTACACCGCTACAGGTTATTCCTTTTAAAAATTACACCCCACCCTTACTGGTCACCGATTTACTGGTTCTTGATCAGGTTTTCCTTATTTGATTATTTAATGGTTTTCCTGTTTTCAGATAATTTTTCTGATAACAGCTTCTTTGATTTGGTCTTACCCTGGGTATTTCCGTCGAAGTTTTGAAGAAACTTTTTCATTAAATAACTATTTGAGATGTTTGATAAAGTCATAAAATATTTTCTTTATAACCGGCTTATTACCATACTACTTTTGGCATTTTTCATTGGATGGGGAATTGTAACAGCTCCATTTGACTGGAATACAGGTTTTTTACCAAGTGATCCTGTTCCGGTGGATGCCATTCCGGATATTGGAGAGAACCAACAAATTGTTTTTACCGACTGGCCGGGACGATCCCCTCAGGATATTGAGGATCAAATCACCTATCCCATGACCACCGCTTTATTGGGAATTTCCGGTGTGAAATCCATTAGAAGTACTTCCATGTTCGGGTTTTCCATAATTTATATCATTTTTGAAGAGGATGTGGAATTCTACTGGTCACGCACAAGGGTGCTGGAAAAACTCAATTCTCTTCCTTCCAAATTGCTTCCGCAGGAAGTGCAACCAACCTTAGGGCCGGATGCCACTGGTTTGGGCCAGGTATATTGGTATACTTTGGAAGGTCGCGATCCCCAGGGGAATGTCACCGGGGGTTGGGATTTGCACGAATTGAGGTCCATTCAGGATTACTATGTAAAACTTGGTTTAAGCGGAACATCAGGGGTTTCTGAAGTTGCCTCGGTAGGTGGATTTGTAAGGGAATACCAAATCGATGTTGATCCCGATGCCCTTAAAGCCTTTAATATAGGGATAGATCAGGTGATGATGGCAGTGCAGAATTCCAACCGCGATATTGGGGCAAAAACCCTTGAGATCAATAAGGTGGAATACCTTGTGCGCGGACTGGGCTATATAAAATCCATTGAGGATATTGAGAATTCTGTGGTAACAGCCGTAGATAATAAACCGATTCTTATAAAAGATTTAGGAGTGGTTAATTTAGGGCCTGCAGAGCGTCGCGGAATTTTAGACAAAGGCGGGGCAGAGGTTGTAGGTGGAGTAGTGGTTGCCCGTTATGGATCAAATCCCTTGCAGGTAATCAAGAATACCAAAGAAAAAATCAAGGAAATCTCTGCCGGATTACCGCAAAAAACCCTGGCAGACGGTACTATAAGCAAACTTACCATTGTCCCATTTTATGACCGGACCCAGCTTATCAATGAAACTATAGGAACTCTGGAGAAAGCACTTTCTCATGAGATCCTTATAAGCATCCTGGTAATTATTGTTCTGGTCCTTAATTTAAGGGCATCTCTTATTATTTCCAGTTTACTGCCCATTGGGGTTCTTATCACCTTTATCGCTATGCGCTATTTTGGGGTAGATGCCAATGTTGTCGCACTCTCCGGGATCGCTATCGCAATTGGGGTAATGGTAGATGTAGGGATCGTTTTTGTGGAAAATATCATCCGGCATCTTGAGATGGAGAAAAATTCAGGTGCAAGAGATTCAAGGTTGCTCAAGATAATTCATAAAGCGACCATTGAAGTTGCTCCCGCGGTAACTACCGCTCTTGCTACAACGGTGGTAAGTTTTCTCCCGGTATTCTTTATGGAAAATGCCGAAGGGAAATTGTTCCGGCCTCTTGCCTTTACAAAAACCTTTGCCCTTGCTGCAGCATTTTTAGTGGGAATCTTGATCCTCCCGATGCTTTCCTATTTTGCATTTAATATCCGTCTTCAAAAAGCGCGAATGATCAGGATGTGGAATATCGTGCTGATAATAGGAGGACTTTTTCTGGCAATTTATTTCAGCTTTTGGTTGCCGCTTGCTTTGGTGCTAATAGGTTTGGTGCGTCTTCTTGAAGACCGGAATCCTGAGTTTCTCGGTAAATATTCTACCCAGATCACCTTGTTTATAATCCTGGCAGTTACCTTGTTTTTCCTCACCGAGGAATGGGTGCCGCTTGGGTATCAAAATTCCCTTTTTTCCAATTATATCTTCGTGCTTGTTTTACTGGCAGTTACCCTGCTTGTTTTAATGGCGATCGTAAAATTTTACAGACCCATTTTAAACTGGTGTCTGGAAAATAAAGGAACTTTTTTATTAGTGCCGGTAATCACCATTTTCTTTGGAATTATGATTTGGCTTGGCTTTCCTAAGATCTTTGGCCCGGCCGCCAATGGATTTGACAAGGTTGGATGGAACATTCGCACAAATTTTGTTTGGAGTGGTTTGAGTCATACTTTTCCCGGAGTTGGAAAAGAATTCATGCCTTCATTAAATGAAGGTAGTTTCCTCCTTATGCCCACCTCTATGCCGCATGCGGGGATAGAATCTTCCAAAGAATCGCTGCAAAGAATGGATATCGCGATTACCGATATTCCCGAGGTTGAGGTTGTTGTAGGAAAACTTGGAAGGATTGAAAGCGCCCTGGATCCCGCTCCTATTTCTATGTATGAAAACATTATCAATTATAGATCTGAATATGAACTCACTCCGGGAGGAAGACCTGTGGCCTATAAAACTGATATAGATGGCAGGTTTATTTTAAAATCCGGGGATACCTTAAGCAATGAGGATGCCTTAAACAACGGATACTCTTCAAATGATCTAATAGTTGATGAAGATGGAGAATATTTCAGGAACTGGCGGAGTCATATTAAAAGCCCCGATGATATCTGGACTGAGATCCTAAGTCGCGCCAATATTCCCGGGGTAACATCGGCCCCAAAATTACAACCTATTGAAACACGGCTTGTAATGTTGCAAACCGGAATGAGGGCCCCTATGGGAATAAAAGTTTACGGGCCCGATCTTCAAACAATACAGGAATTTGGAATTGAGCTTGAAGAACTTTTGAAGCAGGTTCCATCGGTAAAAGCTGAAGCCGTGTTTGCAGAAAGGACCGTGGGGAAACCATACCTTGAAATAGATATTGACCGCAATGTTATTGCGCGTTATGGGCTTAGCATAGAAAATGTGCAGCAAACCCTTGAAACCGCGGTGGGTGGTATGGAAATTACCACTACAGTTGAAGGAAGGGAAAGGTATCCTGTAAGAGTGCGATACCCAAGGGAACTAAGAGATGATCCTTCGGCATTGGAAAGAATTTTGATCCCCACCCCGGCCGGAGCACAGATCCCGCTGGGAGAACTGGCCGAATTGAAATATACCCGGGGACCGCAAATGATACGAAGCGAGGAAACCTTTTTGGTGGGTTATGTGCTTTTTGATAAACGTACAGGGTATGCCGAGGTAAATGTGGTAAACGATGCCCAGAAATTTATTCAGGATAAGATAGACGCCGGGGAACTTAGTGTGCCGGCAGGAGTGAGCTATAAATTTTCCGGAAATTATGAGAATCAGGTAAGGGCCGTAAAAAGGCTTGCTATTGTAATCCCATTAAGTTTGATCATTATTTTTATGTTGTTGTACTTCCAGTTTAAAACCATTATAGCTTCAACCATTCATTTCTCTGGTGTTTTTGTTGCCTTTGCCGGCGGATTTATAATGATATGGTTATATGGTCAGCCCTGGTTTATGGATTTTGCAGTAGACGGTGTGAATATGCGGGAGCTGTTCCAAATGGGGACAATTAACCTGAGCGTTGCCGTGTGGGTTGGTTTTATTGCCTTATTTGGTATTGCTACAGATGATGGGGTACTTATGGGAACTTACATTCACCAGGTCTTTGAAAAGCGTAACCCCCAAACCGTAGCTCAGGTACGCAGTGCCGTGATGGAAGCTGGATTAAAACGGGTAAGGCCTGCAATGATGACCACTGCCGTAACCATTATAGCGCTATTTCCGGTCCTTACATCAAGAGGTAAGGGATCCGATATTATGGTGCCAATGGCAATTCCTATCGTGGGAGGTATGATCATTCAGATCATGACCATATTTGTAGTACCGGTGCTTCAGGCCTTCTGGAGAGAATCTGTTGTAAAAAGATCCGAAAATTCACCGAATGAGGGAGAATTGGGATTGATCAATTCAAATGACAATAATGATGAATAGGAAATCGATAAAAAATAAAGTATCCTCAAAATACCTTCTAATGTTAATAGGTTGTTTTTTGATATTTTTCATAAACCAGCCCTTGCAGGCGCAGGATCTGGAGACGTATCTCCAAATGGCTTCAGAAAATAACCCAAAAGTAAAAGCTTCTTATGCCGAATTTGAGGCTGCAATGCAGCGGGCCCCACAGGTTGCTACCCTGCCGGATCCTACTTTAACTATGAGCGCATTTGGCAGAATGATCGAAACAAGGTTGGGAGCCCAGGAAGCCAGATTTAATTTAATGCAGATGTTTCCGTGGTTCGGAACCCTGCGGGCTAAAGAAGATGCCGCCAATTTAATGGCTGAAGCTTCCTTTCAAAATTACCTCGATCTAAGGAACCAGGTGTTCTTTGATGTAAAACAGGTCTATGCCGAATTGTATGCGCTTGAAAAAACCATTCAGCTAAAAAAGGAGAACTTCTCTATACTTGATTCTTATAGGGAACTGGCCCTAAGCCGTTTCAGAAGTGGAAGTTCGCCTATGGTGAATGTGGTGAAGGTAGATATTCAAAGGGATGCTGCAATGATCGAAATTGAATTGCTGGAGGAAAAACGAAAACCCCTGGAAACCAGATTTAATCTAATGTTAAGACGCGAGAAAGGGGAGGCAATAGTCCTTCAGGACAGCATTCTGCCAGAAAATGCCCTCGCCTTTAATGAAACTGATGAGAACTTTGATGGGCATCCCCGCTTAACCGGGCTGGAAAAGCAAAAAGAAGCTTATGAGATGCAGGATATAATAGCGCAAAAGGAGGGCAATCCAATGGTTGGCCTGGGAATAGATTATTCCATAATCTCAAAACGAACGGATGCCAACCCCGATATGAACGGGCGGGATGCGATAATGCCAATGGTTTCTGTAACTCTTCCCATTTTCAGAAAAAAGATCAATGCAGCGAGAAAAGAAGCGCAGTTGATGGGAGAAAGTATCCTGGAACAACAGGAAGCTCAAAGAAATGAGCTGCAAAATGAATATGAGGCTGCCCTTTATGAATTAAACAGCGCCAGGAAACTCCTTGATCTATATGACCGGCAAATAGCAAGTTCCGGCCAGGCTAATAAATTGTTGATCTCAGGATACAGCAATTCTATTACAGATTTTGATGAGGTCCTTCAAATGAACCAGGATGTGCTTATGTATCAAACACAAAGAATTGAAGCACTAAAAAATGGGTTAATTGCCCAGGCGAAACTCGATTATTTGATGGTACGATGATATAATGATTTAATGATTGGATAGATTAAAAAATGGAACAGAAGAATGAAATATTAGAACTGAGTTTTGATTTCGCTTTGACAATAATTAAATTTTCCGAATTATTGGATAGTGATAAAAAGTACGTGATTTCCAGACAACTATTGAAATCCGGGACTTCAATTGGAGCGAATATAAAAGAAGCCCAGAATGCGCATAGCCGGAATGATTTTATCTCCAAATGTGTGATCGCGATGAAGGAGGCAGATGAAACCGAATATTGGTTAATGCTTTGTGAACGGAGCCCAAATTATCCGAATCCTGAGGAATTGCTTTTGAAGATAGTGTCCATTTAAAAAGCTTCTTTCCAGAATTATTTCTTCATCTATAAAAAACAGAAAAAATGAAAAATAAAAAAAATATACTGATTGCTTTAGCGATTCTTATGGTAGGGCTAATGCTAGGATGGCTACTTAAACCATCAGGTAAAACCACATCAGACCATCAAACCATCGCATCATCAGATGATCAAATATGGACCTGTTCCATGCACCCTCAAATTCGGCAAAACGAACCGGGTTCCTGCCCAATTTGTGGCATGGATCTTATTCCCCTGGAAACCAATGGAGACGGTGGTGATCCCAGCATTTACCAGATGAGTGAGAATGCGATGAAACTTGCAAATATTCAAACTATGGTTGTTGGAAGAGGAGAGGCATCAAGAGAAATGCGATTGAACGGGAAAGTGCAGGTAGATGAAAGAGCTTCCTACTCCCAGTCAACCCATATTCCCGGAAGGATTGAGCAGCTTGCCATAAATTTTACCGGTGAAAAGGTGAACCGGGGTCAAACCCTTGCAACCGTTTATTCCCCCGAGCTGGTTACCGCACAGGAAGAACTGCTGCAGGCTGCAGCGATAAAGGCAAGTCAGCCCGAATTATTTGAAGCGGCAAAAACAAAACTTAGGAACTGGAAGATAGGAGATGCTCAAATTGAACAGATTCTTTCAGGAGGCAAGGCAATTCAGCGGTTTTCCATAAGAGCGGATGTGAATGGAATTGTTACCAAAAAAATGGTGGATCTGGGCGATTATGTAGAACGTGGAATGCCCATTTATGAAATTTCAGACCTTACCCAAGTCTGGGTTTTATTTGATCTTTACGAAGGCCAGGTTGCGTGGGTGAAGGAAGGAAGTAAAGTAGAATTCACTATTAATTCTTTCCCGGGAGAAACTTTTGAAGGAACTATAAGTTTTGTTGATCCGTTGTTGGATTCCCAAACCCGGGTTGCGACCGCGAGGGTGGAGCTTAATAATAAAGATGGCAGGTTAAAGCCCGGGATGTTTGCATCGGGATTGGTAAAGAACGTTTTGGAAGGCGGCCAGGCTCAGGAATTGATCATTCCTAAATCGGCAGTGCTATGGACAGGTAAACGCTCTATTGTATATGTAAAAACCGATGTTTCGGGGAAAGCCGGATTTAGGTTAAGAGAAATAACTTTAGGCCCTTCCCTGGGGGATTCTTATATAGTACAAGAAGGTTTGGAAGCCGGGGAGGAAATAGTTTCCAATGGAGCCTTTACGGTAGATGCAGCTGTACAGCTTTCGGGTGGAAAAAGTATGATGAACCCGGAGGATGGTAAGACAAGTACCGGCCATGACCATGGCCAGATGCAGCAGGAAGCCCTAATTAAGGTTGATGTAAACGATAAAGTAAAGAATGTTCTCAATAAGTTGGTTGATAATTATTTAAGGCTGAAGGAGGCATTGGTAAAGGATGATTATTCGCAAGCCAGAAAGGATGCTCAGGCATTTGAAAAAAGTATTGGAGCTGTAGATGGTTTCAATAAAGAAGCTAAAATAGTTTGGGAGAGCTATGAAAAGGAACTAAAAGCCGATGCAGGGATTATCTCTGGCGCGGCCAAAATTGAGACCATGAGAGAACGGTTTGACGAATTGTCCACCACAATGATTGGCCTGGTAAAAACATTTGATATCACCAACGGAAGTCTGTATGTACAACATTGCCCTATGGCAGATAATGACAAGGGTGCAGACTGGTTAAGCCGTTCCAAAGAGATCCAAAACCCCTATTATGGAGCTTCTATGTTGCGATGTGGAGAAGTTACTGAAACATTAAACCAATAATTTTAAACCTAAAAAATAAATAAAATGAAAAAGATTCAATTAATTATTGCAACCGCCTTAAGCGTGGTTGTTTTAGCCGCTTGTGAAAAATCAGATAATGTTTCTGTTCAGGAGATTGAAGGAACCTATGTTGGGACCCTTACAGGATTTGACACTGCAAAAAGTGAAACCAGGGTGAACACTGACGAGGCTGCTATCGCCGAAATAAGAAAAACCGGGAATGAACTGATAGAGGTGCATTTATACAGCGATGGGATGGATACAACATTTGTGCTTAATTACTATGAACATAACAACAGTGTGCTGGTATGCCTTAACGGGCATGACTTTGAAAACATGTACGGTCATATGCTTGGCCAGGGACATCCCAACGGAGGTATGATGGGTGATATGCGAAAGGGTGAAACAGAATGGACGCATCACCTAAGGGATGAACACCAGGAAGAGGATGAACATTTTGGTGGTTTTGATATGCAAAACCACACGTTCGGATATCAACTGAATATGATGGATGGGAACACACCTTACCACCTGAAATTTCAGGGGAAAAAGGAATAACAATAATTAATAGCACAAATTTTACTAATCTAAAAACCAAACAAAATCTTAAAATAAAAACAGAATGAAAAATTTTATAATGTTACTTATTTCAATGGTAGTGATAGGTTGTGGAAATGACCCTAAACAACAGGAAACACAAGAAACACAAGAAACCCATGAACACCCTGTTTCCAATGCAGACACCTCTACCGCATCTAAAAGCTTGAGTCCTCATACCACTACGATGGCCATGATTAATGACGCCCATATCCATATTGATTATTCCTCTCCTTCGGTGAGAGACAGGGTGGTATTTGGCGGTTTGGTAGGTTATAATACTGTTTGGCAGGCCGGTGCGCATAAAGCCACATGGATTGAAACTGATAAGGATCTATTAATAGATGGGAAAACACTTTCCGCAGGGAAATATGGATTTTTTGTAATTCCGGGAAAAGAAGAATGGAAGGTAATGTTCAATACAAGATGGGACCAGCACGGTAAAGATGATTTTAATGAAGCTGAAAATGTCCTTACCCTTACAGTAACACCCAATGAGTTGGAAGAAATTCAGGAATCGCTATTATATGAAATAACGGAAACTGGGGAAAAGTCAGGAGTTTTAACATTGAAATGGGAAAGAATTAAGACCGAGGTTCCCTTTGAAGTACTTTAAAGGAATTAATTTTGTTAAATTCAAACATCAATAATTATAGTAACCAAACAACTCTAATATGAAAACCAATAATTATTTAAAATTTGGCCTAATGATGATACTTTCATTCATCATAATGTATGGGGTAATGTTTATGAATGTAGCAAGATTTGATCACGTAATGTTAAGCACCATGCGGACCTATATGACCATCCTCATGATCGCCCCTATGGCAATTGCCATGATGCTCTTCATGTGGGGTATGTATAAGAATAAAACCCTGAATGGTATTATAATAGGCGCAGCTATTGTAGTTTTTGGAGTCACTTTTTATATGATGCGTAACCAGACGGGGATCTCAGACATACAGTATATGAAAGGGATGATACCGCATCATTCATCGGCCATTTTAACAAGTGAGAAAGCTGACCTCAGGGATCCTGAAACGAAAAAACTGGCAGAAGAGATCATTATAGCTCAGGAGAAGGAGATCGCACTTATGAAGCAATTGATCAAAAAACTGGAAAATCAATAGGTAGCTTTATGAAAAGAACCAGGTAGGCCAAAAAATTTAAGTTTGTGAAAATTTGTACTAAAACATACAAATGGTAAAGCGTAAAACAGCTTTGAAAATAAGAAAGACCCACAGGTATCTTGGTCTTTTTATAGGAATTCAGTTTATAATTTGGTCGGTGAGCGGGCTTTATTTTAGTTGGACAGATATTGATGAGATCCATGGAGATGATTTCAGAAAACATCACGTTGAAAACCCGTCTTTCAACAATTTGATAAGTCCGGCGGAAGCCAATGCAAATCTTCCCATCAATTCCCTGGAATTGAAAGATATTGGAGGAGTTCCATACTACCTGGTAGATGGGAATAAATTAATAAATGCCAGGACTGGAGAGATAAAGGATGAACTAAGCAGTGAGGAGGCCGTTTTAATAGCCCGGAAACATATGGTTGATGGACTTAATATTACGGGAGTTGAAAGGATAGAAGAAACCGGGAATCATCATGAGTATCGCAGTGGAGCACTGCCTGCTTATGTACTTTCCTTTAACCAGCCCAATAATTTAAAAGCCTATATTTCTATACAAGATGCATCATTTAGAAGTATTAGGCACAGGGACTGGCGCTGGTTCGATTTCCTTTGGATGACCCATACAATGGATTATGAGGGCAGGGATGATTTCAATAATCTGGTGCTGCGTATTTTTTCGCTTCTGGGACTGATAACAGTTCTTAGCGGATTTGTGCTCTGGTATATTTCTTCTCCCACCGTTTTTAAAATAAAAAGGAAGATCAAAAGAAATTAATATGAAATGAGCATAACACAAAATGGATACAGCAATAAAGATATGCGATGGGTAACCTCAAAACTTAAAATTATGAGAAAAATCAGCTTTTCACTTATTCTTTTATGGGCCTTTATGGGTTCTCAGGCACAAATCCATAAAGAAAAATCTGTAGAAGGAAATATTGACAATCTTCCGGTTCGTGAATATAAACTGGAAATTAACGAAGAAATGGTGAACAAAGCCGGTAAAGATGTGATGGGAATGACCATTAACGGAAGCATTCCCGGACCTACCCTGGAATTTAATGAAGGGGAATACGCTGTAATTCACGTAAAAAACAATATGAGTGTGGAAACTTCCATTCACTGGCATGGAATGATATTGCCTAATTTTTTTGATGGCGTGCCTTATCTTTCCACACCACCTATAAAGCCCGGAAAAACCCTTAAATATGAATTTGCCATTAAGCAAAATGGGACATATTGGTATCATTCCCATACCATGCTTCAGGAACAAAGCGGTGTATTTGGATCAATTGTAATCCAGCCAAGGGAAAAAACCCTCGAGTATGACAAGGAATTGGTCCTGATGCTTTCCGACTGGACCAACGAAAAACCAACGGATGTCCTTCGGTTTTTAAAACGGGGTACAGAGTGGTATAATATTAAAAAAGGAACCGCTACCCCATTAAACGAGGTGATTGTCCGGGGAGCTTTAGGCGCACAAATCGATTTTTGGAGACAGCGAATGGAAGGTGCCGATATTGCCGACATATATTACCCCGCTTTTCTCATTAATGGAGAACAAACCATGGAATATCCTGATTTTAGCCCGGGAGAAAAAATCAGGCTTAGAATCATAAATGGCGCAGCCTCTACTTCTTTTTGGATGACATTTGGCGGGGAAACCCCCATGCTGGTTTCGGCTGATGGGATAGACGTAGTGCCTGTGAAAAAAAATAAGACATTTATCGGAGTTGCAGAAACCTATGATTTTATAGCAACAATTCCGCAAAATGGAAAGATGGAATTCAGGATTACTGCCCAGGATGGCTCGGGCACGGCCTCGGCTTTTTTAGGGGAGGGAAAAGTCCTTGAAGCTCCGGATGTGCCAAAACCGGATAAAATTGCCATGATGCAAAAAATGGCGAAAATGGACATGAAAATGGGTGCGCCGGCATTAAAATCCAATCCCAGGAAAGATGAACCCTATAAAATGAAAGCGAAATGGGGAATGAAGATGGATAAAGAAATGGAGATGGAAGGAATGGACGATTCCGAAATGGATCAAAGCCCGGAAGCTTTTAAAAAGGAAGGAATGGAGGGTATGGATCATTCCAAAATGGATGATTCCATGACGGATATGAAAATGGAGCCAGATTCGATTTCTTCAGTTGAAAAGAATGCAAATAAAAAAGACGGCGAAATGCAGGGGATGCAGATGTTTTCTGAATTTAATTATGATTATTTAAAATCTCGTGAAAAGACGACCTATGCCAAGGATGTTCCTGTAAATGAAATCCTTTTAAATCTCACCGGAAATATGTCCAGATATATCTGGAGTTTAAACGGGATCCCCTTAGCTGAAACCGATAAAATCAGGATCAAAGGAAATCAGGTTACCAGGATCACTTTGAATAATCTTACCATGATGCACCACCCAATGCACCTTCACGGGCATTTCTTTAGGGTGATCAATAAAAACGGCGAATATTCTCCCTTGAAGCACACGGTAAATGTGCCACCAATGCAGGAAATAACCATCGAATTTTATGGTAATGAGTATGGCGACTGGTTTTTTCATTGCCATATTTTGTATCATATGATGGGCGGAATGGCACGGGTAATTAGTTATGACACCCCCAGAGATCCAAGGTTAAAAGAATATCCGTTGTCAAATTTAATTCATGAAACCAACCAATTTTATACCTGGGGAATGGTAGATGCTGCTTCTCACATGGCAGGCCTGAACCTGGTTTCATCCAATATCCGAAATCAATTCAATCTTTCTGCCGAATATGGTTGGAATGAGAATATTGAAGCGGAAATGAGCTATGAATATTATCTCAATGACTGGTTTCGGGTATTTGGAGGGATAAATATGGAAAATGAAATGGAAGATAGTATGGATCAAATAAGCACTACAGCAATTGCAGGAATTCGCTATTTCACCCCTTATATGTTCAATCTTGATTTGCGCCTGGATAATAAATTAAGGCCTCAAATAAGTTTGGGTCGGGAGATCATGATCTTTCCCAGATTATCTGTTTTTGGTGAATATGAATATCAGTCGGATTTTGGTTGGGTAGATGATTTGCCGGAAGGTAAAGACTATCAGAAAGAAGAAACCATCACAGTTGGAGCTGAATATTTTCTGTCTAAGAATTTTTCCTTGATGGGAAGTTATGACAATCGCTTTGGTGCCGGGGGAGGACTTTCAGCCAGGTTTTAATAATTCAATGTATACTAACTTTAAATTAAACTATTATGAAAAACATTCTAAAACTTTCGATGACAGCAACACTATTTTTGTTAATAGTAAGTTGCAAACCAACCTTTGATGCCGCACAGGTATTACAAAGCGATGAAAACAGGAAGGAACTTTATAAAAACATAGTTTCAGATCCCGTTAAATTTTCTGAATTTTTGGAAATCGCGAATAACGATAAAAATGCCAGTATGTTGATGATGAAAGATCATATGAAAATGATGGAGGACGGTAAAATGATGGGGATGATGAAGGAAAATCCGGAGATGAAGGGAAAAATGGAGAAAATGATGCAGGAAAAAATGGAAAATAATCCTGAAATGCAAAAAAAGATGCAGGAAAAGATGAGAAAAAAAATGATGGAAGATCCGGCAGAAAGGGAAGCTATGATGGAAAAAATGCACAATAGAATGAAGGAGAATCCTGAAATGATGGAAAAGATGATGGAAAAGATGATGACAATGATGCATGAGAATCCTGAGATGATGGAAATGATGAAGAAAAAAATGAAGGACCATCAATTAGACATGGAAAAACAATAGATATTATAGTAATTCCTCATTGGTTAAAAAACAAAAATAAACAGTTACAGGAATTCTGGAATAAAGCATAATAATTAAAATTCAATAAAAATGAAAAAACAAATAAAAAACGTAATAATGTTGGCAGCAGTTGTGGGGAGTTTAAGTCTACAGTCCTGTCGGGAAACCTCTGAGGACAAGGTTGCACCACCGATGCAAAATGAAATGCATGAGGAGGACATGGATCATAATATGGATGGAGACGATACTATGATGGATGACCAGGACATGGATACGACCTCGGCGAAATTTAAAGACGACAAAACAGCGGAAGTTTATAATCATTACATCGCGATAAAATCTGCTTTGGTAAAAACAGATGCACCTATGGCACAGGGTCACGCAAAGATGATGATTGGGTCGATAGAAAATACTGAAGCGAATGCTGAGCTTGTACGTGCTGCAAGAGATATTTCTACAAGTAATGATGTGAATAAGCAACGGGAAGCATTTTCGCAACTTACTGCCACTATGGAGTCTTTGCTGAATGGCGCAATTGAATCGGGAGAAATCTATAAGCAATATTGCCCTATGGCATTTGAAGGAAAAGGAGATTCCTGGTTTTCAAATTCCAAGGAAATAAGGAACCCTTACTACGGCGATAAAATGCTGAAATGCGGAAGAATAGAAGCTACTATTAAGTAAATAAATTATCCCGGCTTACATTCGCCGGGTTTTTATTTTTGGGGCATCCTCATATTATGGAAAAAAACATCCTTTTTATTAAAAATATGGTATGCGACCGTTGCATCCTTTCTGTAAGCGATATTTTGTCACGCCTGCAAATTCCCTTTAATTCAATTTCGCTGGGTGAAGTTTCCCTTTTGAAGTCTTTAAACTTTCAGGAAATGGAGGAGCTTTCCCAGGAACTATTATCCACAGGTTTTGAGATGATAGAAGATAAAAACTCCCGACTTGTTAACCGCATAAAATCGGTTATTATCAAAGGTATTTATGATGATAAGAACTTCAGCAACAACAATCTCTCTGTTATTCTTAGCAACGAATTAAATATGGATTACAGCCACTTAAGTTCCCTGTTTTCCAGGATGGAGGGCAAAAGTATTCAGCAATTTCAGCAGGAAATAAAAACCGAAAGGGTCAAGGAGTTACTGGGATATGATGAACTTAATATCTATGAGATCGCTATGGAAGTTGGCTATAGCAGTGCCGCTTATCTTTCTACCCAATTTAAAAAGAGCACCGGCTTAACTCCTTCCCAATATAAGCATGATCATGTAAAGAAAAGGAGTTCGCTGGATTCTCATTGATTAACAAACTTTCTTAAAGGTTTATAGTTTCCTTAAAGGTCAATTTTAATGTATAGTGGTAATTTTAGTTATAAATAATTAAATACCAATATTATGAGAAATGAGAAATTGATCCATGCAGTAGGAAATTGTATCAACGCCTGTAATTATTGTGCTGATGCATGCCTGGATGAGGAAAATGTAAAAATGATGGTTAAATGTATACGTACAGACCGGGTTTGTGCTGAAGTTTGCGCAGCCTTAAATCAGGTTCTTGCTACCAACTATAAAGATGTTCAGGGTCTTATAGACTATTGTATAACAGTATGTAATGCCTGTGCCGATGAGTGTGAGAAACATGAACATCAGCATTGCAAAGATTGCGCAAAGGCCTGTAGGGAATGTGTAAGAGTTTGCGGGCAATATGCAGCTTAAGAGATTTTATTATATAAGAAACCCGGAGAAGTTCTCCGGGTTTTTTTGTACACCTATCCAAAAAAATCAGATGTTATTTCTATAAATTTAAAAGCCCTTGGCAGGAATATTCCATAATTTTGATAAAATTGGAAGAATTATGATGACACATATATATAAAATTACGGGAATGACCTGCAACGGTTGCCGTTCGCATGTGGAAAAAACCTTGAATGAGGTAGAAGGTGTAAAAAAAGCTGAGGTTGATCTTGAAAACGCCGAAGCCGTTCTTGATATGGAAAAGCATATCGAAATTGAGAAATTTCAGGAAGCTTTGAGGAATTCCGGAGGAAATTATCAGATTTTAATGCCAGGCGAAGCAGCTGTTGAAAAGATCTTTTCCAAAGATTCAAACCTTGGAAAAGTTGAAGACAAAATGGCTCACACCTACAAAATAACCGGAATGACCTGCAATGGTTGCCGTTCCCATGTTGAGAAAGCGCTGGGTGAAGTTGAAGGAGTAAGCAAAGCCTCTGTAAATCTGGAGAAAGCCGAAGCTATAATTGAAATGGAAAAGCATATCGAAATTGAGAAATTTCAGGAAGCTTTGAAGAATTCCGGAGGAAATTATCAGATTTTAATGCCAGGGGAAGCAGCTGTTGAAAAGATCTTTTCCAAAGATTCAAACTTTGGAAAAGTTGATAAGCCTGAAGGAGGTCACGAGCGCAGCCAGGGTACCGGCACATTTTATTGCCCCATGCATTGCGAAGGCGATAAAACCTATGATGAACCGGGAGATTGCCCGGTGTGCGGGATGGACCTTGTAGAAGAAATGAGCCTAAAAGCAGCAGGAACACAATATACCTGCCCCATGCATCCTGAAGTAATAAAGGATGAACCGGGTTCCTGCCCTATCTGCGGAATGGACCTGGTACCTATGGAAGCAGATGTTTCCGCAGAGAAAAAAACCTATCAAAAACTTCTCAAAAAATTCAAAATTGCGGTTGTTTTTACCCTGCCCATTTTCCTTATTGCAATGTCTGAAATGATCCCTGGAAATCCTCTATATCAAGTTATGGATATGCAATACTGGAACTGGGTTCAGCTGGGGCTTTCCATTCCCGTGGTATTTTATGCTACCTGGATGTTTTTTGAACGGGCTTACAGATCCATAATTACCTGGAATTTGAACATGTTCACTCTCATAGGTATTGGAGCAGGGGTTGCCTGGATATTCAGTGTTTTTGGATTGTTTTTCCCGGATTTTTTCCCGGCGCAATTTAAAACCGAAATGGGTTCTGTTCATGTTTATTTTGAGGCTGCAACCGTAATTTTAACATTGGTTTTATTAGGCCAGTTACTCGAAGCACGTGCACATAGCCAAACCAATAGCGCTATTAAAGCCTTGCTGAAGCTTGCCCCCAACACTGCTGTTCGGGTTGTAAATGGGCAGGATGAGGTCGTGGCTACAGATAAAATTGTGGTGGGCGATATTTTAAGGGTAAAACCTGGAGATAAGATCCCGGTAGACGGTATCATTGAAAAGGGCGGGAGTAGTCTGGATGAATCCATGATCACCGGAGAACCTATTCCTGTGGATAAACAGGAAGGGGATAAAGTAACCTCAGGGACTATTAACGGCAACGGGAGTTTTACAATGAAGGCTCAAAAAGTCGGGAACGAAACCCTGTTGGCTCAGATAATCAAGATGGTGAATGATGCCAGCCGTTCACAGGCACCAATCCAAAAACTGGCCGATAAAATTTCCGGGTATTTTGTCCCCATTGTAGTTCTTATTTCAATAATCACCTTTGCAGTTTGGGCGATTTATGGTCCGGAACCTTCGTATGTCTTTGCGCTAATTAATGCCATCGCCGTTTTAATCATTGCCTGTCCCTGCGCTTTGGGATTGGCAACGCCAATGTCTGTAATGGTAGGTGTTGGAAAAGGTGCGCAAAACGGGGTGCTTATCAAAAATGCCCAGGCTTTGGAGCACATGGATAAAATAGATACCCTTATAATCGATAAAACAGGGACTATTACTGAAGGGAAACCTTCCGTAGAAAAAGTGGTTTCTTCAGATTCAAATTTTTCTGAAGATTCCATTTTAAAATACATCGCTTCTCTTAATGCGATGAGCGAGCATCCTTTGGCAGAAGCTACCGTCAAATTTGCCAAAGAGAAGAACCTGAAGCTAACTGAAGCTTCCAATTTTAATTCGGTTACAGGAAAGGGGGTTACCGGAAATGTTGACGGGCATGATCTTGCAATTGGGAATGAACAACTTATGCAACATGTAGCCGCTGAAGTTCCTTTGGATTTAAAAGTGGAAGTTGAAAAAGAGCAACAATTAGGTAAGACAGTTTCTTATTTGTCAATCGATAAAAAAGTGGTTGGATACATCACGATAACAGATCCCATCAAAAAAACCAGCAGGCAGGCAATTCAGGAATTGATGGATGCGGGAATAGAGGTTTATATGCTTACCGGGGATAACAAAATTACCGCCGCTGCAGTTGCAGATGAATTGCACCTTTCAGGATTTAAAGCAGGCATGTTGCCGGAAGATAAATTAAATGAGGTAAAACGCTTACAGGCAGAAGGGAAAAATGTGGCGATGGCCGGAGATGGAATAAATGATGCTCCTGCACTGGCACAGTCCAATATTGGGATCGCGATGGGAACCGGAACCGATGTTGCTATTGAAAGCGCAAAGATTACGCTGGTTAAGGGTGATTTGCAGGGCGTTTTAAAGGCAAAAGAATTAAGCAAAAAGGTGATGCGGAATATCAAGCAGAACCTGTTTTTCGCCTTGTTTTATAATACTGCAGGAATACCTATTGCTGCAGGGGTATTGTATCCGGTTTTCGGGATTTTACTCTCCCCAATGATCGCTGCATTGGCAATGAGTTTTAGTTCAGTTTCTGTAATTGCGAATGCATTAAGACTTAAAAAGGCCAGGATATAGATAACATTTATAATAAAACAGTAATGTCCGGTAAAGAGGCAAGATCGTTTCGCCTTCGGCGTAATTGCAAGAACCAAAAAAAAGACTTGATTTTAATGCCTCCTTGAGGGTTTAATTCCCCGAGGCCTGCCCGAATCATTCAGGCGGGCCTCGAATTTTTAAAAGTATTTTCCAATTCATACCTCGTGGGCTTGCCCCGAGCTTGATTTAACTGATAAACATTTAGGTATGATCTCTATTTTTTCAGAATACCTGAGCTATCGGTATAATTGAAAAAGTCAGAAAGTAAGGTTTGTTTATTAAAAATTCCATAACACTTGTTTTTAAGTGTATCGCTATTTCAGGACGGGACATGATACTAAAAGAAAAAAACACCTCTTTTCTGGGAGGTGTTTTTTGTTAAACAAACTAACATTATTGAGCTTGGCTAATATTTGTTCTTTTGCTTCATTTTCATTTTCTTTCCAGATCTGTCGGCAGATGCTTTCCAGGTTTCAAATTGCTCCGGTGTAAGAATGGTTCTTATTTTTTCCTGCATCTCTTTTTGGTGATCGAGGCGGGCATTTTTGATCGCAAATCTATTCTGGTTCCAGGTGGCAGTATCCTTCCTCAATTCCCTGTGCTGGGCCTTCATGGTTTTTTGATAGGTGGCTTCTTCAGTAAAAAGGGTTTTTAACCGGGCTTGCTGCTCCTCGGTAAGGTCTAGTTTTAAGGCCATTTTCTTGGTTCGAAGCGTTGCCATTTCATCGGCAGACATTTCAACTTTGTCCATTTTATGGTCTTGTTTTCTTTCCTGTTTTCTATCCTGTGCAAAAGCAGATATCGAGAGCATCAATATCAGGATAAGGCTAACTTTTTTCATGATTTTACTTTATTAGGTTATAGTAGTAAGACTATGAAATGATAAAATAGTTTAATCCCAGATACTTTAACTTGCTGAAAATGAATAAAAAACGCACGGATTTCTTTTTCAATGCCTTTTTAAATTATTTTGAATTATCTAGTTAATAATCAAACTTAATCGTGGGATAGTAATGAGTTTTAGTTCTGTTCCGGTAATAGCGAATGCATTAAGACTTAAAAAAACGAAAAAATAAAAAGATGATAACCCTGAAATTTTTAAAAAAAATAGACCCTGCCGGGGTGGGGCCTGGCAGGGTCTGAAAAAAGATCATCAAAACAACGATCAACAAAAAAGGTTATCCTTTAGCAATAGGATTCAGAATAAGATCAATTCGCTCCAAAGCATCTAAAAGATGATACCTTGTAAGTTGATCATTTGATCTGTTTGCAGCATTTCTAATATTCCGTTGCAAAGTAACAAGTTCCCCCCTTACAATAGGACGAATATCGCTTTGGGCTACATCAACAGATGATCCAAATCTTCTCATTGCCGGACTTTGTTCTTCTGTCATTAAATATTCCATTCTTGCAATATAAGCTCTTTGAAGGTTTCTTCGGTAATTGCTTATAGCGCCTCCTCTATTTAATTCACTCCATAGTCCCGTACGTACATCGGTCATCATATTCATTAATGAATAGGCGTCCTTTCCATTTATGGAAGAATTTTCCATCAACCTGGCCATTCTTCCGAAGTCAAGTAAATTGGAAAGCGTTCTTTCCTGAAAGTTTCTTACACGTTCCATATTTCCATCAAATTCTATTTTGTTGAAAATTTCCTGATCTATCAACCATTCCGGAGTCTGGAAAAGTTCAGTTTGTAAGAATTTCATCGCGTTCTTTTGTTTTTCTGCGGCTACATGAGTGTAAACAGCGCCTTCCTGGTCGTAGGTTTTATACATTTCATAAACCCCGCCAATATTTGCAGCTACATGGCCCATATATCGGTTATACTGTCCAAGGACCTGACCATACATCGTATTAAGATCGTCGTAATTTTTTCCGTCTTCCGAAGTCCATTCGATAAGGTTTGGAACAATACGTTTCAGGTTTGCAATTCCATACTGACTTGCCAGTACGGCATCGCTACCAAGGTCTTCGGTTTGTGAACTTGGATCAATAGTGGTCCTTTGCTGACTTCCGAAGCGGTACATTGGATCTCCGGCATGTTTCAGGATCCACTGGTCTAAAGTTTTCTTTTCTTCCTTTCCTGTTTTATCCAGAATTGGGCGATATCCCCAGGCAATTGAATATTTGTCATAAACACCAATTTCCGGCATAAGTGCCACATCACCATCTCCAGGCTGTGCTACATAGTTGAAACGTGCATAATCCATAATGGATGGAGCAGTACCATATTTTTTGGTGAACTCAGGATCACGTAAATCTTCAACATCATACGCAACGCTGCTTCCCATGTTATGGGGTAAGCCAAGAGTGTGTCCAACTTCGTGGGATGATACAAAGCGTATCAATCTTCCCATCACTTCGTCTTTGAATTTTACTCCGCGGGCATCTTCGTTGATAGCTGCAGTTTGTACAAAGAACCAGTTTCTTAACAAGGTCATTACGTTGTGATACCAGTTGATATCAGATTCCAGGATTTCACCTGAACGGGGGTCACTTACGTGCGGGCCATTTGCATTTGGAATAGGCGAGGCTAAATAGCGTACAACAGAATAGCGTACATCTTCAGGACTCCAGTCCGGATCCTCTTCCTTAGTTGGAGGATCTTTTGCAATGATGGCATTTTTAAATCCGGCAGCTTCAAAAGCTACCTGCCAGTCATTAATACCCTGCTTGATAAACGGGATCCATTGTTTTGGAGTGGCTCTGTCTACATAATAAACGATTTGTTTTTTAGGTTCCACCAATTCGCCTCTCTTAAACTTTTCAATGTCTTCATCTTTCACTTCGAGTCTCCAGCGGTCAAGGTATCTCACAATTTTAGATTCCTGAGCATCCAGACCATAATCTGTTTGTCCTCTGGCAAACCATCCAACACGCTGGTCAAAATAACGGCGCTCCATAGGCACTTTAGGAAGTAAGATCATCGAATTGCTGAATTCCAGTGATATGGATCCGGTACTTGCATTGGAAGGTGGTTCCCCGGCATTGTAAGTTTTTACGTGACGTATTTCTATGTTTTCCGGGTAACTGCGAATGGTGTCAATGTAAGATCTGCTGTCATCAAGTCTGGAAACTTTATACTGCTTTCGCGCACGATCAGGCAATCCAAGGGTTTGAACGTCCTTGGTATAAAGATCTGTAACATCAATCACGTAGTTTGAAGTTAGGGAATCTTTTGATATCGCTTTAATTGCAAAGGATTGAATAATAGGATCAAAATTTGAATTCATTACGGCTTCGTGAACCGGAAGGGAATCTGCAGCGTAGATCTCGTGAGAAACCAGGCGGAGTAAAATATTGTTGTTTTTCTTTTCCCAGCGATGAACCTCTGTATTTTGCTTTCCACCACCAAAACCAATTCCGGTTGCTGTTTTTGCGATTCGTGTTACGGTAAGCATTTCGCGGTTAATAAGACTGTCCGGGATTTCATAAAAGTAATTGTCGTCTACCTTATGGACGGTAAATAAACCTTTATCAGATTTTGCGTCCTTGGTAATTACTTTGTTGTAGGGTTTAATTCCATTTTTGTCCTTGGATTCTGCTTTTTCTGAAGTTTGTGCCGTGCCTTTTTTGTCTTTTGGCTGAAATACGGCACAACCGGAAACAGATAAAGACAAAGCTACCAGAAGTAGTTTGTAAGAAAATTGTTTGGTCATGAAAACTTGTTTTGGTTAATGAAAAATTCCGAAGTGAATTTAATCGGGATAAATCGAAAAAGCACACTTGCAGGTAAGCTTTGGACTACAAATTTCGTAAAAGGTTTAAAAGAAAGTTAAATAAAACTAAATTTTAACGCTTGTTGAATTTTTTTGAACGCTTTTAATGGGTTTCGTCTCCAACAGAATTACTTCTTCTGATTAAAAATTAACTAAAGGTTTTTTTTAGTACTCCCTTTTAAATTAGTAATTTGAGCAGGTATAAATTAAAAACAATATATTATCATGGAAAAAATAGTAAATATGGTTGCCGAGAAAGCGGGAATTTCAGAAGCCCAGGCGAAAACTGCCGTAACCACCGTAGCAAATTTTTTGAAGGATAAAATGCCCCCGGCTTTGGCATCACAGGTGGATGCTTATTTAAAGGGTGAAGATTCCAAAGATGAAGGTGGAATCGCAGGAAAACTGGGCGGTATGTTCGGGAAAAAATAAATTTCTTGAAATAAAAAATGCCGGACATTTTGTGGCCGGCATTTATATGTTTCAACAGTACTAAAACCATTTCTCAACTTCTTCCAATTGAAGTGCTGCAACAGGTATTTTGTTTTTCTTCCGCAAACCATTCAGGGTTTGATGTACCTGGGTAGGTTTGTTCTCCTTTAATTTTGAAACGCTAAGGTATTCGTGCATTACGATATCCACCCATTCCTGCGGCACCCCAATTTTTATAAAATCTTCCGGTTTTGGAACAGCTGCTTTTTTCTCCGGCTTCATCTGTGGAAAGAAGAGCACTTCCTGGATGGATTGCTTATTGGTTAAAAACATGATCAACCGGTCCATTCCAATTCCCAGTCCGGAGGTTGGAGGCATTCCGTATTCCAAAGCACGAAGGAAATCATCGTCGATGAACATCGCTTCATCATCTCCTTTTTCTGATAATTTTAATTGCTCTTCAAAACGCGCCCGCTGATCTATTGGATCATTCAATTCGGTATAGGCATTTGCGATTTCCTTACCGCAAACCATAAGTTCAAAACGCTCGGTCAATTCCGGGTTATCGCGATGCTCCTTACATAAGGGGCTCATTTCCTTAGGATAGTCAATTATAAATGTCGGCTGAATAAATTTCCCTTCACACTTTTCTCCAAATATTTCATCTATAAGCTTGCCTTTTCCCATCGTTTCATCAACATCTACACCCATTTCCCTGGCAGCCTTAAAAAGTTCTTTTTCAGACTTTCCTGTGATATCAAAACCTGTAAAGTTCTTTATAGCTTCGGTCATAGTGACCCGTTTGTAAGGAGCTTTGAAATTGATGTTATTCTCCCCAAAAGTGGCTTCGGTAGTGCCATTTACCTGCAGTGCACAATATTCCAGAAGATTTTCTGTGAATTCCATCATCCAGTTGTAGTCCTTGTAGGCCACATAAATCTCCATTGCGGTGAATTCCGGATTATGCGTGCGATCCATTCCTTCATTTCTGAAGTTTTTGGAAAATTCATAAACCCCGTCAAAACCACCCACGATGAGTCTTTTTAAATATAATTCATTTGCGATCCTTAGATATAGAGGGATGTCCAACGCATTGTGATGTGTCATAAAAGGCCTGGCTGCTGCGCCTCCCGGGATGGACTGAAGGATAGGTGTTTCCACCTCAAAATATCCTTTATCATTGAAGAAATTCCGCATCGCGGTAAAAAGCTTTGTGCGTTTTACAAAGATCTCTTTAACTTTTGGATTCACTACCAAATCTGCATAACGTTGACGATACCTGTGTTCAGGGTCATTAAACTCGTCGTAGGTTTTACCTTCCTTATCTGTTTTTGGAAGAGGAAGCGGGCGAAGGGATTTACTCAACAGCGTGAATTTTTTCACCATAACGGTCTTTTCGCCAACCTGAGTCGTGAATAACTCTCCTTCAATTCCTATAAAATCCCCAATATCAAGGAGTTTTTTATAAACATCATTATACAAGCTTTTATCTTCCCCGGTACAAATCTCATCCCGGTTAAAATAAACCTGAATCTTTCCCCTGGAATCCTGAATTTCAGCAAAGGAAGCCTTTCCCTGAATTCTTCTGGACATAAGTCTTCCTGCAACAACTACTTTTTCCCCTTCTTCAAAATTCGATTTTATCTCAGTAGTGACGTGGGTTACCGGATATAAAGCTGCCGGATATGGATTGATATCTAATTTACGTAAAGCCGAAAGTTTTTCTCTTCGTACTATTTCCTGTTCAGATAAATGCATAATGATCTTTAAATTTAAAAACTTACCGGTACTGGTAAGAAGCTGCAAATATAATGACAATAGGGCAACCAATCAATTAGAATTACAGCCTATCTCAATTCCTTAAAATAATTGGACTGTTTCAGGAATTATATAAATCTTATCTTTGCAATCCTGTAGAATAATTCAAAAAAAAAATATGAGTGTTTGGCGTGTAATATTATCGGTTTTGTTTCCTCCACTTGCGGTTTATGACCGCGGTTGCGGATCTATTTTAATCGTTTTGTTGTTAACATTATTGGGGTGGATACCCGGAGTAATTGCAGCGCTTATTATTTTAAATAGGCCGAAGTAAAGCCCCCTAAACCCCGAAGGGGAAACTCTTAAAAATAGAGATAAAAGAAAAAAGAAATAGTCTTTATTCTATTTTCTTTTATCTGATTAACACAACGATTTTGAACAAAAAAATACAACTACAACAACTCGGATTAAAAGATTTTAAAGAGGCCTGGGATTATCAGGAACAGCTTTTTAAGGAGATCCTTGATTTGAAGATCCGGAACAGACGGGAAGATCTAAATGCTGAAACTCCCAATTATTTGTTGATGGTGGAACATCCACATGTGTATACCTTGGGAAAAAGTGGAAAACCAGAACATTTATTGCTCACCGAAGATGAGCTGGAGGCGAAAAACGCGAAATACTATAAGATTAACCGCGGTGGGGACATCACCTATCACGGTCCCGGGCAATTGGTAGGCTATCCTATAATAGACCTGGATAATTTTTTTACCGATATTCACAAATACCTTCGGCTTCTTGAAGAGGTAATTATCTTAACGCTTAAGGAATATGGGCTAAAACCCGAGAGAAGTGCCGGGGAAACCGGGGTTTGGCTGGATGTTGGAACCCCTTTTGCCCGCAAGATATGTGCACTGGGCGTAAGAGCCAGTCGCTGGGTTACCATGCACGGATTTGCCTTGAATGTAAATGCCGATCTTGGCTATTTTGACAATATTATTCCCTGCGGGATCAGCGGAAAAGCGGTGACATCCCTTAATATGGAACTAGGGAAAAGGGAAATTCCTTTAGCCGAAGTGCAGGAAAAGTTACTGAAGCATTTCGCCGATCTTTTTGAAGCTGAATTGCTTAATCCCTGATCTTAGATTATACTATTTAAACTTTTAATTTGCTAGATATTTAATGTATGTTGACGCACAAAACCTGCTAACGAGTAGTGTTAGAAAGCCCTGAAAGGGTGAAATACATAAGCGATGGGCAACGCCCATCGAATAAAAAACGTTAATTTAAGAAAGCCCTGAAAGGGAGAAATAAAAGGGGAACGAGGAAAAGTGTTCCATAATTATCTCACCCTTTCAGGGCTATATCTATGAATATCTTAACACAGGGCTGCACCCTGTGTTAAGATATTGTACCCTTTCAGGGCTTTGATGCTTTTAAAAGTTATTTTTAGTTCATACCCTAAGATTTTTAAATTGAAATTTTTTAATCTCAAATATCAAATCCTCGTGTAAACCAGAATAGTATCTTCTTCCCCTTTTACTGTTAGCACCACATTACCTCCGTTTTCTAAGTGCATATCGATCGCGGAATTTCCGTAAACAGGAAATCCGGGAAGCAACGCGGCATTTTTATCGAACACGAAAATTCGTTGTGCCTGAGTGTCGGTTACGGCGATATATGTTTTGCTCCCAAATTCAAATATTTTTGGTTGGGTGTAAAGTCCGTAATCCAGGTTGATTTCTGTATCGTTGATGACTAAAACATTTTCAGATAGCGTAACCAGAGTGTTTTCGGTAGCAGCAAGTTGAAGGTTGACATTGAAGGCAACCTTTTTTTCTTCCACATTTCCTTTTACATCTACGAAAACCAAATTGTTGGCTGAATTGACGGAGACAAATTTTCCTTTATTTTGATACCATTCGTTTTCAGAAAAATCTATTTTTTCTTTTACTTTAATCCGTGATTTTCCCTGTCGGCTATTGATATTTAGCTTACCATTGGATTCAGGGAATACAATGTAATCCTTGTTTTTTAATCGGAAATGCTTTGGAGACTGGGTTATTTCAGAAGTTGTTTTTTCAAAATCAAATCCGCTTACACTCTTTCCTTTGCGGTCATACATTAAAAAATTGTTTTTCTGAGTGATCACAAACCGGTAATTTCGGTTGTTGTCATAGTCAAAAATGCTTACAGGCACGGAGATTTCATCTTTAAACTCCAAAGGAAAAGGTTTTACCGGCTTTCCGTTTCTGTCTAAAACATGAAAAGCATTTGGGGTATTGAAGGCCAACTGTAGATTTCCGTTTTTAAACAAATCTACCTGATGGATCTCTCCGGCGATTCTTATGTTCATTTGTTTCTTCCATTTCAAATCTCCTGCGGAAGAATATAGATGAAGAACATTTTCAATATCCTGAACCAGGATCTCAGATTGCTTATTGGTATGGTTTTCCACCAATACAGGAAGATTTCCGATCGTAGAATTTAATTTAATGGATCCAATTTCCCGGATTCCCAGGCTGGGTTTGTTTATTGAAGCCTTTAAAACCCCGTGGATATGTGCAAAATTCTTTTCCTGAACAAACTGAAGTGCGATAATGGGATACGCAGCAAAATAAAGAGATTCAAGTTGGGTTTTAAATTCGTCTGAAACTGTAGATTTTAGGCTATTTTTTAAATTTATGGTATTGGCCACAAATAGAAGCGAGGAAGATCCCGCAAGGTTTGAAACGGCTTTTTGGTAATATTCCTGTTGCTCCAGGGTTGTATTGTTCTGAAAATTTGTGATGATATTCTCCAGGGTTTTCACCGACCCTGAAAAGATCACAAAATGCTCAACTAAGGCATAGAACTTTAAGTTTTCCTCTGTCATCAAGGGGGCTAAAATCTTTGAAAATTCATCTGGTTCAGGATTCTTCATGATCGAAATCCCCCGGAATTCAGCAGCTTGTTCGCCGCCGGGAATAGATCCTTTAGCCAGTTCAGGATCTGTGGTTGTTAGCACAAGCACATTTTCTTCGCTATAGATCAAACCAGCTTCTTTTGTGAAATTTAAAAGATGATTCGGAGAAAGCTCAAGGGAATCCTTCCTGAATTTATTCAGATTCCGGTGAAGTTTTTCCATTCGGGAATAGGTGAAGGATGAAAATCCTTGAGCAGAGGTGGGGGTGATTTGTGCGATCTCATTTTTTTGCACTTCAACCTCCTGAAAGATATCCAGTGTTTTAGGGGAGTTTTCATTGCTTGAAATAATTCCATTTATTAAAAGATCCTGTCCTTCAATTTCAAGATCCAATACGCTCCAATCTCCCAAATTCTTCAGCGGTACCGGTGAATCCGGAACTAATCTTGTAAAAAAACCTTCCAGATTGCTGTGGTTTATAAATAGGGAAGTGCTTTTTTTATCGGCAGCGGTCCAGGCTATTTTAAAACTTTCGCTCCTTATTATATCTTTTCCAGCTTTGGCAATTGTATTTTTAAGCAATTCCAGGGAATTGGAAGCCAGCAAAACAGCATCCTGCTTTGCTGTATAGGTGGTAAATTCTTCGGTTCCAATTTTCCTGATTTCAAAGGAATCAAATGTCAGGGTTTCCAGGGACCTGTTTTTAATAGAATCTGTTTTAATTTCAGGCTGATTTTTACTTATTAAGAGATATTCATATTCTCCCTGCTCATTTTTTACAAAACAGACCAATGCAGTTTTTGATTCTGATATTTTATTCAGGTTTTTTAAATGTTCAAAAGCCGGACCTTCAAATAAAAAGCTGTTTTTACGGAAGAAGCTTGTACTGTCTACTTCAGAAATAAATTTGGAAAGATTCGCTGACTGTAAAACAAAATTTACGTTTTCAGGAATGTACTTTTCCGGATCTGAGGTTTGGTTTCCATCTTTAGAGCAGGATATTAAAATTAAAACAATAACTAAAGCTGCCAGCGTATTCCTCATTGAAATAAATTTTACCAATCTATTAGTTTTCTAATTACAGGATTTGAAAAAACACCTGTTCAGGTCAAAGGTACTGTGTTAGATTTCAAGTTTCAACTCTTCCGGATAAAGCCTGAAACTAAGACGGTGATATTTGGTTATACCGTAATTAATAATAGCGGCGCGATGTTCTGCCGTACCATAGCCTTTATTTTGTTTCCAGTTATACATGGGAAATTCCTCGTGGATCTTTTCCATATAGGCATCTCTGTAGGTTTTTGCCAGGATGGAGGCAGCGGCGATATTCAAATATTTACCGTCTCCCTGAATCACACACAGGTGAGGGATATTTTTATAAGTCTTAAACCTGTTTCCATCTACCAGGATATGTTGAGGAAAAAGTGTGAGATCGTCTATGCATTGGTGCATGGCAAGGATGGAAGCGTTAAGAATGTTGATTTCATCAATCCTGAAATTATCTACAAAAGAAACAGAATAATTCAGTGCCTTTTTCTCAATGATCTCCCTAAGAGCCAGCCGCTTTTCTTTTGTTAGCATTTTGGAATCATTGATAAGCTCGTGTTTAAACCTTTTTGGTAAAATTACAGCAGCCGCTGATACCGGCCCTGCGAGGCAGCCACGGCCAGCTTCATCTGTTCCACATTCGGTGAGTTTATAATTGAAGGAGTTTTTAAGCATTGCCAAAAATAATTAAATAATGGAACTGGAAAAAGATTTTGCTGTTCAATGTAGGGGTTAAATTATGGAATAAGGTTTCAGGTTTTATAATCTTAACCGTTTGAATCTTTCATTAGATCGAACTGGCGGCCAATATTGTAGCAGATGTATTCACTTTACCGGATGGAGATAATAGATGTTAGTGGTTAATACCTCAGATGCATTAAAATGCGAATTTATTGTTGGAACAAATCAAATCAAAATCCGTGAATAATTTTAAAGAATGAATTAAGTTATTAGGTTTTTTGTTAAAATGAACTAAGTGTAATATGTATATAATTTAACCAAAAAGGTTAATGTATATCAGTGCTTGATTCATTTTAAATCTAAGAATTTATTCACTTAGTAGAGTTTTTAGCAATTTATTAGAAACTTGACGCAACCATTTGGTAAATTCCGCATCTAAATGATAGCGTTGTGTTAAGAGCTTAACACTTCAAGGGTAATAATAAATTTTTATTTTTAAGAATTTATTATCATTTTTGGCGCTAGCTAACTAAAAAACAAACCAATGAAAAAAAGATTACATGTGATTTTAACGTTACTCTTGGCGTTAGTTGTGCAGCTAAGCTTTGCGCAGGGGAGAACCATCTCCGGTACCGTGACAGGGGAGGATGGGATTCCTTTACCTGGCGTAAATGTTTTGGTTAAAGGTACAGCCAAAGGGGTACAAACAGATTTCGATGGAAATTATGCCATTGACGCAACAAGAGGAGATGTTCTCGTATTTTCCTTTGTCGGTCTAAAAACCGCCGAGTACGCTATTGGAGACAATACTGTAATAGATGTTATCCTTACGGCAGATGCTGCTCAGCTTGATGAAGTTGTAGTAACAGCGATTGGTATTTCCAGGGATGAAAAAGAACTTGGGTACAACGTGCAAACAGTAAGCTCCGAAGAAATTGGGAATAAATCCAATGCCGATGTGGTAAACTCCCTCGCAGGGGAGACCTCTGGTGTTGAGATTATCAGTTCTTCAGGTTCAGCAGGTGCTGCGACCTTTATTACTATCAGGGGGTCTGCTTCCATTACAGGAAATAACCAGCCTTTGTTTATTATCAACGGAATGCCGGTTGCTTCAGGTGGTGGTAATAGTGGTACAGGTGGTGTACAAACCTCCAGCCGTACTATTGATATCAACCCGGATGATATTGCTACAATGTCCGTTCTAAAAGGTGGGGCTGCGACAGCTCTTTACGGGGTTCGTGCTGCCAACGGTGCTATTATTATTACTACTAAAAGTGGTAAGAATTTAACCGAAAGAAGAATGGAGTTTCATTCTTCCATTGCTTTTGATGAGGTTTCACAATTACCGGCTAGACAAAAAATATACTCTCAGGGATTGAATGGTGCCTGGGCCGGTGGAAATGCTTTTTCCTGGGGTGCGAGAATTGATGAGTTGGAGTACGATGGAGATGAATCATATAGATGGGATCCAAACGGCCGGCTTGTGCCACAAGGAGAAGGTAATGGAATGCCTGCCCAGTATTACGATCCTTATGAGTTTTTCCAAACAGGTTTAACTACTAATAACCGATTTAGTATTGCCAATGGTGGAGAAATGGGTAACTATTTCTTTTCTATTTCAAATTATGATCAGGAGGGAGTTATTCCTAATGACACTTTTGACAGGACTACGATGCGTTTAAATGCTAGTACCAAACTTGCAGAAAAAATTACTTTTGGTGCAGATTTGGCATATACAAGCTCCAGAGGGAACCTGATCCAGAAAGGATCTAACGTATCTGGTATTATGCTTGGTTTACTTCGTACCGCTACTACTTTTGACAACAGTGCAGGTTATGAATTTCCGAATGGAGATCAAAGAAACTATAGAAACGGTGGCGGATATGATAACCCTTACTGGACTGCAAATAACATTGCTTTTAAGGATGATGTTGACAGATTGACAGCAAGTGTTACCTTAAATGCGGATGTTTCAAGCTGGTTTAATATTTCTTATAATGGAGGTGTTGACTGGTATGCAAGAAGATTTACAGATCAGTTTAAAATTAATTCTCGTGGAAACCCAACCGGTTACTATGCAGAAGGTCAGACTTACAGCAATATTTTTAACTCTGATTTACTGTTGAATTTCAGTCATGATTTCTCAGAGGATTTCAGTGCAAGGTTAACTGTAGGAAATAACCTCTACCGTCAATACACAAAAACTTTGTTTGGAAATGCAACAGGACTTGAAATACCAGATTTTTATCAATTGAGCAATTCGAGTAATAATACCACCAGCGGTGGCCAGTCTGAGTTTAGGACCGCTGCTGTTTTTGGAGATTTAAACTTTTCTTTCAAAGAAATGTTATTCCTTGGAGTAACAGGAAGAAATGACTGGTCTACCACAATGCCGCTGCAAAATCAATCAGCGTTTTATCCTTCAGCAAGTTTATCCTTTGTTTTTACACAATTGGAAGCCTTGAGAGGAAACCAATGGTTGACTTTTGGTAAATTAAGAGCTTCTGCAGCAAGAACTGCGAACATCGCGGGGCCTTATAATACTTCCAGTCCATTTGTAGCGGCAGGTATTGGGGATGGTTGGACAAATGGTGTTAATTTTCCATACCAGGGACAAACCAGTTTCGCGCTAAGTGCAGGTTTAGGGAATCCTGAATTAACGCACGAAAACCAGGAAACCTGGGAAGTTGGTGCAGATTTAAGATTTTTTAATAACAGGTTGGGTCTTGATCTGACTTATTTTGAAAACATCAACACCGATTTGTTAATGAGTGTGCCAATTTCTGATGCATCTGGATTTTCTTCTGTATTTTTAAATGCAGCAAGTATGGAGACCACAGGTATTGAAATAAGCCTTAGAGCAACAGCGATTAAAACGGAAGATTTTGAATGGAGTATAATTGGTAACTTTACTAAACTGGACAACATTGTTACTGGTTTGGCTGAAGGTGTGGACAACATATTCCTTGGTGGTTTTACAGTTCCTCAGGTTCGTGCCGTTGTAGGAGAGCAGTACCGAAGTATTTTTGGTAATGACTGGTACAGGGATGAAAACGGAGCAGTTTTGATCAATGATGACCCAACAGATAACTTCAGGGATGGATATCCAATGGCCGATAACAGGGAACTGCGTCCAATTGGTAACTTTAATCCAGACTGGACTGCTAACATTACAAATAATATTACGTATAAGAATGCTAATCTTTCCTTCCTTTTTGATATTAAAAAAGGTGGTGTAATGTATAACGGAACGGCATTCGCTATGAATTATTTCGGTGTTCATGGACGTACTGCAAATCGTGAGGTTACTTATACAAGTGAGGGAACTATTGACTTTGATGCCACTCCGGCTGAAAATATTGTAGTTATGGAAGGTGTTTACGGACGTATTGATGCAGATGGAAATCCTGTATCTTCAGGTGTTCCAAACGTTACTCCTGTAGTTCAGGATGGCGAATGGTTTAGAGGTCAGGGTAGTAATTTTGGTGGAGGACCATCAGTTGCTGCAATGGAGCCTGCAGATTGGGTAAGATTAAGAAACGTAACTCTTTCTTATGATTTTCCTGAAATAGTGGATAATGTTGATAATTTACAACTTTATTTCACGGGTAGAAACTTATGGCTGGATACTCCTTATTCTGGTATCGATCCTGAAACGAACCTTGGAGGTGCAACAAATGCACAGGGGATGGATTATTTTAACAATCCGGGGACTAAAACCTATTTAGTAGGTGTTAAAGTCACTTTTTAAATAAAAAATAACTCTAGAATTATGAAAAAAAACGAATCTTATAAAATAAAGAATTTAGTTTTAGTTTTATCACTAATGCTAATTTCGTTGTCCAGTTGTGACTCAGACTGGATAGACAGCGATTTGAACATTGATCCGGATTCTCCTGGTGACGTTCCAATGGCCTTAATTTTACCTGGTGTTCAGCAATCCATGGGATATGTCCTGGCAGGTAATGACAATGTGAGGACAAACAATATCTGGATGCAACATTTTGACGGGGTTTCCAGGCAGTCTTTTACCGAGGCAAGATATCAGTTGACTTCAGCTGATGTTGGAAACCTTTGGGATAATACATATACTGCTATGTTAATGAACCTTGATCGTATGGTGTTAAAATCCAAAGCAGAAAACTTCGTGTCTCCGCATTTCGAAGGTGTAGGTCAGGTGATGCAGGCTACCACGCTTGGTATAACTACCGATCTTTTTGGGGATATTCCATTTAGCGATGCCTTAGGTGGAGATCAGGGTAATCTTAGACCTGTGTATGACACACAGGAGCAAGTTTATGATACCATTTTTGAACTTTTGGATAATGCTGTTGTTAACCTGGCTGTTGCTGCTGCAGATAATGTTTTACCTGTAACAGGTGATGTTATTTACGGTGGAGATTTGGACAAATGGACAAAAGCTGCATATTCAATAAAAGCGAGACATTACCTTCAATTATCCAATGTTTTGGGAGATCAGGCATATACTATGGCATTAGCTGCTGTGGAAAAAGGTTTTGCTTCCAATGCTGATAACTATTTTGTTCCGTTTGAAGACGCTAACCGAAACCCAATATTCCAGTTTATGGAACAACGTGGTGACATTACAATGGGTGCAACTTTTGTGGATTTACTAAAATCTACAGATGATCCAAGATTGCCTTTTTATGTAGCTGAAAATGCAGATGGGGAATTTGTTGGAAGTGTAGCTGGAAGTGAAAATGCAACCGCCTCTTTACCTGGTCCATATGCTGCAGCTCCTGCATCTCCGGTATATCTAATGAATTATGCTGAACTGAAGTTTATTGAGGCAGAAGCTCAATTAGGTCTTGGGAAACCGGTATTGGCAACTGAAGCTTTTAAGGAAGCAGTAGCAGCCTCTGTTTTGATGGTTACTGGTGAAGCTAATACAGATTGGTTGGTAACAAACATCGATAGCGTAATAACCGTAACTTTAGAGCAGATCATTACCCAAAAGTATATTAATGGTTATGCAACCAATCAGCCTTATAACGATTATAGAAGAACTGGTTTTCCAACTCTTACGTTAGCTCAAGGTGCTGTTCTATCTCAAATTCCGGTAAGATTTCCTTACCCACAATCTGAGTTGGATTATAATACTGATAATGTTCCTGCAGCGAGACAATTAACAGACAAAGTTTGGTGGGATCAATAAACCGTAAAAAAGTAAGAAAAATGAAAAACAAATTAAAATATATAGCTTTCCTTCTTTTGGCAAGTATTGTAGTTGTTTCCTGTGATTATGATGAAAATAACTATGAATCCTTAATTGGAGAACCAAACCCAAATGCAACATACTATATTCAGTTTAATGATGCAGCCCAATTGTTTGAAACATCTTTCGATCCGGATGGTGGAACGGTAGATGTGGAAACAACTGTGGCGGTTAAGCTATTGGGCCTCCCACAAGCGGAAGCAATCACCGTGGGTTTAAGCCTGGCTTCTACCTCTGATATTACCTCGGAAATGTTCGAATTGGGAACAACCTCCTTGGTCATTCCTGCTGGTGAAACATCTGCTTCAACAACATTGACAATTTTTTCAGATATGTTACCGGTAGATGAAACATCATCTCTTGTTTTAAACATTGATGCCGGAGCAAATACTGCAACTGCAGGGGAAGTTTTAACATACAATGTTTTCAGAACACCTCCATGTATTCCGACACCAGGAGAATATAGAATCGTAATGATCGATTCTTATGGTGATGGTTGGCAAACCACAAGTGCTAATGGTGGAGCTGGAATTACTCTTGAAGTAGACGGAGTTCAAATTGCTGAAGTGGGATTGTGTTCTCCTTATGAAGCTACATTTCCTACTTGTACAGCTGAACTTGCTAGTGGTGAAACTACTGTAACAATTCCCGAAGGCAGCCAGTTCGCTAAATGGACATTCCCAGGTGATAATTGGGGTGAAATTGAATATGAAATTTACGATCCTAATGGTGTTCTAGTAGCTTCTGCAAATGCCGGCGAGGGTGTAGCAGGTACTATTGACGTTCAGGCTTGTGTAGAAGAGGAAGAAGTAGCCTCTGAGTAGATAGATTTTACATTTTGAGTCGTCCTAAAATAAGTTGACGCTTTTTAATAATTAAGATATGAACCTGTGGAGTAATCTTCACAGGTTTTTTTATTTATAAAGTTAGGAGTTTTCATGAAAATGAACCTAAAGCCTTGTAGGTAAATGATTTAACAAAAAAATAACCATTAAATAAACGCGTTTGATTCAATTTTTATTTTAAAATTAAATTTAAGAATTTATTCACATAATAAGTTTTTAGCAATTTAATGTAAAATTGACGCAACCATATAGTAAATCCTGCATCTATGTCATAGCGTTGTGTTAAGAGTTTAACACTTCAAGTACGATATTAAATTTTTATTTTTAAGAAATTTTTATCATTTTTGGCGCTGGCTAATTCAAATTAACAAAATAATGAAAAAAAGATTAAATGGAATTCTAACACTATTCTTAGTGTTCATGGTGCAATTAACCTTTGCGCAACAACAAAAGGATGTCACCGGTACGGTGACTGACTCTCAGGGGCTATCACTTCCTGGGGTGAATGTATTGGTGCAGAACACCAATAGAGGTACTCAAACAGATTTTGATGGAAATTACACGATTTCGGTCGCTACAGGGGAAAGATTAGTTTTTTCTTATGTTGGATTTGCGACACAGATTGTTACTGTTGGAGCTGGGAATAATTATGATGCGGTTTTAGCTGTAGATGCAGCTGCGTTGGAGGAGGTTATAGTTACAGGTTTTGGTAATGTATCTAAAACAGCCTACACAGGATCTGCAAAGGTCGTTTCAGGAGAGCTAATTTCTAAAAAATCTTTTACTAACGTTTCACAGGCGTTAGCAGGGGAGGCAGCTGGTGTGCAGGTGTTTAACACCTCTGGTCAGCCCGGTAGTGTGTCTACAATTAGAATTAGAGGTTTTGGTTCAATAAATGGAAGCCAAGAGCCTTTGTATGTTGTAGACGATGCGCCGTTTGGGGGCAGTTTAAACGACATTAACCCCAATGATATCAAGTCTGTAACTGTGCTTAAAGATGCTTCTGCAACTTCTTTGTATGGAGCAAGAGGTGCTAATGGTGTGGTTGTTATCACAACTAAAAAAGGTCAGGGAGATCGTTTAAGTGCTTCTTTTAAAACCGGTATAAATTATCAAGGTGTTGATAGATATGAAACCTTAAGGTCACCTGAAGAATATATTGGAACTTCGTGGGAAGGAATATATCAAAGAGGCCTATTGGAAAATGATGGTGATCAAGCCGCTGCCGTTGACTATGCAAACAGAAATTTATTTGAAGGTAGTAATCAAGATGTTTCTGATATATCCCCAGTTTATAACATGTGGAATATTGCTGATAGTGGTGCCCTTGGGGTATCTGAATTAATTGATCCTAATACCGGAACAGTTAGACCAGGTGTTACCAGAAGATATACGCCAGAAAACTGGGAAGATTTTGCATTGCAATCTTCAAATAGATCAGAGGCTAATGTTTCCCTGTCCAATAGTGGAAAAAATTCATCTATTTATACATCTGTTGGTTTTATTGATGATATAGGTTATGCTAGTAATACAGATTATCAAAGGGTGAATGCACGTGTAACAGCGAACAATAAACTTAGGGATTTTGTTGACATGACTACTTCTTTAAACTATTCACAAAGTGAGTCTAATAATAACGGTACCGGTGAATCTTCTTCTTCACAGTTTTGGTGGATAGATAACTTGCCGCCAATATACCCTTTATATAGAAGAGATGCTGCTGGAGACAGAATTCCAGATCCAATTTATGGAGGGTTTTTATTTGATTATGGTATAGAAGATGGGCGTGGATTCGGTTTTGCGACCAACGGTGTTGCCGATTCCCAGATCAATATCAGTAATTCTAAAGACAATTCCGTTAATGTAAATAATGACCTAAAAATAACCTTATTTGAAGGGTTAACTTTAGAAAATAATTTTGCATATCAGTACTTTATGAGTGATGATACTGATTTAAGTGAACCTTTTTACAGTCCTTCAAAAGGAGAAGGTGGAAGGATTATTAGATCAAGATCTGAAACAAAAAATTACTCAATTAGAACAGGGTTGCGATATAACAAAAATTTTGGGGATGTTAAATTAGCTTCTTTTGTTTCACACGTGGCTACATCCAATACCTTTAATTTTTTATTGGCAGACCGCTCAAACCTGGTAACTCCTTTTGGAACAGATATTGCCAACGGTGTTGTTAATAATCCTAGTAATGGTTATACAGACGAGGAGACGACTGAAAGTTATATTGGAAATGTTACTTTAGATTTTTTAAACAAGTACTACTTGAACGCTACTTTTAATAGAGATGCATCCTCAAGGTTTTTAAATAACAAATGGGGTAACTTCTATGCTGTGGGAGCTGCATGGATATTGTCTGAGGAAAATTTCTTAAACAATTCAAATTTTATAGACTTTTTAAAATTGAAAGCTAGTTATGGTGTTCTTGGTAATTCTGGTGGAATAGGATTATACCCAGGATATAACTTATATTCTGTAAGCAACCTTAATAATAATATATCTTTAGCCTTTACTACAAGAGGTAATCCTGACCTTACTTGGGAAAGCTCTAATCAATTTAATACCGGTTTAGAATTTGAATTAGGTAATTTTGTTGAGGGGTCTGTAGAATATTATAGGAAAACCACCACAGATATGTTCTTTCTTAGAAGTGTGGGTCCTTCTAACGGATTTGCTAATTACCGGGTAAATGATGGTGAGATGTTGAATTCAGGTGTTGAATTTGATTTGGATTTTAAGCTGGTTAATAAGCCTAAATTCGGTTTAAATTTTGGTGTTAACGGGGCTTTGTTAAACAACGAACTCGTAGCTTTACCAATTGACCCAACAACTGGAAGGGAACAATTATTTGATGAGGCTGGTATTTATGGTCGGGCTGCTGGTCGTTCATTGTACGATTTTTATATGCCGGTGTACGCTGGGGTGAATTCAAATACTGGTGCTGCGCAATGGGAGCGGCATTATGATGATGTTGATAATAATGGCGAATTTGGAGATGATGATATAATTATTACATCTTTAACCGGGTACGTTAATGACAATCCAGATGCCAATATTATTCAGGACATAACTGAAGTGTATTCAGAAGCAACCGATAAATTTGTCGATAAAACAGCTATACCTGATGTAAGTGGATCTTTTAGATTAAATGCAAGATATGGTAGTTTTTCACTAAGCACATTATTTAACTATTCTATAGGAGGGTATTCATATGACGGGGCTTATGCATCTTTAATGGCCAATAATTATGCAGGAGTAAATAATTTCCATACAGACATAAGAAATCGTTGGATGGCACCTGGAGATGTTACAGATATTCCGAGACAAGATGCCAGATTTCAGATTCAGCAAAATTCTACTTCAACAAGATTTTTGACAAAAGCAGATTACTTAGCATTGAACAACATTCGTTTAGGATGGGAAATGCCAAAGGCTTTTGCGGAAAATATTGGACTTGAGAATTTAGGCATATCTGTAACAGGAGATAACCTTGCGCTTTGGTCAGCAAGAAAAGGTTTTAATCCATCTACTTCGGTAACGGGAGCATCTAATTTTTACCGTTACAATCCACTCTCTACTATTGTGTTTGGTGTTAATTTAACTTTATAAAATTATGAAAATGATAAGAAAATTTATTTATGTAGGAGTTATGCTCTTATTTGTTTCCTGTAGTGAAGAATTTCTAGAGGTATATCCAACAGAAGTTTTATCGCAAGAACAAGTGTCTGAAGCTGCAGAAATTAATCCTAATGTGGCAAAAGGTACCTTGTTAGGGATATATGAGAACTTATACCGTAGGGGTAGTGGTGGTACTAATAGTCAGGAAGATTTTGGGATAACCACACAGTACATCCAGTTGGATATTTTCTCAGCAGATTTGGTTCATTTAGGTAAGAGTTATAACAGACAAGTTGCCATCTCTGAATTAACTGCAACTATTGATCCTGCATCTGATTACAATTATAGAGGCTGGAGGTTTCTTTACAGAATCATAAATCTATCTAATTTGGTTATAGATGGAGCAGGTGGAAATGATGTTGTGCCTGAAACAGAGACAGGTAGGTTTACAGTTGGTCAGGCCAAAGCATTGAGAGGTTATGCATATTATTTTCTAGCCCATACTTATGTTAATGATATTTCTAATTTATCAAAACCGGTTTTACCACTTTATAAAAGTGCTAATGACGTAGATTTGCCAAAAAGCACTCTGCAAGAAGTTTTTGATTTTGCAATCAAAGATTTTTTAGATGCAGAAATTTTATTGGAGGGTTTTGCCAGGGAAGCTAAAATTGAGATTAATCAGGATGTGGTAAGAGGTTTGTTGGCCAGAACTTATGGTGCTTTAAACAACTGGCCCAAAACAGAAGAATATGCTAAGAAAGTGGTAGACGCTGGCTATCCTATTATGACTGCAGATGAAGTTGCATTATTACCTGGAGAAGATGGTAGTGTAGGAGGATTTAATGACATTAATAGCATTCCTGGTGTTATTTGGGGAATAGACATCACGCCGGAAGGTCAGGGACTAGCATCCTTATTTTCCTGGTGGGGCTTTATGGATCCTTATAGCTATAGTTATGCTGCGGTAGGAAATGCTAAAGGTATGGATGCGACTTTGCATTCTAAATTCAGAGCAGATGATATTAGACTAAACCAATTTGATGCAAGCTTAAGACCTAGGGGTAAGTTTTATTATAAAGGTGCCCAAAATAACGGCTTTCGCCTTTTTTCCGGACCTCAGTCGAATATAGATTCAGATTCTCACTATTTGAGAGTTGCCGAGATGTATCTTTTGCATGCTGAAGCTGCCGCTGAAAATGGAAATTCTGATGCTGCTAGAACCAGTTTGAAGGCCGTGCTAGATTTAAGGTTGGATGATAGTTCTTATATTGATGCTCTACCAGATGATGGTTTGGCTGAAGAAGCTGCCCTGCAGGCTAGATTGGAGTTGTTTGCAGAAGGCCAGTCTTATTTTATTATGAAGAGACGACGTGAGACTAGAACAAGAGGAGCTAACTGGTTAGACTTTGCAGGTCAGTCTTTTGATCATAACGACGAGAAATTAACATATGAAATTCCTCAAAACGAGATTTTATTTAATTCGAATCTAGGAGGACAGAATTAATTGCAAAATAGTTAGAATTTAGAAACCGGACGATTATTTTATCGTCCGGTTTTTTTTATTCTCTCTCTCTCTGTAAATATGATTCCTGCCAATAGAGTTGCAGACGCTGAAGGAGCCATCTCTAAAGAAAATATCTTATTGGAAAGAAGAAAGGAACTTGCTTTTGAGGGCTTTAGAATCATGACCTTGGATGTACAGGGATGGATGTTCAAAGTGTCGATTTAATTCAATTACATACAGGAGTGGAGTATAGCGCATATAACTATAAAATGCCAATTCCAACTTCTGAAATTGATGTAAATGCTAATATCGATCAAAATACAGGTTACTAAATTATTTGTAATAAATGAATTTTAAAAGGCTGCCAGCAATGGCAGTCTTTTTTTTGTTCTAGGTTGGTGCCTGGTGGTAATTCCTTAATTGTATTTTCTAACGGACTTCCAGCACAGGACCTACATTCTACAGTTTATGAATTGGAAATTCCTGAAAAATTTTAATTGAAAGCAAATCAGGAGAATAAACTGGCTGTTAAATGGAGTTTCCATGATCAGGATCTTTTTTCACCAAAAGTATCTGGAGCCTATAGGTTGCCTAATGGAAATACTTTAATTACCCAGGGAACTTTTGGATTTTGGGAGGTGACTGAAAGTAAGGAAGTGGTTTGGAAATATAAAGGTGAAGGATTTTTCTGGAGGGGTTATCCCTATGAAAAAACGAGCAGAGCTATTATAAATCTAGGTTTATAGCCATCTCATAAGCTAATAGAAACCACCCACTCCGGGTGGTTTTTTGTTTTAATAAACATTCTCTGTGTTAAAGGATTTATCCTATTTTTGCCATACATTATGATCTTCATGAGAAAACTTATCTTAATATTTTTTTTATTTTTTTCAATCTGTTCATTTGGACAAGGTAGACCTGTCGGCCTTACTGGTGGTACGGATGACAGGAGAGGCGCGGATGTTCAACAGGATACTGCGCAAAAACCCCCAATCACCGCCTACAAAATTATTTCTCATAAGGGGGATACCACTTACGTTGATACTTCTCTCACTATTCAAAAGCATTATAAATTCAATTATCTGCGAAAAGATAATTTTGAATTGGTTCCGTTTTCAAATGTAGGACAAACCTATAATTCCCTGGCTTATACTATAAAGGGTGAGGATTTGATCCCGGAATTTGGAGCCAGGGCCAGGCACTATAGTTTCATGGAGGTGGAGGATATCAGTTATTATGAAGTTCCTACTCCGTTAACCGAGGCTTATTTTAAAACCGTTCCGGAACAGGGGCAAACCCTGGACGCCTTTTTTACAATTAATACTTCGCCCCGGCTTAACTTTTCTGCGGCCTATAAAGGATTGAGATCTCTCGGGAAATATCAGCATCAATTAACAAGCACCGGTAATTTTAGGGCAACTTTAAGTTATAATACCCTTAATGAACGATACAGGTTAAAAACGCATTTTGTTTCCCAGGATCTGTTAAATCAGGAAAACGGGGGGCTTAATGATCAGGCGTTGCAGCAATATGTGAATGAGGAGATAGAGTTTGAGGATCGATCCCTGCTTGAGGTGAAGTTTGAAAATGCCGAAAATGTGCTTTTTGGAAAACGTTTTTATCTTGATCAGGAATATGACCTTGTTAAAGGAGAAGAGAACAGGATTACGCTACACCATATTTTGGATTTTAGTGATAAGAAATATATTTTCCGACAGTCTTCCGCTGCTTCTGATATTTTTGGCGAAACTTTCCGAAGCTCAAATTTGAGGGATCAGGTTAAAAACAGACATATTAATAATACTGCGGCTGTTTCTTATGAAAATTCCACCTTGGGAAAATTGACTGCCAAGGCCGGGATGTCTTATTATAATTATGGCTATAATTCCATCCTGATTCTGGATGAAAATGAGGTCATCACAAACCGATTGGTAGGAGAAAACTATTCTGCAGGAGTCGCTTATACCAATAATTTTGGCGGATTTGGAATTTATGGTGATGCTATGGTGAACCTCCTGGGGGATTTTAGCGGTCATTACCTTACCGCTGGTGCAGGGTATAGCTTAAATGAGAATAATTCCCTTTCAGCCGAGATCAACAGCAACGAAAGAGCTCCTAATTTTAATTTTCTGTTGAATCAAAGCGATTACTTTGATTATAACTGGCAAACTGATTTCGATAATCAAAGCCTTCGTAGTTTAACGCTGAAGCTGGATTCAAAAAACTTGTTGCAGCTGGATGCCGCAATTTCCCAAATAGATCAATATGCCTATTTTTCCCGAAATGAAGAAGGGGCTGTGAAACCCTTCCAGTTTGATGCTACGGTTAATTATATAAAGCTTAAAGCGGGAAGGGAATTTAGCTATGGCAAATTTTCGCTGGATAATACGCTTATGTATCAAACGGTCACTTCCGGAGCCGAAGTATTTAAAGTTCCTGCTTTTGTAACCAGGAATTCCCTTTATTTTAGTGATCATTTGTTCCGAAAGGCACTCTTTCTACAAACCGGTTTCACCCTGAAGTATTTCACCCCTTATGAAATGAATGGGTATGATCCTGTTTTAGCAGAATTTTACGTACAAAACGAGCAGGAGCTGGGCGGGTATCCCGTAGTCGATTTCTTTTTAAATGCCAGGATCAGGCAAACACGTATATTTTTTAAGTTGGAACATGTGAATTCACTTATCAATGTGAATAATAATTTTGTTGCTCCGGATTATCCTCACCGTGATTTTCTCGTTCGTTTTGGTTTGGTTTGGAATTTCTTTCTTTAAATCCATGTTTCTATCTTATAGTTCGGGATATGTGCTGATTTATTGATCACTTATCTATATTCAAAACGTATTTTCTTTATCTAACCGGTGGTTTAAGTTCCCTGTTGCAATAAGAGTGTTTTAATAAGCTTCTTTTTATTTCTGCATCATACTTGTTTATTTACGTTTTCAAGGATTATTGGGGGAATTTTAAATGTTCTGGTTGAATTATGATTGCATTGATTTCACTTGTGGACTTAAATACCCTTTAATGAATCCGGTCTTTTTTCGTTTTCTCCCCTGTGGTAGGGGCGATTTCGGTCTTGAAGTTTAAAAGAGTTGATGCTTTTTTAAGTGGGGCTTTTCCAATTAAGGGGGTCTTTTGCCTTAAATTTAATTTTAATGAGATGGATTTAAGTTTTGTAATAAAAAAAATTCAGAATCTAATCTGCAGGTGTTCATTGTGTTAAGCTGTGGTTAAAATAATTATTAAAAAAACACGGAATAATGTTAGGCATAAGGAAATAAAGGAGTGTATATTTGCACCCGCTTAGCAGGGATATTGGTTGATGCAGTTGTTAAGGGAAGTTCATTGAGTGTTGGGATTGCAGCTGAAGTAGGATAGTTTTCATCGTATTTTAGCGCTTCAAAAAAACTTCAAATAATTTTGCCGGGATTAAAAAAAGCGTTGTATATTTGCAGCCGCTTTGAGATGAAGGCGGCGTTCTTAAAGAGGTTGATTTGATTGCTGATTTGGTTTAAATTTCGGAAGAAATAAGGATCAAAAAAAACTTAAAAATAAGTTTGGCGTTTAAAGAAAAAGCGTTGTATATTTGCAGCCGTTTACAGAATAAGAAGTTCACACACACATACTGAAAAGAAATCCCGGGGCAGGGTGCAAAGCAAAAGAGGTTCGACTCCTTTTATTTCGACAAGTAATCCATTAGATGTTCCTTTGGGAATATGCCTGAGAAGGCAGATGGGAAAAGTTCATTGATATATTGAATTGACAGCGCGTTTCAACTCATTCGAAAGGATGAGGAAGAAACCAAAAGAATACGAATTAAGACTAGAAAATAATTTTGAGTTGATAATGGATCTTCGGATTTGTTATTATAAAATCGACCTTAGTAATTGTTACATTATTTAAAGATTAACGATGAAGAGTTTGATCCTGGCTCAGGATGAACGCTAGCGGCAGGCTTAACACATGCAAGTCGAGGGGTAACAGGGTGCTTGCACCGCTGACGACCGGCGCACGGGTGCGTAACGCGTATACAATCTACCTTATAGAGGGGAATAGCCCAGAGAAATTTGGATTAATGCCCCATAGTATTATTGAATAGCATTATTTAATAATTAAACATTTATGGCTATAAGATGAGTATGCGTCCTATTAGTTAGTTGGTAAGGTAACGGCTTACCAAGACCGCGATAGGTAGGGGTCCTGAGAGGGAGATCCCCCACACTGGTACTGAGACACGGACCAGACTCCTACGGGAGGCAGCAGTGAGGAATATTGGACAATGGGCGAGAGCCTGATCCAGCCATGCCGCGTGCAGGAAGACGGCCCTATGGGTTGTAAACTGCTTTTACAGAGGAAGAAACCCCCCGACGTGTCGGGGCTTGACGGTACTCTGCGAATAAGGATCGGCTAACTCCGTGCCAGCAGCCGCGGTAATACGGAGGATCCAAGCGTTATCCGGAATCATTGGGTTTAAAGGGTCCGTAGGCGGGACAATCAGTCAGCGGTGAAAGTCTGTGGCTCAACCATAGAATTGCCATTGATACTGTTGTTCTTGAATACTTATGAAGTGGTTGGAATATGTAGTGTAGCGGTGAAATGCATAGATATTACATAGAACACCGATTGCGAAGGCAGATCACTAATAATTTATTGACGCTGATGGACGAAAGCGTAGGTAGCGAACAGGATTAGATACCCTGGTAGTCTACGCCGTAAACGATGGTTACTAGCTGTTCGGAAGCAATTCTGAGTGGCTAAGCGAAAGTGATAAGTAACCCACCTGGGGAGTACGTTCGCAAGAATGAAACTCAAAGGAATTGACGGGGGCCCGCACAAGCGGTGGAGCATGTGGTTTAATTCGATGATACGCGAGGAACCTTACCAGGGCTTAAATGTAGTTTGACCGATTTGGAAACAGATCTTTCGCAAGACAAATTACAAGGTGCTGCATGGTTGTCGTCAGCTCGTGCCGTGAGGTGTCAGGTTAAGTCCTATAACGAGCGCAACCCCTGTTGTTAGTTGCCAGCGAGTAGTGTCGGGAACTCTAACAAGACTGCCAGTGCAAACTGTGAGGAAGGTGGGGATGACGTCAAATCATCACGGCCCTTACGTCCTGGGCCACACACGTGCTACAATGGTAGGGACAGAGAGCAGCCACTGCGCAAGCAGGAGCGAATCTATAAACCCTATCTCAGTTCGGATCGGAGTCTGCAACTCGACTCCGTGAAGCTGGAATCGCTAGTAATCGCATATCAGCCATGATGCGGTGAATACGTTCCCGGGCCTTGTACACACCGCCCGTCAAGCCATGGAAGCTGGAAGCACCTGAAGTCCGTCACCGCAAGGAGCGGCCTAGGGTGAAGCTGGTAACTGGGGCTAAGTCGTAACAAGGTAGCCGTACCGGAAGGTGCGGCTGGAACACCTCCTTTCTAGAGAATTGCCTTTTTAAGTAGGGCATTCGCAATT